>JAJDAZ010000010.1 GCA_029261595.1 Nitrospinaceae bacterium | reverse complement strand
TTACATACCCAAATTACATGATATTGCAAACGGTAAACGCTGTGTGCTGATATCCGAACTTCCATGCATACAACAATACCGCCTACGGACTCATTCATCCACGGCTAAAGCCGTGGTGTTCTGTCTGCGACCGTATAAAGTAGAGTTTGCAGATGGAGAAAAATATGCCTATGAAGAGGCCGCGAAAAAATTAAAATCGGCGTTGGCTAAAATATAACAATCTATCTTTAGACCAAATTTTCTCAGTGAATCTGGATGATGACGTTTTTTACCTGAGTGTAAGACTCCATCGCGTGGACGCCCATTTCCCGGCCATAGCCGCTTTTTTTGTATCCTCCAAACGGCGCGGCGGCATCGAAAATATTATGGCAGTTGACCCAGACCGTCCCCGCTTTCAATCCACGGGCGACTTTATGAGCTTTGTTGATGTCATTGGTCCACACGCTCGCCGCTAGTCCGTACTCCGTGTCGTTGCCTTTGGCGATGACCTCTTCAATATCATCGAACGGGGACGCGACGACCACGGGGCCGAATATTTCCTCCTGCACGATTGTCATTTCCTGGGTGATGTTTCCAAACACCGTAGGCTCGACAAAACACCCGCCGTTCATGTCACCCTCCGGAATATTTCCCCCTATCAAAGTTTGCGCCCCTTCGGACATCCCCGCCCGAATGTAATTCAACACCCGGTTTTGTTGCTCGGTGGATACCAGAGGGCCCATGTCCGCGTCGGAATGCATCCCAGGGGCCAGTTTGATTTTTTTAGCCTGATCGGCCACTCGTTCCACCAGTTCCTGGTAGACTTTTTTGTGCACCAGCAGTCTCGACCCCGCGCAGCAGCATTGGCCCTGGTTGAAGAAGATGGCACCGGAGACCCCGCTCGCGGCCATTTCCAGATCCGCGTCGGGAAAGACGATGCTTGGGGATTTCCCGCCCAACTCCAGCGAGACGCGTTTCAGGTTTCCGGCTGACGCCTTGACGATTTCGTGCCCGACCTCCGTACTGCCGGTGAAGGCGACTTTATCTACGTTTTCATGTTCGGCCAGAGCGGCTCCGGCGTCGCCGAACCCTGTGACGATGTTCACGACGCCATCGGGAAACCCGGCATCGGAAAAAAGGTCGCCCAATCGCAAAACGGAGAGAGGGGTCTGTTCCGCCGGTTTAAGGACCATGCAATTGCCCGCCGCAAGCGCCACACCCAGTTTCCACGCCGCCATCAGCAGGGGGAAATTCCAGGGAATGATCTGTCCGACGACGCCCATGGGTTCCCGCAATGCGAAGTCGAAAAATTGACTGCCTGGGGCGTAGGGCACCGAAATGTCTATGGCTTCGCCATGAATCTTGGTGGCGAGCCCGGCGTAATATCGGAAATGATCGATGGTCAGCGGAATGTCTGCGGCGCGGGCGACCGCGAGCGGTTTGCCGTTGTCGAGAGTTTCCAGCTGGGCGAATTCCTCGGCATTTTGCTCGATGAGGTCGGCGAGTTTCCAGATGAGTTTCCCCCGTTCGGAAGGCGTTATTTTGGGCCAGGGTCCTGTTTCAAAGGCTCTGCGGGCAGCTTTGACGGCCCGGTCGATGTCCTGGTTGCTTCCTTTGGGGACCTGGCGCAATACATTATTGTTGGAAGGGTCGAGGACTTCAAAGGTTTCACCACTCGCCGCATCGACGCGCTTGCCGTCGATCAATAACTTGTGGGGCGAATCAATAAATTTTTGGGTGGCTGTGGATGGTTCGGTTATGGTCGCGGTTGTCATAGGGCTTTTTCCCTCTTTCAAAAAATAGAGAGTATGTTTTCAGATGGAATTAATTTGATTTGTCGGTCCCTATTATATGAAAAACCGGGGATTGGGCCATATAAAAAAGACTTCTCTTGAAGTAAAATTTCAATTGAAGGCTTATAAAATGGGATAAATAAATGAAAAGAGGGGAGGTATAAATTGCCTTCAGCGATCGAGGGTGGGTTCGGCGCAGGTCACATAAACTTTTAAATGAGTGGCTTTTGATTTCCTGGGGTTGAGAAGGGTGGTCTCCCAGGAGTTGGTGCTGGAGGGGTAATTGGTTTCGGCCGAGCATCCACCGCAACCGGCCGCATTGTATCCGCCGCCCAGCAGGATCTTTCCTGGCGAGCAACTCATCAACACGGTTTTCTTTTGCCCAGGGTCCACCTTGAAACTTCTGCTTTCCAGCATCTCCCATCCCGATACCCCGTTGAGGGCCGATGAATTGGTTTTGGCGGCAACCTTTTCACCTGCTGGACCGCGCGGTCCGGGAGGGCCTGCGGGGCCTCGCTCTCCTTTGAGGCCAGCGGGACCGGGGGAGCCCTCTTCTCCATCTTTACCGTCGGCGCCCGGCTCACCGCGCATTTTTTCAAGCTGTTCTTTGGAAATGACCTTTGCCAGGGCAGCGTTGATCGTTTCGGAATCCAGTTTTATGGGTTGGACCGCGGCTTCATTTTGAACAATCTTTCTTACCCGGTCATTCATCATTCCCGAATACATGACATAGCCTAAAGAAATGGCCGCGCCGATCACAACACACGCGATAATGATGAAAAAATCCATGAAAGCAAAGCTTGGCCCTTCCTCAACCGGAGGGGGCGGGGCGATGTTATTGCTTTCCATGGAGTCTCTCATATTTTTATTCAAGGGTTCCAAGGGTTCAATGGACCGGGATTTAGAAGGGATCCATAATGGCTGTTTTTTGTGCCTTGACATAAAATCTTTTAATTCCTGAGCGGAAACGAAACCACCATTCCCCCCATCATGTCATCCATCTGGAAATCCCTTTTGGGGCTTTTGGGGTGGTTGTTATGGCACTCCACGCAGGACTCGCTCACCGCAAAGTCAGGATAAACCGCCTGAAAATAGGTTTTCCGTCCCCGCTTTAATTTTCCCATATAGGGTCGAAGAGGATTGACGGCGACGGAAACGAGGCTGTTTCGTTCAAACTCGTTGGCGGCGCTGTTGTTGAAGTTGATGGGCCAGAGGCTGATCAATCGGAAGTTCAATCCTGATTTACTTTTTCGAGCCAACAAACTGGTATTCAATAAATACTGAGCAGGTAATGGAAGTGCATTTTCATCCTCCCAATTTTCTTTGGACTCGACGATTTTTTCGGATTGCATACGTTTCACGACATATTTGGAGTAAACATATCTATCCGATTCCAGCACCGCATGCACATAATCTGAAACAATGGCGGGAGGAACCTGGAAAACTTCATTATCTGAAGAAATCCCTTTCTCCGCGAGAGGAACATTTCCTAAAGGTACGTTGATCAGAATTCCTCCCAAAATATCTCCCAGTTTGAAATCCGTTTTGGGCGATTTAGGGTGGGCGTTGTGGCAGTTGACGCAGGATTTAGAAGTAGCCATATCGGGGTACACTGCTTGAAAGCTCCAACGCCCGCCTCTTTTCACAATCCAGGTGAAGGGCTTATTTGATCCTTCTTTCAAGTTACGTAATCCAAGGGTTTCCAGGTCCGTTCGGGGAAGATTTTTGGTATTGATCGGCGTCAGACTCACCAGACGGATTTTTAACCCTATCCCAAGATCGTTAGAGTGCTTCGCCGAAAGTTTCAGAAATTGAGCCGGAAGGGGGAGTGTTTTTTCCTCCTCCCAGTTTTCAGATGCCTTCAGCGAGATTGCTTTGGACAGGCGGCCGACAATTTGATTGGAATAAAATTCCCGGCTGGCAAGAATGACGGAATGGATATAGTCCGTTGCCAATCTCGCCGGAATACTATCGCTACTTTGGGCTTGCGCATTGGGCGCTAACACAGGATGAGAATAGATGAGAATTGCTAAAGTAGCGGAAAATAGAGCTTTAAATATTGGCTTTTGCATAGGCACCCTCAATTTTTCGCTCAGCTGGAAGATTTCTAAAGTAAAGTTACTCTCTGAGCCATTGGAAAACAAGGCATTGTGAGTAAGATCACAATTTAAATTTTAGAGTTGTAAACTCTGATAAACCCATTACATAGGGAGATTTTGCTCGTTTCAAAATAGATAAGGAAGCTTAGAATAATTAAGCAACCTTTATGCCAAATAAAAACCATTGAAAATCCAAAGGCCATATTTTTCCCGGCTTGATAATTGCGGAAAAATTATGACAAATCAGACAGATTTTTAGAATTTCATACAGAAAGATGAGCTTAATGAAAGGGCCTGGAGGGTAGGCTTGGTGTTCGGTTGTTAACTTTTGGGTGGTGGGGTTGTTGGGTTAATTACGGAATGCAGGTGAATAAATAGGCGCATGAATAATAAGATAATATTGAAATACGTTATTGGAAATTTACTCTTTTTGTTCTTTGTCTTTGTTATTGTTTTTAAAGTTAGGAGCTTGGTTTAGGTCTCCACTTCTCATTTCAATTTTAAAAATATCATTTGCCCGGACCCTGTCTGTATTAAATGTTCTTGTAGAGAAAATTTCATTTACTTTTTTAACGGTTTGCTCTCTTGTGCGATCGGTCAAGGGTTTTTTGCCTGGTTTCTTTTGGGAAAGATCCAGGTTTTGGGGATATGTTATTGGATCGGATTTTTTATTGCTTGTATCGCGCTTTTTGTCACTGACATCTGGTTTTTTACTGTTTGCATCCCGTTGAATATTGTTATTTGACGGGCTGGATGTTTCATTATGGATTTTTGTTTTTTCAAATCCGAAAGAGGAAGTGGAATTGAGATTTCTATTGACCGCTGTAATTTCCAAATTCTTTTCTAAGTCCGCGTCTGTCAAACTGCCGGTGGTAGAGATGTGGGTCAATGAGGTATCGGGTGGGTTAATGGCATTAAGCCCTTTACCAAAAATACCTTTTGTTGTTGAAAGATTGATACGACGGTTCCCGGCATCAAAATGAGAATTTTCATCCAAATAAACTCTATTTGCAGTAGCCGTGATCGGATTATTGCGGGTAACAACCTTGGCTCCATGATCTACTGCGAACCAGCCATTGTAGAATGGAGTCTCTTTATATCCAGTAAGGTTGGTATTGATGGTCAAATTACCATCAACCGTTAAGTCTTTTCTTACATGAATGTAATTACCTGCATTCAGGGTTAAGTCGGTATTAAAGTTCGAGGGACCATCATAAAAGGCAATAAAATGATCAGCATTTAGAGTTATAGGGCCGAAATTGTTGTTAGGAGTTCTAGATGTAACACCGTTAAAAATAGTTTGATCTGCATTAATGTTGGAATAGATTTGTTCTGTATTGATGACCAGGTTGCCCGCTGTGATTTTATCTAGAATATAGGGCGAAATACTTGGAGCACCTTGGTATTGCCCAAAATAAAAAATACGGTCGTTTTGTCTACTGAAATCCTGGCCTCGCCCGTCATTGAGAAAAACCGTCCTACCGGCTGCAGAGAGGGTGGTGGTAGCGGTGCCGCTATTAAAATAGGCGTTTTCAGCCAAATTAATTCCCATTTTGGTGGTTATGTTTAAAGGATTATTCAGGGTGTTGATGAATATGGGTCGTTGATCATTCCTATCCAGGTTAAAAAGTGATATAGGGCCTCTTTGACTATCTAAAGTTGTTTCTCCGTAGGAAGTTAAATTTGAGTTTAGTATGATCCCATCCTGTCCAATTATTTTGACGGGTCCTGAAGCGATAATACCGTTGGTGGCTCCCAGGCGAATGTACCCTTTGGATTTAAGATTTATGCCATCTGCGATAGAAATGGTGTTTGAAAACTTTCCCTTCGAGTTGCCTGTAACTCTTAAATTCAAGCCAGGGTCGAGGCGTTTTCCGGGGTCAGTTGTTGTCAAATCTGTCAGAACGTTTATTCCTCCATCCGCTACCGCTTCGAGGGTATGAAAAGTTGAGGATGATCCAGCAAATGTAATCCTACCTCCCTCTGCCAGGTTATTCAAAAACATATTGGTGATGTTTTTGGTGGCACTCTCTTGGACATTATCTACAAAGATTCCTTCCTTGGCGTTTGATCCGCCAAGGGAAAAATTGCCGGTACTAATATTTCCAAGATCCTTGTTGGAGAGGGTCATATCGCAGGCTCTTCCGCAATCGGCATCTCCTACTCCGATGGACCCGAATTTAACCAAATCAACACTTAACTTTTGATCAGCAACGACTCTGCCGTTAATGTCGACATCATTTCCTTTAATATTCAGGAAATAAGAGGTGATGTCTGCATCGATATCCACCTTGCCAGATCCGTTTAAATCGGTATCGGCATTTAGATTAAGGGTAAAGAAGTCCTGGCCTCGAACCATGCCGGAAATGGATTCGTTAATGATAATGTCGTTAATTGCGTTTAATGTGAGTGTGTTGTTTCCGGAACCCTGAGTATTTAAGGCTGCATTAAAAATGATGTTGCCATCGCCAGATCCTTCTGCGCCGGTTATGAGAGTCACACTGGACCCCCCCCTTAATGCGTCCCTGATCAGGTCAACGCCTATCCTGGTGAGATCGTCGGAGGAAGAAAATGGGTCGTCATCGCTATCAGTCTTACCATTACCCGCAACGATTTCTATATTGGTCGGGTCCAGAAGCCATTCCCCTCCTTTACCCTTTGGCGCACTCACATCCGGGGTTTGGGTCACCTGCAAGCTGTTTTTCCCGGAGGTTTCGACAAACCCTCCATTGCCGCCATTTTGCCCGCCGCGGGCACTGATAGATCCTTGAACATTCGCTCTGTCATCCGCCCAGACGATCACTTTACCGCCATCGCCATTTGTAAGAGCATCCGCCTGAATCCGGGAGTCTTTACTTAGAAATGTCCGGTTGGCATTCCTGACGCTGCCTTTGCCTTGATAATCTCCACCAATAAGGGCAGTACCGCCTCCTGTGTCTCCTGAAACGTCAACGTTTGCATTTTGAAACAAGCCCACTTTATTTCCAAGAACCTGAACTTTACCGCCTTTTTCACCAGCGTTTCTTCCTGAAGCATCCAGTGTTCCAGAAACATTCACCACCCCTTCACTGCCGCCATTGAGGGTGATTTCGCCCGTCTTTTCCTTCATTGACCGGCCTTGAATGATTCCACTCATGTTGATGACATTTTCCACCACATCCTTTGCCGCGTTGACGCTTAACAAAACTGTTCCGCCATCAGCTTGAATACTCCCGTTATTGTTAATCAATGATGTTAGTTTATTACCATTTAATCCGGTCACTTTTTGCAGAACCTTGCTGTCCACGGCAAGATTTATAAGGCCATCGCCATATAGATCCAGGGTAAAAGTTCTACCTGCCGCCAAGGTGACTATTCCCAGCTTGGCCTGGATGACTCCTGAGTTTTCCACACCAGGAGCCACCAAGGCAACCAGCCCTCCTTGAGCCGCGGTTATTGTGCCACGATTGACCACGACACCGGATGAGCTGGGTGCAATGTTGAAGTTATAATTTCCTGACATGAAATCTTCATTTCTAATGTCGGTCGTTGTCGCTAACAATCCATGCACGTCAATTTGGGCTCCATTCCCAAAAAGGATGCCATTGGGATTTATCAACATGAGTTGGCCGTTGGAGCTTAAGCGTCCAAAAATATTGGATTGTTTCCCGCCGGTTACTCGGTTAAGAGTCACAGAACTTGATGAGGGCAATTGGAAATCGACGAGTTCGTTATTATCAATATTGAATGACCGCCAATCAATGATTGCTTTGTCCGACGTTTGAAGAATGTTGGTTCTTGTGTTAGAAACCTGGTCGATGCTTGCCGAACCTGCCTGTACCTGGCCCTCCTGAGGAAGAGCGTAAAGGCTGGATGGAGAAACACTGAATAACAGGGAAATTGTAAAAATATGTAATGCGGAAAAACGGAGGGTTCTATTCCAAATATCCACACCAAAACATTGAGAAATCTGGGCTTTCATTTTGACCGACTCTTTAATGTTTAGAATGCCCTAAAAAATTGCAATATTTAGGCCAAAAAATGATTAGGGGTGAAATAAGGTATTACTGACAATAATTCAAGGTGTTTAACTCAAATTGCCCAATATGGAATAGAAATCACAGAATGTTTTAAAAGCGTACCCGCTCAGGCTGTATGATTTTGTATTATTGATTTTTTTTTGGGGGGGGGGGGACTGGCAGTGAGTGGTTTTGGTTTCATGGTGGATAAACTAAGAACCGTGGGTATTTTTAGGTTGCAAGGTTATGGAAAGGTGGGTACGCAAATTCACCCATATTATTTTATATTATTTGTTCATTTGCGAGTTGTGTGAATGCTAAAGCAGTTACCAGGCCAGTGGAAATTACCTGATATTTTTAAATGTGAATGAAAATTTGAAAATTTTATCGGAACATTATTTATGGTTTAAGAAGGGGAATTATTGGATCCAAATGAGTGAGCGGGAAACCCAGCCTTTATCTCCGACGCCATCTTCGACCCGGACCCATTTTCCCTTGATTTGCAGAACCTTCAGGGAAAAATATTTGTCTACGGGGCTCCAGGCAATCAGGTCGAATTTGGTTCCGGGTCCTTTTCTCAAATTGGTCTTGTTGTCTTTAACGACTGCGCATTTGTATTTTTTGGTGACCAGTTTTCTGTGGACCCAGTAGATATCGCCGTCTAAATCCTTCACCCGGAACCAGTCGCCTTTTATATTCAATTCCTTGAAGGGCATGTACTTGAAAACCTGCCAAAGTTTTTCAAAATGCGTTCCCGGACCCTGCCTCAGGTTGGCTTTTTTATTGCTGATGCACAAAGCTTCGGCATTGTATGCCTGAAAAAGTATTGTCCAGGGTAATATCAGGAAGATTATTAGAGAGAGCTTTTTAATCATTTGATGCATGGTGGGTATTTGGAAAATTAGGTTGCCAGGGAGAAATAATTAAAATTGTTAAAAATAAATCAGGATGGCTGCTAGATTTTGATTTCAGGTTAATTATACTCTAATTACACTGAAAATTTATAGAAATTATACCCGCCGATCCAATCAATTCAATCATTTTCAGCGAAAATGTTGTTTTTACCTCCCTCCTGGTTTATTTATTGTTTTTTAATGTAGAGTGGGTATGGGGTGCCGAATTTTGCATTCTTTTAGCGGGAAATCCGGATATTAAAATGGGCTGAAACTTGATCATCCTTTTCACAGTGATGCAATTCATTTTGGCGGCCGGAGTGGTCGTGTACCTGACCCTGAACCTTATTCATCTGGTCCGGGTCGGGTCGGTGAAGGGGTCCTTGCCGTATTCCCCTTTCATCTCCGTTTGCGTTCCGGCGCGTAATGAGGAGCGCGATGTTGGCGCCTGCCTGACCTCTCTTTTAAAACAGGATTATCCACATTTTGAAGTGATCGCAGTGGACGACCATTCCACCGATGGCACCGGCGAAATCCTCCGGTCCCTGGCCGGCGAATTTCCCAACCTCCAGGCCCTTGAGGGCCGGGTTTTGCCTTCCGATTGGCTGGGCAAACCTTTTGCCTTGCATCAGGCGATTCAGCAGGCGAAGGGAGATTATCTGATTTTCACCGATGCCGATCCGGTGTTTGAGCCCTTCGCTCTCACCACCGCCGCCCATGCCATGCTTGCCCGGGACCTGGACATGCTGACGCTGATGCCCGCGGCGGAGTTTGGATCGTTCTGGGAACGGGCGGTTCAGCCGGTGATCTTTGGTTTCATCACCGCGCTCAGCCGGTTCAAAAAAATCAACAGCACCGATCACACCTCGGCGATGGGGTTCGGCGCATTTATCATGGTAAAACGGGAGGCGTACGAGAAGATTGGAGGCCACGAAGGAGTGAAGCACGAAGTTCTTGAAGATGTCATGTTGGCCAAACGCGCGAAAAGAGCAGGATGCCGACTGCTGGCCGCAGACGCCAAATCCATTTTTTCGATCCGCATGTATCATTCCCTGAAGGAAATCTGGACGGGCTGGCGAAAGAATATTTTCATCGCCATGAAAAAATCCATTCTTCGTACCCTGAGACATATTTGCGGGGTCCTGGGATTTCTCGTCACTCCTTATCTGGTTTTGCTTTGGAATATTTGGCAGGGAACCGGTATCTTGTGGACAGGTTTCGCTCTTTTGAGTTTGTTGATGAGTTTGACGGCTTCTATTCACTTGTGTAAAGAACTCCAGTTGCCTCGGTTAAACGCGTTTCTGTTTCCCCTTGGGGCGTTTATGATGTCTGCCATCATGGTCAACTCCATGTTTCAGGTTCTGATCAAACGACAGACTGAGTGGCGTGGAAGAAAATACTCCACCTGAAAGGTACTATGGAAAACTACCCTAGACTATTTATTAAAGCCGGTCTGATATACGCCCTGCTTGGTGCGATTCTGGGGATGGCGATGGCCTTCGACCCTTCGCTTTCGGGTAGGATACGATTCGTTCACATTCATCTCAACCTTTTGGGGTTCATGACGATGTTTGTTGCGGGCGTGGCGTTTCATGTGCTTCCCCGGTTCAATGCCCGTCCGGTTCCCTGGCCGGAGGGGGTCAAATACCAGTTCTACCTGCAGAATATCGGGCTATTGGGGATGATGGCCATGCATGCCAGCGGTGTGGCCTGGCGGGAGGGGATTTTTCACGGGCTGTTCATCCTGTTCGCGGTCTCAGCAGGAGTGGCCATTTTCCTGATGTTCTACAATTTGTACTTTGTCCTTTCTCCGGCTAAAGTTGCCGAGGGTCTGCCCAGTGAAATCACCGGGGACATGAAGGTTGGGGCGGTTCTCGATCAGTTTCCCCAGACCATGCCGGTGTTCATGAAAAGCGGATTCACTGCGCTCGCCAACCCGACCGCTCGGAAAACTCTGGCCAAATTGGTCAGCATAGAAAAAGCCTGCGAAAAACACGATGTGGACAGCGCGGAGTTTTTGCAGAAGTTGAACGCTGTCATCTCCGGAAAGCCGCAGGCGCCCACACCACCACCGGCTCCTCCTGCGGAAGAAAAAAAGAGTTCCGGCAAAGAGATTTTCAAAGGCGAAATGTGCCAGCCGGACACGCTGGTGGGAAGCCTCATCAAGATTTATCCAGGCTCGAAATCCATCTTTGAAAAGCACTATGGCGAAGGATGTTTCTCCTGTCCGGGGCAGGCCTTTGAGCAGGTGCAGGAAACCGCCCACATGCACAACGTGGACCCCGATCTCATTTTGGTGGAGATCAACGCAGTGATAGCGACTGAAAATAGGAAATAATAAATTCCTTATCACCGCAAAGACGCAAAGGACGCAAAGAAAACTAAAAGGAAAAATCTAAATCCCTCCTCACCTCAATCCTCTCCTCTGAGAGGAGAGGAGGAAATCCCCCGCCCCTTCAAGACGAGCACACATAGTGTAACTGGCTGGGCGAGGGGATGGTTGCTACCCGGGATCATCACAGAAAAAGGAAGAAAGAGGTGGGTATCTCATCTGTACTCCTCTGCGTCCTTTGCGCCTTTGCGGTAAAAAAGCCTTTAAGAAATATCAGATGACAGCTATGGAAAAAGAAACCTTCAAGGAGTTTGTACTGGACCAGCTTCGTCTTGTCGAGCGGGTGAATTGTAAGGCCATGTTCGGTGGGCATGGCCTCTATTGTGAAGGAATTTTCTTCGGCATCATCGCCGATGGCCGGGTGTATTTCAAAACCAACCCTATCACCGTTTCCAATTACCTCGAACGGGACATGCAACCCTTTCAACCCAATCCCAGGCAGACCCTTAAAAATTATTACGAAGTGCCGATAGAAATTTTAGAAGATGAGGAACAACTAGCTGGTTGGACTAGAAAAGCGGTTGCTATAGTAAAATAGTTTTACTTTTCCAAGTTTGCCGGCGTACTTTTCATAATTTAGGATAAAAAAATGCCAATTTTTTCACGAAGACGAATTCGACATATGCTTGATGAAATCCGGCCCCTTACTGATGAGAAAAATTTAAATCAATTATTGGGTCGATTAAACGATAAAAAGCCGGAGCAAGTTTTAGGTGCTGAAATGGAGCTATCTTTACTTGCCGGCATGAAAGAGGTGGCAGAGATAGAAATAGAAAAACCTATTCCCAACAGTTCTCGTATTCCCGAAGCTTACTCGCCAAATCTTTTTGAAAAACCTGCTTATGTCGAAGTTACAACTGTTTCAGATGGCAAACTATCTGGCGATAAGTTTATGCAAAGAGCTGCACAAAAAATATCTGCGGAGGCCAATAAAATTAGCAATAAATCTGGAAATTATTTGTTCTTTTCATTTGGTGAAAAAAGATCTTCTTCAGAAGGAAATATATTAAGAGAACATGATGTTTCAGAGAATTTTAAACTATCCAGCCATATGAAAGGACAACTTAAAAACTGGATTGAAAATGAAGAGAAGAGCAAAACTAAGCTCACCATACAAGATAAAACCATAAATGTAAGTATCGAAAAAAAAGAGCAGAGACAAGCAGAAGGGTTTAATTTCTTTTCCACATTACCCCCGCTAGCATATGATATCGAGGACAACCCAGTCTATAAAGCCCTCAAAAGTAAAAGAGAGCAATTAAAGGATGTTTCTGATGATGTCTTGAGGGTAATTTTTTTGGCGGATGGTGGCTCTAGAATTTTGCGATACTTAAGTGAGCGAGATCACCTTGGGCAATACAAATCAGGTGAAGAAATTATTCGTCATTTTATTAAAAAAAATAATATTGATGTTATTTGTGTTTTCTCCACTTACTGTCCAAACGGTTTCCATCTTTTACCAACAAAGCTGGAATGGAAGGTTTCTTACATTATTAAACATGGGTTAGAAATAGGTATCTCAAAACTTGAAACAATTGCTAAAAACTTACCACCCCCTAGATTTGAAGGTTATCAAGCAAGATCATTACAAAAGCAAGGGGCTTACAAGGTTTCTGGGCGAGGATGGTATTTAGGGAATGAAATAATATCAGGGGATAAAAAAGTGACAATCAAATTTTCTGCGCGACTTTTTCAAGATTTTTTAGCCGGTAAAATTGATAAAGGTTATTTTATTGATCATGCGGCTGGCAATGGTGAAGGTAAAAACTTATTTGAACTATGGTTATCGCAGGGATTAATTATCAGTGATGCACGGTTTGAGAAAGCGGGTATTGATGAAGATGACGACTTTATGGTTTTAGAGTTTTCACTTGATCCAGCGGCATCAGAGTTTAAATAACGAAATAAAGCCTATTAAGTATAGAAGAAGATATTTGTGTTTACGAGTTGGACTCGTTAGTTATAAATTTTTAAAAATTCTTCTTCGCATCCTGCCAGTATTGCTCCAGTTCATCCAGCGGCGTTTCTTTGAGTGTTTGGCCCTTTTTGGCGACTTCCTGTTCGATATGATTAAAGCGCTTGATGAACTTATTGTTGGTGGCTCTCAAAGCTTCTTCGGCGTCGATTTTTTTGTGGCGGGCGATGTTGACCAGGACAAACAGGATGTCCCCCAGTTCGCCTTCGATGTCGTTATCTTTGCCGGACAAAACGGCTTCCTTGAATTCCGCGATTTCTTCGTCCAGTTTGTCGAACACGGCAGTGATTTTATCCCAGTCGAACCCGTGCTTGGCGGCTTTTTTTTGCAGTTTCTGCGCCCGTAAGAGTCCGGGCAGTTGTTTGGGAACGCCGTCCAGAACCGATTCCCTTTTGGAATGATTTTTTTCGGTTTTTTTGATCTCTTCCCATTGGTCCACCACCTGATCGGGCGTATCTAATTTCCCGTCTTTAAAAACGTGCGGATGCCGCCGTACCATTTTTTCACTGATGACTTCGACCACGTCCTTGATGTCGAATTCCTTGTTTTGCTCGGCGATCTTGGCGTGGAACAGGATCTGATACAGCAGGTCGCCCAATTCATCCTTTATATCGTCGGGGTTTCCCTCATCCAAGGCTTCCAGTGTTTCGTAGACTTCCTCCACCAGATAAGGTTTCAACGTGTCGTGTGTCTGTACCTTGTCCCACGGACAGCCGTTTTCGCTCATCAGGGTGTCGACGATGGCGGCGAGTTTTTTAAAAGCCGTTTCAGGTTCGTTCATTTTTTCTCCAATTTTTAAACCATAAATTCCAGGATCACAGAATCCGCGAGAAACAATCCTTCAGGCGACAGGACGATCCGGTTTTTATCCAGCGTGATGAGATTTTTTTCTGCAAGAGAGGAAATGGTGTGGTCGTATGTTTTATGGAAGGACGTTTGAAAGCGTTCCTCAAACGGTTTGATGGCCATCCCCTCGCGGAGTCTGAGGCCCAGCATGAGGGTTTCCCCCATCGCTTGGCTGGGTTCGAGTTGTTCCGAAAACTCGACGGCAGTTCCTTGTGTTTCAATTTCCCGAATGTAGCGGGACGGCAGGTTGCAGTTTTTGAACCGCGAACCGTCGAGAAAGGATGACGCCCCCGCGCCCAATCCCAGGCTGTCGCCATTATGCCAGTAAATCAGGTTGTGCCGGCATTCCTTTCCCGGTTGGCAGAAATTGGATATTTCGTAATGCTGATATCCTGCCTCTGTAATGGTTTGAATGGATTTTTTGTAAAACTCCAGTTGAAAATCGTCCGGTGGCAGGGTCAGTTTGCCTTTGGCTTCAAGGGTATGAAAAGCCGTTTCAGGCTCGATGGTCAGATTGTAGGTGGAAAGATGCTCAGGGTCTTTTGCCAGAGCCTGCGCCAGATTGTCTTCCCAGCTTGCCATCGTCTGACCGGGCAGAGCGAACATCAAGTCCAGCGATAGATTGTCGAACCCCGCTTCTCGTGCCTTCTCCACGGTCATGTGGATTTCTTCTTCGCTGTGGATGCGGTCCAGCAATTTCAGTTCCGGCTCATGAAATGATTGCACTCCAATGCTGATCCGGTTATAACCGGCAGTTCGCATTCGTTGCAGGGGTTCGAGGGAAACCGTTGCCGGGTTGGCCTCGGAGGTGATTTCGCAATCCGCGGACACGTTGAAGCGGTCGCTGATGGTCTTTAAAATTTCCTCGAGCTGGTCAGCCGGCAGGGTGGTGGGGGTGCCGCCGCCCAGGAAGATGGTAGCGATTTGCCGGTCTCCCGCCGGACCCTGGGCGTAATGCGCCATTTCCTTAAGCAGGGCTTTCACGTAGGAGTCCATTTCTTCAGTGTTGATCTTGTGGGAGTTGAAATCGCAATAGCCGCATTTGTGCAGGCAGTAGGGAATGTGAATGTATAAACCCAGGGAGTTCATGATAAACTTAAGCCTTTACGTAATAAATTTGAGAACCCATGTCCGCGAATTATACAATATTGCCGGGGAATAACCATGTCGAAGGCTGAAGCTCCTTTTAAATCAGGGTACGCGAGCCTCATTGGCAAGCCCAATGTAGGCAAATCCACTCTGCTCAACCGTCTGGTGGCCCGGAAAATAGCGGCGATGTCTGCCAAACCGCAAACCACCCGCAACAAGATCACCGGAGTGGTGCATCTTCCCGGTGGCCAGATTGTGTTGGTGGACACGCCGGGGATTCATGAGTCGAACACAAAACTGAACCGGGTTATGGTCAAAGCCAGTTTCAGCACTTACAATGATGTCGATTTGATTTTGTTTCTGATCGACGCGAGCAGGGGGTTCAGTCCGGAAGACGAATATGTCCTGCAGTCGATGCAAAACGTGACCACGGCAAAAATTCTTATCCTCAACAAGATCGACCTGGTTCCCAAAGCGGACCTTCTTGGGTTGATGGGTGCGATGCATAAGAGGTCCTTATTTGAAGAAATCATTCCAATTTCAGCGTTAAAAAGAGACGGATTGGACCTTCTTACGCCTCTAATTCTTAAGTACTTACCGGAAGGGCCGCAATATTTCCCCGAAACCATGATCACCGATTGCCCGGAGGATTTTTTGATCGCCGAGATCATCCGGGAAAAAATCATCCACCAGACGCATTTTGAAGTTCCCTACGCGGTGGCGGTGGTGGTGGAAAAGGTCGAGGAAAGTAAATCGGACGTTCTGGTCATTGACGCGACGGTCTATACCGAGAAGGACTCGCAAAAAAAAATATTGATCGGAGAAAAAGGCGCCATGCTCAAGAAAGTGGGATCTCTGGCGCGCAAAGAAATTGAGAAACGTTTTGCCATCAAAGTGTATCTAAACCTTTTCGTGAAAGTGAAAAGCCACTGGCGGGACAACGACAGGTATATAAGGGAGTTCGGGTATTTCAATGATTAATATTAAAACCGATGAAGAAGTCGAGGTCATGCGTGAATCCTGCCGAATGGCGGCGGAAGTTCTGATCATGATTGATCCTTATGTGAAGCCGGGGGTGACGACCGATGAGCTGAACACCATTTGCCACGATTATATCGTGGCGCACGGGGCGATCCCGTCACCCTTGAATTACAGAGGATTCCCCAAGAGCATCTGCTCTTCGGTCAATGAGGAAATCTGTCACGGCATTCCTTCCGATCGCAAACTGAGGAACGGGGACATCGTGAATCTGGACATCACGACCTATTTCAAGGAATATCATGGCGACACCAGCCGGACATTTTTTGTCGGGTCCCCAAGGGCCAAAACCGGCAAACTGGTGGAAACGTGTAAAGAAGCCCTGCAAAAAGGGATAGAGGCCATTAGTCTGGGCGGGAAAACCGGAGACATCGGCCATGCCATCCAGAAATTCGTCGAACCCAAAGGATATTCGATAGTGCGCGAATTCTGCGGTCACGGGATCGGTAAAAATTTTCATGAAGAACCGCAAATCCTGCACTTCGGTAATCCCGGTGAAGGCGTCAAGATCACCAAAGGCATGGTGTTCACGATTGAACCCATGATCAATCTGGGCGGGCCGGACTTGCGCATCCTGCCGGATAAGTGGACGGCAGTGACACAGGACGGATCGTACTCGGCCCAGTTTGAGCACACCATTCATATTACCGACAATGGCCCCGATATCCTGACACGCCTGGATGGGCAAACCGTGTTTTGACTATGCAGATATCAAAATGTGATTTTCAACTTTTCAGAGTTTGAATTCCGAAAAAAAATCCTGCCTCTTACTGATAACAGTTTTCGTTTAATATTCCGCAAAATTTCCCGGACCGCAAATCGCATTGATATTATGCCTTCCCGAAGGGAGGAGAGAGCTTCCCTGTATGTCGGCGAGTATTCCAGTTGATACGTGGTCTCATAATTATAACCAGCGGGAAAATAAAGGCTTGCATGGAACTTTTGGCCTGCTAGGATGGTCCCGGCTGAACCGATTACCGCAAATTACTAATGATGGTTCTTAATAGGGGAGGTTGTTATGCAGGGAGACAAACAGGTCATAGAAGCTCTCAATGATGTATTGATGGCGGAACTGACGGCCATCAATATTTATTATATTCACTACAAAATGCAGGTTGACTGGGGATATAAAAAATTAGCGCACCATGCGCGAGAAGAGTCGATGGGGGAGATGAAGCACGCCGACCTGATGATCGAACGCATTCTGTATCTGGATGGTACGCCCGATATGGCAAAGTACGATACCATCCTGGTTGGAGATACCTGCGAGGAGCAATTAAAAAACCAGTATGAGATAGAAACAAAACATGTCGCGCGATTGCAGAAGCACATCGCGCTTTGCATCAGTAAAAATGACTTTGGCAGTAAGGAAATTCTGGATGGTATTCTGGAAGATACCGAGGAGAGTTGCGATTGGTTGGAAACCCAGTTTCAGAGGATCAAGGACGTTGGCATCGAAAATTATCTCTCCGAACACATGCACGAATAAAACAGCCGGAATTCACATTGTCGAAATAATAGCTGGGCAGGGTGGTGTACCGAAAGGGTCAAAGCAGGGGAGGGAGTTCGAAAGAACTCTTTCCCCTTTTTATTTTTGGCAATCGAGGCAAATGCCATAAATTTCCATTTTATGATGGTTCAAAGTAAATCCGTAGGTGTGGCAAATCTCCAGCTGGTACTTTTCTATCAGCGGATGCTCAAATTCCACGATTTTTTCGCATTGCGTGCAAATCAGATGATCGTGATGGCTCTGGTGGTAAAGTTTTTCAAAAGATTGTTGACCCTTTAAAAGAACACTGTCCCTGGCCAACCCGCACTCCACCAAAAGGTTCATCGTCCTATAGACCGTAGCGATCCCAATTGACGGGTCAATTTTCTGGATATTCAGGAACAAATCCTCCACCTCCACATGGCCCTCATGGCTCAGGAAAACCTCTAGGATGGTCTGACGCTGGGGGGTGAATCGCAATTTACTTTCCCGCAGAAAACTCTTTAATATTTCGATTTCATCAAACATTGCGATAGACAGCTATTTAAATTGATATCCATTATCATTTTTGTGAAAATTTAATCAACAAAAAAATAAAAATTTGAAAAAGACCGGGGACGGGGCAAAATATTTTGAACTCATATTTTATATAAATCATTGATTTTAAAAGTAAAAAACTATTTGTAGATAAATTCAAAAAAGATTTGACAGAAGCGTTCAGTTCGCTTATATTATTTTGAGATTCGTTATCAACTAGTTTATTGAGGTTGTGATGAGAAATTCTTCCAAATGCAAAAATATCAAGGTTTGTTCGGGGCCTGGTTGCAGGGCGTGGGCGTCAGAAAAAATAGCCCTGGAGTTGGAAGGTATGGAGTGGGAGGGGGTTAAGGTTTGCCGGGTTGCCTGCATGAAAAAATGTGGAGGAGGAGCGACGGTTCAAATGGCTCCCTCAAATGAAGTGCTCAAAATGCGCACCTTTGAAGAAGCTTTAGATGCCTTGATTCCTGAAAGCCTGTCCCCAGTTTTATGCTGAGCTGAAGTCAGCTTTTTTTTCTTTTTTTATTGATAATAGGTTTCAATATCATAAATTTAAAAGGTTTTTTCAGAAAGCTTAATAAGGGCTAGGGCACTCTATTTAAAACTCTTCTTGCCGTTGGCAATGAATAAATATGGAGGTTGTATGAGTATCGCGATTCTTGGAGGGTTGGACCGCCTGAAAAATTATTATGAGCAAAAAGGCAAAGACCTTGGGTACAGCGTCAAGGTGTTCAGTCAGCGGGTTCCAAATTTGGCCCAGAGGTTGAGTGGGGTTAACGGCATCGTCATTTTTACGGGAGCGATTGCTCATCACATGGTGGAGGACGCCAACCGGGTGGCCAAAAAGCATAAAATTCCTATTGGACGGAGCCAGTCCAGTAGCGTTTCGGCTTTCAAAAGATGTCTTTCCGATATTTCCGCCTGGAGCTAAAAAATGAACGTATCACCAAAAAATATATTGTTGATCGATGGAAACAAGAAGGAGCGTTTGCCCATCGCGATGATGTTGAATCGGTTCGGCCATCAAGTTCGTATGACCACGCACGGTGAGGAAGCCAAAAAGTGCATCCAGAGGGAGGATTTTGATTTGGTCATTGTCAACGATGAGCTGGCTGATATGACGGGCCTTCATTTTATAGGTCAGAATAAAAGGGATTGCAATGCCAAGGTGCTCTATTTGTCCGCCAAGGGAAGCGTTGAGGAGTTTGTGCAGGTCGTTAATCTAGGAGCCTTTGAGTATGTGCGTAAACCCATCAGCCCCGTTCAATTCGCCGTTATTGTCTGCGACTTTTTCATAGAGAACCTTAAGGGATATCAATTAGAAACCAAGGCATGTGGTTGATAGCACAAGCATTTTGAAATGGCGATTTTCTTGTTGGGTTCTTAAATCTTGTTTTGATGGAGAGGAAGGAATTTGAGTGACGACAAAGAAGTGAGCAAATTCAATATCTTCAGGTTTCCGGGGAACCAGAGAGTTCATTATCCTGGAAACATGGAGGGCGGGGGGGAGTTGCGCCCCCTCCGCCATTTTATACTTGTCTTTAAAACCATTGCTATAAGTCTGAATAGCCACGTGGCTAAGGGACCAAGCCATATTTAATTGAAAATCGATTTCAGTTAGTAAATGTTTTTATGAAAAGGGTGTTGAACGATAGGGGTATGCTAAAATATTATTTAACCAATTGAAATAATATGATTTATTCGTATAAAAGGTATGTTTTTTAGGATGGCCTTGCTAGATAAAAATTCTCAAATGAGCAGAAAAATCAAAATAATAATTGACAAAAACCAATAACCTGATAAAAAGTGTTCTTATTTTTATAAATGAGAACCATTTTCAATTTTAAATTTTTGTTTAATTGCCGATTATTCTCGACTTACGAAATGGGTGTGGTTTTATTGTGTTTAAATTTTGAAAGGAGCAAAAGGTGAAGAAAACTTTTTTAACAGGATTGCTGGCGTGGATGGTCCTTATATGGAGCAGTCCGGCATTCGCGGTGGATTTCGATGCTATGCAACGTCAAATGGATCTCATGGCGGATGAAATTGAAAGCTTTAAATTCAAAAAAGGGGCGGGCAGCGAACCTGATCGCGTCAAAGTCCATGGTTATGGTGAAATGCATTACAACAACAAATTGGATGAAAATGGCGGAAACACGGAAATAGATCAGCATAGGTTCGTCATTGGAGTTCATGCCATTTTGGCGGATTGGATTCACCTCAATGCCGAGATTGATTTCGAACACGCGGCGCAGGAGCTGGAATTCGAACTGGCTTACCTTGATTTTCTCATCGACGAAACCTTCAATGCCCGGGCGGGGGTGATGATTTTACCCATAGGGTTATTAAACGAATTTCATGAGCCCAATCTTTTCTGGTCGGTGGAGCGTCCGGATTTCCAAAAAAATATCATTCCCACCACTTGGTCGGGAGCCGGAGCCGGTATTTTTGGAACTCCAGTAGAGGGCGTGAATTACCGGCTTTATGCGGTCAATTCTGTACAGTCTATCCGGCCTGCAGGTTTCTCTACGGGCGGGGGATCTGGTGGTAGCGGTGGAGATGGCGGACGGTTCAGGGGCTCCAGTGGTATCCGAAGCGGCCGTCAGCAAATCAATGAACTCACCGCTGAAGATTTTGCCGCCACCGGGCGTCTGGAGTTGACCAAGTTGTTCCCTGGGCTTCAATTGGGGTTTTCCTTTTACGTAGGTAACACCACTCATGACCTCATTCCAGAAGGCGGGCTCATTACTCTTCTTGAGGCTGACATGAAATTTCGCAAGCAATGGTTCGAAATGAACGCTTCGGTCGCTAACATCGATGTCAATGACGCCGCGGCGATAAACGCCTATTGTACGGCTCAAAATGTTATCACAGCGGGTACATGTACGGCTGATGTTGGCGATAACATTTTTGGCTGGAACGTACAGGCGGGCGTTCACGTGCCTCAGTTGCTGGGATTGCCCACCTCGCATGACGTGGTCACTTGGTTCATGTTCGAGCGTATCCGTCCCCAGGACAGTGTTCCATCAGGAACGACGCCGACCGCCGGGGTCAATTATAATGTGTTTCAGGGCGGCATCACCTATTTGCCGATTCCCGCAGTAGCCATCAAAGCCGATTTTAAACATCAACGTTTTGACAATGCCAATTTTGCCGTTGGTAAAGTTGGTAAATCAGCATCTACAGCTAATCTGGGAATTGCATATATGTATTGATATGCCTCCTGATGGCATGAATGGCCTTCATATCCTGGCGCTCTGAAGTTACATCCCTCCTCCAAAGGTTTCAGAGCGTCAGGATTTTTTTCTTTCCTGCACAAAATCGTTTTATTATGATAAAACATGTCCTCGCCAATACAGGGTTAACCCAACAGCAATAGATACTTATGACTAAATATCTGCGGAGTTTCGTGAACAGGGATGAGGGGCTTCTATTTTTTCTTCTCATTCTCTCAGGGTTTTTTGCGGCCGTTTTCTTTTTCCCCGCAAATTCTTACGCCGAAGAAGAGAAAAAATTTGACCTGCAGGTGTATCTCACCAAAAAACAGGCTTTGGATATTGCCTTTCCGGGCGCCGATACCATTGATAAAGAGCGCAAGTGGCTCACGGAGGAGCAGAAAACCGTCATCAGAAAATTATCCTTTGTGGAAATCACGGAAAACCGGTTCACTTTTTATGTGGGCAAAAAGGACGGCAAGCCCATGGGTTATATGCTGATCGACCATATCATCGGAAAATCGTTTCCCATCACCTTCATGACCGTGCTCAACGTGGACGGTTCGGTGCGGGATGTGGAAATCCTGGTTTACCGGGAACCGCGCGGCTGGGAGGTGAGATTTCCTTCCTTCATGAGCCAGTTTTTTGGTATGGATGCCAACTCGGATTTCCGCAACATCAATTCCATCACCGGAGCGACTCTTTCCGTGCGTGCGATCACCAAGGGAGTGAAAAAGGCGGTGTCCGCCTACAAGGTGCTTTTTCTGGATGCAGAAAAATAATCCAATGGATAAAGAAGAAAAACCGGAATCCCCGGAAGAGATCAAACGGCTGAAGTTGAATTTTTCCCTGTTGATCATCGGCGTCATCATCGCAGGCATATCTTTCGCTTGGCATATCGTTTCCATTTTTTTTAAAGGATAACCTTCCCTCACATGGGTTCCTCCCCGCATCCAGGTAATGACTCCATCCGCGTCAAAAAGGCGTCCGGTGAAATAGAGGCATTTTCCACTGAAAAACTAGAGCGGTCCCTCAGGATGACCGGCGCTTCCCCGCAGTTGGTGCAACGGGTGATCGATCGGGTGCGCAAGAAGGCCAGTCATGGCGTCACAAGCCGGAAACTGCATCAGATGGCGTTTCAGTTGTTGCGCAAGGAAGCGCGGCACCTGGCCGCCCGCTACAGTTTGAAACGGGCCGTGATGAGTCTGGGACCGAGTGGTTATCCCTTCGAGAAATTTATCGGGGCGCTACTCGAAAAGCAGGGTTATCAAACCGAGGTGGGGGTCATCCTTGAAGGAGCCTGCGTCACCCATGAGGTGGACGTGGTGGCTAAAAAGGGCAGGCTTCGCCGCCTGGTGGAATGCAAATACCATAATCGCGAGGGGATCAAATGCGATGTCAAAGTGCCGCTTTACGTTCATGCCCGGTCCCTTGACCTGCAGAATAATTCCCCCGATGAATCCATCCATGAATTCTGGTTGGTCACCAACACTAAATTCACTTCCGATGCCGTCAAGTATGGGACCTGCGTGGGTCTCAAATTGTTGAGCTGGGATTATCCTGAAGGCAACAGCTTGAAACAGCAGATCGAAAGAGAGGAAATTCACCCCATCACTTGCCTGACATCGCTCAAAAGTCGGCAAAAGAAACAATTATTGGACATGAACTTGGTGCTGTGCCATGAAATTATTGAAAATCCTGAACGGCTGAAAGAAATCGGTCTGAAAGAAACCCAAATCAACAAGGTCGTCAAAGAGGTGACTCAATTGGTTGAATACTGATTTTTAAAATTTCAGTGTGAGATCAACGCAGAGATTTCATCGGCCACCCGGACAATTCCCTTGCCGTCCACCAGTTCCTTGCCTTTGACGCTCATGCGTTCCAATTGATCCTGGGTTCTATTCCAGATCTGTGAAATTTTTTTTGGGTCGAAATCCTTTGCCAGACCAAGATCCACGGCGGCGCCCAGTTTTTCGAGTGGCCGGGTTTTTTCCAACTGATGTTCGACCTGACTGATCACGAATGCGGGTGTGCCCACAGCCAGTGCTTCGTGCAGGGTGACGCCGCCGGAGCAACAGACCGCCTGGTGATTGAACAACAATTCTGCCATATTGTCAGGCTGGCAGAGAACCATAAAGGATATCCTTGAAGACGCGAGTTCAATGAGCGAAGGAGTATCTTTGAATCCCGGTCCCGCAACAAAGGTGATGGAGGTTTCCTTCTTTGCTTGCAGAAAACATTTCGCGAGTTGCAGGGTCAAATGATTTGGGTCGGTCCCGCCCATTGTGACCAGAAGGGATTCAAGATTCGGGGTAAATACTTTTTTTCGCTGGTGATATTGCCTGAATTCTTCCGTAAGAACAGAGTAGGACAAACCGAAAAGAGTGTTTACTTCCGGTTTTAAATTTTGCGTTTCCTTTCTGGCCTTCTGGGGATCAAGATTGCAATCGACCAGAAGGTCCACGTAATTGCGTCCTTCCCCAAGATCTTCAAAACTCATGACCTTACGTGAACGTTCGCGAAGAGCTGAGATAAATGCTTTCTTCGTATCCTGAATATCCAGAATGACCAGATCAAAATTGCGGTCCATTTGCGCGGGCAGGTTATCTTCATTGGCGATAATTTTGAAAAGGAAATTTTCTTTCTGCAAAAGTTCGAGGGAAGGAGAATGATCCGACAGGAAAAATTCGATGTCCAAACCTCGATTTCTTAAGACCCTGCCCAGGCGAACCTGCCGATACACATGTCCCATGCCCCAAGAGAAGGACGCCTTACACACGATGGCGATTTTATTCATCGAGGGTCCCTGGATCAGGGCGGTTGACGTTGATCTGTTCGAGAATCTCCCGATCGGAAAAGCGGACCGAGGCGTGCTCCTTCTTCCTGCCGGACAAGGCCACGGGCAATCGTTTGAGTGCCATGAAAAAGGCGATCCAGAAACGGGATTTGAGCCGGAACAGGTCGCGAAGCAAAAACAGCGGAATAAAAATTAAAAATTGCCTGGTCATTTCAGGGTCGAGAATATTTTTCCAGACGAACAGGTAATTGTTCCGGGCGGAGATCAAGCCGATTTGTCGGTGTTTTTCCTGGCGGGTGATGGTGGACTGAACCTTGTGATAAGCGATGGACTTCGGTTCGTAAGCCACCTGCCACCCTCGTTTCAAAGCCCGGTAGGACAAATCAATTTCTTCGTAATAAAGAGGATGATAAAGAGTATCGAATCCTCCCAGTTCCAGATAACGTTTTCGATCCACCATGAAGGCCCCGCCGCAGGCAAACAGCGTCTGGCTATCGTCGTCCGGGCTTTTTTCATAGAGGTAAAAATGCCCTTTGCGGAAATATCCGCCCCGGTTGCCGTATAAAAAAGTGGTCTGATCAAAATCGAAAATCTTGCCGCTCACCGAGAACACATCGCCTTCGTCAAAATACCGGGCCAGATGGAAAAGAGCTTTTTCATCCAGCTTGACGTCGTTGTTCATCGGCATCACAATGGCAGACTGAGAAAGTTCGACGGCATAATTATTCGCTCCCTGAAACCCCAGGTTGCGTGGCGTTTTTTCCCGACGCACTTCGGGGAATTCTTTTGCGAGAATGTCCAGACTGTCATCAGCACTGCAATCGTCAATGACCATCACTTCATAGGAATGGGCGGTGTCGTGTTCAACCGCAGCCAGAACGGAGGGGAGGCATTCCCTTAATAGTTCTCGGCCATTCCAGTTGGTGATGATGAGTGTGATGTCGGGTTTCATAAAAAATTATTGTGGCAACATGCGATCAATGGTTTTAAGAACTTCCTCCTCACCGTTGAACGGCACTTTGCCTGAAACGGATAATTTCTGCACTTTTCGGAGATCTTCTCCCCAGTCGCAGGCAAAGAATTTATCCGAGCCCATGATAGATCCAATCTGCTTCTGTTCCATGTATTCCCGCATCACCGTGAACTCGCTGAAATCCGGCCGCGAGCAGGAGAGCACCGGCTTGTCGTGAGAAAACGCTGTCGCCAGAGTGGAATACCCGGCCTTGGTGAAGACGATGTCCGAACTTGCGATCAAATCCTGATAAAGAAAATTTTCATCCAGGACAAATAAATTGGGCAGGTTTTTTGGAAGCGGGTCCCGTGTTAAAAAAACCACATCATTCAGTGTTTTTAAATTTTCCCATTGCACCGACTGGGCTCCCATATCTCCCAGGTAAATAAAGACGACCGTTTTGTTTTTAAAAGTGATGCCCAATGCCTGCTCCAACCGGTTTCTAACATTCTTTCCTTTTCTCGCAATGAACCCCACCTCTTGCTGGTTTGCGATGACGTCGTTGACGATATGGCATTGGGGGAGGATTTGCAGGGTGGCCAGGGCGTATTCTTCTTTCAGCGCATCGAGGATTCCCTGGTATTTCTCCGCGTCGGGGAAATGGCTGTAGATGTCGTGCCAGGTGAAATTGCAGATCAGAAGCGACGGAATGCCAAGCGCCTGGCCCGCTTTAAGAGGCAGGCTGGACGCATCCGATATTATGAGGTCGATCTCATTCTCCTCGAGCCAACGGGTTTCCTCCGCCAAACGTTGATCCGCAATACTGAAAAATTGTTCCAGTCTTTGAAACGTTTTATCAAAATTGATGTGAATGAAATTTTCCTGGACGCATCCGGCATCCACCTGAGCGGGGATGGGGGAACAGTCGCCATTCAAATACTGGCGAAAAAAGGCATCGGGAATTTCAGATTTTATATGGACCCGGAAGTTCGGCGCGAGTTTTTCCAGGACAACGGCAGATCGGGCGGCGTGCCCATAGCCGTGTGAGCTGATGTAATAAACGATCCGTTTGATTTTTTTACCTGCGCATGAGGGGGGTGGAAAAAAGAAGCGCCTTATTCAGTGACCCCGGGAGTCAGGAATCCTTTTTTTCAGGTTTGGCCGGTTTGTAATCGAACTTGCAAACCTTTCCCAATTTGCGGAACATATTGCTGAGCTTCAGGTCCACATAATCCTTGCGGGCGTTTAAGGGGATCTGGTCGAACATGCAGGCGGTCTCGATATAGTCCACCCGTCCGAAGCGAACAAAAAAATCCTTGAACCAGCACTTTTCCATCTTGTAGGCCCATTGCTTCTCATCCGCCTGCTTATGGTCCAAACGAAAATTTTCCCAGGTGTAGATTTCATCCACCAGGGGGAGATTGGAATCGACGAAAGCTTTAAAAGGGTTATCGGAAGCCTTCTCTGCGGCCACCATTTTTTCCAGCTCCGGTTTTTTCCACTGTTCAAAAGCTTGAGTGATGGCTTGTCGAATGCGATCCATGCGAATATTATGATCGTCCAGAATATTATGGCTGGTATAGATAAAGAGACCTACCGTGGTCAGATACTGGTTTTCTGGAGAAAGGTTCTCGGCATCTTCGAAATCCCAAAGCTGGATAAAAAGATCCCGGATTTTACTTTTGTCCACCTCCGCTCCTTCAACGTTCAGGTGGTCCAGAAGGGGATTGACCCGGCTTTCAGCGGTTGACGGGGTTGCTGAAGAAGTGCTGTCTACTTTGTCATTCATGATATGCCTTTATAGAAGATGGAATTATTTGACCGAACCGGCATAAATTCCATTGATTTTATTCCGTGCCTTGGGTTTAAAATAGCACAATCTCATTTGCGGGAGCAAGCTCATGATCGTATAACAGGGGAAGGTTCCTGTTTTGCCGGCATGAGGCCGGAGAGATCCGGTGGAGAACTCTATAATATATTTAAAAACAATAAGTTGAATTTTGATCTCAAGACCGGGAAGGCGAGAATTGATGCGAGTCCATGGAAAATAACGAATTTGATATTGTCCTCATAGGCGCCGGGGTCATCGGGTTGAGCCTTGCGTTTCGGTTGAAGCGTGTAAACAAACAGTTGAAAATAGCTGTTTTGGGAGATCCTATGAATTCCCTGATGGCGTCCCGCGCGGCGGCAGGCATGCTGGCTCCTTTTGGCGAGTGCGAACACGCCGACCGGTTTTTCGGATTTTGCCGGCAATCGCTGGAAAAATATCCCGGATTCATTGAAGAACTGGCTTCCATGACCGATGTCCCGGTGTTTTTTTCCATGCAGGGGTCTCTCATGCCCTCGTCCTTTTATGGCGATTGCTGGGAAGACCGGAAACGCTTTTTAAAGCAGGAAAATATTTCCCATGAGGTTTGGGACCCAGCCACGGTGCGCGAGAAGGTTCCCCATCTTTCCGCGAACTGTGGTGAAGTGTTGTGGGTCGGGGAAGGGCAGGTCAACAACCGGCAATTGCACGATGCGCTGATTGCGGCGGCAAATGTCTTGGGAATAACTGTTCTGGAGAAAAATGTCACCGGATTCTTGCGAGACGGGTCGGTCATCGAGTGTGCTGTGACTGACTCAGGAATCATCAAAGGAAAAAAGTTTGTTTTGGCTTCGGGGAGTTGGTCCCAACAACTGGGTAAAATCCTCGATGTGTCCTTACCCATCAAACCGATCAAGGGCCAGATGTGCCGGGTTCAGGTGGAAGACGGCCTGCTGGAATACACGGTGCATGGGCTTTTGACTTACATCGCCCCCTGGCGCGGAGGGCATGGGTTTGTCATCGGTTCCACCATGGAAGACCGGGGGTTCGACAATTCCGTGGAAGATGAGGTCATCGAAGGATTGATCGATCGGGCGTCGGCCATTCTCCCGTGTTTGAAAGAGGCCCCGTTGATCGAGTCGTGGACCGGCCTGCGCCCCGCAGCGGAGGATTTGATGCCGGTCATGGGGAAAAGTGTCCGCTATGAGAATTTATATTATTCCACCGGCCATTTTCGCAACGGGATTTTGCAGACGCCCAACCAGGCGGACTATTTAACGGACATCATCCTGGAAACCATGCAGGATGAAATCGCGGCATTTTCACCCAGTCGCTATCAGCTTTAGGAAGATGAAACCATTGAACCCAAAACCGTCCACAGATCTATCCAAAGATTTCCATGCCGTGTGGCATCCGTGCACGCAAATGAAGGATCACGAAACCGTTCCGCCCCTTTTGATCGAGCGCGGGGAGGGGGTTTATCTCTATGACAGGGACGGCAATCAATACCTCGACGTGATTTCGTCCTGGTGGGTGAACCTGTTCGGCCACAATCATCCGCGCCTTAATTCTGCATTGAAAGCCCAGTTGGACAAAGTCGCCCACGTCATGTTTGCCGGTATCACGCACCAACCCGCCATCGACCTGGCTACCCGGCTGGTGGAGTTGTCGCCCGATAATCTCAAGAAAGTCTTTTTTTCCGACAACGGTTCGACGGCGGTGGAGGTGGCTGTCAAAATGAGCTTGCAATACTGGCGGCAGACCGGGCACCGGAACAAAACAAAATTTGCTTATCTCAAAGGCGGGTATCATGGCGAGACGCTCGGGGCCTTGTCCCTGTGCGGGATCGAAATGTTTCGTGATAACTTTGAAGAAGTGCTCCTGTCTAACCTGGAAGTGGAAGGCCCCGATTGCTATCGCTGTCCTTATGGGCTGAAACCCGATACCTGCCAGGCAGAATGTTTTGAACCCATGCAAAAGACGCTCAAAGAGCATCGGGACTCCCTGGCCGGTGTCATCATCGAACCTTTAGTGCAGGGAGCCGCAGGGATGAAGATGTATCCTCCGGTTTATTTGAAAAAACTTGAGTCGGCCTGCCAACGCCAAAACGTTCATACGATTTACGATGAAATCGCCGTCGGATTTGGTCGGACGGGTTCGCTGTTTGTTTGCGGAGAATGTGAATTGAGCCCGACTTTTTTATGTCTCTCCAAGGGCATCACCTCCGGCTACCTTCCGTTGGCGGCGACGCTTATGGAAGATGAAATTTATTCGGCCTTTTATGATGATTTTGCCACGATGAAATTATTCATCCACAGCCACAGTTATTCCGCTAACCCACTGGCCTGTGCAGTGGCCAATGAATCGCTGGCGATGTTGACAGAAAACGACTTCCTTGACACCTTAAAGCCGAAGATTCAGGCTTTGGAAGCAGGCGGAAAACGTCTTGTGGAATTAAAATGGGTGGGCGATTTTCGGCAAACCGGGATGATTGCGGCTGTGGAACTGGTCAAGGATAAGGGAACCAAAGAAGCATTTCCTTTTGAAGACCGGGTAGGGTACAAAATATACCAGGAGGGGTTGAAGCGTGGCGTATTGATGCGTCCCCTTGGAAACGTGATATATTTTGTCCCGCCGCTGGTGATTTCGATCGCGGAAATAAAAATGATGATGGACACTGCATCCGAGTGCATCCGAGCAGTGTTGGATTAAAACCATTAAACAAAAGATAAACCATGTACGAAGTCAAAATAAACACCACCTTCTCCGCCGCCCACCAATTGCGCGGGTACGACGGCAAATACGAAAACCTGCACGGCCATAACTGGGGGGCCACTGTGCTCGTGGAAGCCAAGGAACTCGACGCCATCGGATTGGGCATCGACTTTGTGGTGCTCAAGAAAAAGGTGGAAACCATCCTGTCAAAACTGGACTACCAGAACATCAACGAAATCCCGCCCTTCGACAAGCAGAACCCGTCAGCTGAAAACATCGCCCGTTGGGTGTTTGAGGAATTGAGTGCCGACATCGGCTCGGACACCGTGAAAGTAAAACGGGTGGAGATTAGAGAGATGGAAAACTGCGGCGCCGCGTATTACGAGTAAAATTTACTGGAGCGGAAGCGTCATGACAATGCCTCCCATGACATCGTTCAGCTTGAAGTCCTTCTTGGGGCTGTTGGGGTGATCGTTGTGGCAGGACACGCAGGCCGGGCTCACCGCAAAATCCGGGTAAACGGCTTGAAAATATTTTCTGCCGCCGATTTCCCGGTATTCAATGAAAGGCCGAACCGGGTGGCGGACGACGTTTTTCAACCCTTTGCGTTCAAATTCATTGGCGGGGCCGTTGTGTTTGTTGATGGGCCAGGAACTGATCAGTTTAAAATCCAGGTCGATATTTTTATTGATGATCAGATCGGAAGCGTTTAATAGAAATTGCGCCGGCAGGAGCAGGGCGTTGTCCTCCCACCAATTCTCGGAAGCGTAGACGATATTTTTTTCCTGCAGACGATTCACCACATGCTTCGAATAAACCTGTCTGTCAGATTCCAGAATGGAATGGATATAATCCGCAACCACTTCAGCGGGAATCCGGTAATCCTCTTCTTTAGTATTTGCGCCCTGGCTATTAAGCGGCAATAAGATGGAAATTCCGCCCATGACATCTCCCATTTTAAAATCCTTTTTCGGGCTTTTGGGATGATGATTGTGGCAGTTGATGCAGGCCTTGGTGACGGCGAGATCCGGGTAAATGGCTTTGAAAAACGGTTTCCCCTGGATGGTCACGACCTTGGTGAAAGGTTTGTCGGGGGATTTTAGAATTTCTTCCAATCCAATTTTTTCGAATTTGGTTTTGGGACCGTTTTTTTCACTGATGGGCCACAAACTCATCAGCCGATAGTCCATCCCGATATCTTTGGCATTGGAAGTCGTGGAAGACAGTAATAAAAACTGAGCCGGAAGGGGAAGTGTGTTTTCCTCTTTCCAGTTTTCCGTTGCTTTGAGGTCGATGGTAACGCCCAGACGTTCGACAATGACTTCCGAATATATCGTTCGGCCCGCTTCGATAACGGAATGAATATAATCCGTGGCGGATTTTGGCGGGATCCCGGATGAATTTTTAGGGTCGCCGGAGGGATTGGCCCAGGATTCAACGTGAAAAGAGTTGATTAACAAGAACAGTGCGAATAGTACAGTGAGTGGCAATTTGATCATAATTTCTTCTCAAAATCGGTTGTTTCCGTTTCGACGTCCGACCTTAGCATATTTTTATCATCGGCCCTGAATAAATGAAGGGCCACCCTCCTGGGTGGCCCGAAAAGATAAAGATTAAAAAAAACTTCAACGCTCATTCAATATTTTTTCGAGTGAAGAAGAAAATGCCCAACCCGATCACCGCGACTGCCGCAACAATAGCCATTGCGTTCATATCTCCGCCAAATTCCAACCATTCCATCGTAAAGCCTTTTTTAGTATCTAATTCATTCACTCGAAAGGCCCTCCTTATTTAAATGAAACTGAAAGTTTGAGGCACATATTGAAGGAATTTCAATGCACAAAATCCCCTCACCTAAAATCTTGTTCTTCAGGCCGGTTTTGTCAATAGGAAAGGAAAAATTTGAGGCTATTTCAAACTCCCCGAGAAGGCAAAATGGGGAAAAGAGGGGGTTCTATGCATTTGTTTGCTGAATGGATTGCAGTTTGTCGAATTAAAATAATTTGGCGAAAAAGAAAGAATTGGATTTAACCGAATTTTCATTCGCAGTACATTCGCTTTTTTACTGTACAATTTACAGCCGCCAGTGTGTTCTGTTAATTATTATTAATGTCCTGAAACTTCGGGTTCGACCCATGCACCACCTCATCAAAGATCTGGCCATCCTTTTACTGGTTTCCCTGCCGATCAATATTGTTTTTCACAGGATCAAGGTTTCTTCGGTGATGGGATTTTTATTGGCGGGAATCATCATTGGTCCTTATGGACTCAATTTGATCGATGACTCAGAAGAAGTCAAGCAGTTGGCGGAGATCGGTGTGATTTTACTGCTTTTTGTCATCGGCCTGGAATTTTCGCTGCAACGCATGCTGAAAGATTTGAAAGTGATTCTTGGCGTCGGCTCTATTCAGGTTGGATTGACGGCATTGGTGAGTTATTTCATTGTCCTTGGGTTTGGATATCCCATGAATCAGGGCTTGCTGTTTGGGTTGTTGATTCCATTGAGTAGCACCGCCATTGTGTTGAAGATGATCACCGACCGGGCTGAAATAGACACCCGTCACGGTCGACTTTGTATTGGGACCTTATTGTTTCAGGATATTTGCGTGGTTCCGATGATGCTCATAATCCCTTTGCTGACGCAATCGGGGCAATTGTCCCCATTGGACTTTGGAGTGGCCACTTTGAAATCGATCGCCGCTGTAGCGGGGATATTTTTTCTATCCCGGATGATCGTACCCCGATCCTTGCAGGCTATCGCCCGATTGGGCAGTAAAGAACACCTCATGCTGTTTGTGATTTTGATCATTCTGGGGACGGGCTGGGTATCGGAGTCTTTAGGATTGTCTTTGGCGATGGGGGCTTTTATCGCGGGAATCATTATTTCGGAATCCGAGTACAGCCACCAGATCATTCTGGATATTCTGCCCTTAAAAGATTATTTCGGCAGTGTCTTTTTTATATCCGTGGGCATGCTTCTTCAGGTCGAGATATTTTATGATTCTGTACTCTGGTATCTGGGATTGGCAGGAGCGGTGATCGGGCTGAAAGCTTTTTTAGGTTTCCTGGCTTGTCTGTTGTTAAAAAATACCTTCAGGGTTTCGTTCGTTGTCGGCGTTCGGCTTGCACAGGTGGGGGAGTTTTCTTTACTTTTAGCCAGCCTGGCTCTGGAAAAAGATTTGTTTATGCCGGGCCATTATCAATCGTTTTTAATCGTCACGATTCTAAGCATGCTGGCCACTCCTCTTTTGATCCAATTCTCCGAAGGATTATCAATGAAACTCAATTCTCTGTTCGGAGCAGCATCTTCAGTTGAATCGGAGTCTGAGGAACAGAAAAAATTGTCCGGACATGTGATCATCGCCGGATTTGGTATGGTGGGCCGGAACCTTTCCAGAGTGCTTAAGGAAACACGCACACCGTTCATCGTCCTTGAGCTGGATGGCGAGAGGATCAAACAGGCTTTGAGTGAAGGCATCACGGCCTTATATGGCGATTCCACCCACCGCGACATATTGATTCGTGCGGGAATTCAGCAAGCGAAGATGATGGTGTTTGCCACTTCCGATTTTAATGCCGCAGAGCAGGCGGTGCGGCTGGCCCGACAGTTGAATCCGGACGTTTACATTCTGGTGCGGGTTCGTTACGCCAATCAGGTGGAAGCTTTGAACAAAGCAGGGGCCAACCAGGTGATTCCGGAGGAGTTTGAAACGTCCATCGAAATTTTTTCCAGGGTCCTGCGCGAATATCATATCGCCAACAACATCATTGAACAGCAGGTGGAACTGGCAAGGTTGGAGGGTTACAGCATGTTTCGCGGATTGTCCCTGGATATCACCAGCATGAAAAAGTTTTCTACATATCTGACAGCGAGCTTGACGGAATCCTTTCACGTTTTGGAAGACTCCTGGTGTCACGAAAAATCTATTCAGGAGCTGAACTGGAATAAAGATTTGGATGCAAAACTGATCGCTGTAGTCCGAAACGACCAGTTACAGGCCGATCCCGCCTCCGACTTTAGGTTCGAGGCGGGAGACATCATCGTTGTTTTCGGACGGCACGAAAGCCTGGACCGGTCCCTTCAGCGCTTGCAGTCTGGGAAATGAAATGTTTTATCTTAAATTAAGGTATGCAACCGGGAATTTTTTTGGTAAATGATCTCTTAGATTAATTGGTATTTTAAAGGATTTATTTTCGAGGGTTTCATGAAAGTTAAAGAGTTGATGACCAAAGATGTTTTGACCGTTTCGCCGTTGGATAAAATTGACCGGGTGTTTTTCCTGATCAATTTTGAAAATATCCGCCATGTTCCTGTCGTGGATAAAGGAAAACTGGTGGGCATGTTATCGGACAGGGATTTAAAAAAGGTGTTGGGTCCGACCAAAAAGATGGTGGAAAAATCGGATGGGACCACGGTGACGATTGTTTCCCGCCAGGTGAGAACTCTCATGACCCGGAAGCTCGTCACCATTGAGCCAGAGCAACGAGCGGCGGATGCCGCCGCCATCATGGCAAAAAAGAAGATCGGTGCTTTGCCGGTGGTTCATAAGGAAAAACTGGTGGGCATCATCACCGCGACGGATATTCTGAAAGCCTTCGTCCAGCTTTGCAATTTGCTGGAACCCTACGGGAAGGCAAAATAATAGTTTTAGTTCTCCGTGGTTTTTTATTTTCAGAAGATATCAGGAGTCGTTGAGAGTCGGAAGAGCAAACCGTTCCATGAGGTATCCCAGGCAGTCCTGTTGAACGATACGTTCATTGGTGCTGAACATGGATGGCACGACGGCCCGCTTCAGGCGTATTTCCGACTCCTGGTATTCAATAAATCTCGACTCCACTTCCTCGTCTTCTTCATCGATCACAGATAATTTTAAATTAGGATTATGCCGCCAGCCGATCAACGTATTTGCCGGAATTTCGGAAAAATTCTGCTGGTCAAGGTCGCTGATAAAGCAAAAATCCTTATTGTGGGAATCCCGGTCAAATCCTATCCGGCTGTTTTTAGGGACAAGAATCCTCGCAATCGTATGGTAGACATAAAGGTCCTCCTTGCCGTTCCAGTCCGGCGGAACCTGCTTCAAGTTCAGACATTTTTCGAGGAACTCGTAAACGTGCTGGACCCCGTAGGAATCCCCCGGTTGACCCGCTTCAATGGTAATGGAAGGACAAAATTCCGCCATCGCGTTCGATAGCACTTCTTTGGGCCGGTTGAAATACACCAGGGTCTGACTGAACAGGTGAGCCAGATTGACATAAGGAGCCTCCAGCCGGTTGACGCAGGAATAATGCGGGTTTTTTCCGGAGGTGTTGTGAATGTCGACAGAGGCAAACGCGCCGGAATTTTTAACCAGTGCTTTAACTTCTCTCGCCAGGTTATGTTCCGGCAGGCTTCCTCCGTTCCAGACCCGGTTGAAATCGGGTTGTTTGGAAAACCGCCGTTCACCGGATTTTGCCGCCTCCACATTGCCGATAAACAAATCAAGCCGCCTGGGAAGCGTTTTTCCTTCCGCCTGATATTTTTTAAGCAATTTCTGAATCGCCTGAATGCCTGTCGGTTCATTGCCATGCAGAAGCGTCGCCAGAAAAAGCGGCGCTTCTTCTTCACCCTGAAAACGAATCAGGGATGGACCGGGCAGGACTTTGAACAACTCGTTGGGGAGCAACTCCAGAAAACCATCGGGAGCGGATTCGAATATGTTTAACTTCATTTTTTAAAGAGTCCATTTGTAAATGGGCAGATTCTGTTTCTGATTTTCAAAATAAGCGTGTGTCATCTCCCGGAAATCCAACCCGTGCTTGGCGATAAAAGCCCTTTGCCAGACCGCGCCATTTTGCCCGGTTTTTATTCGGTTGCCAATCACGTCACCCAGATAATGGTCAATATCCTGGGAGAGCAAGCCTGCCATTTGCAATCCCTTTTTCGCGTTCGGCAGAAGAGACTGCTCTAAAAGAGTGAGCAAAGCGATGGACTTCCCGCCCGTCCATTTGACGTCTGCCTTCAGACCATGCTTTGCGGCGCGATAAAAATTTTCTTTCGCATCGCTGAATGGTATTTCGCCTTCCAGAGGGGTTTCCCTTTTTCCATAATACGCCATCAATCCGAGAAAAAAAGCGATATTCGCGATGGTGTCTGCAATGCTGGGGCCTGCCGCCGGGACCCGGTGTTCCAGTCGGATGTGCGGTCTGCCTTCTTTTGTCAAACCGATCAGAGGACGCGTCCATCGCCAGATGGTTCCATTCTGGAGCCGTAGATGACTCAACCATGAAGGATCGTCATAGAGAACCATCGGCAATAAAATAGGGAACCCATCCAAATTTTCCAGAAACGGTTCCAGTATAGAGTCTTTGGCGTAACCCGTGCCGAAAGTGACGCGTCCGATGGTTTGTCCCTGACCGTCAGGAAAACTTGCTACCGAGACCGCTTGTTCAAATGCAGGAATCCGGGTTTCATCCCACAAGTCCTTGCCAAACAGGTAGGGGGAATTGGCTGCCACAGCCGCCATGGGCGCGGATAGGATCTGGGAAAGATTGTATTGCCGGACGGCGTTTTCGGGGTTCACCTGACAATGGATCTGCAGGGAAGTTGCGACCGCTTCCAGCATGACGTCATAGTGTTTTATATTGAGAAAATCCCTGCCTTCAATTTTAAGTTCCAGCGGCATGCCTTGCCGTAATCGGATGACCTGATGGTTAAGCGCGACATAACGCTTAAGGGAAGACATTTTATCCAGGGTCAACATCTCGTCCCGGATCGTAGGCAAAATTCCTATGGCCAGAATATTTGAACCCAGTGCTTCCGCATGGGTCACGCACTTCCCCCAGTTCCCGGAAAGTTCGGATTCCAAATGACTTAATATATTGCCTTCAATCCGATGGGGGATGCTATTGATTTCAAAATTAAATTTGGACAACTCGGGAACCACCAGGGGATCGTCCACCCTTTCTAAAAAAGCTTCATTCACTGGCGCGGGGCGGTAATTTTTATCGATCAGCCAGGCTTCCAGCTCAAAGCCGCATTTTCCGTCGGTAGCTTCAAAGTCATCATTATCAAACCAGCCCTTGAGGATTTGGGTTTCGTTCCTCAGTCTCTGCTTGAATTCCTTAAAATCCTCGCTGGAAAATTCCGAGCTTGAAATTTCGTCTCCCATAGAGCGTCACCTTGTTAAATAACGAGGGTTTTAAAATCGTCAATGTATTCCTGAATTCTCTCCAAAGCCTGATTTCTTTGGATTGGCGTTATCGTAGAATCCACTTTTAAGAGGAGTTCCTTCCACTGAGCTATTTTTTTATCCAACTGCACCTCGAACTCCGGCGTCCATCTGGTTTCAGGCTCTTCAATCCTCATTGTCAGTTGGGCGTTAATTTCCGATTCCGTTTTATGCGCCTGCAAAAATGAGATGAAGGATTCTTGAAAATGGCGCCTGTTTGCAAGCTTGCTCTCAACCCAGCCTTTTTCAATTTCCAGCCAGGTATGAATGTTTTCCACCTGCCCTCTATTGAGTTTGCCAAACCAATCCTCAAGCAACTCAATAAACCATTTTTGCGTGTCCCGCACAAGTTCTTCATCGGTCATATTGGCTTGTTTTATCAAAAAGTCATTCCTTTTTTCCAGTTGAATATTGAAGTGTTGGATTTGGTTTTTCGTCAAAGTGGCCAGAAACCGAGAAAAATCCGGAACGGCTTTTATTAAAAAGCGTTTGAAATAACTGTGATGATCTTCTGCAAACCATTCGAGGTCTTCAGGGTCCAGCCCGTCCTGATACCTCTGCTTGAATTCAGTGAGAGTGATGATTATTGTCGACAATTCGCGGGTGCGATGCCACACCAGTAAATGCTCAAGTTTACCCTCAAGAAATTGTTCCTGGGAACGGGTGATATCAAATAAATGATCCACTCTTTCTAAAAGAAACCAGTCGGAAAACTTATAGGAGATCTGGGTCCTGCTGCAACTTGCAATCAACAGGAGGGTCATGAACAAAATAATGACGCGACCGAATAGATTGTAAGCTCTTGTAAAAGTGTGAGTTGGGACAAAATTTTTCATACAATTAAATCGAAAAATTTCTTGGGGCCATGTTAAGATTTGAAATATCTTTACGCCGATACGTAATGTTGGAATTTTCGTCATCCTGATTTTTACCGCATTCCCCAATAAAAGGCCGCGCCATGATTCGTCAAATTTTTAAAGTTTTTAAAGCGTTAAACTCAAACGCCAAACCCTGGCAACTCAGTCTGGGTGTGTGTTTTGGGGCCATCATAGGGCTCACGCCCACCCTCAGTCTGCACAACCTAGCCCTGCTGTTTTTAGCGTTCATCATCAACATGAACATCGGGATCATGATTTTAAGTTTCGTGGTGTTCTCTGGTTTCGCCTATATTTTAGATCCGGTATTTCACAACCTCGGTTACTCGATTTTAAAATCCGATTCACTCCAGGGAACCTGGGAAAGTGTTTTCAGTTATCCGGTTGCTCTGGTCGCTAACCTCAACAATTCCATTGTCATGGGGAGTCTCGTGGTTTCGCTGGTATTAGCGTTGCCGCTGTTTTTTATTTTTAATGTGTTCATAGAAAAATACCGGGAGAAACTCCAAGTCTATATTGAAAAGTTCCCCATTCTCAGGTCGCTTAAGATAGTACGAGTTTATCAAACAATCACCGGGGGACGAGGATGAAAATTTTTCGCTGGCAGGGTCTCGTTGTATTTGCGGTTCTTTTTCTCCTCATATGGGGGTTCTTGTCGTTTTACCTGGACGGGTTGATCAAAAAAGGCCTGGAAGAAGATGGATCGGAAATGTTGCAAACGCAAATTGAAGTGCAATCCGTCGGGACCTCTCTTCCATCGCAATCGGCCGGATTCAAAAATCTGGCCGTGGCCAATGCCGACAATCTTATGGAAAACATGGTTGAGATCGCATCCGTTGCCTTCAGCGTGGACGCGGCCAAAATGGTTTCCAAAAAAGTGGTGATCGATGAGATGTCAGTGGAGGGCATCCGCCTGAACCAGAAAAGAGAATCTCCCGCCAAAGCCTACAGACCACCTGGAACGGGCAAAGATGGCGAAGCTTCCAGTGGAGAAAAGGCCGGCGAAAAAAAAGATCCGTTTTCTTTTGGAAAAATTCTGGACCCGAAGTCGCCTGAGGAAATATTGAAATCCGAGAAGCTGGAAACTGTTGAGGCGGCCAAAAAAGTCAGGGAAGAACTCCAGGCGTTAAAGGACAAGTGGGAGAAAAAACTGGAAACCGAGCTCAGCACCCAGGCCCTGGAAGACACGAAGAAAAAAATCGAGGCTCTCCAGAGCAAAACCAAGGGTTCCGACGTTGCTGGAATTGCCACCGCAGTTCAGGACTTGAAAGAAATCCAGGAAACCATCCAGGGAAACCTGGATAAGGTAACGAATCTCAAAAAGGAAATGCAGGCGGATACCGAGCGGGCCAAGCAATTGATTACTGAATTGAAGGACATGCCGCAAAAGGATTTCGAAAGGCTGAAGAAAAAATATTCTCTGGATCTCAAAGGCAGTTCCAATATTCTGGCCTCTGTGCTGGGACCGGAGATCAAGGAAAAGATCGACATGTTCTGGAAATACTATGAAATGGTCAGCCCTTATTTGAACAAAGGGTCCGATGCAAAACCCAAGGAAGAAGAAACGGAATATGTGCGGGGCAAGGGCGTGTTTGTTACATTCAAAGAGCAGGCTCCTTTTCCGGATTTTTTAATCCGGCACGCCAAACTTTCGCTGGATCTGCTGGATACTAAGATTGCGGGTGAGTTGAACGATTTTTCCGACAACCAGCGGGTGTATGGAAAACCCGCAGTGATGAACTTCAGTTCCGACCAGGATGAAAAGTTCGACAGCTTTGCCCTGACTGCAAAACTGGACCGAACGCAGTCCGTTTCCAACGACTCCATCGACCTCAATGTGAAATCCCTGAAACTGAATGGCCTGATGGCAGGGGAGGGCCCGGGGATTGAAAAAGGTTTCGCCAATATTCAAAGCACTTTTAAAATTGCCGATGAGAAAAATATGTCCGGCGTGATTCAGGCGGACCTCGGTGGGTTGGCGTTGAAGCTTCCTGAGCAGGGAAATGAAATATTAAAAGCGGTTTCCGATACCCTGGCTTCGACGGATAAATTTTACGTAAAGATCGCCATTGACGGTTCACGGGAAAATTATGCTTTGAAAATAGACTCCGATCTGGATCGGATCATTTCCAAAGCCATTAAAGGAGCCGTGACCGGGAAAGCCAAAGAATTTGAAAAATCTTTGCGAAGTTCGATTTTTTCTGCCACGGAGGGTCCCCTGGCTGGGCTGAACGATTCGCTGGGAGGGATATTGAAATCCGGCGACCTCCTGGGCGACAAGTCTACCGCGTGGAGCGGGTTGTTAAACAAGGCCAGGGAAAGTGCTGCTCCAGCGGGATTGAAAGATAAACTTCCGTTAAAAGAAAAATTGCCGATCCCCGGCGGATTGAAAGACCTGGGATTGCCGTTTTAACCCGCTACGCGGGAGGGCAATCAGGGGGGAGGTTCTCTCACCTCACGGGCCCCTAAAAGGCATGAATCCTTAAGTACAGTAATTTATAGTCCCGCGATACACAGGCCGCAAGCGCCGGAGTCGTTTGCGGGGAAATTAATGTTTGCAATGGGACAGGGTTTGCGAGAGGCTAGTAAAACGTTCCCATTTGACAATTTAACCAAGTGAACTTTTTATGAAAATTAAAATCGCCCTCATATCAGTCTTAAGTTTCCTCATCGCGTCCCCTGCCAATTCAGGCATGTTTGATGATTTCATGGAAAAAGTCAGTCCCACTCTTAAGGGTGGGGACACGACAGAGAAAGTTCTCAGTCTGGCTGATACAATTTCAGGTCTTAAAGAAGCGCTGTCCGTTGGCACCGGCAATGCCGTCGGCCTTCTTTCCAAAGAGGACGGCTATTTCGGCAATGAACTGACCAAAATTCTCATGCCCGAAAAAATCCAGAATGTGGCTGACATGCTTAGAAAAGTCGGCATGGGTTCGCAGGTGGATACTTTTGAGCTGACGATGAACCGGGCGGCGGAACAAGCGGCTCCCAAGGCCAAAGAGTTTTTTGTCGACGCTATCAAGGAGATGACTTTTGACGATGCCAAAAAAATTCTTAATGGCGCCGACACCGAAGCCACGGATTATCTGAAGGCCAAAACTTCCGAAAAGATTTATGCCGCTTTCAAACCCACCGTGTCCTCCAGCCTCGACCAGGTGGGCGCGACCAAGGCTTATAAAGACATGATGGCGTCCTTTGCGAATCTTCCGTTCATGTCTGCCCAATCCCTCGACCTGGATCATTATGTGACGGATAAAGCGCTCGGTGGGCTATTCCTGCGCGTCGGGGAAGAAGAAGCAAAGATCCGGTCCGAACCTACCGCCAGGGTCACGGGTCTTCTGGAAAAGGTGTTCGGAAAATAATGATTTGATACTCATTTTACCTCAGGTACCAAGAGCCCTGACGACAAGGTGACGCAATCAATCGTTCAAAAAACCCTGCAGGTGTTTTCGATGTGTTTTATTGCATCAGGACTCTTCGTTCTGCATGTTTGGGGATCGACTCTCCAAATGGTGGAAATTCCCGGCGGACCTTTCATTTCAGGAAATCCCTCCAACGCATCGCCGGCTAAAAGACCCGGCGTTTCTATGGAAACATTTTTTATCGACACGCATGAAGTCACCAATGCGGCATTTTCAGAAAAATTCCCCACCCGCACCTTCTGGCCGGGAGCGGAAGCTCACCCTGTGAGTCAGATCACCTGGCACGAAGCCGAACTATATTGCCAGATGGAGGGCAAACGTCTGCCCACCGAAATGGAGTGGGAAAAATCCGCACGCGGACCCGATGGCCGGATTTACCCCTGGGGAAACAAAGTTCTTAAAAAAAAACCGCATCCCTATTATTCGGGAATCATCAAGCGCCGGGTCGGGCTCAATCGCAAGGATATATCATATTACGGAGCGCGGGACATGGCGGGGTCGGTCTGGGAATGGACTGCCGACCATGTCGACGGGAAAGCGGTGGCGCGGGGAGGATTGTGGAACCTGCACCTGGATTATGAATACAGTAAAGCCTATGAACGGAATTTGATTCCTCCAGATAGCCAGTTTATTTTCCTGGGTTTTCGTTGCGCGAGGTCGAAATGATTACCAGAAGAAATTTTCTTGTTCGCTGGATGAGCGCATTTCTGTTGCTGATTGGGCAAATGCTTTTTCGCCCCTTCTCCAAAGCATGGGCGGACACCGATCCTTTCGTCGGGACGGATTTCGTCGGCAAAACCCGCGCAGGCGAGCATGAATCGTTCTACATCAATTACTGGAAGCCCATGCGCCGCATTAAGCCTGAACGGTGGAAACTGGAGGTTACAGGGCTCTGCAAAAATCCCGGTGCTTTTAGAATTGAGGACATTAAATCCTTCCCGGTCAAAACGAGGTCTTCGCGCATGAAATGTGTGGAGTGTTGGTCGGCGCGTGCGAAATGGCAAGGGTTTTCAATTGCGGAATTGGAGAAAAAGGTCCAACCCTTGCCCGAAGCCATCGGCGTTGTGTTTCATTGCGCCGACGCTTATATAGAGTATCTTTCCAGGGAAAGTTTGCTGAAACCGGAAACTCTTTTAGTCCACAGCATGGACGGGAAACCCTTGACCGATGAACATGGGTTCCCCTTGCGGATCATCATTCCGTTCAAGTACGGCTACAAAAATCCGAAGGCGATTTTGAAAATGGAGTATGTGTCCAATTTTCAAGCGGGGACCTGGAGCAAAATCGGCCCTTATTCCATGGACGGCACCATCCTGCCTGGCACCGACCATCCGCTGGACTTCGGCAAACAGCCGCGCCGTATTCCAGGTGGCGAGATAGTGGACTATTAAACACTCGTCACGGGTCGAGGGTTTTTTTCAAAATGACATAGCGCTTATAGAGTTCCGCATTCAAAGTTTTTAGAATATTGATTATCACGAGATTATCTTCAAGAATCCAGGAAAGCTCCATGCCCTGAATTTGTTTCGGGGCTTTCGTGATGATGTCCTCCATCATGCGATGGTAAAGCAGAAAATCGAGCCCCTGATTCCGGAATGCGCTTTTCACCCCCATCAGGAGGACTCTTCCGGTCTTGAAATATTTTTGCGGGGCAAGAAGCTTGAAAATTCCGGTGGGAAAAAGTTTCCCCGATTTGATCTGGATCAACGCATTGTTGATATCTGGAAGGGCGAGCAAAAACGCGGTAGGTTCATCATCTTTATACAAAATATAAATAAAATCCGGGAAGGCGAAATGTTTGAGCTGCTGGGCCATGACATCGATTTCTTCTTCCGTCATGGGAACGAATCCCCAGTTTTTGTTCCACGCCTCGTTGTAGATATCTAAAATAATTTTCAATTCCGATTTCAGTTTCCCAATATCAATCGTTCTGATTTCAAAATTCCCGTCGAGTTCCCGCGCCACCCGCTTGGCCATGACGGTAAATAGTTCTGGCACCTCGGTGTTTCTATCGACCCAGAAAGCAAGGAGCTCCTTTTCTTTTTGGTAACCCAATTTATATAGCTGATCCGGATAATAGGGTTTGGTATAGGGCATCATGATTACGGGAGGGTTGTTAAAACCCTGGGTCAATAATCCCACCTCGTGGTTGGTGGTAAAATTGCAGGGCCCGATTAACGAAGCCATTCCCCGGCTTTTAATCCACTCTTCACAGGAGTGCATCAGCTTCCCGGCAACCTCGTCTTTTTCAATCGCTTCATAGAAACCAAAAAACCCTTGCCGGATTTTATAGAAATCATCGTAAACATCGTCTCGATGCGCGGTGACCCGCCCGACCGGTTGATTATCCTGGTAAGCGACGAAAAAACCGACCTCGCTGTGTTTCATGAAGGGATTTTTGTCGCTGAAGAATATTTTTCTTTCATACCTTAGTTGCGGGCACCAGTTTTTGTCATTCTTGTAAAGCGAATAGGGGAGTTTAAGGAAATCAGCCATCCCCTTTTTATTGCCGTTAACCTGTTTTACGATCAGCATGAAGACGGGTCCTGAGAAAATATCAAAACGATTGAAAATAATGGATTTTTAATCCATACAGTGCGGTAGCGGCGAACAATATATTATTTGCTTCCCAATGTGCGACAATTTAGAATAGCCCCCTCAACCGCGACTATAATAAGGTCTTAGGGTAGAACTTTCTCTCAAGAAGCCAATAAAAGCAATAGCCCAACAAATTAAATGAGTGCCCTCCGAAATGAACCCATAGCCATTGTTGGATTGGGCTGCCGGTTTCCCGGTGGCGCCAATAGCCCACAGGAATACTGGGACCTGTTGCGTCAGGGGAAAGACGCCATTATAGAAGTTCCGCCGGACCGATGGAATGCAGAAACCTATTACAGTCCCAATCCCAAAGCTCCAGGAAAAACCGTTTCCCGGTGGGGTGGGTTCATCGATTCTATCGAAATGTTCGACGCCCGTTTTTTTGGCATTTCCCCCAGGGAAGCCAATCAAATGGACCCCCAGCAACGCATCCTCCTGGAATGCGTGTGGCAAGCTTTAGAAGACGGCGGCCAGACAGCAGACCGTCTTGCCGGGACGCCGGTCGGGGTCTTCCTTGGTATTTCCGGATCGGACTACAGGGATCTCATCAGACTCGACCTGCATTGCGTCGATGGCCATACCGGAACCGGGGTGGCACAGAGTGTAGCGGCCAATCGCATTTCTTATTTCTTTGATTTTAAGGGGCCAAGTTTTGTGGTGGATACGGCCTGCTCCTCGGCGCTGGTGGCGGCTCATCAGGCCTGCCAGAGTATCTGGAATGGCGAATCCAGCATGGCGGTGGCCGGAGGCGTCAATGCCATGTTGACCCCGGAAGTCACCATCACCCTTGGCAAAGGGGGGATGCTGTCTCCCGATGGCCGGTGCCGGTCTTTCGATGCGGCGGGAAAAGGCTATGTTCGGGGAGAAGGGGCCGGAATCGCACTATTAAAGCCGGTAAAAAAAGCGATTGAAGACAACGATCCGATCTATGCGCTCATTCTTTCGACGACCTCCAATCAAGACGGTCAAACTCTGGCCATGCCGGTTCCAAACGGGGAATCGCAGAAAGCGCTGTTTTTAGAAGGTTGTAAAAATGCCGGGATTTCAGCCCACCAGATTCAGTACATGGAAGCTCACGGCACCGGCACACCGATTGGCGACCCCATTGAAGCCAATGCCTTGGGAGCGGTTCTGGCCGAGGACCGTCCTGCAGAGGACAACTGTTTCATAGGTTCCGTGAAAACCAATATCGGTCATTTGGAGTCGGCCTCGGGAATCGCCGGTTTGATGAAAGCGGCCCTTTCTCTGAAGCATAAGGAAATCCCGCCCAATCTCCATTTTAATCAACCCAACCCTGAAATAAATTTTGAGAAACTGCAATTGCAGGTTCCCAAAAACCGGGTCCCCTGGCCCAAAAGAACCGAACCGGCCCTCGCAGGGGTCAATTCTTTTGGCTTCGGTGGCACCAACGCAAACGTCATTTTAAAAGAATCCCCGGTCACGACCGAGCCTGAGAGTCCGGAATCATCTTCCAAAGATTCCCAGTCATATTGCCTGCCCCTGTCGGCCCGCAGTCAGGATGCGCTGAAAGATTTTGCCGCATCTTATATCGAATTTTTTTCCCGAAAAGATAACTGGATTCAACGCGACCTGAATGATGTCTGCTACACCGCATCCCTCAGAAGAAGCCATCACGATCATCGACTTGCAGTGACGGGCACTTCCGTTCAAGATTTTATGGATGGGCTACAGGCCTTTTTAAATAATGAAAAGCATACCGGCTTGTCCACCGGAAAAAAAATCAGTGAAAAAAAATCCAGCGGTCTGGCCACGGGAATCAAGCCAAGTGAAAAAAAGGTCAAAATTGAAAACCCCAGAATCGCTTTCGTTTTTTCCGGGCAGGGGCCGCAATGGTGGGGAATGGGCCGAAAGCTTCTGGAACAGGAACCGGTATTTCGCGCGGTGATCAAGCGTTGCGACGAACTGTTCAGTCGCCATGCAGACTGGTCTTTGTGGGAAGAATTGATGGCGGATGAAAACAAATCCAAAATCAATGAAACTCATATTACCCAGCCCGCACTTTTTTCTCTTCAGGTGGCTCTGGCCGATTTATGGCGCTCGTGGGGCATCGAACCTTCTGCCGTCATAGGGCACAGTATCGGGGAGGCGGCGGCGGCTTATGTGGCGGGGATTTATTCCCTGGAAGAGGCGGTTCGGGTTGTTTATCATCGCGGGCGCTGGCTTCACAAAATGGCAGGCAAGGGGAAGATGGCGGTCGTCGGTTATCCTGAAGGGAAAATCGCTGAAGCGCTCAAGGGCCGGGAAAATGAAATCTCCCTGGCGGCGGTGAACAGTCCCAAATCCGTCACCGTTTCAGGAGATCCCGAAGCTCTGGAAAAAATGATCGAACCCCTTCAGCAACAGGAAGTTTTCTGTCGCTACCTGAAAGTCAATTACGCCTTTCATAGTCATCAAATGGATTCCATCCGTCAGGGGTTGGTGGAGTCCTTGAATGGCCTGCAGTGCCAGTCAAGTTCAATTCCCTTTTATTCCACCGTAAGCGGAAAACTAGAGGGCGGAGATCAATTGGATGCCGATTACTGGTGGGGCAATGTCAGGAACCCCGTCCGCTTTTATAAAGCGACTGAAGAACTGGTCAACGATGGGTACACCACGTTTTTGGAATTGAGCCCGCACCCCGTTTTGGGAGCCAATATCTCCGAATGCCTTTCCCATTTAAAACGCGAGGGAACGGTTCTGCCTTCTTTAAACCACAAAGAGGACGACCGCAAAGTGATGGTGAATTCGCTGGGAAACCTTTACAGCCTGGGGCGATCGATTGATTGGAATCCGATTTTTCCGCATGGTGGGCATTGCGTTTCATTGCCGTACTATCCCTGGCAAAGGGAGCGCCATTGGCATGAGAGAGAAGAGAAAGGGTTCGACCCGTTGGCCCCCGATGTACATCCTTTGCTTGGATGGGCGATGGAATCTTCATCCTGCCACTGGCAAACCCGAATCGACAAGCGCGAGTTGACCTATCTTGGCGATCATGCGGTCAAGGGAATCCTCATTTTCCCAGGCGCAGGGTTTGTCGAGTCGGCTCTGGCCATGGCCAAACAGGTCAACAAAGACGTTTCATGTGTTCTGGAATCGATCGAGTTTCATAATGCGTTGGTCGTTCCAAAAAACCGGGGTCTAAAAACCCAGATGACCCACGACCCCATCGATGCGTCCTTCAAAATCCACAGTCTTTCCGACCGGACCAATCAGACCTGGACCTTGCATGCCAGTGGAACACTGGGCGATCCATTTAACCAGGGTGATCCCGAAACAATCGATCTGGAAAACATTAAGAGCCGATGCGTAAATGAAGTGTTGTCGGATAAACTGTATGAAACCTTCCGAAAAATGGGATTGGACTATGGTCCTGCGTTTCAGGGGATCGACAAATCCTGGCGCGGAGATGGAGAGGCTTTGGCATTGCTTAAAAGTCCCAAAGCACTTGGGCTAAATGCGAAGCGGTATCAGATCCATCCCGCCATTCTGGATGCGGCGTTTCAGGTTTCCGCGTTATTGGCTTTGGACGTGGATGCGCTCACAAAAAAACTTTTCCTACCGATCTCGGCGGACCGGGTTCGATTTCATGGCTCGCCCGAAAGTCCTCTTTGGGTCCACGTGCAGGCGGTGAAATTTGACAGCAGTCAGGCGGTGGTGGACATCAAGATGTTCGATGACTCGGGGAAAGTCTGGGTCGAGTGCCAGGGGCTTCATTTTCGAGCCTTGAATCCATCCCGGGGGCGGGACCTGCTGAACCCGGATGACTGGCTGTATCAGTGGCGTTGGGAACCTTGTGTTGAAGAGGTAGGTGAAAGGCAATGCCGTTCTGCCGCCTTTCTCCCAACACCCGATCAAATCGTATCCTCCCTGAAAAAGGAGATGGAGGGTTTGACCGAGGCCCTCCATTTGGCCGATTTTTATAATTCCATCGAGCCCCGATTCAATCGCCTGGGTGCGGCTTATGTGCTGAGTGCTTTAAAAAATCTCGCTCCTGAGTTTGATTCGCTGACCGGGTTTTCCACCGCGTCTTTTATCGAGCAGTTCCAATTGGTCCCCAAACACTCCGCGTATCTGGAGAGTTGTTTTTGTATTTTTAAAAACGAAGGAATTTTAAAGAAGGAAGGTTCCGAGTGGCAGATGGGTTCCCTTCCCGCAAAAATTGATAATCCGCAGACCCTATGGAAATCGCTGATCGGCGAATTTCCTGCATTTTTAGGCGAACTCAATTTATTACGGATTGCGGGGGAAAACCTTGCGGGCATCCTTAAAGGCGAAAGCGAAGGACTGCAAGCAAATTTTCTGGAACAGGATGCGATTTTTGATCGACTCCAGCAGAGCGCATTGAGTTCGCAGATTTATAATTCGCTGGCGCAAAAAGTGGTTTCTTCACTGCTCGGTCATTTGCCGGAAGGCAGAAAGTTAAGGGTGCTGGGAATAGGGGGCGTGACCGGGAGAGCGATGGCCCCTGCCTTTCTTCGCCACTGCCCCGAGGACCGGGTGGAATACATTCATACGGAATCTTCCGAGGCAGGGCTTGAAAAAGCCACGCAAAAACTGCGCGAATTTTCATTCGTCGAGTTTCAAACGCTGGATCTAAACGTTTCTCCAGCCACGCAGGAGTTTATTCCTCATTCTTTTGATTTGATCCTCGGGTCGCATTTAAACTTTGGGACAGAAGAACCTCAAAAAGTTGCGCGGAATCTTTTGGAGTTGCTTGCATCCCGGGGTCTCCTGCTGGAGTTGGACTGGACCTCAACTTCAAACTGGTTGAGGTTGATCCTCGGGTCTTGTGAAGTCGATACCGGAGCGGAAAAAGTGCCGGCCCTCCCATTGATAGACGGCAGTGATGTTTCGAGAGAGTTGCAGGGCGCAGGCTTTGAAAACGTGTCGAAATGGGCAGGTTCCAAAGAGCGTTCCCATTCCTTGCAAACGTTTTTTGTCGCAAGAGGTCCAAAAGTCTACGTTGAGGATTCCTCAGAAGAAATTAAAACACCCAAACCCGGTAAAAAGGGCAGTTGGATAATATTCAGTGACGGCAAAGGCACAGGACAGGCCCTGGCCGAATCATTAAAAAACTTTGGCGAAAATCCTTTTCTGGTGACTCCAGGGAAAATATTTAAAGCAGATGAAGACGGCCCGATCCAGATTCGTCCCGAGTCCCTGGAAGATATGGGAGACCTGATCCATTTTGTGCGCAAGAAAACACCGGCCTTGCGCGGCATTGTTCACTTATGGAATCTGGACTTGCCGGAAACAGGAGATTTATCTCCCGACTCTCTCCAGCAGGCGGAAGCGGTAGGCGGTATGAGCGCGATTCATCTCGTCAACGAACTGGCCAATGCCAAGTGGTCCAAAACACCTCGGCTTTTTATCATCACCCAGGGGGGGCAGTCGGTGCGCTCCCAGGAAAAAAATATTTCCGTGGCCCAGGCACCTGCCTGGGGAATTGGCCGGGTGATCCAGTCCGAGCATTCCAATTTCAAGTGCAAGCTGGTGGACCTTGATCCTGAGTCAGGGGACCCTCCGGCCCGCGCCCTGTTCGAAGAATTATGGCAGGAAGATGCGGAAGAAGAAGTTGCCTATCGTCAGGATCGGAGATTTGTCTATCGTCTGCATCGCCCTGAACCCGAAGAAACCTGTGTCGATAGTTTGATTCAGGAGAATAATGAGGAACCTCCCGCGTTTGTGATGGATATAGGCGCTCCCGGAATCCTGGAAAATTTCCAGCTCAGATCTGTGAGTCGTTCGAAGCCCGGTCCGGGGGAGTTGGAAATCAGGGTATTTGCGGCGGGTCTTAATTTTCGCGATGTGATGATTGGCATGGGCTTGCTTCCGGGAGAGTTGGAAGGTGTCGATAACACCTGGGAGACTCTGGGATTGGAGTGCGCGGGCGTGGTGAGTGCCGTGGGCGAAGGCGTGACGGATTTTAAGGTGGGCGACGAAGTGGCGGCCCTTGCAGGGGGAGGGTGCTTCGGTTCTTATACGTTGGCACCGACGTTTGCCACGGTTCACAAACCTCCCAAGATCGGATTTTCCGATGCGGCCACCATTCCGGTGACTTTTTTAACCGCCTGGTACATGCTGCACTCGGCGGGTAAAATGCAAAAAGGGGAAAGGGTTCTGATCCATGCCGCCTCCGGTGGAGTGGGGATGGCGGCGGTGCAGATTGCCCAATTGGCCGGTGCCCAGGTTTTCGCCACTGCGGGCAATGACGAAAAAAGAGGTTTCCTCCGCGACCTGGGAGTGGAGCATATTTTTGATTCGCGGTCCCTGGCCTTCGCAGAGCAAATTATGCAACAAACTCAGGGTGAAGGCGTTGACCTGGTTTTGAACTCGCTGGCGGGCAAGTTTATTTTCAAGAGCATTGAAATTTTGAAACCGCTCGGCCGTTTTCTGGAAATCGGCAAACGCGATATCTATGAAAATAATAAGATTGGCTTGCGGCCCTTTTTGAAGGGAATTTCCTTCATCACCATGGTCGAAATCAAAGAAGGCTTCAAGTCCCTGAATAATGAGTTCCGCGCTATATTTATAGAAATCATGCGACATATGGAAGAAGGATCACTCCATCCACTTCCACATAGAATTTTCCCAATTTCCAATGCAGTGAGTGCCTTTCGCACCATGGCCCAGGGCAGGCACATGGGGAAGGTGGTTTTATCCCTGGAAGAACCTGATCTGAAAATCATCCGACACGAAGAGGCTTCCATGAAGTTTTCTCGGGAGGCTTCATATCTGATCACCGGAGGACTGGGTGGTTTTGGCCTGGCGATTGCCGAGTGGATGGTTCAGCAGGGAGCGCGGCATCTGGCACTCATGGGCCGCAGTGAAACACCATCGATAGAAGCCAAGACTGCCATCGCCCGGATGGAAGAAACGGGAGCGGTGGTGCAGGTGGTTCGGGGCGATGTTTCTTTGCAGGAAGATGTGACCCGTGTGTTGGGAGAGATCGAATCCAGCATGCCACCACTTAAGGGCATCCATCATGCGGCGGCGGTGCTCGACGACGGTCTTTTGATTCATCTGACCCCGCAACGGCTAAAACGAGTCATGGGTCCGAAAGTTCAGGGCGCCTGGAACCTGCACCAGCAGACTCAGGACAAACAGTTGGACTTTTTCACCCTGTTTTCCTCGGTGGCAAACGTGATGGGCAATCCGGGTCAGGCAAACTACGTCGCCGCCAATGCGTTCCTGGAATCGTTGGCCCGGTATCGCCGCGCCCAGGGTCTCTCCGGGCAGGTGATTGACTGGGGGCCATTATCCGGTGTGGGAGTCGCCGCCCGGCAACAAGGATTGATCAAAAGCATGGAGAATCAAGGTCTGATGAGTCTGTCGTCCCGGCAGGCGGTGGAAATGCTTGGCCGGGTGATGCATCAAAATCCGGTACAGATCGGGGTCTTTCCGGTGGACTGGAAGAAACTCCTCTCCTTGAGCCGGTCGGGCTCGAACCCTGCCAGGTTTTCCTATGTGCAGGGGGATGGCGCCCAGAGTGAAAGTGCAGGTGATGGGGAAGGCGATGAACTCATCCGGCCCAAACTTTTAGCCGCACTCCCGGATGAGCGACCGCAGATTCTTGCCGAACATCTTAAAGAGTCGATCGCCAAGGTATTGAGACTCGCTCCCTCCAAACTTGAGATGGATCTCCCGCTCGCCGATCTGGGGCTGGATTCCTTAATGGCAATGGAGTTGATTGTCAGGATTGAAACGGATTTACAAATCACCGTTCCCGTGGTGCGCTTTCTGGGTGGACCCAGTATCGACCATATGGTCCCCTGGTTACTGGAGGAAATTAAAAACCAGGAGGACGACGAAGAGGAGCCGGATGAGGAAAACTCCTGAATGTTTAAGAGCGGTTGATGGAATAAAAATCGATGCAAAACACGTTTAAATGAGGATCGCGGCCAGTTCGTTCATCTAATGAGGTCTTTTCCAAAGCGTCCGGAAGCCGGGTCCGCACCAGGCGCTTTGGAAAAGACCTCATTGCATTTTATAAATTTTTTTGAGGGAAGCGCGAACCGCGCTTTCATCGGATTCCAAGGTTGATTGCGGATGCCGGAATATTCCCTATTGAGCGAAAAGATCAAGGAAGGCTTTGTCCGGGCGATGGCTCCTTTTTGCAGTTTTCTTTCGGGCCTGGGCGTGAGCCCCAATGCCTTGTCCCTCGTGGGTTTGTCGCTGAGTATGATCGCCGGGCTGATTTACGCAAACGGCGCCTTCTTCTGCGCCGGGGCAGTCCTGATTCTGGCGGGAACCTGTGATGTTCTGGACGGTCAAATGGCCAGGCTGACTGGGAGAATTTCCTCGTTTGGAGCTTTTCTGGACAGCGCCATCGACCGGTTCAGCGAGCTGTTTGTTTTCCTGGGATTGGCCTGGCATTTTTCCCGCTTGTCTGCGAATGATCCGGAGTCGTTTCTTGGGTCCGTCATGGTTCTAATTATTATTCTGGCTTTGTCCGGTTCGTTCATGGTCAGCTACACCCGCGCCCGCGCCGAAGGTTTGGGCGTCGATTGCAAGGTCGGGTGGATGCAACGGCCCGAACGCATCGCCCTGATAATTCTGGGGTCCCTGCTTGCGGGCATTCCTGTTGTGGGCCAATACATTATGATAGGAACCATATTGATTATTGCCGTTCTCAGCAATTACACCGCGGTGCAAAGGATCATTTATGTCAAAAATCAGCTTTCCGGGGAAAGCCGGGAGGAGTGATTCTTTTCCAACAAAACTGGCAGATCCCGAATCAGCATTATCAGAATCACGATGAGCAAAGCATTGCGCAGGTTCAAAAGAACCACCATGGCCGGGTGAAATAGATTCATGAGTTTATAAAGCTGAGGGAAAATTCCCTGGGTCATGGTGGTCGCGACTAAAAATAGTATGCCGATTTTCCACATGTTTTTGTGGACAGCCACCAAGATGGCGAGCAACGGCCCGACCCAAATCATGTATTGTGGGGAAAATACCTTATTGGTGAGCATGAACGCAAGAAGCAGGATCAGGGTCAGCAATAAGATTTGACTGCAAACAAAATGCCCCGACTCTTCCGCCTTGGCGTCCGCTTGAGGCTGGCGCCAAACCCTCCGAACAAGAACAGCCACGATTCCAATAAATAGAAAGGGGGAAATGAGTTTGACCTGGTCGGCGAGCGCGAAGATCACATTGGACGACCCAAAGGAAACGTCATGGGTCACGGTGCCAATGCCCACCAATTGAGCCAGCAACATTATCCCGGCATAGGCAGATTCCTGTTGGACTCCCCGGTCCATATGATAAGTGAAGCTTTCCCAGTAACCGGGACCGAAAATACCATAAAACACAGCATTCAGAAAAACCAGTCCCGCTCCCAATCCCGCAATCGAAGCCATGGCTTCCGCCCAGCGTGGCGTATTTTTGTGTTGTACGAGCAAAAACAGCAACACTGAAATCAGAATGAGACCGGGCACGATTTTGGTCAACACGCCCATTGACGTGACCACCCCAAAAAAACCAAACCACAGTAAAGATTTCTTTCCCCTTTTCTTAAGTGCGTGGATGAGCACGAGAGTGGAAAGCAAAATGCTGGTCACCACGACGTGGTCGAACCGGGAGGTGACGATTCCGCCCAAAAGGACTAAAAAGGCGAAAGACCACCAGAGCAAACGTTTCGCCTGGCCGACAGAGGGCGACCCCCCGGTCACGAGTTTGATACCCAGGAAAAGGTTTAACATATAAAGGAACCCGAACCAGGTGGCCAGCCAGAATCTATACTCTCTAAGATTGTCGGCAAATAAAGCCGGCAATGTGATTGCTAGGAGTGCTCCCGGTTGGTATTCGATAGGGATATCCCGATAAGGTAAGGGGCGTTCACTGTTGATTTGCAGGTTATTGTTTCTTGTCCAATAATCCACATCCCCGTACAGAGTCAATTTGGCGTATCGGTAATAAAGTTGCGCCTCAAAGTGGGTACTGTAGTACCAGACCACAAAACCGAAAGGTCCGTGCTCCTGCATGATGGTTTTCGCCATGGGCTTCACGGAGGGAGATTTGGCGATTATATTGATGCGCTTCCATTCCTCCGCCGAATAACCCAACTGGAACAGCCAAAGAAACAAAAATGCATGCAGGGCCAAAGCTAAAAGGATGGATTTATAATGCCACCAACCCGCCTGGGGGCTGGCCAGCTGGTCGCTGGGCCCAGCATTGACGTTCGGCGGATTTTTGGCGGGTGGAATTCTACTTGAGGCCGAATTTTTCATCCAGAATTTTCCTTCGGAAATTCTCCGAGGCTCGTGAGGAAGCTACCCCTCCTCCCGCGTAGCGGGCTCGCCTGGAGGGGCTTCGTACAGGTTTCTATTGTAAGAGGGGGAGGAAATTTTTTTGGAACTTTGAAAGCGTTCCAGACACCCTAGTTGCAGAACTCTAAAAGCGGCCTCGATCGCGATCGACAGGGAAAACTTGGATTCCCCATCGCGGCGCTCGGTAAAAATGATAGGGATCTCTTTAATCAGAAAACCCTTTTTAAAAGCAAAAAAACTCACTTCGATCTGAAAACCGTAGCCATCGCTTTTCACCTTATTCCAGTCCAGATGTTCGATCACATCCCGGTGGATTGCTTTGAATCCCCCCGTCGGGTCGGACAGCGGCAGACCGGACACCCACCGCGTATAAATACCGGCGCCGATGCTGACCAGCAACCGGCTGAGCGGCCAGTTGATGACGCTGATGCCATTCAAATATCGCGAGCCAATGGCAATGTCGGCTCCCTCTGTAATCGTCTGCAACAGCCGGGAAATATCCGTCGGGTCGTGTGAAAGGTCGCTGTCCATTTCCATGCACACGTCGTATCCCTTATTCAACCCCCATTGGAACCCTTCCTTGTAAGCTGTGGCCAGCCCCTGTTTGCCAGGCCGCTGTAACAGAAAAAGCCGATCATCAAAAGCGGAATGATTTTTTGCGAGGTCCGCGGTGCCATCGGGCGAGGAATCATCCACCACCAGAATATCCAGATTCTCAGGCAAACTCAGTACCGCATCCACCACTTTTATCAATGAATCGGCTTCGTTGTAGGTCGGAAGGATGACCAGAGTGCGTTCAATGTTTCGTTTGGAGGTGGTGGTCAACGACATATTCTTCCGCATAAAAAAATAATGGATTTCTGTGAACAGCAGGCAGTCATTATACTATCCGCCCTGAAAAAGTCACTTTATAATAAGCTCTATAACCAATTGATATTAAAAGGGTTTTATGGGGAAGGTTTTATGGGCTCATAAATCACATAAGGTCTTTTGACGAAGCTCAGAAAATAATGTTTTTTCATCAGGTCCAAAAAGCCCGGTGGGAAATGAACTTCGCCGTAAAATCGATCCACGCCCAGGGAAGAATGCTTTTCCATGGCATCCTCCAGTTGGTCCCGGGGAGCGCCGGACCAGTCCTGTAAAACAATGGCCTCAAAAAAATGATTTTCGATTTTCTGAGTGAAATCAGCCTGCACTTCAGGGGACTTTTGAGCCATGAGCCTCAGGCTGAACGCGTCCATAACGATGGGACGCTGACCCATCAGCAGAGGGACCAGTGGATTTTCGCTGAGCAGATTTTTTATCTGCGGGCCCAGTTCCTCCTGGATAGCCTGGACGGTGGCCCGCGTCGGTCTTCCTTTGAGTTCAAGATGATCTTTTATGGAAAGGGTTCCGGGGATCGCCATGAACAGGTTGCCGGCAATTATGAATATAAAACAAAAATTGTACATTTTTGAAAACCGCTCCTCTTTCTTGAACTGAATCGCCATCAACAAAATACAGGTGACATGCAAATCGATCAGGTGATTGCTGTCGGTTCCCGGTGAGGAAAAAATAGCGAACGTCGAAGCCAGAGTGAAGGCGAAATAAAGAGGGACGAAGGATTTCCATTGCTCGGCCTTTATTTTCGTCATGAGATAAATCCCAAGACACATCATGGCAAAGAAGAACGGGTCCTGAATGGTGACGGTTAGAAACCAGAGTGGGGTTTTCATCGCGTAGTCAAAATTGAATCCGCCCAGAGCGCAAGCTTGAAAAGCCGCGAGGGCTCTTCCCTCGCTGATCTCATTGACTCCCCAAAGCAGGGTCAAGGTGGAGACTCCAATCAGCCCGACAAGGAAAATGGCGGAGGAATATTTTTTCCGGATCAGAAAAAGTAGAGTGACCACCGCCAATCCGCCGATGGTGGTGAATTTAGTGAATATCGCCGCTAAAAAGAAGCCGGCGCTCAAGGTCAACAAAGCCCAGGAGTGGGTCCGCAGATGTTTGAGAGCTAACAGGATGCCCCAGACATTCATGGCCGCCGCAAAGAAATCCCCCTTGGTTTCCAGAGTCAACTTTTGAAAGGATAAAGATGTGTGAGCCAGAAAGGTCAGGGGAATGGCGATTGATTTTGGGACCCCCATTTCCCGTAGCAAAAAGTAAATGCCAAGGTCAAGAAAGATCATGGCGGTGAGAGATAACGACACCCCCGCCGTGACCGGATCATTAAAAAAGGAAATGAGCAGGCCGTAGAGCACGAAAAAAAGCGGCATGTAGCGGGTTCCACCATAACCGGACTCATCGAAAACAGGACGGTAAAGCACCCCTTCAGCAAAGTCGTTGGCAATAGCGGCCCACACTCCGCTGGTATTTCCAGTGGGAATGGCATCCCGCCAGAACCAGAAGATGAGAAACAGCGACGCGCCCAATGCGATGACACCGGCCATCCAAAGAAAACGAAAACTGAATCTCGACTCCAGTAGTTTCATCAATTTATTGGGGACTCCAGACACGATTGTTTTCCACCCGCCAGGACCTATAATTAACGGCATCGTGCAGGTAGCGGGCGTTTTGTGAATCCACTTGTGGCGGTGTTTATTCTTGCGAACCTGACTTGTAAAACCTGTCCATCAACCACGCCACAATCAGAGCATAGGTGATTCCCCAAAGGACATCCAGAACATAGTGATGATTTAGATACACTGCGGAAAAGCAAACCAGTAAAAAATACAACAGACAGAAAACACGCAGTGACGATAACTTAAAAGCGAAATACAAACACAGCAGAGGGAAGGCGACATGGCCTGATGGAATGGCGCCAAACACATTTGGGACTCTTGAATAGAAACTGGATACGAAGTCAATGCCGAAAAACTCATCGAGTCGTAGAGCTCCTGCCGCGCTGGGGGCTGCGTCCAATTGTGCGGGTCCCAATCCATATATTTCGACATACCAGGGAGGGGCGGCGGGATACCAGTAATAAGTGGAACAGGACAGGATGTTTAACCAGCACATGCCCCACATCAAGGCATGGGCCTTGGTTATAATCGTTTCTTTTTCCAGAGAGGAATTTTTTCCCGAAACCAAAAAAAAACGGAAATAAGTCGCCACTCCAAAACATACCGGGACGAATATTATATAGCCAAAACTGGTGACGACATCTATGGCCGGATGGGTATGTTTTTGCAACCATTGGCTGGGTAACAGCCTTCCCTCGGAGGTTTCAATGCCAAAAAACGTCAGGTCGAACTGATAAGGTTCGGCAACATGGACTTTCCCCCGAATCAATTCCGCGTAATAACCCTGGCTGTCATACAGGACCATGAATAATGTAAAGGGGAGAAAAAACCTGTAATAGCATTGCGTGCGGGGTCCTCCATAATAAGCGAATACAAGGAGTGCGACTGCTAGATGGTCAGGCCGAAAGCCGCCCATGCTTATGTGTAGTCCCCAGAAACCTGCCAAAATGACAAGCGGCAAAAGTTTTTGCAGGACAGAGCGGCTTTTCCACCATTGAAGCCATTGTTTCACCAAAATCGTGTTTGTTGAATCTTCTTCCAGGGGTGGCTCCATTCTTGTTTCTTTAACTTGATCTATAATCTGCAATAAAAATTCCAGAGTAATGGGCAGAGAACATTAAACTGACCCGTAAATTTAAAAAAAATATGCTTCCAAGTCAATCGTAGGGGCAAAAATATATTTTTTCCAGGTGAAAAAATGGCTTGCAAGCAAGCCTGAAGGACAGTCGAATTAGGTTTGACTCCTAAAATACCCTGGGTTAAAGTTTTGATAGTTTATAAAAAGAAAGAATCCATTTAACTGTATTTGATGCTATTTTTGGTTTTCCGCAATGGGATCAAATATGGAGGAGCTGAATGTTTTTTGGATCCGGATATTGGAAGGAAAGTGAAAAATTTCTCGACAAATTAAGCTTTCGAGAATTTTTTAAAGCCTATATTTCTTACCCATCGATCCAATTATATTTTCTATTGGGAAGCCTTTTTGCCGGTTTATCCATTTATTGGGCCCAAAACCTCTGGTCGCTGATCGTAGCGATTTTCGGCTGTTGTATTATATATCCTTTTTCAGAATATTTTATACATCAGTATTTACTGCACTCACGTTTACTTTACCAATTCCAGTTCACATCGGCTTTGTGGAAACGGATTCACTTCGATCACCACCAAAACCCGAATGACCTGAGCGTTTTATTTGCCGCGCCCTACACGATCATTCCCACGGTGTTTATTATTGCCGCCCCATTGGGCTGGCTGGGGCTTGGCGGGGCCAGCGGTTGTGCTGGAGCTTTAGCCGCCGGATTGTGGTACACATGCTTTTATGAATATTGCCATTGTGTCGAGCACTTGAACTATACACCAAAGTCGAAATTTTTTCGTACCCTCAAGAAACTGCATTTGTCTCATCACTTTCACAATGAACACGGCAATTACGGTATCACGAGCGCCTTCCCGGACAGAGTATTAGGAACTTATCTAGTAAAGTCAAAGCAAGTGCCCTTGAGCCCAACGGTTTTTAATCTTGGGTATACCGGGGAAGAAATCAGCCGATTCCCGTGGGTTGCCAAATTATCAGGAATTCCCATAGATGATGCGCCTCCCAAACCAACTTCCTGTCAAACTCAAATTTCTGAGTAAACATTTTTCCCCCTGACGGAATTTGGCGGTTCGTCCAGGGAGTTTCGTAATTTATTAGAATATGAAATCGATCTACTTGATTCGCTTAGGAAATTCGAATACCGCATTTGAAATGCGCGAGGTAAAAGACCCGGTGCCGGGTGAAGGCGAGGTCCTGATCGAAGTGGAAGCTTCCGGACTGAATTTTGCCGATGTATTGGCCAGGCGGGGGCTTTATCCCGATGCACCCAGGATACCCTGTGTTCTGGGTTACGAAGTGGTGGGCAGGGTAATTGGGGTGGGTGAGGGGGTTGAGAAATTGAGTTCAGGCGACCGCGTGTTGGCCTTCACGCGATTCGGGGGTTATTCAGATAAAGTGGTGACCCATTCGATGGTGACGGTGAAAATTCCGGAAGCGATGGATTCGGGTGTGGCCACAGCGCTGGCCACGCAATATTGTACGGCCTGGTACGCGGCGGCGGAAATGGTTTGCCTTAAGACCGGGGACCACGTTCTCATCCAAGCGGCGGCTGGCGGAGTCGGGACGGCATTGGTTCAAATGGCCAAACGCCGAGGGTGCGTTGTTTTTGGGACAGCCGGTTCGCAAACGAAACTCGATTATCTCCGGGAGATCGGCGTGGATCATCCGATCAATTACCGGCAAAATGATTTTGAAAAAGAAATCCGCAATATTTGTGGAGAGAGAGGATTGGATGTGGTTTTTGATTCCATCGGCGGTAAAACCTTTCGCAAAGGCTACAACCTCCTTGGTTCCGGAGGACGGATCGTGGCCTTCGGCGTCGCAGGAATGACCGGTAGTCGATGGGATTTTTTTCGCGTCCTGCGGACGGTGCTGGGGTTCGGGTTTGTCCACAGTCTTCAGCTTCTCTCAAACTCCAAATGCGTTCTTGGAGTGAACATGCTGAAAATTGCCGAGAATAGGCCTGAGGTTCTGCAACGCTGCATGCGTACCGTTGTGGATTTGGCCGAAAAAGGAGAGCTGAACCCGACAGTGGGAGGAGAGTACCCGGCGGATCAGGTAGCTGAGGCGCACGCCTTCCTGGAAACGAGAAAATCCACCGGAAAGGTTATTCTGCGCTGGGCCGGGTAATATATTTATGAGACCGGAATAACTGCGTTTTGGTTGCTCTCGTTGATTTTATCGGTTTCCTGGGTGGAAAATTTTACAGAGCTTCCTTCTTCATGGTCTTGGCGAACCATGCGGCTGAATCCTGTCAGATTTGGGTCCAGAATAAACTGCCAAAGGACCTTCGTCCAGGAGGTGTGATACAAAAGGTCATCATAGTATTCGGAAGCAATTTTTCTTATTTGGGGTAGTCGCGACCAGGGAACCATCATAAAATCGTGATGTTCATTATGATAACCCACGTTGAAGCTCAGTTTATTTAAGGGACCGTAATAGGAGTAGGTTTCCTGGCCCGGTCGAAATATATAATGCTCCTGAATCCAGCGACCGCCAAGAGGGTGCAGGCCTATTCCAAACATACAGGATAGAACCAGATAGAAAAAGGAAGACCCGCCGAAAAAATAAAGGATCAAAAGGCCCGCGCCAATTGAAGCAATGCCATTAATCACTCCCCAGGCATCCAGCAGATTGACCTTCTTCAAACGGGCAGGACGAATGAGACCTTCGACTACGGTAAAGAAGAGTAAGCTCAGGGTTTTGCGAAAAGGGCTTTTTCCTATCCAGGCGGCTTCTTTAGGACCGGGAATATCAGCGTCCCAACCCAGTTCCCCCATATTTCGGTGATGCAGCAAATGAAAATTACGGAACCCAATCGCTGCTGGAAAAAAACCTGGTAAGTTGGCGATGATCCCAAGGACCTTATTCCAGGAGGGCCGCTTGAAGGCCAGATTATGCGCGCAATCGTGAATAATGACAAATAGAGCGTGTTCAATAAATGCCCCGAGAATCCATGCCGCCAAAATAACCACCCACCATGCCGCGTTTGTAAGAGTGATTGCCAGGAAAAACTGGAGGGAAACCAGGCCAACCGTCCACCAGGCGGTAGAAGGGGTGTGACCGAAGAGGGTCCGAATCTCAGGATATTTTTTTAAAAGTTCTTTCGTTCGTGCAACATGAGGTTCAGGAGAATTGACATGAATGTAGTCCAACGGTGCTTTTAAATTTGGTGTGTTACCCATAAATGGTTTAAATGTGCGCGTACAATTTTTATTCGTTCATCACAACCTCTTAGGCCCTATTTCAACTAATTGACTCCTGCCCCGGAAGCCGTTTGAGGCTGAGGGACCGTTGCATGTCCACTGAGACGCAGTTCTCTTAAATCCTGGGTGTGAAAACGTTTGAAGAAAAGACCCAGAATATAAACACGGAAAAAGAACCACAATATGCTTTGTTCAATCAAAACAGGATTGATTTGATTTTCAATTTTTGAGTGCAACTCAGGAAGCCGGCTCCAATGAAGGTTGGGGCGCTCGTGGTGTGCGCCATGAAACCCATTATTTAAGAGCAGAAAGTTTGAAATTCGCCCAATAAAATCCCGAGTGTGATTCCAGCGAGAATCGCGGTCGGCATGAACGTGCTGGACATAGTTAAAAAAGAGGACTGTGGTTACGGCAGTTTGCTGTGGAATGAAAATAAAAAGAAGGGTTTTCTTCCAATCCCAGAGCAGGGCGATGAGCATCATTCCGCCAAAGACCGCGAATTGTGAAATATACTTGTAACAGCGCCGACGGTTTTTTGCCCAAAGTTTTTTCAGGAAAACAAAATGAGTTGGCAATTGAGCCCGGGTCGTCGCCGTTGGATATATCAATAGAGTGAAAAGATTATTCTTTTTTCCTACTAAACTGGTTCGTGACGTGTCTCCGTCCTGATTGTTCAAAACATGATGACTCATCACATGAGTCGGGATCCATCCGCAGATAGGATAACCGTAAAAAAAGGTGAGCCAGTAATCGGTTAAAAGGTTGAGAGTTTTAGATTTCCAAAGGGGGACATGAATGTGGTTGTGAACCATGATGCTCACTGAAACGGCCAGAATCAGGCTGGGAATATAAAGAAGAAATTGAATCTCGCCAATTTTCCATTGCACGACCAACAGGGTGGTGATGGCAGACATAAAAAAGAGAGTTCGTAAATCTTCTTTATATTGGAGCATTGGCTGGTCCCGGGGTTGTTCGGCGGGTGTTTTGAGGATTGGACTCGAAGGAGATCTCTATTTGGAACGGTGCTTTCTTTGGAGCGGGGCTTTTTGAAATTCCCTTTTTATCCAATAAACTCATCATCGAAAGTTCCAGTTTGTAATCCAGAAAACCCACCATTTGGATGGACCAAAAAACATATATGAGAAATACAACGGTGTCAATTAATAATACGTTCCATTAAAACGGGTTTCCTGTAATTATATGGATTGATCCCAAAAGCAATTTATTGGCTCTGGAAGACTCATAAATTGGAAACCGAGTCCACTATCGCATCTTTGATACTATCTTTCTGAAAGTGTTTTTGTCTGGCAAACTCTTTTCTGATGTTTCTTCGCAAATTTTTAAATAAATCTTTCGACATGGATTTCGCGTTCAAGTTAATGAGCCAGACCGGTAAAAAACCGCCGGGATTCACTGTCAGATTAACCGTGACCTGGGTTTTTGTCTCATCCCCCGGAAGCGATTTTAATAGAAAATGGCTTTCTCTTATTTTAACAGCGACTTTACCCTTATCTTCAAACGAATAGTTATCCAAGGATTTGAGGGTGATGCGTATTTTCTGTCGGGAAAGGAATTCTTCCCTGGCCCGGTAGACGGTGTACCGGTCTTTAAAAGGCCAGGGCAACTTATAATGATCGTAGTCGATGCGTTCGCTATCAGAAAGTTGTTCCAGAATTTTTTTTGTTTTCAGACCGGGAATCATGGCGTCCGCTTTCTGGACATCCTTGAAATGTTGCTCCACAACGGAGATCGGGGCTTCAATGAGAGCTTCGTCTTTTATGAACACCCAACCTACCGGATCGGTTGCCGGCAATTTCCCGGGAGTTGCCAGAGCCCACGAGCAAAGCAACAATGAAAACGCAAGCACCGCCGGTACCAAGGAAAATTTTGAGAAAAAACGATTACGAGGGAGCGTCATCTAAAGAGCCGGGTTTAATTTGTTTTAAAGAGAATGGGGCTTTCGCGAAAAACTTCAGGGGTTTTCTCAGCAACCTGCAAAATTACCATTGATTTCAAAGCAAATATCATAATACCATCCACAGCAGTTCTTGTACAAGGGCACTCCCGGTTTAATCCCGCATGTGGGTTTTGTTCCCCATTGTTTGCCACGTCCTTTATGCAATCTCCTGATGGACTCCACCGTTGTCTGGCGATGAATTGGTTTCTCAACAATTTGAGCCGGGTCGTTATTAACTGTAAATATGGAAATTGGAGTAAATGAGCGATTCCTCCCCATTACCTTCTCATAAGCTAAAAATCGCCCTGGTTTGTGACTGGTTTCTGCCGCAAATGGGCGGGACAGAGATGCATATGCGGGATTTGGCCGACCAACTTTCAAAAGAAGGCCACGAAGTACATGTGATCACCCCGATTCCGGGGGAGACAGAAGGAGAAAGATTTCGCATCCATCGCCTGAAAGTTCCTTTATTGCCCAATTTCCGTATTGTCTATACGCCAGGCGCGTTCAGGAAAATAGAACGCATTTTAAAGGAAGAAGCTTTCGATATCGTTCATTGCCATTGCAATATTATCTCTCCCACCTCCTACGGAAGCCTTTATTTGAGCCAGAAACTGGGCATTCCCGCAGTCATTACCTGGGATTCCATCATAGGTCCCTATCGCTGGGGGCTGGCCATTCTGGATTGGGTATTTAAATGGTCCCGCTGGCCGGTGTTGTTTTCTGGAGTGAGCGAGGTGGTGGTTCAGGACGTTGTCTCCCTGGTGAAAAACCGGGAAATCACCGTTTTAACCAATGCGTTGAATATCCGCGAATGGAAGATGACTCCTTTGGAAAGGGACCCGGAGGAAATATGGATCGTTTCCGTCATGCGCCTGTTCCGCAAAAAGCGTGGAAACGCTCTGGTGCGATTAATGCCAAAAGTCCTCAAGCGCCTGCCAGAAAACATCCGGGTGAAAGTCAAGATTATCGGCGAGGGGCCCAAACGCCCGGCCCTGGAAAAACAGATAAAGCATTTGGGGTTGGAAGATATTGTGGAACTTCCCGGATACCGTACCCGCGAGGAGATACGCAAGGTTTTTTCCAGGGTGGATATTTATGTTCAACCCACGCGATGGGAATCGTTTGGCATCGCCGCGCTTGAGGCCCGTTGCGCAGGGTTGCCCGTTGTGGCAAAAATCCGGGGAGGGGTCAAGGGATTCATCCGGGCCGGTAAGGAGGGATTTTTAGCGCGGACCGATCAGGAGTTGGAAGACCATCTGGTCCGCTTGATTCTGGAGCCTGAACTCAGAGAATCCATTGCCCGCAACAACCGGGAAACGGAGCCTCCCTTCGACTGGAAGGAGGTCATGACGCAGCACGATGCGCTTTACCTGAAGGCCATTAAGCTTAAAAACCCAGCGACGGGTTAGATCATTTTGCTTTCCGCGGGTCCTCTTCCGCCGGGGGGCGGTGCCTGGGATAAATATTACGAAATAGCAGGAAGAGGTATCCCGTCCCGATGTTGGGGGCCAAAAGGCAAAGGTGTTGCATGAGAGCCAGCCCCAACGCCTGCTCAGGCGGCAAGCCTAAATATTGGTAAACAAAAAAAACTGCGGCTTCATAAACTCCCAGGTTGCCGGGAGCCACGGGGACCATCGTGATCAGGCTGATGGAGGCCAGGACCAGAAAAATCGACCATAGGGGTAACTCCACCCCGAAGCTTTTTTGAATCGCCAGAATCGCTAACGCCTCCGCTCCTTTCATTGCCAGAGCCAGTCCCATTCCAATCACAAAAATCCTGGGGTTTCGCAAACCTTCCAGATGATGTGCCCATCGGGAAATAAAATGCCAGACCTTGTACCAGCGGGGATGGGATTTCCTGCCCATGAAAACCTTAAAATGCCGATGCCGAAATGCGAAAAAATACAGCATCGCAAAAAGCAAAAGAATGGCGGTTAGGGCGACCAGCAATCCCTGTTGCATCCAGTCTGGAATGGGAGTGAGAACGACGACCAAAAGGAAAAGCGAGAGTTTGGCGAACCCTTCGGCAAACTGGTCCAATGCGATCACCGATAGAGCGACGGCATGTCCGACGTTTGCCCGCTTGGCAAGCAGGACCACGGCAAGGGCGTGACCGGCTAAAAATGGCACGGTGTTGCTGGTCATGACCATGAGCGCGATGATTTCGACCATCTTGCGAAATCCAAAATGAAAGTCCCTGGGAAGAAAATTGAGCCATTGCAACGCCGACAATATCAGGATTGAAAAATTGCCGAAAACGGCCAGGGACAACCAGAAAAAACTGACGGTCTTTAATTCGGCTAGAACGGACTCCCATTGAAATTTGTCAACTGCCAGGTAAATGCACGCCGACGCCACGACCCAGGCGATGACGTATAACAATCTCTTCTTTTTTGACTTTAAAGCCGAGGTCATGAATCGTTGCGGTTATTTAGAAAAAGCTTTATTTATAAGTTTTTTTCGCAGGGAGTCTGGTTTGAATCATGACCAGGAACCCTCATTCATCATTGGAGCAGGGGTATTTCGGGTTAGAAAAATTTTAGATCGAACTCAGACAATCCACGGAGATGGGACCGAAAAAATTGCGGCGGTCCAGGTGCAGATTAATACTCCAAAAGCCCACGAAACCTTAGGGGTGGATGGATAGAACGACTCGGATCGCAGGAGAACTAAGGAAACCAACCTTATGGACTGTCAGCGCAGCGGATGGTTTCCCCCCGCACAGGATTGGGAAGAGTGTTGTGACATTCGATGGAACAATTCCCGAATTACCGGCTCGTTTTTCCAAGAACCTGTTTGCCCTATTTGAGTTTTTGATCCTGTGTCCCGAAAGATACTACATTTCCCAAATAATGATTGCAAAAATATTCCTGTATGATTGAATCCCACCAACTCCCCGTGCTTGGATGAAACAGGGGTGGCCGCTTGTGAGGACCATTTTATTTTCTTCTTGTCCAGGAAAATGCCAGGATGAAAAACAGGGAGCGAAACAGGATTCTATTAATGTTCAATCAGTCGGTTGCCAGCATCCGGACCGGCAGTGCGGGAGTTGCCCGTTTGATGGTGTTCTCCGCGTTGATAATCATCGCCTCCTGCAATGGTTCCCCACCTGCCAACTCCATTCCCTATTGTGACGGCGAGCCGTGTTTGAAGGCGTCCCTTGAAAAAGGCGAAGTTGATTACAGGGTTCTTCTGATCGGAGATGCGGGCGCCCCGTTTAAAAAGAATGATAAAAACCCGGCTCAGGCTTCCGTTTTGAAAGCGCTCGAATATTTTGCGGGATTCATTCCTGACCGGACAGCCATTGTCTTTTTGGGAGATAATATTTACAAAAAAGGATTGCCCGATGAGTCCGTGCCGTCATCCGCTCTGGATGAGGATTGCCAAGGCCGGGCCTGCGCGGAAAAAAGGATCGATGCGCAGATCAATGCGGTAAAAGGAAGCGGCGCCAGGGGAATTTTTGTTCCGGGAAATCACGACTGGCATAGCTCAGGCGGGAAAGGCTGGAAGCGAATCCGCAATCTCGATAAATACATCGCGGATGCCGGAAAAAATATGCAGGTGAATATTGATTTGGTCCCAGATAACGGTTGCCCCGGTCCCGTCACGGTTCCATTGTCCGGCAACGAATTGGAGATTTCGCTGATGGCCCTGGACACCCAATGGTGGCTTCATGACTTTAAAAAACCCGCGAGGGAGGATAATCCTTCCCATTGCGATCAGGTGACGGAAACAGAGGTTATTGAATCTATTAAGAAACGGATTGAAGAGTCCACAAATCTAAAGCGGCCCATTCTGCTGGCGTCTCATCATCCTTTAAAATCCTATGGACAGCACGGGGGGTATTATTCCAGCGGGGATCTGATTCGTCCCCTGTACCTTATTGAACAAATTTTTAGGAAGTCTATTTTTGCGGGTCGCCAGGAATTGCACAACGCAGTGTACAAGAACATGAGAGTTAAAATCGAGAGTGCTCTTCAGACGTATTCTGGAAAAGTAAAAACTCCCATGATCTATGCGGCAGGCCACGACCACAGTCTGCAAATTATTGATGATCAAAAAGGGATATTGCATTTGGTCAGCGGGGCCGGGTCGGCGTGGAAAGCGACAAGAGTAGGAAAAGGGGAGGGGACATTATTTTCTCATACCAATAAAAAATCCGGCGGATTCATTGCGGTGGATTATCTGCAGTCTGGAGAAGTCCGCCTTGCGGTTGTTGAGCCGCGAGTCAACGGAGAAGAATGCAAACTCAATGGCGGAAAAGCGTGCGTGGTCTTTTCCAGGTGGGCGAAAGGTTTGCCGAATTAATGCGGTCTTAAAAGTTTCAACCGGAATTTTGAGTCAACCCGTTTTGTGAAGCGGGCATGTCGATCTAAATAATAAATTGAAAACCTGGAAAAATAATTATAAATTCCAAAGACCTTTGGGGCGGCTTGAGGGGAACATTTCAAATGCCTTTATTTGAGAAAAAAATTGAGATGGCAGAGTCCATCGTGTCTGCGTGAAAATATGAAAGCATTTTTAAAAGTCCACTGGTTTTTCCTGGTATCACCCGGTCGGAAACATCGCCAATGACTAAGTTTGTTTGGATTTTCATAATAGTCTCCGTCTTAAGCAATGCCGTTCATTTCCTGGTGCATATCGATTTTTTGAAACCCATGAATTTTCTTTACAAAGAAAATGGGCCGTTTGAAAGCCTCACTGCCGCTCTATTCATATTGACTTTTCTGCTGGGGCGATCCTTATTGCGTAATCCAAAAATGAAAGAAAAAATCACCCGCCGGTGGATTTTCTTTTTATTGATAATTGGGCTGTTGGGGTTTCTTGAGGAAATAAGTTTTGGTCAAGTCTGGATACATTACACAAGACCTAAAATTGACGGGATGAAAATAGACGCCATTCATGATTTCATTGGATTGGGCTATAAGAGAGGAGGGTGGTATATGCTATATATATGGATTCCATTTTCCCTGACCATGGCTGCTGTTTATAAATATCGAAAAGAAATTTGGGAATGTGTTTCCGTCAAAAGATACCACTCCCTGTATCTCCTGATGTCGTTTTTCACGGTTTTGATCGCCGCCACTATCATCGTGGATCTGGAATTATTGAATTTGCCACCTGGAATGAGAAATTCACTTGTGGAAGAATTCCTGGAGTTTAACGCGGCCCTGGCGTTGTTATTATCCCTTTATTGTATTTATAAAATCCCTTTGCCGGACAAACCTCTGTCACAGCCGAAATGATTCCCCTTGCGAGCATCGTCATTATTCTTGCGTTGAATACTTATATCCTGGTCTACTTCTTCTTAATTACTATTGACAGGAGGCGTTACTGAGTTTTGATACTGTTTTCCCGAAGTTAATTTCTTATGGAATTTTTGAGATAACTCGTAACAATTTAAACAGAAATTCCATATCTTGACCATAGTTGTGAATGGAGTTTCGTGCGCCGTTTTCCAGACCATATAAAACGTAAGCGCAAACAACCAGAGGTTGGGGATCCACATGGAGAAGGTAGGGTTTAAAATGTTATTGGACCCCAGGTTTTGGGAAAATACGATCGTGATATAGTACAGGGCCACCACAACAGCGCTCACAATCATCCCGCCGGATTTTCCCGAACGGTTGGATTTGATTCCGAGGGTTGCGCCCAGCAGTCCAAAGAGCAGGCAGGCGAAGGGAATGGAAAACTTTTTGCTGAGCCGGACTTCGTAGCGGCTGGGATTTTTTCCTTCCTCGATTCTTTCCTGTATTTTTTTCTTCAGTTGACTATAGGAAATGTCCTTGTGTCTTACCGTGAGCCTTTTGCTCAATTTAGCCACATCCGGGATTTCTAAGTATCGCTCGTAACGGTCAAAGTCGAGAATATTATAACTCTTGCCGTCTTTCGTCACGTTGTGGACGGTTCCATTCTCAAACTGGAGCTTGATTTTAAACGTCCCGGGATCAGAAACAATGACTCCTTTTTTGGCCAGAATAATTTTTGAATCGCCTTCGGCAGAATTGTCCGCCACAAAAACATCGATTAATATGTTTTCCCCCTTTTTGTCATTTGCGTATAAAACGAGGTTCTGGAAATCCTTATTGAAGATTTTCGGTTTGATGTCAATGTGGGCGCGGTGTTTGATGATATTGAAAATCTCTTCTCTGAATGACTGCGTGCCCCAGGGGGTGGCGTAGAAAACAACGAAGTTGGTGGCTATATAAACCAGAACCGAAAATAAAATGACAGGCCGCATCAGGAAAAGAAAACTCCAGCCGCTGGTTTTCATCGCGACATATTCATTGTCTCCGCATATCTGGTTGAAGACGGCGACCGAGGCCACCATAATACTGAACGGCATGCTGATGGTCAAAAACACCGGACAGGTGTAAACCATCAATTTCATCCCTTCCCAGAAAGTCAACCCTCGGTTGGCGATCATATGGGACATGTACAGCATCTGTTCCAGCAAAAAAATGGTCGTCAGGAAGACCACGCTAATGGTGAATACCGTTAGCATCTCCAGGAACAGGTATCGATGGATGGTTTTCATAAACTTATATTAAAAAAGAAACAAGTCACATTTTGCCCGGCGAACTTTTTGCTCACTGCGGGATATATATTTTCTGTTGAATTGCGACTTCATTGCAACCTGCTTGCAGAGTTTCCCAAACAAACTTCTCAAGGATTCCCCCCCCCCCGGAATGATTTTTTCGTGTGTCATTTATTCTGGAAATCCGCTTTTAAAGAGTTGGCCGGTTTTTCTATGGTGTCCTGGCTGGTGGAAATAGATTTTCAGGTTTGCAATATAGGACAAATCAATGGCACAAATTCATACTATACGTAAGTTGCTTATTTTTTTCCTGCTTATTTTTCCTCGAAAAGCCACGAAATTTCAACATAAAATAATTGTTGATGCCTCCGAAAATTGATTGGCAAGCTATTTGCAAATTTTGAGGGATTACCTTCAAATAAACTCGATGTGGTTGCATATCATATCAAAAAAACCAGGATGTAAAATAGGGCTCCATGGCAAACCAGAAAAAATCTTTTATTCAGGAAGTGGAAGAAACGAAAAACGACTTGACCGGTGCCAACCTCATGCGGGCCAGTCTGGAGGGAGCCAATCTGGTGAACGCCAATTTGAGGAATGCCAAGTTGATGGGTGCCTATCTCATGGGTGCCAATTTGATGGGCGCCAATCTGTCGGGCGCCGACCTCAGTCAGGCCAACCTTCGCTCCGCCCATTTTGGCGACGCCATTTTAGCCGGAGCAAATTTTAAAGGTGCGAATTTGCGCGGCGTAAAATTGATGGGCGTTGATCTGAACAATGTCCGCAACCTTTCCCAGAGTCAAATCGACGCCGCTGTCATCGACAAAAAAACGATATTGCCCGAGATCATTGCAAAATAGCTCCCCCGCCCGATTCATTGCCAACGCCTTATCTTTAAATACATCAAAGCCGATATCTTCCGGTCCGAATGACCGGATTGGATGACGGCTCCATGTCGCCATTTATTCGGTTACCCCTGCCGCGGTTTTTTTACTGGTTTAGCCTTACGACATTGGGCTAATATGTTGCCGGATATTTTAATTCACGTCCCTGATTCCTGAATAGTCTCCCCCCTTTCCGAGTGAATTATTTCATGAAAAAAAAATGGGTGAACAGTTTTACGGTGGCTCTGCTGTTGTCACTGGTTTCTTTATTCACCTACACCCTCGATTTGGAATTATTTAAATTATTGGAGCTTAAGAGTTACGACCTCAAGGTCCGTTCCCGGGGAGTTCGAAAGATCACAGGGCGGGTGGTGATCGTCGCCATTGATGAGAAGAGCTTGAAAGAGGTGGGCCGGTGGCCCTGGCCAAGGACCAAACTGGCCAAAGTGATTTCCCGTCTCACCGATGCAGGGGCTTCGGTGGTCGGCATCGATATTTTGTTTCCGGAAAAAGACGCCTATGTGCCTTTCACGGAAGTGAAGCAGGCGCTTCATAAGCAGGATGTTAGCGGCATGAGAAGCGAAGAATTGATTAGCTGGTTGGAAAAAGTCAGCGATTCGGACGGACATTTTGCCGAGGCGATCCTGAAGTCCGAGCGCACCGTGCTGGGATTTTCCGTTTTCCCCACCGAGGCGGCGGCGAATGATCAGTTCGTTGAAAAAATGAGCCAGATGCATTTAGATTTGTTGGACTTCTCCCAGTTTTCAGTGGTCCAGAGGTTCGACTCTCCTGACAATCCCGTGCCCTTGCGCCCCGTGTATGCGGTGGGAATGAGTCTCCCAAGTTTGATGGATGCCGCCAACAGCGCGGGATTTGTTTCGTTCATCCCCGAATCCGATGGGGTGGTTCGCTGGGTGCCCACGGTCATGCAATCAGGGGACTATCTGTTTCCTCCCTTGAGTCTGCAGGTTCTGCATGAGGCCAAAAGGCTCCCCACCGGGGTGGTCATTGCTCCCTTTGGTGTGGACGGGGTTCGGCTTGGAGAGGACATCATTCCGACTTCGGAGTCCGGCGATTTCCTGGTTAACTATTACGGTCCGGCGTATACCTTTTCGCATCTATCCGCCGCCGATGTGCTTTCCGGGAAAATAGGGAAAGCGGAACTGGAAAACAAAATTGTTCTACTCGGTGCCTCTGCCGCGGGAACCTACGACCTGCATGTTTCTCCCTATGGGCCGCTCTATCCGGGGGTGGAGGTACACGCGAATGTGGTGGAAAGCGTGCTTCAGCAGGATTTCCTGATTCGGCCTGAATGGCTCAGGGTTTTGAATGTCGCTATGATATTGGGATCGGGACTGTTTTTAGGCATCATCGCACATTTTTTCAAAGCCTATGGAATGGCGTTATTTCTGGCAGGCGGTATTTTGTCTTATCTGGTAGCGGATTATTACCTGTTCACGGCTCAAGGTCTCTGGATTGATACGGTTTATCCGGTATTCACTCAGATCTTTGTTTATTCAGGAATTACTTTATATAAATATGCGTTTGAAGAGGGCGAGAAACGGTTTATAAAATCCGCGTTCGGTCAGTTCCTCTCGCCGGTGGTGGTGAACCGGCTGGTCGATAATCCTTCCCTGCTCAAACTGGGCGGAGAGAGTAAGGAACTGACCGCGTTTTTTTCCGACGTGGCCGGGTTTTCCACCATTTCCGAGAAACTCACTCCCCATGAACTGGTGGAATTGTTGAACGATTACCTGACCGAGATGACGGATATCATCCTGAAATATGAAGGGACGGTGGACAAATTCGAAGGCGATGCCATCATTGCCTTTTTTGGCGCACCGGTTCCTTATGAGGACCACGCCCGGAGAGCCTGTCTGGCGGCCATCGAGATGCAACTGCGGTTGGAGGAGATGCGGGCCGTGTGGAAGGCTGAAGGAAAGCATGAGCTTTTTATGCGGATTGGCATGAATACAGGAGAAATGGTCATTGGCAATATGGGCTCCAAAACCCGGATGGATTACACCATGATGGGGGACTCGGTGAATCTGGCGGCGCGGTTGGAGGGGGTCAACAAACAGTACAAGACCGAAACCATGATCAGCCAGTTCACCTATGAAATGGTGAGGGAGGACATCGAGACCAGGGAATTGGACAGGATACGGGTTGTGGGTAAGTCGGAGCCCATAAAGATCTACGAGGTGCTGGGTCGAAAGGGAGAAGTGGACCAGCAAACTCGCGACATCCTGCCCCTGTTCCATCAAGGATTACAGCATTATTCCAATCGTGAATGGAAAAAAGCGCTCGCCTGTTTTGAAAAAGTTTTAAAAGTTCATGACAAGGACGGGCCTTCCTTGACCTACAGCCAGCGGTGCATCGACTATCAACTCAACCCCCCGCAGGATGATTGGGATGGGGTCTATGAAATGCAATCCAAATAGATCTCCCTGAAAGTCCCGGAACCGGTGGGTCATGTGCCTGCGCCCGGCAGATTGGGTTGTGCCTGCCTGATTCCCGGTTCGGATCTCATAATAAATAATTGTGCTGGCATCTTAATGTGAATCTATGGTATAGATTACAATCCCTTAAAAATTTATTTGTCCAATTTGGATAGCCTTTTTGTTTAAGAGAAAAACTCAATTAAAGGAGGAAAAATGAAAGTTTTCATGTTTTTTAAATCGGCGGGTTCCAGGCTGGTCATTGCCACAATATTCTTGGGGCTGTTCCTCCAAATCGGGATTTCTACCTCGTTTGCCGATAGCATGACCCGGTCGGTTCAGGAAGCTCTGGTTGAAAAAGGTTTTGATCCGGGTCCCGTGGACGGTATCTGGGGATCGAGGACGAAAGCCGCGCTCATGAAATTTCAGGAAAGCGCGGGATTGGCCGCAAATGGGCAGGTAGACGGCGACACCAAAAACAGTTTGTTGTCCGGTGGAAGCGCCGCGCAACCAGCGGCACCTGCGGCTCCTACGCTAACCGAGCCCGCATTTTCAGAAGATGATACAGGGCCGGATGCGGCGGATGGAGAAATTGCGTGGGGGCGTCACAAAAGTTAATCCATTCCGACCACGAAAAAAATTATTACCCCAGGAGCCGTCAGGTTCCTGGGGTTTTTTTATGTAAAGTTGTTCGGGGGAAAGCAAGCGAAACCCCGCCGCAGGCGGCGGAGAGCTTTTGAAAAAGTTGGATTTTGGGGTAATTCTCAGGAGAAGGCTTTTTTAGCGACCTCCACCAACCCATCCACCGTCCGGCAACCGAGCAATTCAGCGTCTTCTCTAGCAACCTGGTTTCCGCTGGCGTCCACGGCAATGGCGGAACGATGCAAATACCGGCTCCTTACTCCTTCCAGGTTCAATTTGTTGGCCTTGGCGAACGCTTGATCTGGATCTTGCAGGAGATTGGGCAATCCACGGCCCGCGTTACTCAGGACATCCGTGCCAACAATAACCACGACCTCATCGGCTCCTGCGTCTTTAAATTTGCCCATATTCTCTTTAATCAGATCGATTTCCTTGTTGCAAAATCCACCCGCTCCGGGCAAGGTCACAACCAACCGTTTTCCATTGAAATCATTAACAGATACTTCTTTTTCCAGAGGTGTGGAACCGGCATTTTCAACCGTCCAGTCCGGATTCAATTTGATCAGTTTTTCGTCAATTCCAGGTAACTGCGCCATCAATAAACCTCCTTTTAATATTGGGTGAATTTTATCTGTTTAAGATGAAACTATTGGTCCAACGTTGCAAAATTCCATTAAAAAAACCAGGCCCCGACTGGATTAAAAAACTTTAATCCGGCAGGAAAATACAACCATTGCCTTTTGATCCGGCCATTTGTTAGTCTGAATGAAACTACTTTTCCTATTTGTGGAGACGCTTCTCAATGAAAAAACTGTCCACCGTGATCGGCCTGTTGGTTTTGATACCGTTTTTGTCCGGGTTTCAGTTTCACTATACATCAGATGAAGCACCCGATTCTAAAGAGAATGCCCCTAAAAGGAAATTTTATGAATATCCGGGGGATTACGGCCAGGAAGTAAAGAAGTTAATGGATAAATTCAAGGCGGATTTTGGTTACGAACTGGTGGAATTCGGCCAGGCCTGGCGCACCGATCAGATTGAAAAATTGCAATCCGCAATTTCCGATCTCCCTCCTACGTTTTACCGCATGCCGGGGGTGAAGGGGCTTTACCGGTTAGACGCGATCATGGTGGAGTCCGGAAATATACCAAAGGATGAAATTCCCGCCGCCGTTTTGCCGGCCTTCTCTACCGTGTACGAGCAGGAAAGCAGATCGTATAAGGTTATTGTAGGCAATCAGGACCCTCGGGCCGAATTTTATAATTCCATATTTTATGAAGACGAAACGGACTTTAAAAATATTGTCCACCATGAGATGGCGCATTTGTTTGATATGACGCATGGGTTCCCAAGTTTCTCGGAGGAATGGGCGGCGCTCACAAAATTTCGGGTTCTTAATATGCCTGCATTGGACGGCAAACCGGACAGCGATTTTCTTTTTACCTTTTTGAATGATGCGGAGGTGGACAATTATGCGCCCATATCCACACGTCATTTATCCACCTACTCACGGCAGAACATGCAGGAAGATTTTGCCAACTCGGTGGCGGCTTATATCCATTATCCTTACTTCCGATACAGCCATCCAGGCCGCTACCAATTTCTCAAGGAGAAGGTATTTGGCGGCAAGGAATATTTTCCCGCCGATGATAATAACCCAAACCACCACGATAAAATTCTGGCCGACTTCGATGGGGCCATCGCAAAAAAAGATTGGTCCGGGACGACCCGCATCATTGTAGAGGTGAGCCGGGGCTATCATCCCAGGCTGGAAGCGGAGATGGTGAGTCGTCTGAAGGAGGTTCTTGAATCCAGCCCTCAGGAGGAAAACCGGGACCATCAGTTGGCCTTCGCCAGTTGTTATCTTCTGGCTCCGGAATCACTGGAGTTACGCAAACAACTGGTTCGAGAAAAACGCATTCCGGTGGAAAAATTTTTGAAGAAAGAACGCTGTGTTCGGGTGAGCGGCAAGATTTTTGAGAAAAGTCTGGTGAAATGGCCCGTCGCCAATGCCCACTATTACCGGGAAAACGGGCGCGACATCCTCCAGTTTCTTGATCCGGTTATCCCGGTGGCCCACACCAGAGGTTTTGATACCAAGTACATCTGGCGAATTTTTGCCGAAGGGGCGGGAAACAAGCCCATTGCCCAGGGAAATTATGTGGTGACGGAGGGGGGCAATGGTTCCGTTAAAATCGACCTGTCTTCTGGTCAGGATAAGGAATTTTCACTCCCGGAGGGAACGCGGTTGACGCTGGAAATGGGCGCGACTCGTTTGCATCCCAAAAACTTCAAAACCTTTAATTCTGAAATTTCAAAAATAGCCTTTGTGGTGCAACCCTGGTTCCGCTATCAAGGGCCTGATCAACCAAAGGTGCGAGTGATTTATCCCTTTCGCGCCGCGTACAAACATTTTAATTGAGGGGATTTTTTAAAACACAGATAAACACGGATGAAAAATAATCCCTTTCCCTCATGGGAGCACCTGCGGGGTGACGGTTAGGTGAGGGTGGGTGAGGATTTCCCGGTCTGCGGTTTCCTTTTATACTCAGGTAATTTTCCGGACCATGCGATAGGCCATGTTCAGGTGGGAGTATTTCGAAGGCCAGACTTTTTGCCCGTCTTCATACTGGATGATCAAAGCTGAAGAATCTTTTTCCTCCAGAGTCCAGGTCGTGCCGGCGCTTCCCGGCTCAAAAATGGGGTCCAGATAGATGTCATCCCCGTATTTGTCTTGATTCGTTTTTTCCAGATCAAACAGGCTCCAGGCTTCTTCTTCCGTGGGGAAGCGCCAGTCCTCGTATCCGGAAATCCGTTCCAGGTTGGCGATTTCCACAAAATCCTGACCCTTGAACCAATTCAGCCACTTTTTATTATCCTGAAAGGAATCGGTTTTTTTCCACATCACATTCATTTTTGTGTCTGTGATGGTTCCATTATTATTGTCTATGAATCGTCCATTTTCTGACATAACGTTTTAAATCCTGTTTGGAGTTACCAGCCCTGTCCCTTGATCCCATAGGAACGGGTCCCGGCGCTTCCCTTGTTTAAATAATCTTCCAGCCCTTTTTTTATTTTCTCCGACTCCGGTTTGTCCCCGGAATCGGGGTTTTGATTTTCCAATACCCCAGCGGCGTATTCCTTCAAGGCGTTTTCATCGCCCTTGAAATGCTCCAAAAGCCGCTGATAAACTTTTTCATCCAGGTCGACGGTCAATTTCTTTTTCATATTATGAGGCCCTAAGGACCAGACATGGGAGCCGGTTAAGGAATTCCGCGTCATTGTATAATTTGTCGTTGCGAGGAGTGTGAGCGACGAAGCAATCCAGAACTCTGGATCGCCACGCCGCTTTGCGGCTCGCGACGACGTTTAGGATAGGCTTAGGATAAACTTCATGCAGGTTCTCTTACTTATGTAAAACTCTCGTATTAATAGTGTGGATTTATCTTAAACCAAATTTCAGTGGATGAAAAGAGCGGACGGCGCATTTGATATTTTCAGGACACCGAACCGGACGCTTTGGGAGGAATTTGGGCTGGAGGGGGAGGGGTTGTCTTGAGGGAAACCAGGGAATAGGGCAGGTCGATGACGAAACGGGTTCCCTTCGGAGCATTCCCTTTGACCTGAATGGTGCCGTTGTGATCGACAATGATCCGGTTGATGATGGCAAGGCCCAACCCTGAGCCGCGTTTTTTAGTGGTGAAATGGGGAAGAAACAGTTTGTTGATATCTTCAGGGGCGATACCGCTTCCGTTGTCTGAAAATTCGATCTGGATTTGCTTCTCCGGCTGGTTCAACCGGGTGATGACATTGATTTCTCCGTTGACCTCCATCGCGTCCAGGGCGTTCTCAAACAGATTGATAAAAACCCGCCGCATTTGCTCCGCGTCCACCTTGATCAGATTGATATTCGGATCAAAAAATTTGTTAACGGTTATTTTTTTCTCATGATTCGCATATAAAATGGAAACATCATCAATGATTTTGTGCAGGGACGCCGGTCTGGGATTGGGAGCGGGCATGCGGGAGAACCGCTGAAACTCGCTCAGCATGTCCTTCATCCCCTCAACCTCCTGGCAGATGATGGCAATGCTTTCATCAAAGACCCTGGCAAAATCTTCTTTGTCCTCGTGGTACTTCTTTCGCAACCGCTGGGTGTTGAGCTGAATGGGGGTCAAGGGGTTTTTAATTTCATGGGCGATGCCCTGGGCCACTTCTTTCCAGGCGGCAATTTTCTGGGTTTTGATCAATTGCGTCAAATCATCGAACACGATGACCAGTCCCAGATACTTGTCGTTGGGGTCTTGCAATACCTGGATGTTGACCTGGAGGATTAAATGATCCTCGCCCACTTTCACTTCGACATGCTCCTGCAACGAACCCTTTTGCTGATCGGTCATTTCTTTGGTCATTTTGCGAATGGGTTCGTGGAAGGAAGGGGTGAAGGCTTCTCTATAGCTACAGCCAAAAACTTCTTCCGCTCCAACCCCGAGTATTTTCTCGGCGGCCTTGTTGAAGGTGGTGACATGGCCCTTTTTATCCACCGAGACGACTCCAGCGGCGATATTATCAAGGATCGTTTGAATGTAGTAATGCCTCTGTTCCAGCTCGGTATTTGTGGTTTTTAGATTTTCATTCGCTTGCCGGGTCCTTTGCTGGCTTTCGTTGAGCTGGTTGGTCATTGTGTTGAAGGAATCCACCAGAATACCGATCTCATCGCTTGCCAGGACACCGATTTTAAAATCCAGGTCGCCCTCGGCGATTCTCCGGGTGCCTTCCGCCAGTTTTTGAATGGGGATGGTGATTCCCTTGGCCATATAGAACCCCAGCCAGATGGCGGAAAATAAAATCAGCAACGTGATCAGGAGGAAGGTGATGTAATAACTCCCGCTGACGGGTAATTTCAAAATGCGCTGTTGTTTGTAATCCTCAAAAGTACTGCGGATGGCTTCGATCCGGCCCAGGGAGTTTTGCGGAATCGGTGTGAGAGTGAGGACATAACCCCAGATGGCATCCTTTCCCTCCAGCGATTGTTTGAGTGGGGCCATGGCCACCAGAAACGTCCCCTGACTGGTGGAACGAATTTCCGAAACGCCTTCGCCGCCCACGCTTTCCTTGAGTAAATTCTGGTAATCCGCCTTGCTGTGGGCTGAGTTTTCTTCAATGTAAGCGGAAACCACGATCTGCTTTTTATTGTCGTAAACCATCAATCCAGCAAGCTCATATTCATCTACCTTATCTTCTGCCAGAGCCTGCAATGAGTCGCGGTTTTTTTGCAGGAAGAGGTTATCTTTTATTATAAAGCCTTCGATTTTTCGGGCGCGAAACAAGGCTCCCTTTTCCAGATGGGAGTAATAGTCCCTGGCAACGTCCATGGACCGTTGCAACGTTTGCTCCACCTGGAGGTTGAACCAGCTCCCAATACTGAGCGTGAACAATTTGCTGGCGGTCATGAAAAGAAGAGTGGATGGCACCAGAGCCAGGATCAAAAATGCGATGATGAGCTTGGTCTGGAACTTGGACCCGATAATTTTGCTCTTGCGCTCGTTGTACAGCTTGACCAGGTTTCTCGTGATGAGAACGATCAGGACAAAAAGCAGGATCAGGATGATGTTGAACACCGCCAGAACGGCGATATTATTCGCTATGGGCGCGGCGGTTTTTTGTTCCAGGATATAGTTTTCGATGACGGTCAGAGCGACCAGAGCGCACAGGATAGCGGCGATGATCCGCCATGTCCGCTTCTTTTTTTTTCTTCGGATTTGTTCTTCGGAAGGCTGCGAAAACTGGCGTTTACTTATTGAAGGAGCGGATGACATGGTTTAAACCCCGGCCTTCTTTGGATTTTTTATTAAACGCCTCTGTTGAGGCGGGTTCCAGGTCCAGAGTGAGGGGGGAGGTTTGCGACCAGGAGGTTTCATAATCATTGAAGGGGACAAAGAAAAAGAGATAGTTGAAAGGAAACCAGAACCGGTCCATTTCAAGGTCCGCCTTGACCCGGACATAATATTTTTCTCCAGGGTCCAGCTGATAAATAGGGGAAATGGGGATATTTTTAAGAGTCTGCATCAGATGTTGGTAGCGATCTTTTTCGTGGGTCACGAATTTTCGTTTCACGTTTTTCCCCACCTCAGAAAACCGGTACACCTTTTTCAAAGAATCGAATTGAACCGTGTGACTGATTTCGTTCGTTCTTATCAGGGGATCGGCCCAGAAAGAGTTTTGTTTGCGCAACTCTATCTGGAAGGTGATCGTCATCGGTACGCCACTTTCAATGGCTTCAAGAACTTTTCTCTCCATTCCATCGGTGAGAATGGCATCCATGAGGACGTAATTGCCTTTTGTGGCCACCCCGATATTGGCGACTGTTGGCGAAGCGGCAACCGCCGGGGACACCAGAACCCACAGGCTGAGACAAATTGCGGCTACGAGGCCCGTGCAGGTTTTATATAAGAATTTGTTCTGAAATAAAGTCGAAAGCTTCAACCAGTCTCTCCTCCGGTCTGTGGTCGAGAAAAAATGCTTCTACTTTGGGCTTATGGAAGGAAGGTCTTTTTGCTGTCAGACGCTTTTTTGGCTTTGATTTGAAAGGCTTGGGTCAAAAAATTAATGATATATGCAAAAAACCCTTCAATTCCCCTAAGATACTCCATATCCAGGAGATTGTAAAGTCAATAAATCAGCGGACTTAGCCCGAACTTAGCATGAATATAGACGGTTAGCTTTCTCGAGAATCAGGTTTGGGAGTGCAGCCGCCAACCTTCAAGTAACTAATAATATTGGAGTAATAAATTTCGGGCTGGCGATATGTTTTTCGGTCCTTCCAAGTTTTTTCGAGGGGAAGTGGTAATTACTTGATAAATAGCAGAAAAATTATTTATTCGAATTGTTACGCAGGTCTTTCAATTCAAATAAAAGATCCAATGCCTGCCGTGGCGAGAGATCATCAGGGATCACATTGTCCAGCTTTTTCAAAACAGGGGAGGGATCTTCTGCAAACATCAATAATTGTTGGGGGCCTGAAGCTGTGGGGGCGTCCTCGCGTCGGGAAATTTTGGGTCGGCCCACCTCATCAAATTCCTTTTTTTCCAGGTTGTCCAGAACCTCGAAGGCGCGTTTCAGCACTTTCTCCGGCAATCCGGCAAGCCTGGCCACCTGTATCCCATAACTTTTATCGGCTCCTCCAGGGACGATTTTCCGTAAAAATATGATTTCATCGTTCCATTCCTTGACCTGCACGTTGAAATTTTTTACTCCGGAAAGCACCAGCGCCAGTTCCGTCAGTTCGTGGTAATGGGTGGCGAACAGAGTTTTCGGGCCGCCCTGGTCACCGTTCAGGGCGTGCAGGTATTCCACGATGGACCAGGCGATGCTGATGCCGTCGAAGGTGCTGGTTCCACGGCCGATTTCGTCCAGAATGATGAGGCTCCGGGCGGTGGCGTTATTTAAAATATTGGCGGCCTCGTTCATTTCCACCATGAAGGTGGATTGGCCTTTCAAAAGATGGTCCTGCGCTCCCACGCGTGAGAATATCCGGTCGACCACCCCGATCTGGGCCTCGTCCGCCGGGACAAAACTGCCGATCTGCGCCATGAGGGTGATGAGGGCCACCTGCCTTAAGAAAGTGGATTTTCCCGCCATATTGGGACCGGTGATGATCATGATCTGATGGTCTGTGGAATCGAGCAGAGTATCGTTGGGAATGAACTGACTGAGCGGATCGATGTGCTCGACCAGGGGGTGTCTTCCGTTCACCAGCTTCAAGGCGGCATCTTCCTGAATGGCGGGGCGGCAATAGTTGTTGCGGTGGGCGGTTTCAGCAAATGAAAACAGGGCGTCGATTTCTCCGATGATCCGGGACATGCTCTGGATTCTGGGACCTTCTTTGGCTATGTCCGCCCGGATTCTCTGAAAGAGGCCAAGCTCCCGTTCGGAGATTTTATCCTCGGCTCCGGTGATTTCGATTTCATATTCTTTCAATTCCGGGGAGATGTAGCGCTCGGCATTGACCAGCGATTGCTTGCGGATATATTCTTCGGGGACGCGCTCGATGTTTTTCTTGGTGACTTCGATATAGTAGCCGTAGATTCGATTGAATCCTACTTTCAAAACGGGAATACCGGTGCGTTCCTTTTCCTTGATTTCAAGCGCCGCGATCCAGCTTTTGCCATCCCGGCTGATCGATTTTAAGCGATCCAGTTCGTCATCACAGCCGGGCTTTATCAGGTGACCGTCCTTCTGATTGACCGGGGGATCATCGACGATTTTTTCATCGACGAGCTGGAAAATATCTTCCAGGTGGTCCCAGTTATCAGCATATTGGGAGGTGGTCTGGAACTGTTTCAGCAGGGAGAGAATTTCCGGAAACGTTGCGATGGAATTTTTCAGCGCGATCAAATCCCTGGGGTTGCAGATAGAAAGCGAAATTCTCCCGACCAGGCGTTCGAGGTCGTGAATTTTTTGCAACTGGTCGCGTATTTCACCCCGGAGTATCAAATTCTCCTTGAACGCGCCCACCTGGGTGAGGCGTTCTTCGATCGCTTTGCAATCGACCAGGGGTTTCAAAATCCATTCTCTAATCCGTCTGGCCCCAAGCGGGGTTTCGGTCGCGTCGAGCAAATCCAGCAGAGAATTTTTTCGCCCGCCATCGCTTGATTGAATCAATTCCAGGCTCTTGACGGTCGACTGATCCAGCAACATGGAGTTATGAATGTGAAACGTGGAAAGGGCGCTGATGTGGCTCAACGCGGACTTCTGGGTTTCGTGCAGGTAATGGATCAAAGCTCCGGCGGCGGAAACCGCATACTTTAGATGCTCGCACCCGAATCCTTCCAGGGAGCTGGTTTTGAAATGCTCCAGCAATTTCCGGTAGGCTTCGCCGAAAGAAAAAGTCCAGTCTTCACAGGCGTGAAGATAAACATTCCCGTTTGGGGACCAGGGGGCGTTGCCGTTGGTTGTCCCGGCGCTGGATTCGGGAATCAAAATTTCTTTGGGATCCATTTTTTCCAACTCATCGCGCAAAAGGGATGAAGCCTTGTCTCCTAAAATTTCCGTGACCTTGAACAGCCCTGTGGAAATATCGAGAGCGGCCAGGCCCAGCCCGTTTTTGCCAAAGAAAATGGAAACCAGAAAATGATTACTCTTAGGGTCCAGCAGAGCGTCGTCTAAGACCGTTCCCGGAGTGATGATGCGGACGATTTCCCGTTGAACCAGTCCCTTGGCGAGTTTAGGGTCTTCTGTCTGCTCGCACAGCGCGACTTTTTTCCCGGCTTTGATGAGTTTGGAGATGTAGGCATTGGCGGCATGGTGAGGAATGCCGCACATCGGCGTCTGGTTGGCTTTGTTTTTACTGCGCGAGGTCAGGGCGATTTCAAGGATGCGGGACGCGATCTTGGCGTCTTCGTTGAACATCTCATAAAAATCCCCCATGCGGAAAAACAGAACCGCGTCGGAACATTCCTTTTTGATGCGATGGTATTGCTGCATCATCGGAGTTTCTTCCTCAGACGCTGCCTTGAGTTTTTCTCCGGTGTTCATGATGCTGATTTATTGCGAGAGGGTTTTAAAATGCGGCAAAAGGCTGTCGTAAGTGGCTTGAAGGTGTTCCGGGTGGACCTTGGTGTCGGCCAGAACAGGCATGTAATTGGTGTCACCGATCCACCGGGGAACGATGTGCATGTGAATGTGTTCGTCAAACCCCGCCCCGCCGGCTTTTCCCAGGTTCGCACCGATGTTGAACCCTTCGGGTGATTTGACGGTCCGAAGGATTTCCAGACATTTTTTAGTCAGGTGGTTGAGTTCGGTGGTTTCTTTTTCATCCAGAAGGGTGATGCAGGACAAATGCCTGTAGGGAGAAACCATCAGGTGGCCGGTGTTGTAGGGGTAAACGTTCATGATGACGAAGCAGGTGTCGCCTTGATGGAGGATGAAATTTTTTTCGTCCTCATTGGCCTTCGGGAGTACGCAGAAAATGCATTCGCCCGATTTGTCCTGCTTTATGTATTCCATTCGCCAGGGCGCCCAAACCTGTTTCATCGTCGCTGTTTCCGTAGGTGAATGAGATTAAACAATCAATAGCCGCAGGAAGAGGAAGGAGTCTGACCTGGAAATATCAGGTCAAACAATTCCCAGGTTTTTGCCTTCATTGCTTTTTCATCTTCCGGGGACCGCTCGTGATCGTAACCCAGAAGATGAAGCAGTCCGTGAATGAGCAATAAAACCAGTTCTTGCTCCAAAGAAAAATGGTGCTCTTTGGCTTGCCGCTCGGCTGTTTCCACAGAAATTACCACGTCTCCCAACATATGGGAAATGAAATCGTCGTCGTCCATTTGGGGGAAGGAGAGCACATCGGTTGCGGAGTCCCGATTCCTGTGTTGCCGGTTCAGGTTTTGAATATCAGCGTCATCCACCAGCAGGATGCTGAGTTCGTCGTCCTGCCTTCCTAAAGCCCGCATGAATTTTTCCGCATGGCTTTTCAGCTCCAGGGAATCTACTTTGCAGACTTCCTGATCATTTTGGATTTCAATATCCATCAGCCAGCTATTTCCTGCTGGGGGGACAACTTTTGCTCCACTTGACTCGTCCCTCAAACCCGGATTGTTTGCCAATTTTTTTATCGTAGTCTACAGTGGACAATTTATGGTCCTTCGTTGCAAGCAGTGTGACCGTGTGAAGAGTATTCATGGATTCCAACTGACATCCGGATTTGACGATTTCTCCATCAGCATCCACTCGGAAAAACAGTTCTTTGAGAACTTCGCCACCCCTCGTTGCCACGCAACGATACTCCCCGGGATTTTCATTTAAATAATGCTGAGGCTGAGAATAACTTCCCTTAGACCTATTGGGAAATGGGCGGGGGTGCAAAGATTTCATCTGGTAATAGTGTTGAGTCCATTGCTCGTCAACCCTTTTCATCGAACCTTTTTTAAGATAACTCCAGTAACTATATTCTTTTCCTTTATGCCCTTCAGCCTCATCAATTCTTTTACCGTTGTATAAACACGCCATCTTTGTCGGATGGTAGCCTTTATCTTTCTTAAACCATGTTCGTATTACCATGGAATGTTCTTGCCTCTTTTGCGCGAATTGTATAGCCGTTTTTATTCCTCCATCCGTAGGTGTTGAATGGGGAATTTCCTCGTCAATGGTTGAAACCGTGACCTTCATGTCGTGGTCCGTTTCCCATTTCAATGAAGGGTTGTTCGCCGCACCCTGCTTGGCTTTTTTTACAGTGACGTTGAAAACAGCAAAATCTTTAAATTCGATTCCCTCGATTAACTTTTTGTAAGTCAACTTGATCGTGTGTGTGCCATCGGTTTGAAACAATTTTTCGTAGTCACTTCTCTTTTTTGGCGCTTCGCATTTATAATATGCAAGATGAGCTTCCTTGTGCAGGCTGTGATATTGACAAGAAGTCGCTTCACCCAGGCTTTTACCGTCCTTGAAGATATCGATCATCACCGCATCGTCACTCGCAATATTGTCGTATTTGATGTAAAACTGCATCAGCGCGCTCCAACGGGTGAGCTTGGCTTTTGTTCCGGGATGACCATAGGCCTTGAACTCAGTATCATACTGTCCCACACTGTCAATGATTATTGGGCCTTTCTCCTGGGAGCCGGGTCCTATATAAATATCGGACAACGTGACCTGTTTTGCCTGAACCGGCTGCTTTTTCGCCGGAGGTTTTATTGCCTTTGCTTTGACTGTATAGGCCTTTTGAAATGCGTCAAAGTAGGCTTTATTTGCAATGAGTTGATTCTTGCGTTCTTCGTTTTGACCCCTGCCTAGTTTCCCCCAGGCCGTCACGGCATTCAGCAAAAATGCGCGATAGTTCAGACCAAATTGTTTGACTTGTTGGAGTTCCGGGTAGGTGGTGATATTGAGAGTTTTACCGTCAAAAATATTTGGTGGTAGTTTTACTTTCAACTTTGCCATATTTTGCTCAAAATCCCGCATCTGAGCGTGACCTTGCTGAGGAAAAATAGACCCGAACAATGATAAAAAGAGGATAGTTGTGATAAACAGGTTCAATTTGTTTTTCAATACAAAATTCAATGGTATTTACCTTTTAAATGCTAAAAATTACAGAAAGTTCTACCAAAAAAGAAATTCTTATCTAGTGCATAAAATTTATTTAGATTCACCCAGAATTCTCTCATTTCTTGAGAAATAAATCAATTTAGCCCTTATTCAGGGGTTAGTATCCTTAGAGATATTTTCTAAAGCTAATAATGCGTCTTACTTAAGGCCTTTCCTCAATATAAAAATTCGAGACAATTTCTGAGTATACGAAATTTAAAGGGAGGGGAGCAAATGATGAAGCTGTCTATCCGGCATTATCATTTTTATCGTAAGCTCTGATGATCTTTTTAACCAGTTCGTGCCGGACGACATCTTTTTCGGTAAAGTAGGTGAACTGGATGTCATCAATCCCTTGTAGCAATTTTTTCACATGAATCAGTCCGGAATCCGCGGAGCTGGAAAGGTCTATCTGTGTGATGTCTCCGGTGATGATCATTTTTGAACGGAACCCGAGCCGGGTCAAAAACATTTTCATCTGTTCGCGAGTGGAATTCTGAGCTTCATCGAGAATGACAAACGCGTCATTCAACGTTCTCCCGCGCATATAAGCCAGGGGAGCGATTTCGATGACCCCGTCTTCGATCATCTGCCAGACCTGGTTGCCTTCCATCATTTCGTTCAACGCGTCGTACAGCGGCATCAGGTAGGGATGGATTTTCTCCGAGATGTCGCCAGGTAAAAACCCCAGCTTTTCCCCCGCCTCCACCGCCGGGCGCACCAGGACGATTTTTTTAAACCGGTTTTTGAGCAATCCTTCGACGGCCATTGCCACGGCCAGATAGGTCTTCCCCGTTCCCGCCGGGCCGATGGCAAAAACGATGTCTTTAACTTTTCCGGCTTGAATCATTTCCCTTTGGGCCGCACCCTTTGGAGAAATGTATCCGCGACCTGGGGCTAGGGCAACGCGTTCGGTAAAAATGGAAACCAGATCAATGTCGGGATCATCGGCAATTAAGCGGATGGCGAATTTGATGTCCCCGTTTTTAGGCGGCTGTTTGCTCTCGAACAGGCTTTGCAGTTGGGTCAGGAGCCGTTGGACGGTATTGACGGAGCTTTGGGAGCCGGTGACATTGAGCTGATTGCCCCGGGTAATGATGCGGACGTTGAATTTTTTTTCTATCAGTTTGAGGTTGAGGTCGTGCGTGCCGAACAGGTCGGGAATCAGATCGTTGTTTTCAATTATGATTTCTTTATTTGCGGTACTCAAGAAGTTTACCTATTTGGGAATAGGTGTATCAAATTAATATCGAAAATCAGGATCTTGTCCCTTGAGGCTGAATCAGGCTTAAAAATTCACTTCGGGTTCTGGCGTCGGATTTAAAACTGCCGAGCATGGAACTTGTGGTGGTGTAAGAACTTTGTTTTTGCACGCCGCGCATGGACATGCACATGTGCAAAGCTTCAATGACCACTCCCACTCCTTTGGGTTGTAAAATACTATCCAGGCATTCGGCGATCTGGTTGGTCAACCGCTCCTGCACTTGCAACCTCCGGCTGAAAGCATCGCTGATCCGTGGAATTTTGCTCAACCCGATGATCTTGCCATTGGGAAGATAGGCAACGTGACATTTTCCCAGGAAGGGCAACATATGGTGTTCGCACAAACTGAAAATGTCGATGTCCTTGACGATGACCATTTCGTCATAATTTTCATGATACAGGGCGCCATTGACCAGTTCGTCGATATTGGTCATGTAGCCGCTGGTCAAAAACTTCAAGGATTTCTCGACTCTTTCGGGAGTATTTTTCAGGCCTTCACGGGAAGGGTCTTCTCCTACCTCCAAGAGCAGTTTTTCAATCAGATCTTTCACACCAACTCCCCCCGGTAGACGACGTAGTTGCGTTCGGACTCAAAAAGTTTCAATTCATGCAAGGTGCCGTTTTCAATTTTTGATTCCAGAATTTCCCAGAACTTGATGGCGATGTTCTCGGCGGTGGGAATCACACCCTCCATGAAATCCACGTCCATATTGAAATTTTTATGATCCACCTTGTTGACGATTTCCTGATTGATCAGTTTTTTGAGCGTTTTTAAATCCAGCACCATCCCTGTTTCCGGGTCGATTTCTCCACTCACGGTCACTTCGAGGACGTAGTTGTGGCCGTGTCCGTTGGGGTTGTTGCACAGCCCGAACGTTTCGGCATTTTTTTCGTCGGAATAGTTCGGGTTGAACAGGCGGTGACTGGCACAGAACTCAAGCCGCCGGGTAATATAGATCATGGATGAATTGAGGGAAGCATTGCGGATTTATTTTAGGTATTTTCTTTTGTTGTCGGTGCTGTAAAAACCAGGACCATACAAATGAAAGTTCATACTGTTGAAACATTTATGAAGCGCGCCTTCGCATTCTTCGCACTTTTCAATGGGCTTGTCATTGACCTTTTGCAGAAATTCAAACGTTTTTTTACATTTTTCGCATTGGTACTCATAAACAGGCATGGCTCTAATACCTTTCAGAAATTGGTGTCCGGCGGGGTTTCAACCGGCTCAAGGGTTGATCCCGGTTCCCCTTTCCAATGAGTGGGTTTGCGCTTATTATTTCCCCGAAAAATGTCCAGAGTCTTGGGAATATTTTGTTTCATTTCATCAAACCCGAAAATCGACGAGGGCAGGGTGAGCCCCCATTCAGGGTCAAAAATTCCAATCATCATACTGGTTGGTGTTAATACCTGAATGACCATGAATTTTTCGATCGAATGATTTTTCTGTACCTCCAAGGGCATCATGTACGTTTGATTTTCCCCTTTGGAGCCGGATCGCATCACCGCTTTTCCAGTTTCCACGGGCTGCAATGCCAGAGATTGGATGTATTGATCCAACCCGGAAAACATCTTGGCTTTGGGAAATACCACGATACCCAGGTTTTCCCCGTTTTTGTAGAGTTGGTATTCATACCCGAACCCTGGGGAGGCCCATAGCCAAACTAACAACGCCACTAGCAAGGATAATTTTCTCATAATAATTGGATGTTGTTTCCATCGGATTGGATTCTTGATCTGATCACAATCCCATTCTACAGGATTTCTAGGGTAAAATTTCAGTCTCACTAAAAAAAAACTTGATCTCAAAGGCGGCATTTTCAGGAGAATCGGACCCGTGGGAGGAGTTTCTCTCCAAATCGAGACCAAATTCCTTTCGTATGGTGCCTTCGGCGGCTTCCGCCGGGTTGGTAGCACCCATCAGTTCTCTCCATCCCATGATCGCGTTTTCGTGCTCCAGAACCATCAATACCACCGGCCCCGAACTCATGAAGTCGGTCAAGCTATTGAAAAATGGGCGTTCTTTGTGTACAGCATAGAATCTTTCCGCCAGGCCTTTGGTCAGCCACGCTCTTTTGATCGCGACCACATTGAATTCATTTGATTCAATTCGGCTGATAAAACTCCCAATGAGATTTCGCGATACTGCATCCGGTTTGATGATGGCAAGGGTTCTTTCCATTTTTTCTGTCCTTATTTAATTGTGTGGATTGAAAGAGGCTAAAAAAAAAGGTATTTGAGCATGTAGCTCAAATACCTTTTCGGAAAAGCAAGGGAACTATCTAATAACGATCCCGGTTTTTTTGATTACAAATCCATCGTCGAGATCATCGATCCATTTCATTTTGATGGCATTGTTTTTGGCAATATCATCACAAATATAAACACAGATTTCGCAAGCCTTGCATCGATCTACAGATACGTAGGCGGATTTATCTTTCTCACTGTAATTGATACAGTTGGATTCCGGGCAAAAGGTTGTGCACAAAGAACAGGTTTTAGCGGCACAAATTTCTCTATCAACTTCAGCAACGTAATACATGGTTACTCCAAAAATTTAGGATATTAACAAGCGGAGATTGCGGCCATATCAATCTTAACGGGATCCGCATCTGGATGCGCCCAACCCTTATCGATCATGTATTTATAACTGGCCTCAAGTGTTTTCATATTTGCCTCAAGAAGCTTCTGTTTTTTAGCGAACTTTTTCTCAATGGCGCTGTCAAGTGCTGCGGTTCCGCCGGAAACCACAACGCCCTTTCCTACGAATCTATCTTTAACAGAGCCTGCCAGGGAAATCAGGTCGGGCATTCCAAAAACCGCCGCAACCGCTCCGCACATTGCCATGTTGGTAGCAAGCTCCGTTTTAGCGACCTCGTTGGCAATTTCAGTTGCCGGAAGATAGTAGACTTTAGCGCCTACATCGGCCATTTCTCGTTCTTCATCCTTACTGAAAGGGATAGGAGTTCGGCTGTTTATGATGATAATACCGTCTTGCTTTAACCCGGTGTAAAAGGGCATGGTGTATGATTTTCCCAGAGTAATAACCGAAGGATGAAAAATCATAATTACGTTCGGGAAAATGATTTCTCCAATTTCATAAATGACCTCACTGGAGATTCTCACGTAACTTTCTACCGGGGCGTTTCGTTTCTCAGACCCGAAGAAAGGAACGAGAGAACTGTGTCCCCCGGAAATGACCACCCCATTACTCAGAATATGGGATGCGGTCACAACTCCCTGGCCTCCAATTCCAGCCATGCGAACGTTGTAGCGCTTAATAGACATATTTACAGATCTCCTTTATTTTTTAGCTTTTCTCTCAGCTTTTGCTTTAGCTTCAAGATCCTTTAAAAACTCTTTGGCCCGGTCAGAGATAATCTCTTCAAAACCATAGCGATCTTTCTCGATCTCAAACGCATCCTTCATAACGTCCGGTGTGGGAATAGAATATTCAATATTACAGGAGGTATAAGCCTGTACGTAGGTTGCGCCAAATTCTCTCGCGATCAGAATTGACCGGCGAATGGTCCGGGCAACGCGGGCAGGGTTGGTCGGTGCAAGACGAGCGATATAGTCCAGTTTGGCAACCTTTGCCAAGCCGAGCATGTCCATTTTTTCGTCTTTTTTACCGCGGGGAGACATTTTAAGGACTTTGCCTTTATTGGTCATGCCGCTTTCCTGACCGCCGGTGTTTCCATAAACTTCATTGTCGAGCAGGACGGTTACAAACTTTTCATGGCGGAACCAACTGTGCATGAGGCCTTGAAAGCCGATATCCACCAGGCCGCCGTCGCCGGCGCAAACAACAACATCTTTAAATTGATTGGGAAAACGAATATCCAACCCGCGTTTCATGCCACTGGCAACCGCGTTGGTGTCTCCATAGTTTCCGTAAACAAAAGGAACGGAAGCCTGGGAAAGGGCCAAACGGCCACAACCTGCAGTGCCAACAACGATTGTATGTTCGGGATTGGGCATGCCAATGTACATCAGGCGAATGAACAAAGTCATTGCGCATCCGGCACACATGGGGTGTTCTTCAATGATTTCTTTGAACTTCCCCATGTCGGACACTTTTTTATTCTTTCCGTATGGGCCATGCTCGACAAGGTCTTTATACTCGATCGGGAGAAAATCTTTTAATGCAGGAGATGGTCTTAAAGTTTCAAAAGACATGATTTTATCCTTATATATAGAAAACTATTAATTTAAGGGAATGAAAAAAATAAAAAACTAATTTTATTATAAACTGTTGTTAACAAAAACCCAAATAACATACCAATAAAACACTTAAAACAGTCTTATAACCTACCTATTTTGAGATACAGCTAAAATAAGCATTCCGAATCAAGAGCAATTAAAGTTGCTTTTTTCTAGCGTCTGCCAGCCACTCCAGAATCATCTCGGTCGGCATGGTCATCCCGCCATAGACTCTTGGGCCACCGATCATTGTACCTGTAGTTCGGCCATATAGTGTCGAACAGAGTTCTTTGTGCAACCACCCCGCCTGGTTGAATTCAGGAACCAGGATGCGCTTGGCATTTTTTAATGCCGCAATGAGCTGTCTCATCGGCCAGGGACGGATGGTCTTAATTTTAATCATTCCGACTTTCCGGCCTTGCTCCCCTTCCTGACGCACAGCTTCACGGGATTGGGAAACGGCGGCTCCAGAGGCGACCAAAAATTCATCCGCATCCGGGTTGACGATTTCAATACAACCATCCAGGTATTTATCGAAGTATTTGGCTGAGCGTTCAACTGCGGCAAACACTTCCTGCTGCCAACTGGAATGCATATGATAGCTGATGAAGTTACTTTTCTGAATTGGAGCGTCACGAGAAAGCCTGGCTGGAGGATTTTCATTATCCATTGCAGGAACAGCAGACGCCCAACCATCTCTGGGTGGCAGTTTATACTCTTTGGGAGTCATGGACACCTGGCCCCTGGCGTGTGTCACAAAAAATCCATCCACGGAAACCGCGCAAGGCAAGGTCACGTCCACTTTTTCAGAGACGATGGCCGCAACCAAAGGATAGTCGTAGAAATCCTGCTGGTCTTCAGCGTGCAGAAGGAGCATCCCTGTATTGAGCATGAAAGACATTTCGATGTTATCCGGCTGGATCGCCAAAGGTGTGTTGATGACCCGGCACATATCCATCAAAATCATCGGAACGCGCGCACCTGGCCATGAGCTGATAGCTTCCATGCCGCGCATGAGACCAGGACCGGAGGTGGCCGTGAGGGTGCGAACGCCAGCGCGTGAAGCTCCGGCGCAAGCCGACATAACGCCAATTTCTTCCTCACCGCGATAAAAATCCTTGATGTATCCTTCGTCATAGAGGTATCCCGCCTGTTGCATCGTTTCACTTTGTGGAGTGATGGGATAAGCTATGGCGACATCAACATTCATCCGGCGAATGGATTCGCGGGCGGCTTCACTCCCGGTAATGAATTCGGTTTTTCGGGGAAGTTTGAAGAACATCTCCATTGGATCAACTACCGTTTGTGTTTCTCCAAGTGGTACCCAGTCAGCGGGTTTTCCTTCCGCTACGAAATCTAAGTTCGACATGCACGGTCTCCAGACAATTGCGTTCTATATTAACGGCGGGGAACTCACCCGCCGAAGTAAACTGTATTGATTGATATTTAATGAAGTAATACTCCTCCAAAGAGAGAAATTTTACCAATTTAGCACTTTAAAATGAGCCCTATAATATAACAAGTGCGCGTTCTGTCAAGCATTAACGGACCTGGGAAGTTGTTTTTAAGGCTTGTCCTTTTCGGGCAACATGTTCTCGAGCAGATCAAGTTCTTCAAAATACTTGAAAGCCTTGCCCAGAAATTCATTCAGAGCTTTATCATTGTAAAATTTCAATGTCTTTGTTGCCAGGGCGGTGGTGTGGCAAACTTCAAATTTCAGAGGCTTTAGGGTCAGATACTTGATAATATCCACCTCCCAGTGGATATTTGAAATCTCCTCCTGCGGCTTGCTGATGGCCGTGATTCCATAATCATTTACTTTATATAAAAACTGCATTCCGCCCAAACCACCCGGTTCGGCGCGATTCAATAGCAAATTGTCCTGGGTTATCATTGGTCGAGTCCTTAGAATTGCTCAGTTCCCTTTTGGCGGTACTTCTTATTGGAGGGAGTGTGATAATATAACCTAAAATCAGCCTGAATTCTAACTTTTTGATACTTTGGATGCTACCAAACAGTAGAAATTGAATCCAAATGTGAGAAACCAGAGTACCGGGGAAGATCCCAATAATCTATAGGAAATTAGAATGCAAGATATTGAATTGAGTGACCCTGCTAAAATTGAAGCCTTTTTGACCAAAATTAAATTGACGGGGAAAGGATTCACCACCGATTGTCTATTATTGGATGCCTATGACGCCGGTTTGGATTATCCGGATTATCTGAAGGCCGAAGGAGAAGACCCGGACGCCAGTTATGAAGGGAAATCTCCTGCCTGGGCCAAATATCATATGCGGCAGGGCAAAAGGGTTTTTATGGTCTATGGTGGGGACAAACGGGACCGGAGAACGCATTTTTCTGAGACCCCGTAACGCGTGCCATTATTTGCAGGTTATTTGGCAGGGACAGGGGGAGACTTGACTCTCCTTTTTTGCCGACCAAATCCAAAATTCTATCCAGAGGATATTAAATAATATGGAGTTTGATAAAGAAAGCCAGGTAAGAATCCTGCAGGTGGCCGCCGGACGAGAAGAAGGAAAGGATTTTGAGGAACTTGACGCCCGGATCGCTCATATTATGGACCTGCACCCGGAGTTTGATGAAATCTGGAAACTGGGGGAACTCGCCACGCATCCTCAGGAGATAGGCGGGCAGATAGTGAACCCGTTTGTGCACACGGTTTTGCATGTGATCGTTGATAAGCAGATCCTGACCGGGCAACTCGAATATGTGGAAGTAACTTATAGCAGGCTCAAGGAACAGGGGATGGACGATCACAACGCGCTCCACGTTATTATCGCGGTCTATGCGGACCTTCATTTTGGATCGTTCCGGCAGGGCAAGCCGTTTGACACTTTGGACTACGAGAGCCAGTTGGTAGCTCTTTCCTTTGAAAAGGCCGATTCAGAAGATTAGATACGGGGATAGGGTAGTGGTAAAGGGATGGATTAAAAAATCTAAAAAATCGCTCTGGAACTTTTTCTAACCTGCTTTGATCAACCCGTCTATTTTCCAGTCCACCTTGAATTCATCGATTTTCCCGGAACGGGTTTTGTATTTCAGGAAACCCTCTTTTTCGCCAAACAGAAATAAATCCCGGGTGATGGCGACATCCTGTTTGCAATAATCAATGATCTTATCCATCTTTCCTTCCTTATACCACTGAATGGAAATCAGCCCGTCGGCGGATTTTTCAGCCCCCAGAGTGTGTTGCGCCAGATGATTGAGCCCCAAACGGAAATTCAGGATTTTTTTGACATCCAGAAGCATATCGAAGGTATTTATTTTATTCAGGTGAAAGGGGCCGTATCCCTCCAGCACCGTGTAATCGAATCCAATCACGTTGAACCCCACCACCAGGTCTGCGGTGCGCAGTTTTTCCGCCAATTGCACTGCTTCGGGTTCCCGGTAGACGAAGTATTTTTCCTCTCGGCTGTCCCACACCACGCCGACGGCGAGTTTCATCAATTTGATCTGCACCGGCGACCAGCCTCCGACTTCGTCCGAGCTTTTCTGGGTTTCCAGGTCGAAATATAGAATTCTCGGCTCCTGATCCGGTGAGGCCACCTTTTCAGCCGGTTTTTCTTGCGGTTCTGCAAATAAATCAAATTGTTCTGTCATGACGTATCCTGATATCGGTTAGGGGAAAGAGGGCGGTAATTTAGCACTCTGAAGATTCAAATCAAACTACTTTTTCCGCATTTCTAACGAAAATATATTGAATTCCTGCATTTATCCACGTCCCGGGCTCTAAAACAATTTTCACACGTCATATCCATTAAAGTTTGCCATTTTTCGAACCGATAAAGGGTTTTAACAGGATAGCTGACACTAATTTTCCCTAAGCTCAAGAGATCGTATGGCCGAGTCATTAATATCTGGAATCAATTCCAATCTGGATACGGCGGATATCATCAGCAAGCTGATTCAGTTGCAAAGAAGGCCCATCGATGTCCTGGAAGCCAAGGCGGATCTTGAAGCGGAAAAACTGCTCACCTTTCAGGACCTGCAAGATCGGTTGCGGACGTTTAAAAGTCTGACCAACACTCTGAATTCGGAAGCCAAGTTTCTGTCCACCCAGGGGGCGTTTTCCAATAACAACGCCTCTGACAATAATCAGGTGGTCGGCATCGACACCACCAGTCAGGCCGCATCAGGAACATTTTCTCTCACTGTCAACAGCCTGGCTCGTGAGAGCAAGCTGGTGTCCCAGGGATTCAGCTCCACCAGTGGTGCGGTTACGATAGGTACTCTGGAGGTCATTGTTGGCGGAATAACGACTAACATCACTATTGATTCTTCTAACAACACCCTGGATGGATTGCGCCTCGCGATCAACAATTCGGGAGCTAATATTCAGGCATCTTTTCTGAATGACGGTAGCGCGACCAACGCCACTCGTTTGGTGATTTCCGGGACTAAAACCGGCGCCGATAACAGTGTTTCTTTTGGGACAACAGCAGGATTGACGTTTACCGAAACCCAGGCGGCTCAGGACGCAAGCTTGACTCTGGATGGAATCGCGATCACTAAATCCAACAACACGGTGACCGATGTCATTTCCGGAACCACCCTCACGTTACAATCGGCAGGCTCCGGGACCATCACCCTTTCCTCGGATATTGATACAGTCAAAGAAAAAATAACAGGCTTTATCGATGGTTACAATGAGCTCATCGCTTTTGTGGACGAACAGCAGTTTTTGGACCCTGATACCTTACAAACCGGTCTTCTGTTCGGTAACTTTACCGCCCAAAACCTTCAGTCGACTCTGCGCAATACCTTGAGCAGTCAAGTGAATGGAATCACGGGGTCTTTCAATTCTTTGTCGCAAATTGGAATCCGGACGCAGGCAGATGGCACCTTGCTGATTGACGATTCCACTTTAACCCAGGCCCTGAACACTGACATTAGTAATGTCGCCCAGCTTTTTGCCAGCAAAGGGACGACTACGGACAGCAGCGTGACCTTCATCGGGTTCACCAGTGCAACGGCCCCCAATAACTATGACCTGAGAGTGGTTGGAGGCGTTCCGCAATTGAGCATCGCAGGCCAGAACCAATACTCGGATGCCGTGGGATCAGGAAATTTCTTTTCCGGGGCGGTAGGCACTTCCGCAGAAGGTCTCAATTTCAGGCTTGGAGATCTTTCAGATGGGTCTTATGGGACGATAAATTTATCATTCGGAGTTGGCGAAGTTATCAACCAGGTGTTGGCCAATCTGACGGACGATTCGCTCAGCGGGCCCCTGACTACGGAAATCGATACGTTTACCAATACCATTGATGATTTTGACGATCAGATTTTGTCTTTGGAATCGCGGCTGGAGGTTTTTGAAGCAGATCTCAGACAACGCTTCGCCGCACTGGAAGTGACAATAGGGCGTTTGAATTCCCAAAAAGACGCCTTTACAAGCGCGCTGGGCGGGCTTGAAAATCTCTTCAAATAGTAATTATAGTTTTCAATCGGCAACGAGTTTTATCAGTAACACTAAGGAGTTTATCTTAAAATGGTTCCTTCTCGGTATCACAACGAATACAAGCAAAATCAGATTTCTACATCCAGTCAGGGTAAATTGATTTTGATGATGTACGAAGGAGCCGCCAAATTCACTAAGATGGCTATCAAATGTATGGAGGAGGGGGACATTGCCGGAAAAGCCACTTATATCAGAAAGACCCATGATATCATCAATGAACTTTCCGTTTCCCTCGACATGAAAAAGGGCGGTGAAGTCTGCGCCCGCCTGGAAACACTGTACCAGTTTATTTTGCGTCAATTGACCCTGGCCAATATTAAATCCGACCGCGCGGCGTTGGAATCGATTTTGAAAGTGCTGGAACCTTTACAAGATGCTTGGAGCCAGATATTCAATGACACCGACTTTGTGATGCCGGACAAACAGCCGGTCTTGAAAAAAATTACATCCAGGATTTAAGGCAACGCCTTTACTGCGTTTATCCCCCTCCGCTCCTTATAAACTCGCAAGTCAACCAATAGTATAGTGTCCTCTTTGCCAACCTGGCCCAGGTTGGCATTTTATTTGAAAGAGCTTGAAAAATCCTCATTTTGCTTTGACAAGCCCAGTCCCTCTGTGATAAAAACGGACTCCATTTTCCCAATCGAAAACCACATAAACCACGACTTTTCTATGAAAATTCATGAGTATCAGGCCAAAGAAATTCTTGCGAAATATAATGTAGCCGTGCCCAACGGAATCCTGGTCGACGACGCTTTTGAAGCCAAAGACGCCGCCAAAAAACTGGGAACCGGCGTGGTGGTGGTGAAAGCCCAGATCCATGCGGGAGGTCGTGGCAAAGGCGGCGGTGTCAAACTTGCCAAAAGTCCTGAAGAAGCGGAAAAACACGCCGCAAAAATTTTGGGGATGACACTGGTCACGCACCAGACCGGGCCGGAAGGTCGCCTGGTTAAAAAGGTTCTGGTGGAAGAGGGCATGCCCATAGAAAGGGAACTGTATCTGGGCATTGTGGTGGACCGGCAGACCAGCCGGGTTCTCATCATGGCGAGCGAAGAAGGTGGTATGGAGATTGAAGAAGTCGCTGAAAAAACTCCCGAAAAAATATTCAAGGAAGTGATCGATCCGGTGATAGGAGTCAAACCTTACCTGGCCAGAAAAATCGCTTTTGCGCTCAACTTGAGCGGGGACCATCTGAAGAAAATGGTTCCTTTCATCATCAACCTTTATAACTGTTTTGTTAAAGAAGATCTGGACATGCTGGAGATCAATCCCCTGGTCACCACGTCCGACGGTCGAGTGCTGGCGCTGGACGCCAAGGTGAACATCGACGACAACGCCATGTACCGCCACAAAGATACCCTGGAGTTCCGCGACCTCGATGAGGAAGCGCCTCTGGAAGTTGAAGCTTCCAAGTTTCACCTGAATTACATCAAGCTGGACGGCAATATCGCCTGCATGGTCAATGGGGCAGGGTTAGCGATGGCCACAATGGACATCATCAAACACTCCGGTGGCGAGCCCGCGAATTTTCTCGATGTGGGCGGCGGAGCCAATGAAGAAATGATCGAAAACGGATTCCGCATTCTCTTGTCGGACCCCAATGTAAAGGCGATTTTCATCAATATATTCGGCGGCATTCTGCGTTGCGATATCCTGGCGCGCGGCGTGGTGGCGGCGGCGAAAAATCTCGACGTTAAAGTTCCCATAGTGGTTCGCATGGAAGGGACCAATATGGAAGAGGGGCACGCAATCCTTAAAGAGTCGGGCATGAATTTTGTTATTGGCAACGGAATGAAGGACGGGGCCAGAAAGGTGGTTAAAGCAATCCAATGAGTATTCTAGTCGATGAAAAAACGAGATTGATCGTTCAAGGGATCACCGGTCGCGAAGGCCAGTTCCATACCGAACAATGCATGAAATACGGCACCACCGTGGTCGGCGGCGTCACGCCCAATAAAGGCGGCCAGACCGTATTGGACACCGTGCCGGTCTTCAACACCGTTAAAGAAGCGGCGGTGAAAACCAAAGCCAACGCCACGATGATATTCGTTCCTCCGGCATTTGCCGCCGACGCGATTCTGGAAGCCGCAGACGCAGGCATTGCGCTGATCATCTGTATCGCGGAAGGCATCCCGACCAGCGACATGATCGAAGTGGACAAATACATGAAAGGCACCGATTGCCGGTTGGTCGGCCCGAACTGCCCCGGCGTCATCTCCCCCGGTAAAGCCAAAATAGGCATCATGCCCGCGCACATCCATTTAAAGGGCAACGTGGGCATCATTTCCCGAAGCGGAACGTTGACTTATGAAGCCGTCGGACAGTTGACTGCACTGGGCATCGGCCAGTCCACCTGTGTCGGAATCGGCGGAGACCCGATCATCGGGACATCGTTCATCGACGCGCTCGGACTGTTCCAGAAAGACCGTGGCACCAAAGCCATCTGCATGATCGGCGAGATCGGCGGGTCGGCGGAAGACGAAGCGGCGTACTTCATCAAGAAAAACGTCACCAAGCCAGTAGTCGGGTTCATCGCAGGCCAGACCGCACCTCCCGGGCGGCGCATGGGTCACGCAGGCGCGATCATCTCCGGCGGACAGGGGACAGCGGCGGAAAAAATGAAGACCATGAAAAAATGCGGCATCAAAGTCGTTAAAAGCCCCGCCGACTTAGGCAAAACGATTCAGAAGGTTTTGTGACTTTAACTTCGCAAAAAACCACAGTCTCTTTTCATTTTTCAATAAAATTGAAAAGATCTCTCCTGTGTTTTGCTAGAATACCCTTACCTTTATTGAAAACTCTCCCTAGCTATTTTTATAGCTTTCGGAGAAAATCAATTTTAATTCTCAATTTTAAAGAGAGAATTTCATGCCGCCGCAGGAAGACCTGACTCGTCGCTTGTCGGATTTGCTTGTAGACCCTCGTGAAACACTCGAAGTAGAACTAAAGGGTTGGTTAGATTTGACCAACAACGATACACACCGCGCAAAATTAGCGAAGGCAATCATCGCCTTGGCAAATCACGGTGGAGGGTTCATAATTTTCGGATTTGATGAAACCAATGGCGCGGTTAGGGTAGCAGGGGACCGGCCGGAAAATTTGTCCAGCTTTACCCCCGACCGGATCAACTCTGCTGTAAATCGCTATGTAGAGCCACCATTTCATTGCGATGTCCAGATAATCAAATCTTCGGCCGATGAATTGGATTACCCGATCATCATTGTTCCCGGTGGTCATAAAGTTCCCGTGCGCTCAAAACGCAATGGACCCAATGATCAAGAAATTAAACAAAATATCTATTATACCCGCCGTCCGGGCCCACAGAGCGAACCGCCGCAGAGTGGGCAAGAATGGGATTTGCTTTTACGCCGATGTATTACCAACGCACGCAATGACCTTCTTGACAGCTTTCGATTACTCATGTCAGGAGGTTCCCCTGTCACTGCAGCGACCGAGACAGATCAAGACCGTCTTGAAAAGTGGTTAGAAGTGTCGTTCACACGTTGGAAAGAACTTACAGAAAATCTTCCAGAAAACCGGCCTGCTCGGTTGCGAAATGGACATTACTCCGTTGGGTATCAATTGCTGGGTGACTTTGAACCTGTAAGAGGTCGAAAATTACTGGAGACCCTTCAGGCAGGAGTTGTGCGTCACACTGGCTGGCCACCTTTTTGGGTTCCGACTCGGGAAGGAATTGCTCCATATTTGGTTAATGACTGCGTGGAGTGCTGGTTAGGGGGAGACGGCAAAGAACAGGACCCAGACCATGCTGATTTCTGGCGTGCATCACCAGAAGGTCAATTTTATCTCTTGCGGGGTTATCAAGAGGATGGTCTTGAAAACCGCGAGATAATGCCAGGAGAGATTTTTGATCTCACACTGCCGACTTGGCGGGTAGGTGAAATACTTTTACATGCTGAAAGCATGGCTCGTCAATTTATGGCCCCTCAGGCTCAACTCCTGATATTGGCAGAGTGGACGGGTTTGTCTGGAAGAAAAATTTCAAGTTTTGCCAATCCCATTAACCAACCGATTGACAGTCCCATCGCTCACCAGGATATATACCGAACAAAAATTAAAGTGCAAGCTAACCAGATTAGCGATACCCTGCCAGAGCTTGTAGATAGCATAGTCCGCCCTCTCTATGAGCTTTTTAATTTCTTCCAACTTCCGGCAGGGCTTGTAACTCAGGAGTTGGCCCGAATGCGACAGCATCGCTTTTAGGGTTTAGCAGACTCGAGGATATTTTCCACCTAAGGAAAATTTACTGTGTGGCAAGAAAAATAACCAATGCCCTGCGGTCAAAGGGTAAGCTGAATGAAAAGCCATCCAGAATTTTTTGTGATTAATCCCTTTTACCCAAAAATCCCAGTGGGTTTGCCGTCGATGCTTTTTTGATTATTATCCTGCCAGTATTTTTTTACTCCGTCCTCGCCCTTTTTCTCGGCCCATTGCACCAGAACATCGCGCTCTCCCACATGTTCGTATAAAGGCACACTGAAGCCGCAGGACGTGGCCACGCTTTCGATATCCAGTAAAAAAATCTGCCTAGCCCCTGGTACCGTTGGAAAGAGACTGAGCATCGCTTCCCATTCTTTATCACGCGGATGCATGGCGGTGGCCTTTCCATAAATACGCAAAATATTCGGTTTGCCTTCAAAGGCGCAAAACATTAGGGTCATGCGCTGGCATTCCAGGACATGCGCGGCCGTTTCATTGCCGCTTCCGGTCAGGTTCAGCCAGGCTATTTTTTCATTATCGATGACTCGTAACGAGTCCATGCCCTTGGGCGAAATATTCACCCGGCCCTCCGCGCCCGCCGTTCCCACAAAAAACAGGTGTTGATTCTTTATAAACTTTATAAGCGTTTCATCCAGTTTGGATAACTGTTCACTCACCATGACCTCCGAAATTTATTGCAATAATCGCGTCCATTATCAATTTTAGCCAGGGTTTTCTGCCTGGTCATACGATTCCTTCGATTATGAGGGTATCAAGTGTCATTTGAGCCATAGCGGAGAATGTGACCGTGACAGTCTTAGGATAAAAATGATATTATAAATAAAATGAAACAAAAAAAGAAAAAAGTAAAGTCCAAGGAGGAACTGGAGGCCGAAGTGGCGGCTCAACAGCTCCAAACCAAACGGTATCACGAGAAGGTCAAGGAATCCGCGAAGGTTTACAAGCGTCAGGACACCAAAAAACAGGCCGAGGAACAGATAGAATCGGAAAAGTGAGCTGTCTCAAGTCAGGCGAATGCTCCCGTATCAAAAACCAGTATAATTCTGTTGATTTTACCCTCACGCACCTCAAACATCTGCGCCATTCGAGTGCAAACTCCGGGTTTGGTGAATTGGTACAAAAGGCAGGCGGAAGATTCGTCGTCATAGGATCGGATAATTTCGTATTTAAAGCCTTTGGGAGGATCGGTCTCCAGAGATTTAATGTAGGCATCGGGGGAGTCAAACTGGTACAAGGGTCCGCTGAAGGAAAAGTCATCGGCCAGCAGGGGGCGTAATCTCCACATGTTTTCACCTGAGAAGAATATTTCCATAAACTTGTGAGCTAGCTTTAAGGGTTTCACTCAATTCCTTTCAAAATTTTTACAACTCTCTACAATTTAGACCATCTAACAACCACTATGAGCGTAGAAACCTGCCCCAAATGCGGGACCGAAAATATAACGAAAGCCGCCTGGTGCGAGAAGTGCCTGCACATGTTTCATGAATATGGCGAGAAACAAACCATCTTCTGCCCGGAATGCAAGCACCCCAACGCCTATAAGGACGATTATTGCGAGGTGTGCCATGAGCCCCTAAAGCCCGGGCAATGGGAATGACCCGCTGCGCGGGAGGAAAATTGGGGCTGACGCTCACTTTGTTCGCGAGCCCCGCAACATCCCGTCAGGGTGAAAGTGGGGGTCCCTTCAGTTCAATCGTGTTTCCGTCGGGATCATGAATGTAAATTGACGACCCCTGGCCATCTGCGCCATAACGGGACGCGACCTCACCCACTTCCACTCCATGGCTTTCAAGGTGATTCCGTAGAAGATTTTCATCGAAAGGTTCAATGCGAAGGGCAAAGTGATCCATATTGGGCGCGCCGTCTTTTAAATCGGGGTCTTTTCCCAACAAATCCACCAGCGATTGACCTGCACGCAACTGCACCAGATGGAAAGATTCAACCCGCCTCTCCACAGTGCAACCCAGCACATCACAATAAAACCTGATTGCCCGCTCAAGGTTTGAAACGTTTAAAACGACATGATCAATATTTTTGATTGAGAATATCATCTGCAAAATGCCTCGATTTATATAACCTAACCATTCGAACGGTTAAGTATTCTACCGAATTGGGGTAACTGCAAAAATCCAAAAGCAACCTGGGATGGGGTCTGACACATCCGGCTGGAAAAAAAGTTTCACCAATATCATTCTAATTATGAGTGACACGGAGAGCTGATTTTTGGGCGACCGAACGGCAGTATTTGAAAATGTGCCTACCCTGTCAAGGTCAGGTAAGGCAAAGGCCTTAGGGGGGAGTTTCCTGCGCACCCAGAAGTTTATCGTCCAAATACATCTTTCAGAAGAGCCGTGATCCTCGCATCAGGATCGGTTCTGATTTTTATTTCCTCTTGCCCCACTATGTAGAAAAGCCCCAATAAGGCCTGGTTAGTCATATAATCGTTAAGGTCCATAGATTCGGCAGGGGTAAGCGTTTTAGAGCCGGAGGTTTTCATTATATCGATGTATTTTGCGGTGCCATCCTCCTGATCCAACATTGAACTTATAATTGGTTTATATTCATCAAAAATTTCTTGGTAGGCTTTTGTTTTGAGATAATCCGTAGCGGCGGTGTTTCCTTCATCCAATAATCCCTGTGCATCATCCAGGGTCATTCCCATGATGGCATCAAAAAAGATTCCCTTAGCCTCAGGAGCCGCTTTTTCCGCAGCCCGATTCATGCTTAAAACAAAACTATCTACTTTCTGTTCATAACCGGACTTTTTTAAAGTTTCCGCTACATTTCGAATTTTTCCTGGGACAGGTATTTTTATCGCTTCATTAGCGTAATACCCGTTTTTTTGTGAAAGTAAGAAAGCGGCATTCTGCGCTCCGACTGCGAGAGCATCCCTGAGTCCAGCACCCGTCGTCACAGGATCGAGGCCGCTCTTTTTACGGAAAATTTGATAGTTGCCAAATAGGCCGTCAAAAACCCCTCCGTAAGATGGCAAGGTGCCAAGAACAGAAAACAGCAAAAGAAAAGGGATGAATTTCTTCATAACTAAAACCTCAAAGGAAACAAATAAAACTTCTTTTTTGTAAAGGGCTTTAAATTAAGACTCCATAGGGTGATATTTATTCCCATTTGTTGTTTCACTTGGCTTCATCCCTTGGCGGCTTGACGAGATAAGTGTATCCGTTCAGGCCTTCCTTGTATAAGGCAAGATAATCATCCGCTTCCTTCTGGGTGAGGGTTCCCTTTTCGACGCTGGCGATGAGAAACCCCGCCACCCGGCCCGCCAGTTCGTCGCCCTTGAACTGAACATAATCGAGAACGTCGGTGACGTCTTCGCCTTCGATGATCTGCTCGTAGTTCAGCGACCCGTCTTCATTGAGGGAGACGTGGACGGTATTGGTATCACCGAACAGGTTGTGCAGGTCGCCCAGAATCTCCTGGTAAGCGCCGATCAGAAAGATCCCCAGTTGATAAGAATCCCCCGGTTCGATGGAATGGACGCGCAATGATTTTTCGGTTCCCCGGTGGCTTCCGATGAAGGTGTCGATGCGTCCGTCGGAGTCGCAGGTGAGGTCTTCCAATGTTGCTTCCCGGTCGGGTTCCTCGTTTAAGCGGTGAATGGGCATCACCGGGAACACATGGTCGATGGCCCAGGAGTCGGGCACCGATTGGAACACGGAAAAATTGCAGAAGTATTTGTCCGCCAATCGGTTTTTTAGCGTCTTCATTTCATCCGGCAGAAACTTGAGCCGGGTCGAAAGTTTTTCCACCTTCCGGCTGACTCCCCAATAGATGCGCTCCACCAGCGCCCGGTGCTCGAGCGACAGGATGCCCATGAGAAACTGGTTCTGCGCGTCCTCTTTCAAGTGGGTGGCGTCGTGCCAGGATTCAATGAGGTTCTTGTTGGACGTGGACTCCAGAACATCGAAAATTTCGCGCACCACATCGGGATCGCTTTCCTGGATTTCAACATGATTGGTCCATTCGGGAAACGAGGTGACATCCAGCACGTTGACCACCAGCAGGGAGTGATAAGCGGTCATCGCCCGGCCCGACTCAGAGATGATGTTCGGATGCGGCAGGTTGTCCCGCTTACATATTTCCAGTAGATGATAGACCACGTCGTTGGCGTATTCCTGCACGGTGTAATTGGTGCTCGAATGGTAGGTGGATTTCGACCCGTCGTAGTCCACCCCCAGGCCGCCTCCCACATCAATGTACTTGATATTGCATCCGTGTCGCATAATTTCGGAATAAAATCGGCCAGCTTCTTTTAAGCTGTTTTTGATTCTGCGGATGTTGGTGATCTGGCTTCCGAGATGAAAATGAATCAATTGGATGCAATCCAGAATTCCGTAATCCGTGGCGATTTTCAGTGCGTCCACCAATTCCATCGGGTTCAATCCGAACTTGGAGTATTCCCCGGCGGAGGAAGCCCAGCGACCCGATCCTGCGCTGACCAGTTTAATTCGCAATCCGATATTGGGGCGGACTCCGACTTCCTTAGCGACCTGGTAAATCATTTCCAATTCGTCGAGTTTCTCCACCACGATGAAAACTTTTTTGCCCAGTTTCTGGCTCATCAACGCAAGCCGGATGAAAGGCGCGTCTTTGTAGCCGTTGCAGATCAACAACGCTTCCGGGTTGTCCATGATGGCGAGGATGGCGTGAAGTTCCGGTTTGGAACCCGCTTCCAGACCGATGTTGTAGGGCCTGCCGAATTTGACGATTTCCTCGACCACCTGTCGTTGCTGATTCACTTTTATGGGAAATACGCCGTGGTATTGCCCGTTGTAATGGTATTCGTCGATGGCGTTCTGGAACACGGTGGCGAGGTTGGTGATGCTGGATTTTAAAATATCGGAAAACCGGAGAAGTACCGGCAGGGAATAGCCCTTGGCCTGAATGTCGTCGACCAGATGCTTGAGGTCGATCGTATGTTCACTGCCCAGTTTGGGTTGCGCGACGACATGGCCTTCCTTATTGATATCGAAGTAACCCGCGCCCCAGCCGTAAATATTATAATGTTCTCTGGCTTCTTCAATGGACCATTTCTGCATGTTTGGGGTTCCGGGGAATAGGGTAACGGTCTAGGGGATCGATAAAAAGCTGTCGGAATGCTTAAAACTATCCAATTCCTGATAAATGTCAAACAAAAACAAACGCAATGAACGATCCTGCCGCAAGCGGACGGAATATCTTACAAGGATTGTTATTTATATGCCGTGGCGAGCCTCTGGGAATTAAACCCAATGGTGGGGGTTAAAAGAAAATTGTTAAAGGGCCAAATTATGATATAAATTTTCGGATGGTGTCATCTGTCCTGCAAAGGAATGACCGTCACATTTTTTTAAAATTACTCCGAGAGCATCAATGAAAATAGAAAACGTCGATGTCCAGGACATCGCCCGTGAGTTCGGGACCCCGGTTTATGTATACAGTCTGGAAACACTGCGTCGGTCGATTGCCGAGATCAGGCAACTGTCGCCCGTCACCCGCTACGCCATGAAAGCCAGTTCCAACGTGAGGATTTTGCAAGAGATGCGGGACGGCGGAATCAAGATCGATGCGGTCAGCGTTTTTGAAGTCAAGCGCGCGCTCAGGGCGGGTTTCAAGCCGGAAGATATTTGTTTCACCAGCGATGTATTTTTTGACGACGACGACGTCAGGTTCTGTCTCGAAAATAATATCTTTGTCAATTGCGGGACTTTGGGGATGGTCGATGAATATGGCCGCGGCTGGAGAGAACTTGGGAAGGGGTCGAATTGCATTTCCATCCGTATCAACCCCGGCGAAGGGCATGGCCATTCCAAGAAGACCAACACCGGCGGTCCCTACAGCAAGCACGGGATCTGGCATGAGAACCTGGATGAAGTCAAACGCATTGCGGGAACGTATGGGCTGGTCATCTCCGGCGTGCACATGCACATTGGTTCCGGCGGCGACATGGAGCATTTGAAACGGATCACCGGCAAGCTGGTGGAATTTGCCAAACAGTTCGACGACTTACAAACAATCAATTTCGGGGGCGGTCTGCCTTATCAATACAACCCCGATTTGCCGCAGGAGGATATCTCTGGGTACAAAAATATTCTGGCGGAGCGAATGAAGGTTTTAAATAGTTATTTCGGGCGCGAAATTGTCTGCGAGATCGAACCGGGCAGACGGTTCGTTGCTGGATGCGGTTATCTGTTGGGAGAAGTGCGTTCACTCAATCATACTTTCGATGAAAACCGTAAGCGTCTGAACTACGTCCTGACCAACGTCGGTTTCTGTCATTTGATCCGCCCAATGGCCTACGGTTCGTTTCATCCCATCTGGTTTGTGGGGGACGATCTGGGACCGGAACAGGATGTCATCGTCGCAGGGCCCGTATGTGAATCGGGCGACGTGCTGACTCAGGAAAACGAAGAGCCCGTGGCACGTCGGCTTCCCATGCCGAAAGCAGGGGACCTCATGGTGGTCGGTGGGGCAGGGGGCTATGGGTTTGTCATGTCGTCCAACTACAACACTCAACCCCTCATACCGGAAGTGGTGGTCGATGGAGACAAGTTCACATTGACGCGCAGGCGGCAAACCCTGGACGATATTTTGCAGGAAGAGCGTGACGCTCAGGGTTAGCAAACCGAAGTGTCAGGGGTTCCTGCCTTTATTGGCAGAAGCGACTTCCTGGCCACTGGACATGGATGAGGCCGTGCCCATTCCCGATGGGCTGTCGTAAAAAGCCTCGTTGCCATTGACGCCATCCTGGTTGGGGTCTTTGTAAATATAGTCCCAATGCCCGTCTTCATTTAAATCCTTTGCATAGAACAACGGTTGCTTGAGAGCGATGTAGTAGTAATGGGTGGTTGTGAAATTACTGGTGAAGATGAGATGCTTGGGATGATGTCCTTTGACGACATCGAGGGAATGTTTCGAGAAGTAGGAAGTTCTCACCACCCGCAAGGTATGAAAATCGATTTTGCCATTTTGGTCGGTGTCATAACCGACGAATAGCATTCCATTGTTAGCGAGGTTCCATGTGCTTTGCGTTGCCAGCGGGGGTTCCGCTATGAGAGGCGGATCGCTCCACGAGACTGGCGGCGCCAGAGTGAGGTAAGCCAAAAGAACGTTCAGGGTCAGAAAGCGTTTCATGATAAACACCTCCGTTAAATTTATGGCGGAAGAATTCCGCTCCCGTTAAATCCATTCAATCCCGGTTCTGTTGTCAAAATCCCTTTTGCAGTTTGATTTGCTTCTTTGAACCATTGACCTGATGAGGCTATGATTCATTAATATTTAAAAGCAATTTCAATGCCAAATTGGCCAAATATCAGGGGTGGCGGGGCAAAGCCTTATGCGGTAAAGGGTTGGTAAGATATTGAAACTATTGGTTATATTATCGAGAGCCCGGTGGAGGAGCCTTTGTGCCCTGGATTGACAAAAATTGTTAGAACTTTTGAAGAAAGGCTCCGAACCGCCTGTTTTTAACGGGGGAGGGGGATCCCCTGAAAACTCTCCCTGAATCTTTCAGAATCAATAATTTTACCGTTTTGAAAGAACGGGCCGCTTTGATGATTCGGATTTTTTGAGTTTCCAGAACGTTCAATCAGCATTCCAGCCGTTCGAACACAAGCACATCACAAAAGAATTATAATTTATAGTGAAAGTTAATGGTTTTCTTATTTATTTTGCTGTTGGCGCAAAGAGCCATTCCAGGCAATTCAATCCATCCGAAGCATCACCTTGTTTTCAAGGGTAGCCGATTCCAATGCCTGTTGGGCCTCCGCGAGAGGGCGGGTGGAAGTGATGAGGGTTTTGAGTTTTTCCTGATGTTTTTCGAGGATTTTAAGGGCAGGCCCAAACGGGCCGCATCGCGAGCCTTGCAGACGGATTTCATCGACCACCAGTTTCGTCATGTCCAGTCCCTGTGTAGGCAGGCCGCAGGTGGTCTTGACCGAGAGCGTTCCTCTTGGTCTCACCAGTGACAACGCCAGGGTGATTCCATCCGGGTGACCTGTTGCGTCCACCACGATGTCCGCCCCCAACCCTTCAGTAATTTCTTTGACAGCTTCTTCTGCCTGATCGGGCGATAAGGCCTTGGACGCTCCGAAGGCCAGCGAGCGTTGGCGTTTGGCTTCACTTCTGGAAACCGCGATGACCCGGCAGCCTTTGAGCGCGACGGCGAAGACGATCAATATCCCCAACCTGCCGGGGCCCATCATCACCACGGTATCGTTCTCCGCGATCGGGGACATCTCGAACGTTTGCAGGGCCGCCGCCAGTGGTTCGGTGAGCGCGGCGGTTGCGGAATCCATGCTTTCTGGAATTTCGTGCAGGGTTCCCTGGGCGACGGCAACTTCCTCGGCAAACGCGCCGTCGTGATTGATGATTCCCGTTACTGTGCGTTGCTGACAATGGCTTGGCATCCCCATTTTGCAGGCCCGGCAAACGGGAGTTCGGTTATAGGCTATGCAGGTATTGTTGATTTCCGCTGTGACCCGTCGCCCCAGCCAGCGCTTATCGACTCCCTCGCCGATGGATTTAACCTTGCCCACAAACTCGTGACCGCATACCAGAGGCAGGGGAACTGGGTAATCTCCGGAAAACAGCGCAAGATCGGTGCCGCAGATTCCCGCGGTCTGAACACCGATGACCACTTCATTTTCCCTGGCGACCAGGGGTTCCCGATCTTTAATGACAATGGTCCGGGTTGCTGTCAGTTGGGCGATTTTGAGCATTCGAAACTGAAAAAGGAGTTAAAAAAGATATTAAAGACTTTTTTACCGCAAAGGCGCAGAGGACGCAAAGAAATAACAGAAAAATACAGATAGAAAAAAATAAATTGGTAGTGGCACGGGCTTTCCAGCCTGTGTTCCGATATCAAGTCTTTGCGAAAAGAAAAGAAAGGGTTTAAATCCCTCCTCACCCCTTCAAATGGAGTCCCCCTACGGGGCATGAGGGCTAATGTTGAATATCACAAGGGTTGGGTGAGGGAATGGTTGAAACCACAGATGAGCAAAAAATTTTAGGTCATTGGCTTCTTTGCGTCCTCTGCGCCTTTGCGGTGACCCTATTTTTTATTTTTTGACGATTTTTTATCCTGCCAGAGGATCAACCAGTGCTGGAAGAGCCGGAGCGGCTGGGTGCCCTGAAACCTTCTGCGTTTGAATTTAGGCGTCTGGTCGTGTTGCAGTTTCGCGACCACCGTGGACCCGATGGCTTCCTCCACCACCACGCCGCGCTGGGCGTGTTCCAGTTTTTTTGAATCGCAGATTCCGCGAAAAGCCACCACCAGCCGGCAGTCGAGGGGGCGGTCTTCGTAAACCATGCAGGCCTGGTCTTCGCCCAGAAACGGGCAGGGCTGGTTGATGACCAGGTTGTGCCAGTCCACCTGGTCGATATTGCGGTTGGATTTTAAAACCTCTCGCACCTTTTTGATGGTTCGTTGCGAGCGCTCGATGATTTCTTCAAGATCGATTCCCTTTTCCTCGACTAGTTTCAAAATACCGTCCCACTCCATCTGGGTGAGGGTGACTCCTGTATGACAACAGTGGGCGCAACCTTCACCACATTGCATGGGCGGGGTTTTTTTCTGATAGGATCGATCCAGGAGTTTCCAGAAAGCCCGTAAAGGCGTGATTTTTTCATCCCTGCCCAGCGCCTTGGACGCTTCCACCATCTGGGTGTAAGCCTGCTGAATTTCTTCTTCAGGAAACCGGGCCTGAATGTATTTTATCAGTTCATCGGGCTGGGTCATTCCCTTGATGAACATTCCAATATTATCGACTTGTGCGGCCATAGAAATGGGATTAAGTAAGGCCGGTTAACTCCCGGCTACGATTATATAATTTTATGTAGAGGGTATCACCCGGTGGGCGGGAAGTACAAATAGTATTTAATAAATGGAAGGGGTGGCGGTGAAAAGCTAAAGTTATTGTTTGGATTTTGCCACGTATTTCATCTGCAATTCATAAATCATCTGCTCCATCAATTTTGCTTCTTCCGGGGTGAGATTGCCATTTGTCTTTTCTCTCAGCATGATGAGCATGTCGATGGTTTGATGGACCGCAGGAAGGTTCATTTCCGTCTTGCCCGTGAGGGGGTCGGGGATTTCCCCTAACTGGTAAAACGCGGATTGCGAGAGCGACATGACAAAGGTCGCGAAGTCGATTTGAAACGGGGCCTCCTCCTGTTGGGGAGGTGCCTCCGGGGCGGCTTCTGCTTCCTTGTCCTGGGCCACGGTGTCTTCATCGGAAAGCTGGGAAGAGCGTTTGTCTTTGATTACAAATCCTTCACCCTCTAATTCTTCTTCACTCATAACGGTATCCTGAAATTTGTTGGTCCAACATTCTTATAGAAGTCAGTTCGGTTCATCCCCATCCATAAAAAGACGAACGGAAAAACCGAGAACGATCATGATCAACCCAAGCATGAGAGAGAGGTATCCCGGACCTTCAATGAACTGCATATACGTTTTGCCCAAAATGGGCCATTGCCGGATCAACCCCAAAAGCACAAGGAGACCGCCCAAACCCAAAAGAGTGTTTCTTATCCAGCGGGTGCCGGTCTCGTTTGCATTCGATGTGTTCACGCCTTGCTTCATGAAGGTATAATATCTTGAAAATTAAATCCTTCGGGATGGTAGCAAATCGAAAATTTTATGTCAAAACAATCGTTACATAGTTGTTGTGGACTTTAGGTTCTGATACATTGAAAGTATGATAAAAGCTATCTTTGTCATAATGCTCTTGATGGTAATGATTTCAGGTTGTTCCACCGAAAAAATAGCGGTGAAAATGGCCTTGCCTTTGATGGAGGGACAATACCTCTCCCTTCAGGAAGAAGCGGACCCAAAGCTTGCTGAAAACGCCCTCCCGGCAAGTTTAAAAATGATGGAAGGGTTTTTAAAGGAAGATAATAAAAACCCCGAACTGCTCATGCGCCTGTCTGAAGGTTTTTGCAGTTATTCCTTCAGCTTCGTTGAAGAGATCGATCCCGACCGCGCAGCGGCCCTGTACCAGCGGGGAAGAAATTTTGCCATTCGCGCGATTGCCGTCGAAACCGGGATCAAAAATTTAAGCGGGCTGAATCTGGATCAATTCAATGCGGCCATCGCAAAAATGGGTAAAGAAAACGTGCCGGCGCTATTTTGGCTGGGTCAATGCTGGGGAGGCTGGTTGATGCTCAGCCTGGACATTCCCAAGGCGTTTGTGGGTGTTTCCAAGGTGGAGTCCCTGATGAAGCGGGTGCTCGATCTTGACGCTTCTTATCATTATGCCGGGCCGCATGTGTTCCTGGGAGCCTTTTACGGCAGCCGAAGCAAGCTGTTGGGCGGAGATCCGGAAAAGTCCCAATACCATTTTAATCAGAGCCTGGCCCTGACCAAAAATCGCTTTCTTTTGGCCAGGGTGTTGTATGCTAAAACCTATGCTGTTCAAGTGCAGGACAAAAAATTATTCATGGAACAGTTGGATGCCGTCATGAAATCCCCCGGAAATGTCCTTCCAGCACAAAGATTGGCAAACGAAGTTGCGAAAATAAAGGCAAAACGTCTTTTGGAAATGGTCGATGAATTATTTTAAAACCCAACCTTCTACCTTAAAAAAGATTTTCTTTCGACAAGCAGTTTCAGAACAATCCGCCTTTTTTGTTGAGAATTCTTTTCGGCAATATTTCACGTCTGCTCTGTTTCTATTTGGAATCACGGTCCTGTTGCTGGGTCCGGTGGCCGGGACGTCTCACGCGGGTGAAAAAAAAACGCGCATCAAGTTTTCCACTCTGGCGCCGGAAGGTTCATCCTGGATGAAAGAAATGCGCCGGTTGGCGAAAGAGGTCGATAAAAAGACCGAGGGCCGGGTCACTTTCAAGTTTTATCCGGGCGGCGTCTCAGGAGATGAAAAGGACGTTATCCGCAAAATGCGGGTCGGGCAAATTCATGCCGCCGGTTTTACGGGTGTGGGTTTGGGGCAGATACTTCCTGAAGTGCGGGTTCTGGATCTGCCGTTTCTGTTTGATACGGACGAACAGGTTCAGCACGTTTACGAAAAAACCAGCGATTATTTTTTCGATCGTTTTGAGGAAAAGGGGTATGTTCTTTTAGGCTGGGTGCCGGTGGGCTGGGTGCATTTCTTTTCCAGTCAGAAAATTGACTCCATCGACGATATAGAAAAAACCAAGCCTTGGATGTGGGAAGGCGATCCCCTGGTGGAGGAAACATACAATGCCCTGGGAGTCAAACCGGTCCCCCTTTCCATTACCGATGTGCTCATGTCTCTCCAAACCGGATTGCTGGATACGGTTTATGTCTCACCTCAGGGAGCATTGGCTTTGCAGTGGTTCACCAAAGTAAAATACATGTCACGTTTGCGGATGGGTTATGCGACCGGTGCGGTGCTGATTTCCAAAAAGAAATTCAATAGCCTTCCTGATGATTGCAAGCCTATTCTCAAACAGCTCAGCAAAAAATATCTCAAGCAACTGGTGCAAACCATCCAGAAGGACAACGTCATTTCCATTGATATCATGCAGGACAACGGAGTGGAATTGGCCAAAATGCCGGATAAAAAAGTGATTGAGGAATTTCACCAAGCCGGAGCCCTTGCCAGAAAAAATCTTGTGGGCAAGCTTTTTTCGCCCGAACTCCTGCAAAGGGTATTGAATCTTTTGCAGGAAATTAAGTGAGGTTATACCGCAACCCGGATAATCCCGAATCCGGTTTCAAAGAACTGCATCCGAATCGTTTTTCCGTTTGTCCCAATCCGCTACTTCCAAATTAAATCATTGATTTGTATGATTTTGAGTTGATTCTTTTGCTAAAAAAAGTATATTAGCTCAATACTCGTACACGACGTTTTGTTGATTTTGGACCTTTCCATGCCTAAAAGGGGTGTCGATTGTTTCGGAAGAATTTTCAGAAGACCGAACTTGGAAAGGTTCGAAAAGGGATCGTGATGGTTGGGGTGTTTTTGATTGCTTTTGCCAGCGTCACCCTTGGCCACGCGCAGGGTTTAGGTTCGATAAGCCCCCCGCAATATTTCAGCTCCGACCTTCCTTCATTGCCCTCGTTAAAAAAAGAACGGGCGGTCTTTTGCGGGGAGGATTGCCTTTCTGAAGAATATATCCTGGCGAAAAAGAGTACCCGCCGATCCTCCGTTAGAAAAACCTCCAACGCATCCCAGGACCGTCCGGATCTTGAATTAAACACCGAATATTTTCTCAATATTTTTTCAGACACGAAATATATTTTTCTTTCGCCGCTCCGCTGGAAAGCCGCAGATTGGATCAAAGCCTCGCTGGTGTTGGGAACGACAGGAGTGCTTTTTGCGCTTGATGACGATATTCAGGAATTTTTTCAGGATGAGCGGAGCAGCAATACAGACAATCTCGCGGAGATTTTCGAGCCCTTTGGCAATGGCGGTTACACCTTCACCGGTTTAGCGGCCTATTATGTATACGGGCATTTTTTTAAGAACCCGAAAGCCGAGAGGACGGCCCTGTTAGCGGTCGAGAGCTTTGCCGTGACCGGGATATTCACCTTCGCACTGAAATTTTCCACAGGAAGAGTCCGGCCCCGTTCCGCCAAGGATTCCGGGGACTGGAGCGGTCCTAATTTTGATGACGTTTCCTTTCCGTCCGGGCACACTTCCTCGGCGTTTGCCATTGCGACCGTATTCGCGACGGAATACAAAAACAATCCGTGGGTCCCACCCATTGCCTACGGTCTGGCTTCCTTGACCGGATTATCGCGGTTGAATGACAACAAACACTGGGCCTCAGATGTGTTTTTTGGCGCGGCGCTCGGTTATTTTGTTTCCAAGACGGTTTTGAAACTGCACAGCAATAAAAAGGGCAGGCATTACACTATCTATCCCAGAGTTTCCCGAAGGGAAGCGGGCCTGGAATTTGCGATGCGGTTTTGATCCCATTGCGTGGGAAGGAATAGTTTAAGGCTCCGTTTGTTATATCCCTTGATAATTTTGGACCCAGCCCCAGGCTGGCTAAGGACGGTTTAATTTGAATAGAGTGATCTTGGGGCTTTTGATCAGCAACTGGTGCGTTTGCGTAAGATGATCCAACAATTCCCTGTTCACTTTTTCAAGGTCAACTTTTACCATCGCATAATAGCCCGCTCCCTTCAGAATATATTGATCGATCTCCAGAGGGGTTAATTTTTGATGGTATCCCAGGGTCCAACCCTTGCGGTCACTGTAATAAAAAGTATGCGGTCTTTCCGGTCCGATATCCTGGATCAGGACAGGTTCATTTTTTCCGGTGTGCTGTTTTATTTGTTCACCGATGACGATATAGTCCCGGTTAAAATTCAACCGTTTATTTAATTTGTAAATGGAATGAATCGGGACAAAAAGAATCAGGAGCAATACCAGGATCGCCCTGTAGTCCCGTTTCCAATCATGCGGGTTCGCACGGGTCTTGAAAAAATCCGCCAGAAATTTCCCGATAAAGATCGCTCCCACCGGAATAATGGGAAGCTGGTAATATTCGTGGACCTTGTTTCCCACCGCAACGATTAAAAAATAAGCACAGACTGAAAGAAACCAGATGTGAAAAAGGGTCTGCTCTTTGCGCTCAATCCTGGAAACCAGTCCCAATACCAAAAGCGGGAACGCGGTGAAGGCGAACATTTTTTCCACCAATCGGGTCCAGAATATCAGCTTGTAAAACTTGTAATCCAGAAGAATTCCCTGGTTTCCCAACTTGTCATTGTTAAGCCAGATGCTGACGCCAGGATGATTTTGAGCGTGCAGGTCCGCCATGTGGCTGTACCACAAAAAGGGGGGAGCAAGAACCAGCATGACAAATAGATATAATTTGTATTGAGCGAAGATGTTTTTCCCGAATTTCCACCACGCCAGAAAAAGCAGCGGGCCTCCCATATATAGGGTGGGAAGCTTTATAAGAAAGGTGAGGGTGGTGAACACCACGGCAAGAAAAAAATTCTTCCAGCTGTCGTTGTCCAGCCATCGGGTGAAAAAATAAAGCATGCCGACCGAGAAAAACAGCATGGCCGATTCGGGCATGAAGGTCCGCGTGTAAAAAACGGACATGGGCAAAATGGCAAAAACGCCCCCCGCAATCAAACCGGTGTTCGTGTTGTAATATCTTTTTCCCAACAGGTAGAGCATGCCGACGGTTCCCATGGAAAATGCGATGGAAACCAGGCGGCCCAGGAAGTCATGAAACCCGAAAATTTTATAAAGCAGGGCAACCAGGTAGGGATAGAGTTGAAATTCAAATTCATAGTATTCCCGGACCCAGTTTGTCGAAGGGGCCAGCAGGTTCATCTCTCCGGTAAAAAAATTCTTTGCGATGGTAGCGGTCAGGGTCTGGCGCCAGCTGTGAAAATCGAGCAGGGGGTTGGTCACGCCCCAAAGCCTGAAAGCTAAGGCAATGAGAAAGATAAGGAGCAGGGCTTTGCCCGGATTGTCGGGGACGAGGGCGTTTTTAAAGGTTTTCTGATTCAACTTCATTCCGTCACTTTTTCCTCCGCCCATTCGGCCAGTTGTTCGCGGAAGATTTTTGCATTGTGGCGGATGTCCACCGGAAACTCCGGATGCAGGAGGAAAAATTTGATTTCATCGGTGTGGGGAAAACGCTTTCCCAGTTCAAGAAGTTCTTGTATAAAAACCTCACGCTCCTTGGAGTCGCTGATCAACTCCTTATCATTGGGTTCTACGACGATGATCGCTTCCTGAGCGCCCTTTTCCCCAACGCCGACCAGGGCCGAGCGGTTCACTTTGGGATGAATGTTGAAGATGGCCTCGCAGGGCAGGGTGTAGAGAGTTTCAGTTTTTGTGATCACGCGCTGACCCTTTCTTCCGCAAAACCATAAACGGCCTTGTTCGTCCAGCCAACCCAAATCCCCCATGCGGTGCCAGAAATTTTTACCGTCGGCGATTTTTGCAATCTGGTTGGCATTTCCCTGAGGGTTGAAGTACTTTCTAGTGACCCAGGGGCCCTGAACCACCACTTCTCCCACTTCAAAAGGCAGTTGTTCCAAATCATTGTCCCAATGTTGGATGGGCTCATCAATGATTTTAATGATTTTCAGTTCAATGCCGGGAACAGGCCGGCCCACGCAAATCCCCATGCCTCGTTGGGTTTTCCCCCAGGTTTCCTGAAGAATGACTTTTCTTCCCAGAGTCGCGACCGGGAGCGCTTCCGTTGCCCCATAGGGAGTTTGAATATCCGCAGAAGGGTCAAGAATCTTGTCGAACCGTTTGACAATATATCCAGGGACCGGAGCCCCGGCCATCAGGATTCGTTTCAGGGTGGTCAAACGGACTTTTTTGCGCAGGCAATACTTGCTCACCGTGTCCCACAGTGCCGGGGACCCGAAACTATTGGTGATGAGATAATCCTGAATCGGTTTGATTATTTTTTCCGGATTAACATGCGCGGGTTGCGTGAAATCCATGTCGGGGAGCACGCACGTCATGCCCATGCAGGTGCTGAACAAGCCAAAAAGAGGAAATGTCGGCAGGTCCAGTTCCCCCGGTTTGATTCCAAAGCAGGATTTCATGACTTCTATCTGATGGATGAACATGTTGTGGGTGTATAGAACTCCCTTCGGAGGGCCTGTGCTTCCACTGGTAAAAAGAATGGCGGCTGGATCATTTTCTCCCATATCCGCCGGAGGAAGGATTTTATTGCCCAGTTTTTTCACCTTCCTGAGGGTGGCGCCGCCCCAAAACCAGCGCCATCCCACGGTGATGGATACTTTGATATCCTTGAAAGATTTTGGGTATATCTTTCTCGCCGCATGTGCTTTGGGGATGGCTATCATTGCCTTGGGCTGAGCTTGCCCGATGCATTCCAGAAGGTTTTTTCTTCCCAGGCCGGGGTCGATTAAAACCGGGACCGCCCCCGTTTTAAATAAGGCAAACGTGAGGGTGATGAAATCAATGCTGAAGGGGACGAGCAGAAGCACACGGTCGCCTTTGGCAATGCCTAACCGGCTGAGACCCGATGCCAGGCGACCGCTTTCCTCATGGAGTTCCTCAAAATTGATGGACTGTTTTTTTCTGGGAACGATGACAGCGGGATTTGTCGGGAGTTCTTCTGCAATCTTGTCCAGCAAAGCCGCTATATTCATATTCAACAAACCGTTTTTCCGCTCAGGGCAGGTTCAATGCCGCTTTTGCAAGAGGGAGGGTGACTTTCCTTTTTTGGGCGAATGATTCCTGATTGATATTATCCACGGCGGATTTGATGGATGCAAAGTCCCTTGGGATGTGCGTCAAAAGAAAGTGGATGATTTTTGTTGGAATATTCAAGCCGACATCTTTTCCAAGTTTGGCGATTAATCGGGCCGTGGTTTCATCGTCGATGGGTTTGATTTCCGCCGTCATTCCCCATTGCAATCGGGATTTCAGATAGGGTTCCATGGCGTCAAGCTGTTCCGGCCGATTTAGCCCGGTGAAAATAGATTTTTTGTTTTTTTCGAGCAGGGTGTTGTAAACGTGGTACAGCTTTTCCTGCGCCGATGTTTTTCCGGAAATCATATCCACGTCATCGAATAGAAAATAGTCCGCTGTGAGTATCCGGCCCAGAATTTTAGTGGTTTCCTGATCATTATCCCCGGCAAATTTTCGGGCAAATTCCTGACCATTGGTAAATATGATGGTTTTGTCGGGAAAGTTTTCCGAAATCTCATTGCCGATGGCCATCAAAAGATGGGTTTTCCCCAGGTTTTTCTCTCCATAGAGATAAAGTGAATTGTAAGAGAGGTCGGGTGACGATGAAATTTCACGGGCCGCCTGCCAGGCGAACTGGGACCCTTCCGATCTTACAAAGTTGGAAAAACTAAACTCGAGGCGCGATGGGAAATCCAATATGAGTTGCCTTGACAAGGGACTCGCCTCAGACATTTTTATACTCAAGACACAGGCTGAAAAAATAATTTGAACGGCAACCGGCCAGACACCGGCACGATGCTTAGGAATAAGAGAAACCGATTATACCATTTTGCGAGAAATTATTTTGGTCCAACTTGAATTTCCAGGTTGGTTTTCAGAAGTGCATCGGTGACGATGACCGTGCATACTTGGGTTTTTTTCTCGTAATTCAGAATCATTCCGTCGTGTTCCATGGCGTTGACCATCTTCCAGCCTTTATTGATCATGGCATTGTGGTAATAATTGACCACTTCCTGGGATTTGTGCCAGCCGGAATAATACAGGCGACCCACCTTCATCGACCCGCTACCGGATTCGTAAACAAAGGATTTAGCCCGGTCCGACTTGAATCCATCAGGAATCGGTACATCGGTGAAAGGATGGGCCACTTCGGAATATTCTCCCACGGATTCCGAGGAATCTGCGGTTTCCGGGGTGGATGAGCATCCGGTCATGATAAAAAGCACAAAAGACGCCGTTAAAATAATAATAAGGTTGTGAATTCGTTTATCCATTTTCCGCAAGGGACCTCCCAAAGTAAACTATTAATAATCCGATCAGCATGAGCGCAAAACCAATGACCCTCAACGTGTTGTCTGGAACTTCCGGGATCATCCGGGCAAACGACTTGACCCGCGCGGGAAAGCAAAAATAAGGAATGCCTTCAAATACCATCATCAATCCCAGAGCGGCTAGAAAAAAACTCATTGATTGATCCTGTGTGGGAAACACGCTGATTTAGGAAAATCGACTCATGCAGATAATTCTCAAGAACCTGATCTGGATAATTTCGACGAACGATGCAACGATGATCAAGAAGACATTGAAAAAAATGTCAAATTGGGCGATAATTGCGGTTCTGTAGAGGATAATTTGAAAATCTTCCGCCCGGCCAAGTTTCCAGAATGGACCTCAAACTTGTTGATTTATTATCTGTTATCTAATCCCTCGAGTCAATAAGTAAATCTGTCGATGTAAATCTCATCTGGAAATGGAGGTTGTAAAAGAGTTTTCGCCTCTTTATAATAATTTAAATGCAACGGTATTGAGGAGGGCTCCACGCAAAACCTTTTAAAGAGTGTCTTTGTTATTCGATGCAGCGTTTGGTTCCCTTCAGCTTCGTAAGATATTAATATTGTCTTTTTCCTGGAAATCAACCCAATCCATAATTAATATAGAAGCTTTTTGGGCGACGACGATTCAATTCATCCATATTCGACCCTCGACACGGGCGGATGACAGTATATTAAGAAAAATTAATCCGGCTTTAACTTAAATTTAACTTCGAATTTTGTAGCCTGTTTACTATGCGGGGGGCATTATTGAGTTTCAGGCATCAAGAATCAATTTCTGCGGCTAAAATAACCCTAATAGAAAAGGGTTAAACGCAATCAATAATTAGAAAGGGATTATGAGGTCACACATGAATTTTAATATCGTCAAAAACTCCTTCTTTTTTCTTCTTACGGGAGCCTTGCTCTTTCCCGTTTCATCCGGGAATACCGATAAAGGGGCAGGCTTTTTAGGCCAGGCCTTCGCTTTGAGTAGTGATACCGTGCCTTTGACTAGTAATGTATTTGTTGATATCGCTAAAAAGCAGGACCCGGCGGTGGTCAATGTGAGCGCCAAAACCAAACCCAAACCGGTGACCCGGCAATTTCGCCCTCCTACTGCTCCTCCGAAGGACAAGAATGGGGCTCCAGACCCTTTCAAGGATTTTTATGACCGGTTTTTTGGTCAGCGCCCCGATCAGCGTCCCCAGGGTGGAACGGGTTCTGGCTTCATCATTGATGCCGAGGGTCACATTCTCACAAATTATCACGTTGTTGAAGAAGCCGAAGAAATCATTGTCACTCTGGAGGATGATAAGGAATACACGGCGGAGTTGATCGGTTCCGATTCCAAGACTGACATCGCGCTGATTAAAATTTCCCGTGAGAACGGCGGCAAAAAACCGTTCCCTTTTTTGAAACTGGGGGATTCAGGAAAGCTCGAAGTAGGCGAATGGGTCATGGCGATCGGCAATCCCTTTGGGTTGAGCCATACCGTTACCGTGGGTGTGGTGAGCGCCTTGAGCCGCAACATCGGAGCCGGTCCCTACGATGAGTTTATTCAGACCGATGCCTCCATCAATCCCGGTAACAGCGGCGGTCCGTTGATCAATATCAAGGGGGATGTCATTGGCATAAACACCGCAATTATTTCAGGGAATTCAGGCGGGAATGTAGGCATCGGTTTTGCCATTCCTATCGATATTGCCAAGGTGATATTGAAGGATCTTAAAGAAAAAGGCAGTGTCACCCGTGGTTGGCTGGGGGTGATGATTCAGAAAATCACGCCTGATCTTGCCAAATCTTTCGGACTGAAAGATAACAAGGGCGCGCTGGTGGGAGACGTGATACCCGATGGGCCCGCATTCAAGTCCGGCATCAAACGCGGAGACGTGATTGTCAGTTTTGACGGGCAACCGGTCGATGAAATGGAGGCCTTGCCCAAAATTGTGGCCAAAACCACTCCTGGAAAGTCCGTGAAAGTGAACATTGTCCGGGATGGCAAGCAGAAAACCTTTGATATTGTTATTGAAGTTCTTGAAGATAAAACGGTCGTGGCGGCAGTCGCAAAAAGTGACCCCGTAGGTCTTCAGGTGCAGGACATCACTCCGGAATTGATGAAGAGCCTCAAGCTCGATACCAAGAACGGGGTTCTTGTTTCCGATGTGACGGCAGGTGGAGCCGCTGGTGAAGCGGGAATCCGCAGAGGCGATGTGATCACGGAAATCAATCGAACGCCCATCAATACGGTTGCGGATTATACCAGAGTCACCGCATCGGCTGATAAGGGCAGTACGGTATTGTTTCTTGTCCGCCGTGGCGGAACCACTATTTACGTTGCTGTTAAAATTGATTAATGTTTTGTTTTGGATCATGAGCCAGCCCCTTAAAATAAGGGGTTGGCGATTGCCAAGGCAAATAATCAAATTTTTGAACTCCCCTTTAACATTCCAACCTTCCTTAATCGTATCAATCAGAAATTTTGGCGGACCGATTCAGGTCCGCCATCTCTGATAATTTTCTCTTTATGCCATTTCCCCGAACGATAAAGCCCACCGTATTTTTCGCCCTCTTTTTGGGATTTTTTTTGCTGAGTGCCTCCTTCAGTTTCGCCCATCAGGAATCCAGTCGAAGAACCCCTCTGGTTCGCGCCATTGAGAAAGTCGGTCCGGTGGTGGTCAACATAAATACCGAAGAAGCGCCGACCAAACGCAGGAATCCGTTTCGGAGTTTTGGGGGCAGTCAATTTGGCAATGGCATGTTCGACCGGTTTTTACAGGATTTGATGCCTAACCTTAACCAGCAGCGCCGGAGTCTCGGGTCCGGGGTCATCATCAATTCCAACGGGTACATTCTGACCAACGAGCACGTGATCGGCAAGGCGGTCAGGATCAAGGTGACGCTGATCGATAAACGTGAATTCGACGCTCAACTGGTTGGCGCGGATAGGAAATCCGACCTGGCGGTGATTAAAATCGACTCCAAAGAGCCTCTGCCTTTTGTGGAAATGGGCCGTTCCGATGATCTGATGATCGGCGAGACGGTGGTTGCCATTGGCAATCCCTTCGGACTCCAGCACACGGTGACGACCGGAATCGTCAGTGCCCTCAACCGTTCGATTAAAGCCGGGAAAAATACCGTTTACCATGACTTCATCCAGGTCGATGCTTCCATCAACCCTGGAAACAGCGGCGGGCCGCTCTTGAATATCGAAGGATCACTGATCGGTATCAACACCGCAATCTACCAGAAGGCCGAGGGCATTGGGTTTGCCATCCCCATTAACAATGCGAAACGCATCATCAAAGATTTGATCAGTTACGGCAAGGTGCGGCGCGGATGGTTGGGCGTTTCCGTTCAGAACATGACCCCGGAATTGCTACGCTATTTCAAGCTGGACCGGCAACGGGGCGTGTTGGTGACCAAAGTTTTTCCCGGCAGTCCCGGACATCGGGCTGGAATCAAACAGGGCGACGTGGTTCTCGAACTGGACAACCATGAAATCAGTAAAAAACTGGAGTATCAACAGAGAGTCGGATCTTATTCCGTGGGGAACACCATCAAGTTCGGTATTCTCCGGGATGGACGGGAGAAAAGCATCCGGCTTCATGTGAAGGCCATCCCCGGAAACGAGGTGGCGGATTTCACTTTGAACTGGCTGGGATTGAAGGTCCAGGGAATCACTGAGCGCACGTTGAGGCAATACCGGTTATCGACGAGAAAAGGTGTGGTCGTGACTCAGGTGGTTCAGAATAGCGCCAGCGGCCAAATTGGCCTGGTGCCGGGAGACGTGATTCGCCAGTTCAACCAGAAAAAAATCCTCAATGCGGAAGACTTTAACAAAGCCATTCTGGAAGCCGGCAACCGAGATAGCGCGCTGCTTTTGGTCCAGCGTGGAAAAAATGGCTATTACGTGACCCTGGAACCTTAATGAGTTGGCGTCAGCACATCGGTAATTTTTTCTTTCCTTATATATATCCCTTCCTCAAACTATCTAATATAATTGCTCCCTTAGTTTTGGCATCAGCGAAACCCTGAACGACTTAAATTATTTTTGAATAAGGTTTTGAGTATGTCGGCGGACGATAAAAAAGAAATCGAAAAACTGCGGCAGGAGATCCGGCGGCACGACATCTTGTATTATGTCGAAGATCAACCGGAGATCACCGACCGCGAATACGACCGAATTCTCCAGAAAATTATTGATTGGGAAAAAGAGCATCCTGACTACATTCCTGCAGACTCACCCACCCAACGGGTGGGGGGCAAGGTGTCCGAACGATTCACCGGCGTGGCGCACAAGACCGCCATGCTCAGTCTCGACAACACTTACAATCTGGATGAATTCCGCGACTTTCACAATCGCGTATTGAAAGGGCTCAACAAAGACCAATCGGAAGAAAAACAGTTGTCGGATAAAGACGTCGAATATGTGGTGGAGCTAAAAATTGACGGGCTCGGGGTGAACCTCACCTATGAAAATGGATTATTTGTCCAGGGCGCGACCCGGGGCGACGGCATCATCGGCGAGGACATCACAGCAAACTTGCGCACCATCCGGTCCATTCCTCTCAATATTCCGATGGAAAATGAAAGTTTTAATTTTCTCGAAGTGCGGGGCGAGGTCTATCTCGATCATAAGGCGTTTTTGAAAATCAATGAAGAACGTAAGTCCGAAGGGCAGGCTGAGTTTGCCAATCCAAGAAACGCCGCCGCAGGGTCTTTGCGGCTTCTCGATCCTGCGATCACCGCCAGGCGTCCTTTGGATATTTTTATTTACAGCGTGGGCTTCATGGATCATGTGCCGTTTAAAACGCATTATGACTCTATCCAGAAACTAAAGGCGCTGGGGCTACGAACCAATCCTCAAACCGTCCTGTGCGCAAATTTTGAGGAAACTTTCAAGCTGATTGAAAGCTGGCGCGAAAAAAAGGAAACCCTTCCCTATGAGGTGGACGGGTTGGTGGTCAAAGTCAACTCCCTGGATTATCACGAACGACTTGGAAGCACCGCAAGGCATCCCCGCTGGGCTGTGGCCTATAAATACGAAGCCGAGCAGGTGGTCACCGAGATCGAAGACATCATTTGCCAGGTGGGGCGCACAGGCTCTATCACGCCTGTTGCCCTTTTGCGTCCCGTTCTGGTTTCCGGGTCCACGGTGAGCCGGGCGACGCTCCACAATGAAGACGAGATCAAACGAAAAGACGTGCGGGTGGGGGATACCGTGGTGATTGAGAAAGCCGGGGAAGTGATTCCCAAAGTGGTGCGTGTGGCCAATGAAGCGGGCAAGTCCCGGAACCGGCCTTTTAAAATGCCGAAAACCTGCCCCGAATGTGAAACCGAGATTTTCCGCCCGGAAGGGGAGGTCGCCTGGCGATGCGTCAACGCGGCGTGTCCCGCGCAGGTGAAAGAACGCCTGCTCCACTTTGCGTCGCGCAAGGCGATGGACATCGATCATCTAGGTCCCGCCGTGTTGGATCAGTTGGTGGACGGAGGCCGGGTCCGGCATTTTTCCGATCTTTATACGCTCAAGTTGGAAGATCTGGTGGGGTTGGAGCGACTGGCGGAAAAATCGGCGCAGAACCTGATCGACTCGATTGAGAAAAGTAAAAGTGCGGGACTGACAAGGCTCCTGCACGCATTGGGCATTCGCCATGTCGGGCAACGGGCCGGGGCGATTCTGGCGCAGAATTTTCATTCGATGGATGCGTTGCAAAACGCTTCGTTTGAGGATTTGGAACAGGTGGGCGAAATCGGACCCATCATGGCCGAGAGTTTACGGGCATTTTTCGACCAGGAGGCCAATCAGGAGGAAATTAAATATCTCAGAGAACAGGATGTGGTCCTGGAGGAAGAGTGTCAGGCAACCAGTGACCGCTTGCAGGGAAAACAGTTTGTATTGACGGGTACTTTGAAAGATTTCAGCCGCGACCAGGCGAAAGAAAAAATCTTGTCACTGGGAGGCCGGGTGACTTCCAGCGTATCCAGGAAAACCGATTACGTCGTCGCCGGAGCCGACCCAGGGTCCAAACGCGACAAAGCCGAAAAACTGGGCGTGGAAATTTTGACTGAAGACCAGTTAAAGTCTCTGTTAGAGGAATGACACAAGGTTTCCGGTTTTACTTTGGCTCTTGTTCCGAAAACAAATGCCGGATGAATACTTCCAGTGAGGGCTTGTATTGAATCGGTATGCGGGAGCTTTTCAAAATAGCATCGATGGCGTTTGCATCGGGATTGCATTTTTTGACAGTTTTGGCCAGGTTGTCCTGATACTCGGTAATTTTCCTGCGGACAGGGTCTTCTAAGTTCACATCACCGGCAACTTCCTGTACGGTTTTCTCGGAATCGAAATTATTTTTGACCAGGTAATAAAAACAAATTCCTTTGAGCTTCAAGGTCACGGTGTTCCGGGTGATGCCAAGACGGTCTTTGGCTTCATTGATTTCGAACCTTGTCTGGCGAAGCGTTTCCAGGAATAAGTCGTCGTTCATTTCCGTTTTTTCTGTTACCACCGGTAACGTCCCCGCATCGTCCAGTTGGATATCGTTTTCGCCGATCTCGCCCTCACCGGTCTTTAAAACGGCCCGGTTGATGACGTTTCGCAATTCGCGAATATTTCCGGGCCAATCGTGTTTCTCCAGTTTTTTGATGGTTTCTTTGGAAAATCCCTTAATTTCCTGAAAACCATTTTGATTTTGGAAAATGTCCAAAAAGTGGTTCGCCAGAATCTCGATATCTTTTTTTCGGTCACGTAAAGGCGGAAGCTTGATTTCAAGGACATTTAACCGGTAGTAAAGATCCTCGCGAAAATGCCCTTTGCTGATTTCATCTTTGAGATTTTTATTGGTCGCCGATACGATTCGAGTGTCAATTTTGATGGGTTGGCTGGCGCCGACCCGTTGGATTTCATTTTCCTCAAGAGTGCGTAGCATTTTGACCTGAATCTTCTGGGATGCGTCGCCAATTTCATCGAGGAAAACGGTGCCCTTATCCGCATTTTCTAAAATTCCTTTTGTGGCTGTGGATGCACCTGTAAAGCTTCCCTTGGCGTGTCCAAACAATTCGCTTTCGATCAATTCATTTGGAATAGCACCAATATTGACTGGGATGAAGGGTTTATTTTGTCTTGGGCTGAAGTCATGCACCGCACGGGCGAAAAGTTCCTTGCCCGTTCCGGATTCACCAAGAATCAAAATCGGGGTGGAGGAGGGAGCGTATTTTTTGAGCAACTGGAAGGCACTCAAAACTTCCGGGCTCCGGGTAATGATTCCCGCCTGGCGGCATTCCCGGATTAATTGATCGGAAAGCTTTTTGTCAGGAATGCTTTGGATCTGGGAATTTATTTTGTCTTTGATTTTTTCAAGAGTTTTCTTTTCTTCTTCAATTTTTGTATAAGTGTCTTTCAGGTTATCTCGTTCATGAGTGCGATGTCCGCCTTCTTTGGATACGGCTTTTTGGTTGCTGTCCGATACCAGTAATAATTTTTGGATTTGTTCCAATTCCGCAGTTTTTCCTGCCAGTTGTTTTTCGATACCTGCCAATTGCTGATTCAGTTTCTTTTTTTCCACCGTCAGGAGAATGAGGGTTTTATTTTCCCGGTAGCCGTTATAAGAGGAGGCCAGCAATCCGCTGACCAGAATGGATAAAACCGGCACGAACAGTTCGATGACCACGCCATTAAAAAACAGCCATACGTTGACAATTATGTATGTCGCGGCCAGAAGCCCAATACCAAAAAGTTGAAAGGAATATTTTCGGAATGAAAATAAAGTAGAAGCGACGAGGCTTAAGAAAAGGATGATCCCGATGTGAACTGATTTAGGCGGGGCATGCAAAAAATTCTGCGTCAAAATCGTATTGATGATGTTCGCGTGAATGCCCCCTCCAGGGTAGGACGTTTGTAAGGGGATCGACTGAAGATCGCCTCCCACGTCATTTCTTAAGATGAGAGCCAGCTTCCCTTTAAAGTGCTCTTTATTTAAATCGGATGTTTTTCCCAATAGGGCGGCCACCGGGATATGGGTGAACGTCCCCCAGGGGCCGGCATAGTTGATCAACATTTGTCCCTGAGAGTCCATTGGGATACGGATGTTCCTGGAATCGTCGTTTCCCGGCAATCGAACTTCTTTAAGGAGAAGGGCCGATTCCTGGAATTCAACATGGGAAGGCTCTAAATACTTAATTGCCCCCACAAGGCCGAGTGATGGAACGAGGCGCCCTTGATGCCGGATGTAAAGCGGCACTCTTCTAACAACCCCATCGGGATCGGAGTTTTTGGCGACATGCCCCATGCCATGACTGACCTGAACCAGTTCGTCAAATGAATAATTGATGTTGATGCTTTCGGGAGACGTGACTATGGATTTGAAATTTTTGGAATTCGGGTTTTCCAGGGGGAATTCTGCAATAAATTTCTCAGGAAAGGCGGGCTGAGACTGGGGTGTCCTGCTATCCGATAAATTTGGCCGGGATTCCGTCTCCCCCGGCGCAGGCAATCGGGCTTCCGCTGGGAACACGACATTGCTGGCCGCTTGAGTGGATGCCACAAGGCGTCGGTCTTGCTCTTTATTCTCGGTGGGAAGGTCAAATACAATGTCAAAAATAATTTCCTGAACGCCCTTTTCCTTGAGAGCATCAATTATTTCAGCATAGACGGCCCGGTTCCATTTTTTCAGCCCCAGCAAGTTTTTACTGGAGGAGTCCGCGTCTATCACGATCAGGTCAGAATGGGTAGGAACGGACCCGCGGAAGATTAATTTTTTATCATAGGTCTCTTGCTCCAGCGATCCAAAAAAACCAGGAAAAAACGTTTGCGATAAAATTGCGATTAAGGCTCCGGTTATCCCGATTGCGATATACTTAGTCATTTTAATTCTTTGGCAATCATATGATTTGTAATAGAATTAATGTGCAAAATATCCCTCTATTTTTTTTAGCCCGTTTTTGGAAAAGGCTTGGTGTTTGCCGGCTAATCTATTTTTTTATGCCATGAGATACAATGCTGTCGATAGGCGTTTCCGGTTTAAATTTTTTGCCGATATCGTCTTTGGCTGTAACTTTTCCCCCATTTTTTTCAGAATTTGGATTATCAGTTGAAGTTGGTTTATCTGTCGAAACAGAGATAGTTTTTTCTGAGCTTTTTGAATTTTCAGTATTTTCTACTGGAATCAAGATATTTCCTCGGGCCGCGTTTAAAACCTCCTGGTTTGGCCCTGCGATCAATAGCCCGGTGGCTGGCCGGGTTATTTTCGATGCGCAAGAGGAATCGGGAAAAGTATTATTTTCCATATTGCAGGCTAATGTCTGCTCAGGTAACTGAATAAAAGTGATGGTTGCCATAATGAACAGAAACCCTGTCAGATGAAAGCGCATTAGAGTTTTCATAATAAGTTTCCTCTATAGTTTTTTAGCCGGCATGAATGGGTGCGTCTCTAAAAAGAGTTGGCTTGATTTAATAAAAAGCAATTTTTATACCGTAACCAAAAATTCCAATAAAAATCCACCAAGGCAAAAACCATAACTTAAGTGAGCAATAAAGGTAAACCAAAAAAATCACGCTTGATGATCAAAGAACCGGGTCCGGGAAATTTAGGCATAAAAATTGAATATAAATTTAACGTAATACCTTGGAGCATTATTAGTAATAGTATCGAAGGACAAGTCAGTTTTGGCTTTTAGAGGATATAGATCATGATTAACTCACATGCACGGTATCTGCAGGAAGCTTCAATGGATTACTTAAGCCAACAAGATCAATTGCTTAGGGTAGACCCTTTTGCAGAGCGAATAAATGCGGATAAACAGTGTCTAATTAATAGATTGAGAAAATTTTTTGCATGCACGGGCGCGGGAGTTGTGCATGCATGCACGCATGAATGGGCGCATGCATGCATCGCTAAAGTCCAGTTTTCGACTTATCAAGTGACCAGAGGTCATTTGATTCTTAAGTATATTTCTTGATGAAGGCGGATTGTTGAAATTTATACTTTATCGTGAAACTTGGAGTTCAAATAATACTATTCAGGGAAACCTTTTCTTGCTTTCGGTGCCCGGATAAGCGGATGGTTTTATGATTTATACTGAACAATTTGAATTTTAGAGTAATCATTAAAAAAATTATATTGAATGTTCTCATTAGTTCAATTGCAATATTGGATGAATCTATAATGTTAAGGAGTGGAAGATGAATTTTAAATATATGAAACATTCCCCAAAACATTGTGTTTTTCTTTGCCTGGTTTTTATCCTCATTGCCCCGTCGCAACTTTTGGCTTCTTCTGGCGACGAAAAAAATAAAATTATGGAGTTGATTGAAAAATTAGATTCAGACGACTCAATTTTAAATGCCTCCAGAAGGAACCACTACAGCGTTCTGACTGACGGAATGAACAATGTGGAGTTAAATTCTTTGATAGCCGGGGATGAGGGTTTTTTAGGGTCCAAATTGGATACGAAATGGAAAAAGGAGGAATTTGGCGCGACTCTTGTGAAAAGCCAGCAAAGGTATAACGGGTTGGAGGTTTTTGGCGGGGAGGTCGTTGTGCGTACCGACAAAAACTCAATCAATCAAATGGGATTTTTATTTAAAGACATCAAGGTGGAGAAAAATCCAAAAATTTCAAAAGACCAGGCCATCGCTTTAATAAAAGAAAAATTTGGCGATGAGTCGATCATTGACGGCAAACTTGGAATATCACCCGAAAAATCTGGAGCCCGGCTTGCTTATCGATTCACCGTTACAAAAAGTATTTATGAATCGTATGCGGTTTATCTGGACGGAATGACCGGAAAAATTTTGAGAGCTTTTAGTCTGGTGGACAGTTTCAATCCCGCAAGTGCATTGCAAGGAGTGGATGATATTCCCCTCGACCCTGATTTAATGAATATCCTTGGCGCAGCAGAAGATCGTTGCGGTGGGCAAGGCAAGAAAGCTGAAAAAAAGCTAAACATAAAGCCTTTAAAAGGCTCCGGCATTGATTTGGCCGGCAAGCGAGTATCTTTTTCAGTGGTCCCGTTTAAAGATGGGAGGTTTGCGCTATGGAACACTAAAAAAAATAATATTATTTTTGATGCTAAATCCAAGGACATATTTATTAAAAAAGACGGCCCGAAAAAACAAAATAAGGCAACCTGGGTCTTTAGCGCTGATAAAGAAAACTGGGGTGACGAGTCCAAAGCTGCCATTTCGGCTCATCACCACGCTGAGATATTTATTGATTTTTTGAATGACAAGTTAAAGCGTAAATTTCTGAATCATGAAAATGAAAAGATTAAATCTTTTGTAAATATGGTTCGAATTTTGAAGGATGGCAAAAAAATGGTGGACGGTGCTTTTTTTGTTACCAGCCAAAACATCATGATGTATTACGCTGGTTCTTGGAATGCCGAAACTAAAACGGGCAATTTTAAAAATTGGGCTGGGGCTCTGGACCTTGCCGCACACGAAATGGCCCACGGCATCACCGCCAATACATCCTGCCTGGAATACCTTAATGAATCCGGGGCTATCAATGAGTCTTTCTCAGACATGATGGGAACGGCCGTGGAATATTATTATGACCGGGAAAATTTTAACTGGGGTATGGCCGAGGAATTAGTAACGCCTACCACTAAAGCTCTAAAAGGTGGGTTCCGGTTGATGGATAATCCGCAAAAGAGGGGGCAACCCGATACCTATAAAGGAAAAAACTGGTATTCGGGAAAAGGAGATTATGGTGGAATTCATCATAATAGCGGTGTCGGGAATAAGGCATTTTATTTGATGGTTGAGGGGGGAAATCATAACGGGGTGACTGTTCCGGGGCTAGGAATGGACAAAGCGGTATTGATCGCTTATCGAGCCAATCAAAACTATCTAACTAAAAAGTCGCAGTATATAGATTGCGCAAAAAGTTTTGTGCTGGCCGCAAAAGATCTTTATGGGAATGAAGATGCGGGCAAGGTTCTTCTCGCCTGGAAAGCGGTAAAACTTGAGGTCAACGATCAGATAATTAGAACTCCCAAAAAAGCGGCACCTGCTCCCCAGAAGAAAAGCCCAAAAGTCGCTGAAGAGAAGAAAAGCGCTCCTGCTCCTGCTCCTGCTCCCAGCGAAAAGAAACCTGACAAACCCACGGAACCGGATTCCGTCAGGAAAAAAGAACCAGAAGATAATTCACTGTCAGAGGAAGGGTTTTTAGGCGACCTTTGATTATGAAAAATTTTAGAAAATTGAAACTTCTAAAATTAAAAATAAAGACTTTGTTGAGTCTTGAAGGGTGGGGAGGCGGAAAATGAAATTTCGTCATTGGATAGTTTACACAAAACAATTTTTTCTCATGAACCTGGCTATTTTTGTCATTGCTCCAACGCAATTAATGGCGTTTACCGACAATGATATAAGTGATTTTTCCGGGTTGATTGAAAAACTGGGCGCGGACGATTCTTTTTTAAATAGTTCCAGGACAGGTCGTATTGAATCCCTGGATAAGGGAATGGATCAAACGGACTTAAATTTATTGATGGCTGAGGATGAAGGGTTTTTAGGGTCCAGGCTGGAGACGAAATGGAAAAAGCAGGAAATGGGCGCGACCCTTGTGAAGAGCCAGCAAAAATTTAATGGGCTGGAGGTTTTTGGAGGTGAGGTGGTGGTGCGGACCGACAAAAACTCAGTCAATCATACGGGATTTTTGTTTAAGGACATCAAGGTGGATAAAAATCCAAAAATTTCCAAAGACCAGGCCATTGCTTTTATAAAAGAAAAATTTGGTGATGAGTCCGTCGCTGTCGGCAAACTTGGAATTTTGCCCGTGGAGTCGGGGAGCCGGCTTGCTTATCGATTCACCGTTTCAAAAAATATTTATGAATCCTATGCGGTGTATCTGGATGGAACGACAGGTGAGTTTCTTCGTGTTTACAGTCAGGTGCATAACTTTAATCCCTCACGTTCCCTGCAGGTAAAGGAGAAATTGTCCTTCTCGCCCCAATTAATGGATTCCTTGCAAGCGGCTAAGGACCCATGCGATGGGACACGCAAAAATAATGAAAAGAAATTTCCTGGAAAATCGGAAGCGGGGTCCGGCATTGATTTGCTTGGCAGGCGCGTGCCTTTTTCAGTGACCCCGTCTTCTGATCCGGACGGTTTTATGGAGCCCAGGGAGTACACGCTGTGGAACAATAATAAACGAACGATCGTATTTGATGCTGAATTCACGGACATCTATCGACCCACAGGAAAAGATGGCTCAAAGAAAAAAAGCGTGGCAACCATCGTCAGTAGCCAGGATAAAGAAAACTGGGGTGATAAATCTAGAGCCGCCATTTCGGCGCATCATCATATTGAGATGATTCTCGAATTCATGAATGACAAACTCAAACGGGACAATTTGGACGATAAAGGTGGCCTGGTACGATCCATCGTTAACGCAATAAAAATTAAAAAGGATGGCAGTAAATATAAGGATAACGCTTTTTTTAACCCTTCCATGAATACTATGGTTTATCTGTCCGGCTCATGGGATGAAAAAACCAAAACGGGCAATTTTAAAAACTGGGCGGGCTCTTTAGACATTGCCGCACACGAAATGGCCCACGGCATCACCGCCCATACCTCATGCCTGGAATACCTGAATGAGTCAGGTGCAATCAATGAGTCGTTCTCAGACATGATGGGCATGGCGGTGGAATATTATTACGACCGCGAAAATTTTGACTGGGCTTTGGGCGAAGACATTATTTCACCTGCCAACAAATCGAGAAAAGGCGGGCTCCGGTTTATTGACCATCCAAACAAAAGAAATATGCCAGACACCTACCGTGGAAAATACTGGTATACGGGAAAGGCAGACCATGGAGGGGTTCATACCAATAGCAGTGTTGGAAACAAAGCATTTTATTTGATGGTCGAAGGTGGGACCCATAATGGCGTTGCCGTCCCGGGAATCGGAATGGATAAGGCGGTATTAATCGCTTACCGGGCGAATCAAAATTATCTGATAAAAAGGTCGCAATACACCGATTGCGCGAAAAGTTTTATTCTCGCCGCAAAAGATTTGTATGGGGATGAAGACGCGCGCAAAGTCCTTCTCGCCTGGAAGGCGGTAAATCTTGCGGTTGATGAAAAGATCGTTGGTGTGCCTAAAAAGAAAAAACGAAAAGATGATTTGGTATCTGAAGATGGGTTTTTAGGCGATCTTTAATTCTTAAGGAGTAAAAATATGAGAACCCGAAGCTCGAAGATACGGGGCTCAGAACCTTCAACAAACATACTAAGCAAAATCTTGAATTGCAGGGGGTGGAAAGTGAAATTTAGCAACTGGCAGACTTATACAAAACATTGTGTTCTCATCAGCCTGATTTTTTCTCTCTTGGCCCCACCGCAACTATTGGCTTTTACCGGCGGTGAGGAAAATGATTTTTTGGGCATGGTCGAAAATCAGGACTCGGACGATTCTTTTTTGAATGACTCCAGAATGGACACTTCCTATTTTTTGGCCGAAGGGGAAGGTTCAGCCGATGTTAATTCAATGATGGCTGGAGACGGTGGGTTTTTGGGGTCCAAACTGGAGACCAAATGGAAAAAGCAGGAAATGGGCGCGACTTTTGTGAAGAGTCAGCAAAAATTTAATGGTCTTGAGGTGTTCGGAGGCGAAGTTGTCGTACGCACCGACAATACCTCTGTCAATCAAATGGGGTTCTTGTTCAAAGATATCAATGTAGACAAAAAACCGAAAATTTCCAAACGCAAGGCCATTTCTATACTAAAGGACAAATTTGGAGAGGAGTCCGCCGTATCCGGAAAACTAGGAATTTTACCCGTAAAGTCAGGGGCTCGACTTGCTTATCGATTCACCGTCTCAAAGAATATATTTGAACCCCATGCGGTTTATCTGGATGCAACGACTGGAGAAATTTTGCGGGCCTTCAGTCTGGTGGATAGTTTCAATCCCTCTCGTTCGATGCGCGGAGGGGCGAAAATTTCCTTATCCTCGGAGTCGATGAATTCTATTCATGCGGCGGAAGACCCTTGTGGGGGGGGCGGCAAAAATAGCAAAGATAAAATCAATGTTAAACCGCAAAAGGGTTCCGGTATTAACCTGGCCGACAAACGCGTTCCATTTTTAGTGGCACCATTTACAGCGCAGGAGTACGTCTTATTTAACGTTAAGAATAACACTATGATTATGGATGCAAAAAAGGAAGACATATTGGGTCCAGCCAAAAAAGGAGAAAAGAAAAAATCCGCAGAATTTGTCCTGAGTAAAGATAAAGATAATTGGGGTGACCAGGCAAAAGCCGCCGTATCGGCGCATCGTCACATTGAAATGTTCAATGATTTTATGAGAGATAAATTAAAGCGTGACAGCCTGGACGGTAGAGGCGGGTTGATCCGAGTTTTTGTAAACGCCATCATGGTTAAAAATGGTCGAAAAATGGTGGACAACGCTTCCTTTATCCCAGGAGTCAATGTTCTGCTATTTTTCCCAGGCTCATGGAACAGTAAAACCAAAACGGGTCATTTTAAAAATTGGGCCGGGGCACTGGATGTCGCTGGCCACGAAATGGCCCACGGCATCACGGCAAACACCTCCTGCCTGGAATACCTGAATGAATCCGGGGCAATCAATGAGTCCTTCTCGGACATGATGGGAACGGCGGTGGAATATTATTATGACCGGGAAAACTTTGACTGGGCGAATGCCGAGGATATTGTTTCACCGGCCAATAAAAGGGAAAAAGGTGGAACCCGCTTTATGGACCAACCCAAAAAGCGGGGCAACCCCGATACCTATAAGGGGGAATACTGGTTTTCCGGGAAACAGGACCACGGAGGAGTTCATACGAATAGTGGTGTGGGAAACAAGGCTTTTTATCTGATGGTTGAGGGGGGTGAACATAATGGTGTTGCTGTCCCGGGACTTGGAATGGATAAAGCGGTTGTGATAGCTTATAGAGCCAATAAAACTTATCTCACCAAAAGGTCTCAATACATAGATTGTGCGAAAGGTTTTATTCTGGCCGCAAAAGATCTTTATGGAGATGAAGATGCACGCAAAGTCCTTCTCGCCTGGAAGGCGGTGAAGCTTGAGGTTGACGAAAAGATAATCGGATCCTCAAAACAATCGTCGCCCGCTCCAAAGGAAAAAAGCCCGGATACTGTCACCAAGCAGAAAAGCACACCTGCTCCTGAAAAGAAACCCGGTAAACCCACTGCACCAAAACCTGCTCAGAAGAAAAGGCCAGCAGAAAATTTTGATTCGGATGATGGATTTTTAGGCGACCTTTAATTTTAAAAAAAGAACTTAACTATGAAAATTAATAAAATGAAATTAAATGTTTCAACTTTTTTAAGCCCACCGTTATTGGCGCTTCTTTTCTTGCTCACCGTAGCGGGAAACGTTCAGGCTCATGATTTTGGAAAAATGGCCGAAACACCCGATATCCCTTCCCCCACTGACAACTTGAATAATGTCAATGATGGAGAAGCTTATCGGAAATCCTCTGTGTTGGAATCATTCCGAGTGGGCAAGGAAAATGTAGGTAATCCGCCTAAAAGTTTTTTGTTGAGCCTGGGCAGTGGTCGGTTCAATGATGACTTTGTGTTGAGCAAGAAAAATGTCAGCGGAGAAAACGCGGTTTATCATTTTCAGCAATTGTATAAGAAGCTGAAAGTTTTTGGAGGAAACATCATCGTCAGGGTTTCACCCCAAAATGGAGGCGTTGTTTTGACAGGATATTTCTTCAAAAATATTAACACTCCCATTGAGCCGGTTTTTGATGTTCCCTCCCTGGTTGAAAAAGCCACCAGGCATTTAGATGGGGGGACTCAAAAAGGGGCCTCCCAATTGGGGATTTTACCTGCGGATGATGGTTTTCATCTTTGCAGAAAAATCCGGATATCCAAGAACCGTGAAGAGGATTATATGCTCTATATGGACGCAATCACGGGAAAAGTGCTGAAGGCATTTAATCAGGTAAACACGGATCGATAAATATTTGCGTGACATTGATCAGGAACCGGGGATTTTAAACATGAAACAAATATATAAAAACATTCACTCGGAGGATCCCATGTACATTAATAAATTATTCAGGACGCTGATGGTTCTTGCCCTGGTATTTCTTTTGTCGGCCCCTGGCGCCGCCTGGGCTCTCATCGTTTCGGGTTCGGGAGAATCCCGTTCGGTCGCAGTCGACAGGGCAAAAAGAAATGCCGTTGAAAGCGCCCTTTCAAGACATATTTCGTCCTCGGAGTTCACCAAACACCGTGACCGATTGGACAGCGAGGTATTTGAGGATGTGGATGGCTACATCGAGGATTTCGAGGTCATATCCACCAGAAAAGACAAAGGTGAAACCCGGGTGACTCTCGATGTCCAGATCAACAAACGAAAGTTGAGAAGTTACTTCAGAAAGAAAGAGGGTTGGATTGCAGGGGATGATAATGGTCGCTTGGCGTTATTTTTAAAAAGAACGACACCCTCCCATTTATCCGCAAGGACCAGGGAAGCACGTTTTGCCTACTTTGAACTGAAAAACAACATTGAGAACGACCATGGTTACGAAGTGATTCGTAATTCCATGTTCGGAAGGGATAAAGAATCCAGACGGAAATCCTGGCGTAGCCGGACGAAAATGCGAACCATGAGTGTGAGGGATGCTCTTGAGGTGGCGGCGGATTTGGGTGCCGAGCATGCCGTTGTTTTCGATTTGAAAATCAATCAGGGAACGAAATTCGAAAATCGACTCGTCACCTGTCAGATGACAGTCTCTATTTTTGATACGGAGACCGAGGAGGAAATAGACTCGTATGAAATTGAAACCGACGCCGAATACCCGCGCAGTGGACGCTTTGCCACTCGTCAGGAAGCCAGGTATAAGGCGATACAAACTGCCGTAGGCCAGGCCGCGGAAATAACCGAGTCAACTCTGGGGAAATATTTCAGCAAAGGGTCTATAGGGACCAGAAGACATGACCTCCTGTTGAAAAAATTTAATAAGGATGAGATCCAGGAAATTGTGTCGGCTATAGAGTCCATGAGAGGATTTTCAAAGTTGAGGCCGCGTCGGCAAACAGCGCGATCTTATAAAGCGCAGGTATTTATCAAGGCAAATCGCAATGAATTTATTAAGGAATTGAAAAGAATTCTGGACGATGCTGATTTTCAATACAATATCAATTTCAGTCGGACCAATATTTTCATCACCAAATTCAGAACCGGACCTACCGATAGAAGTGATACAGGTTTTATAGAGATGTAGAGAAATTTTATTTCAACATAATTTTTAAAACAGAAGGAGGGTACAATGCGAAAATTTATCTTAACAACCATCTCATTTTTGATGCTTTCATTGCCGGGCTTCATCACCCCGGCTCCATCGTATGCTTTGGATGAACTCGTTGTCATGTTTTTTGGGCAAAAAGAATTTCCTGAATCCCTCTCGCGCAAAAGCCGTGTTTTCAAAAGAACCATGGCGGAGGTGGTCGAGGTGCTCCAGCAGGATTACGACCTTGAAATAAAAAATGAAACGGTCGCTTCCATGGATACCTATGACGACCGCGGGGGTCGCAGGTCCAAAGCAGAGATAGCTGAAGTCGCCAGACAGAGCGGCGCTGATGTCGCAGTGATTTTTGTGGTCACACCGTGGATGGAAGGTCTTCGCGGGCATAAAAAGATTAAAGGGCAAATTACGATCGAGGCCTTTTTTGTTGACGCATCTGCACGCCAGGCCGGGTACGTGGACGTGAGCACCGAAATTCCCGTGCTGGTGCGAGCGCCTTTTAAAAAAGCTCAGGTTGCCGAAGCCGCTGGAGAGGCTGTTAAGGACATCGCCGCACAGGCGGCAGAGGAACTGGGAGAGCAACTCTTGGCCCATGTAGACCGGCGTGAAGAAGTGGGTGGCATTTTTACCCTCGTATTCCGGAAATTCAGTATCAATGAATTAGAGGACACGCTCGATGCTTTTTCCCAGGTTGATGGGTATGCTTCTCACCGACAGATAAAAAAGACAGCGCGTTCGGCTAAAGTGGAATATAACTCCACAGCTGATATGTCGGCATTGACCTCTGAGTTCGAATTGATTTTGGACGATCTTGGAATCAGGGTCACTACCAGCAGTCGAGGCAACAGCATTACTTTTTCAAAAACCAGAATCAGAAGGTCACGTCGATAATTAGAAATATTCACTTGTGATAAGGAGTCTGATTCATGAAGTTATTACTGAGCGTAGTGGGATTGCTCATGTTATCAGCCTGCACAACGCATTCACCAGGCCAGGTAGAAATACCTCAGGACCCTGGATATAGAACGGCAGCTGTTTTGGAGGTTTTTAAGAAAACCAACAGCTCCCTTTCTCATAGTTCTGAATGGGCTGTGGAGGCCGGTAATATAGTCTCGAAGCAATTGTGGGATATTGGCGTCAACGTGCTCTATCCCCCGGTCGTGACGGATGAGTTTACCGCTCGCGGATCTATCAATATGGTCAGTGAAGGTATGGCGGTCGCCAGTCGGGAAAGAAGGCCATTCGTTCTTTTTTTGGACATTCAAACCCATAAGAGAAATAAAGCCCAGAATGGGAATCGCATTTTAGTTGCCAGGGTCGATTCATGGCTGGTGGATGCCAACCGGGGAAAGCTGGTTTTCAGGCATGCCCGTCAGGGGTCGACCGAAGTCCATGGAGACGCTGGTCTGGCGGAGGTGAATGGCGCTCTCCGCCAGCTGGTGATGGATGTGGTTAACGATTTTGGAGTAGAAGCGAGTGGACTTTTTGACGACTACTTATCCACCGGTCGCATGCCCCGAGGCACGTCTTCCGGAAATGGAACGTCCAAAAGCAAAACTTCTGGCGGTGATACTTCAGGGACGAAGCCTTATGGAGGGGGTTCGTCCGGCGGACGATCTTCCGACGACGGAATGTCCAGCAGTAAGTCTTCTGACGGATATTTGTCCGGCGATCATTAGCCAGAGAGTTTGATTTAAGCAAACTAAAACCGTATGCGCTCCTTTTCCGGGCTGAAGGTTCAGATGATTAATGAAAGAAAATATTTGTTGATCGCTTTTTTGAGCTTTCTTTTGTTAGTGCCTGGATTAGGAGCCGCAAACGAAAATAATCGCCCCTATGTTCATGCGTTGGCCTGCGATGTCGTGAAAAACCTTGAAAAGGATATTCAGCAGGAAGAGGTGATGGTTTCGGTGGATATCATCAAAACCAAAAAGGAAGGCAAAATCATTCCTCTCAGCCGATACTTGCGGGAGGAACTAATTAAATGTCTCGAAGGGAATGCAAAGCTTACCGTGCCTCCATTTTTAGCCTATAAAACACCTTTTGTACTTTCAGGGTTTATCCGTATAAAAGGGGGAAAAGCCAAGCTTTACACTAAAATTTTAGATACGGAAAGCAAAAAAAAATTAGCTTCCTATAGCGTCAAGCGGCTGGAGGTGCAAAGAAAATCTCTTTTTAGAGAAAGCTTTGATGACCATCTGCAAAAGCTGGTGGAGGATGCTGATTTTACTGGAATCGATCAATTTTTTTACATTGAAAGGCCTGTTTTCAAGCAGAACCCAGAGACCAAACTGGCCGGCCACATTCATCAGGCGCTGGTGAATATGTGGGAGGAATACACCGAGGTTCATAAGGAAAAAAAGCCTTTCACCCATTGGACCGTCACAACGGAAGTTGTCAGGGTGAACGATCAATACCAGATAACCATGCAACTTTTGGCAGGCGAAGACAAACAGGTTCATACGACCACTGCGGTGAATATTCCCGCCCATCTGGCTCCTTTCGATTTATTGAATGTAACGGCCAAAAAATTCATTTTGATTGTAAAAAATGGCGAGGGGCCTTACGCAAAATTAGCCGAAAGCCATATCCCGTCCTTGCAGTCTGCGATCGGTGATGCGTTGTCCCGGCAACAAATAGAATGGATCAACAACCCATCAATGAACAAAAAGGCGGCCCAATGGCTCACCAAAAGAGGTGAGGGCGGTATGGTGGAGCGCGCCGATTATGTGATGGAAATGGATTATTCCATCCAGGTGTCGGAACCTGGCGAAGGTGGAGTGGTGGGCGGCATTGAGGGAAAACTGGAGTTGAATGTGTATGAAACGGCCAACGGAAATCTGAAAAAAGGCCTTCAGCTAAAAAATGATGGGGTTTTTACTGAAAAAAATGAAATTTCTAGTAAAGTGGGCCATATTACTTCGAGAATCAAAGAAAAACTGGACGCAAAAATTAAGGATAGCCTCAGGAGCTTGTAGGGAATGAACCGGATGGTTTTTCTATCGGAGAAATTCAGCATACCAAGAGCGGTCGGCGGACTGTCTTTAATTTTTGTTTTGTTGGCATTTTTCCCATCAGGGATTTTCGCGGAGCAAATGCCCGTATTGGTGTTTGAGGACAAAAAGGATCCTGTAACTTCAATATTCATGGGAGCGTTTCAAAAACAAAAATTCACCGTCTTTTCAAAAGAAGAGTATCTGGAAATAAAAAAGAAAAGGGCGAATGCCTTAAAGCATAAAGTTGAGGAAACTCAAGACCATCTGGAAGAAAATCTGGATGAATCCGATGGCCGATCCTCCCTCAGTTCCAGAGAAATTCTTGGGGGCATGGCTTCCGCAAGGGCGAACGGCGAATACAAAGTTGAAATGGATTATGAAGTCATAGACGTCGGGGTGAATTCCAAGGGATTCTATGAAGTTGTTTTTATTCTAAATAGTTTTCATGTCAGTGATTTGAGAAATGAAGAATCCTTGATGAAGGAAAATGGCAAGGAAATCACTGGCAAGGGTCCCAACAAACGAATGGCCGAAATAAAATCCATCAACCGGTTGGCGGGAAAACTGGCTAAAAAAACGGCCAGGGAAGTAAAGTCTATTCTCACCAGTCAATCGAAAGGAAAACCGTTTAAATTAACGGTCGCTAAAATAATCGACGACAATGTTTTTCACACGCTGAGTGGGATCATAAAAGATATTATCGGGACGGAGCCCAGCCAAAGTTTCGACGAGGCCCAGTTCGTAGCAAATTATAAATTCACCGTTGCTTCATCAGGGGTAAATAATTTTGTGGATACCCTCAAGAAGGAAATGGCCGCTGTGGACGAAATTGAAGGCATTAAAGTGTTGAGTGAACAATCGACTTTGAAATCCGTGAATATAATGGCGGCCATTGAATACCCATAAAATAGTTTGATTTACGAGTTTTTAATTTTTAAATAAATTATCCGACCCATGCCTGTGATTTGGAATTTGGAAAAGGGAGGTTGAGCGATGAATAAAATGATACGGATAGCCATAACAGTTTCAGTGTTGATATGCCTCAGTTCAGTGAATGCCACGGCCCAGCAGAATTTTTGGTCAACTATTGATAAATCTCTGGAAGCCTTTGGGAAGAGTCTGGATGAAAACTATAATAATCCCAATCCTCCGGCCCAGAATGCTCAGCAGTTAACCCCTCAACAACAGCAACAAAATCAGCAACAGAACCAGGAAGCCGCATTTAGAAGAAAATTATGGATGTTCGAGTTGCAGAAAGCTTTGTATATGTTGGAAGGATTGGTTGACGTTACCTATAGCCTGGTGGAGGCGCAAAGAGGAGGCGATTATGGGGTGGTGACCGATGCTGAAAAAATCGATCAACTCCGGTCAAACATTGTAAATATTGGGTCAAAATTCAGGGATGACAGTACAAGTATCGATGATTATTCCCTGGTGGTCAAAGCCAGAGTTGAACGAATACAAGAGAAGTCTGAAAGGATGCAGAAAATTCTTGCAGAGGATCGGGCGCAAAAAGCAGAGACTCTTGCAATACTGGAAACAGAAAAGTTAGCTCTGAAAAGAGAAAATAAAATAAAACAGATGCAGGATTACTACAGCGTAATCACTAATCAGAGCGGAATTATTAACCAAAAAATCACTATCGCCACTCAAGAATTCCAGGTGTTTGCTCAGGAGACGCAACAGCAAGGCGCTTTTGACCTTTTGAAAATGGGTATTGGTATTTATGGTGCCGTTAATTCAAATAATGCTGCGCTTCAGGCGACTTCTATAGCGCTGGCTTTCCAAGGCGCTGCAGGAGCTGCTGAGCTGGCGGAAAATTTTGAAAGATCAAGTAAGGAGTTTGAGCAATACGCGGATTCCATTGAACAACTAGCCGTTAAACTTAAAACAGATATCGAGGCATCCAAACAATGGCAGGCCAAGGGGAATAATCAATTAGTGTGGCGTCTAAAAAAACTTTACGTTGACGAACATGAAGGTTACTACCAGAACCAGGAACTTCAGGTAGCAAAGGGCGCGGAGAACCTGGAAAACCCGTTTGCCGATGAACCTCTGCCAGAGTTCGAAGAAGTTCAAGTGGCCCGAGTGGAAATATCCAGCAATCCATTCGATGACATCTGGAATATGCCTTTGGAAGAAATTGAAAGCAAAGAAAAAAATAATACAGTGGTTAAAAGCGAACCAGTAGTTGCCGAAAAAGCAGTTGTCGAACAGCAGGAAACCGTTGTCCAGGAGAGCGTAAACAACTTCTGGCAGGGGGGAAGTCCGGTTGTGGAGGAAGCCGTGAGAGGTGGGTTTTCTTTTGATGTGGCGGCCTGCAATAAACAAGCCGACGAATCCGCCCGGGGCTTTGGAGGTTCAAACATCACCAGAAATCTCAGACGGCAGGAAATCTACGACTTCTGCATGGAAGATAAGGGGCATTGATTAAACAGTTCGAGGCAGGCGGGATCGAACTATTCAATCCATTGATGGACCCTCAGGTAAATTCTATGAATTTAAGTCCGGGTTTGTCCAAATTTTTTCTGCGGTTGGTTGTCCCGGCCGCGATCGCGAAAGGATTGGCAGGGTATGAAATGGTACATTGAAATTGGAATCATGTTGACACTGTTTTTACTTTCTACCGCATGCGCCACCCCGGATACCAGCGGAGTGCAATCCACGATGTTTGATGCGCAAAGGCAAACGGCGCCGGATAAAGCTGCGGAAGAGGTGCAGGACATGTCAGAGATTATTAAATGCGGAAGAGATCCCGAGTGCGCCAAAAAATGGAGAAAGGAAATTTATCCGGATACGCAATGATTGATAACTTGCGAGATGATGAATGGATTTTTTCAAGGCCATGGTGGAGGGTCTTAATTTGAGGAGTTGGGCGGATGCGGGGAATTCTTAAAATCGTTTTAATAAAGATGGGGTTTGTAGCTTTTTTCCTTGTTGGGTCTGCCGATGCCGTGGATTTGCGTCAGGTTATTTTCTTTGACGGGATCTATAAAGGTGCCTTTGCTGGATCATCTGCAACTAATTGTCCGCAAAAATCATCTCTCACCGAATCAGACGATATCGAAGATCATTATTTCAATGCCCTTTGCGAAGCCTTTGACAGGCGGGACTGGCTGGAACTGTTTGGCGAAATTAATAGTGCCCTGACCACAAAGGGCCTGATTACGTTCGACGCCATCAGTGAATCGGCATCGACGGTCGAAGATGGACAGGAGCTGGACTTCTGCCAGCTCAATATTGCATTTTTCACTCTCGATAAAGTTTTTGTTTTTCTCGAGGAGGAAAAAAAAGGATACAAGCTCACTCTAATTCCTTTCGTTACCTTTTATGTGGTCCGTGGCGCTGATAGAAAAGTGGTTTACTCCCGTCAAACCTGGGTTTCTTTTGGAGGAAGTTTCGATGTGGATGGGACCAAAACCGCTAACGCCGAATTTATAGAAACTCTTGCGGAGGAAAGAAAAGCCTTAACCGACGACATTTTAAATGACGTGATCCGAAAGGCAGTTAACGTTCAGCAGATTGAAAAGAGATTTGAAAATGAAGCGTTGTTGGCGGAGGAGAATTTAGCCGTGGTGCAGGCAAAAATTCTCCCGAAAGTTAAAAGGAAAGATCCACCACTCTTGAATGATTTCTCAGAATACGAACTTTTTTCATCTTATGTAGCAAGTTCTCATTTTGGTAAAGAAATTGCTCTGCTTCCCTTTCAGGTTGGCGATGAAAAATATAGCGCCCATATTGAGGAAATTATTTTAAGAGCAATCAACCATGCCAGGGCGGCTTACAACAAAACAGAAGATGCGGGACAAGTTTTTGCGGGCAATCCCTGTGGGGCCCAATTCAATGTGGGGGAAGAAATATTTCCTGCCCCAAAAAATAAAATTGAAGTTTGGCTTCGACCTCAAAAGATTGTCCCTAAAAAAGAAAATATAATTAATCTGAAAACAATTTTTTATAGAGCGTTAATATTTGTAAAAATTGGACCTATTCAGAAGGATGCCGAACTGGGAAAAAAACTTAAAAAGGGTGAAAGCCCCCCTCTCGTTTACAAAGATAACGGCAGGAATGTATCATATCCTAAAGGGACGAAGGAGTCGGATATTTATCTTTACACCGGGCTCATGAATGCGTTCACCCATGCAAAAACCTCCATTTTTGAACATTATAAAAATGTTCCCGAAGTTAAGGATTTATTCGAGTGGTTGTAGGAAAACAGCCTCCTTATTTTTAGCCCTACAGGATGAAGAAATCCCTATGAACACCTCTCCTTTTTCTCCCTGCCAGCTGTTGTTTTCTTTTTTTTTAGCGCTTTTGTTTTTAATTCCTTCCGGAGTTCATGCCTTTAACGTCGGCAAAATTCCAATCCATGATTTCAAGGTGACGGGAAAATCAGAAGAAGAAGTTCTGGTGAATGCCCGAAAGTACGCTGTAGGAGAAGCATTGGGAAGAATGGGTGTGAATAGCGGGACTCCCGCCTACGATTATATTCAAACAAAAATTGGAAATGATTATAAAAAATATGTAGTTGACGAGAATCAAAAGCTCATCAGAAAAAGGGGTTCGCTTTTAAGGGCCGTTTACAGCATCACCGTCAACTCGGACCTCCTGTTCGGTTTGATCAGGAAGCAGGCCGAAACACTGATCCGGCAACAGGAAAACCCGAAGATTATTATTGCGTTTTTCCTCTATTCATCAAACCATTCGTTTGATGGCCCAGGCTTCAATGCCGAATTTCTGGTGTCCGAGCAAAAACGGTTCAACTCGGTATTTAAAGAGACTCTGGAGTCGATCGGTTTCTCGGTTGTTAAAGACGATGAAATTTCTTCCCTCCTGGAACAAATCAGCGAGGATTTTACAGACTCTCCCGACCAGGATTCCGAATTCAAAGGTAAAATTTTAGACAAGGCAAAGGCTGGTGGCGCAAAACTGGTTTTTTATGGCAGTGTTGATGTCACCGGGACCGCATTGGTCCGCAATGTCAGGCACAATATGAGCGGGAAACTGTCCGGGGACTTGATAGATTTATCGCAACCGAACCAGGGGCTCACTTTCAATGACGGGGTCAACCAGGGAAGTACGAAAGGGTGGGGAGGGGCTTTAAGCAACCTGGTTACCGAAGCGGCAAAAAACATGCTCATCCAAAAAGGCGTGGTTCATATATTGAACTCCTGGGAGCGAAGCAAACGGCAGGAGGGTCTGGCCATTAAAGTTTGCGACTACAGGAGTGACCGGGCTCTGTATACAAAACTAAAAAAGTTTTTTAAAAAGGCAGGGGAATTCGCCACTGAAGGGAGCCAGGAAAACGATTTTATCGGAAACCTGGTCTCAAACCACAGTTCAGGAGTCAGCTTGGAAGATGCAATGTACGAGGCTTTCCCGGAAGAAATGGGAAACCAGTTTTATGTTAAGTCCAACGGGAATAATTTGAGCGTGTGGTTTTCAAAGGACAAGCCCTGCGAAAATTGAATGCGGCTTCGGGCGTGCCCTTCGCGCATAAAAATTATTGATCCTTTGCTTTTTTTCAGGAAGAGGCAGGTCAGCGAGCGGGCCGGGCAGTGGGGCGTCTGCGTCTTGGATTTCCTTTTGGAGGTCTATTGTCCGAAGAGGATTTACGTGGCGGCGGACGTTTGGTTTTGACGCGTCTCGGCGGCACTCCGGGTTTTCCTTTGAGAAACAATTCTTCATCCGCCCAGACGACGGGGATTTGATTTTTTATATATTCTTCGACCCGCTCCAGGTGCGCCGCATAATTTTCGCAACACAGGGTGATCGCCGTGCCTTTTTTTCCTGCGCGCGCCGTCCTGCCGATGCGGTGGACATAATCCTCAGGGTCCTGAGGCAGATCGAAATTGATCACGTGGGTGATGTCATCAACATGAATGCCACGAGACGCGACATCGGTGGCGATCAATATATCCAGGTCTCCCGCGCTGAAATTTTCCAATACCCGAATACGCGCTTTCTGATGCAGATCGCCTGAGATCTGTCCGGCATTGTACCCATTGTGTTTCAGTTTGGTTTCCAACCGTTCCGCCACCGCCTTGGTGTTGCAGAAGATCAACACCTTTTCCCCTTCTTCCTGTTTCAAAAGCCCCAACAGCAAGTCGAATTTTTCGTGATGGCCAACATGGTAAAGAGACTGGGCGATTTCATCGACCACCGCCTTTTCAGGTTCGATCGTCACCTTTTCCGGATTGTTCATGTGCTCGTAGCAAAGTTCCATCACCCGGAAATTGAGCGTCGCTGAAAACAGCATCGACAGGCGCTGGTTATAGGGAGAAGTGTTTCTGAGCAGATACCGCAGATCCTGAATGAAGCCCATGTCAAACATGCGGTCGGCTTCGTCGATGACCAGAACCTCCACAAGTTTGAGGCTGAAAAATTTTTGCTTGTAGTAATCGATCAGGCGTCCGGGAGTGGCGATGAGAATATCGACCCCGTCTTTAATCTGGTTCCGCTGTTTGTCATAATCCACGCCCCCGTAAATGCAGACGATATTTAGATCACAAAACTTACCTAGGAGCAGGGCGTCTTTTTCAATTTGCCGGGCCAGTTCACGGGTGGGGGCAATGATGAGGGAGCGCGGGCCGGTTCTGCCCCGACCTTTTGGTTGCTGGGGTGGTTTTTTCAACAGCCGGGAGAAGATGGTGATTAAAAAGGCGGCGGTTTTTCCTGTTCCGGTTTGTGCCTGTCCAGCGACATCTTTACCCGCCAGGGCAAGGGGAAGGGCCGCACCTTGAATGGGAGTGCAATATTTGAAATCTGCCCCACGGATACCTTCTAGTACAGGCTCGGGGAGGGGAAGCGATTCGAATGTGATTTGCTCCAAGGGATGCTCCAACTGCGGAAAGGACTAAAGGGTGCCTCGAAAAATTTGATCTGGACTGAACCAGCCCCTGAAGGTTAAAGGGGTGGTAATCGCAAAGGCCAGAAAATATTAATTTTAGAGATTTCCAATAAAGTTTTGCCGCTATTAATTATAGGGTGGTCGGTCGTGAGCAGGCGATTTACCTGAATGCGATCATCAGTTTCTTGAAATCATTATATTTCCTTCTCCTGAATTTACAACCGCAAACTCATTTTTCTTGACAGACATTGATAGATAATGGTTCAATATGCCCCTCAAATTTAACCTG
>JAJDAZ010000009.1 GCA_029261595.1 Nitrospinaceae bacterium | reverse complement strand
CCAACGATCCCATATCTCTTGCTTCTGGGCAGGGGTATAATTAATTCGGGTTCTGTATGTCATTTACAACACTCCATCTTTTTATTTAAAGATTATAGTGTTGCATCGACCACTTGAGAACACCACACAAAGCGGACATTCTCGTGAAGAGTAAAATCGGCCTTACTGAGAAGATGTAAAGTTAGATTTCCTGTAAATATATCTCTAGCTAAATTCCAAATTTGGTCCAGGTTTGATTAAAGACATACGATTCTGTTATACTTAGAGAAACAGCTCGAAAGATAGTGCAGGTTTCCTCCATTAGGCCTTCGTTCGCAATTCCCTAAATTAGGACTTATACCTTTATTTATAAGTCTTTTCGTACCTCAAAAACCGACAATGATCATAGCTAATAATCTTGAAAAGTCATTTGGAGCCCAAAGTCTGTTTGAAGAGGTCTCCTTTCTAATAAACAAAGGTGAACGCGTTGGATTGGTGGGTAAAAACGGCACGGGAAAATCAACCCTGTTCAAAATGATTTTGGGACAGGAGAAGCCGGACTCGGGCGATATTTCCTCCCCAAAAGGGTACCGCATCGATGCTCTGGAGCAGATCATTTGCTTCACCCAACCCACCGTTCTCAAGGAATGCATCCAAGCCCTGCCCCCTGAAAAGCAATGGGACCATTACAAGGCCGAGATCATCCTTTCGGGACTGGGTTTTAGCGAGCAAGACTTTCAAAAAGATCCTACGACTTTCAGTGGGGGGTTTCAGATTAGGATCAACCTTTGCAAAGCGTTGTTGGCCAGCCCTAATATGCTTCTTTTGGATGAGCCCACCAACTATCTGGACATCCTTTCCCTTCGCTGGCTCAAGGAGTATCTCATTAAATGGCCAGGGGAAATGCTGCTCATCACACATGACCGCGATTTCATGGATGGTGTCACGACCCATACCCTGGGTCTGCACCGGAAACAGGCAAGAAAAGTCCGGGGCGGGACCATTAAATTTTATGAGCAAATTATCCAGGAAGAAGAGAGCTACGAGTTGACTCGAAGGAACATGGAGAGCAAGAAAAAAGAGATGCAATCTCTGATAGACCGGTTTCGAGCCAAAGCATCCAAAGCCGCCATGGCACAATCGCGGATGAAAATGATGGAAAAAATGGGCACCATGGAAAAGCTGGAAACCGAAAGGAATTTGGGGTTTAAATTCAACTATCTTGCCTGTCCGGGGAAAACCCTCATGAATATTGAGAATCTTTCTTTCTCCTATGGAGGGAAATCCCTGGATAATATTTTCTCAGATATTTCGTTTTCCATTGGCAGGAGAGACCGTGTCGGAATCATCGGGGCCAACGGCAAGGGCAAGTCTACATTGTTAAATTGTCTGGCCGAGGAGCTGACGCCAACCGCCGGGACCATCAGCAAACATCCTTCCACCAGCATAGGGCATTTTGGCCAGACCAATATCGACCGGCTCGACCCGAAAAACCGGGTGCTGGATGAAGTCCTCAACTCAAACTCCAACCTTTCCCTGCAGGCCGCCCACAGTATATGTGGCGTCATGATGTTTGGCGGGGAATTGAGCAAAAAAAAGGTGAGCGTGCTGTCTGGTGGAGAAAGAAGCCGTCTGCTACTGGGGAAAATAATTTCCCGCCCCACCAACCTATTGCTTTTGGACGAACCGTCCCATCACCTGGATGTTGAATCGATTGAATCCTTGATCGAAGAGTTGAATGATTATGATGGTGCCATAGTAATTGTCACTCACTCTGAACTCATTCTTAAAGCCCTGGCACAAAATCTGATTATTTTTCATCAGGGGAGGGCGGAATATTTTCGTGGCGGGTACGAAGACTTTTTGGAGAAAGTGGGCTGGGAGGGAGAACCTGTTGTAGAAAAAAAGACAAAAACCATAGTAAGTAAAAAAGAAGCCCGAAGGTTACGTGCCTTGGAACGCCAAAAAAACACAGTGAAACCGGTAATTGCATGAAGTCCTGCAAATGTTTGGTGTCATCCCAAAGTGGACCGTTTGAGGTAAAAAACTAAGAGATACTTTCTGATAAGCTTTCCTCAGCCAATTGTCCGCTATTAACTGCGACTTCAACGGATCAACGTAACACATGCGCTAAATCTCTCTGCCGGTGTTTTAAATTCTAATGTCTCACGGGGTCGTTCAGGATCCGAGAACGTCTGGCACTGTCTGTCAGATTGGATGACGACTAATACACCGACTGCTTGAAGACGGCGACGTCTTTCCTCAAGAAATTTCCCATTCCTTTCCCTGCCTGATCAGTTCAAGTTGTTTGTTCACGATAAAACCGTGGAGCATTTCTTTTTTCATTTCCTCCAACCCATCCGAAAATTGAAGGCGCAGGACTCTGGCATCCGGGTGACCGTTGGACTCTATGGCCACCAGGCTGGCCAGTGTTTTCAGGATAACGGGCTCTTCCAGCGGGAGAACAAAGGCAACGGTCAGTGATTGATTTTGGAAAAGAGGCACCGAGGGCATTATCCTGCCGCACATCCCACCGGCGCTGATGTTCAAAATTTCCAGGTCGATGTCGGCGCCGCTTTCCGAGACTAGAGTGGCGTCCAAAGGGGGCAATTTCTTCATGTTGAGCCGGTAAAATTCCCGCTGGTCCAGGATGGCTTCCATTGTTTGCTTCCGGTTCATTTTCCAGGTGAATATTTTTTTGGCCCAACGATCGAAAGGAATATCTTCTGTCAATACGGGGATGGCCGCCTGAAGTCTACTGAGCATAGTTTGCCTCTCGGTGGTGGCACCGGTTTTTCAGCCGGTGTCTGATTATGAGCATATCGGGTAAAGGTGTTTTTTGTTATCGGAGCGACAAAAACTTTTCTTTAGCCCAAGTCGACGCATATATTGGCAGTCGACGGTTTTCTGGGTTAGGGAGCAATAAGGATGCCAGAAAAGGCTACTGGATAAGGATTCTGAAACCTTCTGATTTTTGCCCGGTTATTTCTTCGGGCTCAATGGAGCGATGGCCAGGGAGAGAGTGGGGCTGGAAGAATTTTCCGGGCGAAAATTTTTGTTCCGGTAATAATTTCCCGCAGATAGGGGGCCCGGGGGAGCCTGAGGGGATTTTTAAAACATGGCCTGATCGATTCGGTTCAATAAGTTTGAAAAATCCGGGGGCTTGCGGAAGTAATCATAGATTCCAAGCGCCCTTGCTTCATGCGCTACGGCGGATTCTTCGGCGAGAACGGAAAGCATGATGACGCGGATGTTGGGGTGGTTGGACCGAAGCCATTTCAGGAAATCCAACCCGCTCACCTCGGGCAGAACAATATCCACCAGGGCCAGTTTGGGATTTTTACGGGCTGTCTGGGCCATTGCCTGGTGGCCGTTGCTGGCCGTGCAAACACTGTAGCCTCTGGTCTTGAGCAAACGGGTCAGGATGCTTTGGGAGGCGGGATCGTCCTCAACGACCAGAATATTTTTTTTGGGTCTCAGGTCGAAATCCCTGGAGCGATAACTTAGAAAATCAGAGGGAAAAAGTCCGGAATTTTTTGATGACATTGCACGTTACCGATCGAAATTGTTCTTGGGTTCAAACAGGTTAACTAATGTCTGGGGGAGGCGCAAACCCATTCTGTAGGGGCCGGGAAGAAAGATTTTGAAAGGTCTGAAAAACCGTTTGAACCGAAAACTGCGGTTTAAAAAAAATTTTCAAGGGCAGGTTGGCGTTTTATTATTTTGGTGAATTTTCTCTTTTCCCGGTATTCTTTTCATATAGAATCGATTTTTTGTAAGCAAACTGGGCCCGGATACGACTGACTGGCATATTAGAAAACAGGCGGCCTGGAGGGCCTGCTGGATGAGCGAGAATAAACCAAAGGAGAGTCCACATGACTAGAAGTTATATATCGTTGTTGATAGTGATCAGTATAATTTTATTGGCCTTGAGCGGTCTTGGCGCCTCCACCATGAAAGGCAGTGAAGACCGGGGCTCCAAGGAAGTGGTTTCGTCTGGGCAGAGCGTCGCCACCTTTGCCGGGGGATGTTTCTGGTGCATGGAGCCGCCTTTTGAAAAATTAGCGGGCGTCAAAAAAGTCATTTCCGGATACACCGGTGGGAAAACCAAAAACCCCACTTATGAAGAAGTCTCGCATGGCTCGACCGGTCATGTGGAGGCGGTGCAAATCCATTTTGACCCGGCGGTAATTTCATACCAGGACCTACTGGAGGTGTTCTGGCGGAATGTGAACCCGACCGATGCCGGGGGACAATTTGTGGACCGGGGGGCGTCCTACGTCACGGGGATTTATGTTCATGATGAAGCACAGATAAAACTGGCTAAGGCATCTAAAATGAAGCTTGAAAAAAGTAAACGCTATAACAAGAAAATTGTGACCCCGATCGTTCAGGCAATGGAATTTTATCCGGCGGAAGATTATCATCAGGATTATTACAAGGTTAATCCGGTTCGTTACAAGTATTATCGCTATCGGTCCGGTCGGGATCAGTTCATCGAAAAAACCTGGGGAAATGAAAGGGAGTACAAACCCATGAAAATATCTATGGAAGACAGTGGAGAAAAATTCACCAAACCCTCCGACAATGAATTGAAAAAAAGATTGACCGCGATGCAATTCAAGGTCACTCAAAAAGAGGGTACCGAACCGCCGTTTGACAACGAATTCTGGGAGAACAAAAAACCGGGGATTTATGTGGATGTTGTGTCGGGAGAGCCTTTGTTCAGTTCATTGGACAAGTTCAAATCAGGAACCGGCTGGCCGTCGTTCACCCGGCCTCTGGTCCCTGAAAATGTAGAGACCAAAACCGATACCAGTTTCTTCATGAAAAGAACGGAAGTCAGATCGGCAATTGCGGATTCTCATCTGGGACATTTGTTTGAGGATGGCCCTCAGCCTACAGGATTGCGCTATTGCATCAACTCTGCATCGTTAAGGTTCATCCCAGTAGAAAAACTGAAAGAAGAAGGCTATGAAGCATTTATTCCTTTGTTTGGTAAAAGCTAGGAATCTCTCTCAATCCTCAATGCCACCGGCTCCCTCGGAGTTGCCGGGGGCTGGCAGGAGGCCTGTTGAATCGAAAGAGATCCCTTGAACATTTAAATTGAGAAGGGCCATGAAAAATATAAAAAAAATTATAATTCTAATTGTCATATCGGGATTAATCTGGGCCTTTTTCCAGTTTGATCTTGGCCAGTATCTGACCCTGGAGTACATGAAAACCCAGCAGGCGGCGTTTCAAGATTTTTATAAGGAAAATACTTTGCTGGCCATTGGTGCTTATATGGCAGTTTATATCACCTCAACCGCTCTTTCCCTGCCAGGGGCGGCTCTTCTCACGTTACTGGGCGGAGCGCTGTTCGGGTTGCTGGTCGGGACGATTCTGGTTTCCTTCGCCAGCACCATCGGGGCCACGCTCGCCTTTTTGGTTTCGCGATCGTTGTTGCGCGACTGGGTGCAGAATAAATTTGGTAGTTTTCTGAAAACCATCAATGAAGGCATTGAAAAGGACGGGATCTTATATCTTTTTACGCTTCGGTTGATTCCTGCGGTTCCTTTCTTTGTCATCAACCTGGTCATGGGGTTGACTCCCATGAAGGCGATTCAGTTTTTCCTGGTGAGCCAGGTAGGCATGCTGGCGGGAACGATCGTATTTGTAAACGCAGGAACCCAACTCGCGCAAATCGAATCCTTGAAAGGCATTCTTTCTCCGGGGCTGATTTTTTCATTTGTTCTTTTGGGCCTGTTTCCTCTGCTGGCCAAGAAGCTCGTGGAATTCATCAAGAAAAGGAAGGAATTGAAAAGTGAGGCGGCGTGACTGTAGACTTCCTGCGATAAGGTGGGCTGTTAATATTTTTTTGGTTGTCAGTTTGTTTTCCGGGGACAATGCTTTTTCCAAAGAGGCCGGGGAGAAATCCCCGCTGCTAAAAGGAATGGCGGGGATTCCCCAAGGCCAGTTCACCCGAGGTACACAGGCTCATCGGGCCTATCAGATATGCCTCAAGAACAATAAGCCCTGTAAAGAAGCCTGGTTCAAGGATGAAGAGCCGCCACATTCCGTCCAGGTGAATGGTTTTCAAATCGATACCCATGAGGTGACCCAGCAGGAGTTTCAACGCGTGATGGGGGAGAACCCCTCCGGTTTTAAGGGCGCCAACCGGCCGGTCGAAAAGGTGACCTGGTACGAGGCCGCAGAGTATTGTAAAAAGGTAGGAAAGCGTTTGCCCTCGGAGGCGGAGTGGGAATGGGCCGCTAGAGGAGGGGTGGACTCGACTTTTGCCTGGGGTGACCATGCAGAGTCCAAAAAGGCTAATTTTTGCGATCAACGTTGCAGTAAGCGGTGGAAAGAAAAACAGTTCAATGACGGCTATGAGCACACCGCCCCTGTCGGCAGTTTCCCGGCGAATAGATATGGGGTGTTTGACATGGCCGGCAATGTCTATGAATGGGTGGCCGACTGGTATGACGAAGACTATTATAAGAAATTCTCCCAGGACAATCCCACAGGCCCGGTAAAAGGAAAACTCAAGGTGATTCGCGGCGGTTCCTGGATCAATTATTCCGTGGGAGTCAGGCCCTCGGACCGGACCGAAGCCAAACCCAAAGGCCGGTTGAATTTTGTCGGCTTTCGCTGTGCGTTGTAGAATCATTCGACTTGAGGAAAACCCGCCCGGATAAAAAACGCCCTTGTTGAGGAATAATTTGTGCAGGAAATAAAAGCGACGGGTCATTTCCCGATAAAATTGTGGCCGGATGACCTGGGGAATGAAGAACTGAAGCAATTGCAAAATATTGCCCGCCTGCCTTTTATCCACAGTCATATCGCGGTGATGCCGGACGCTCACCTGGGCATCGGCTGTACCATCGGGTCGGTCATCCCGACAAAAAAAGCCATTATCCCTGCGGCGGTGGGGGGGGACATTGGTTGTGGCATGATGGCCGTTCACACCAACTGGCAGGCGGATAAGCTTCCGGACAATCTTGCTGATATTCGTTCCTCCATTGAAAGAACCATTCCTCTCGGAGTGGGACAGGGCTATAAAGAGAACGCGGTTTTTAAAAAAGCCGTCACCCGGTTTGTTGATCCTACGGCGTTAGAGAAGTTTTTGGAGCAAAGCGATCCCGAAAACCTGTGGAATCTCAAAGCGCCCAGATGGCGGCGTCAATTGGGGAGCTTAGGGTCCGGGAATCACTTCATAGAAATTTGCCTGGATGAAAACGACGCGGTCTGGGTCATGCTCCACAGCGGATCGAGAGGCGTCGGCAATCAAATCGCCAGAAAGTTCATCGAGCAGGCAAAAGAAGAGATGCGGGTGCATCATGTCAATTTGCCGGATAAAAATATTTCATATTTATCCGAAGGGACTAAAAATTTTCAGGACTATATCGACGCCGTGGAGTGGGCGCAACAATACGCCTCCTTAAACCGGCGGTTCATGATGGACGTAATTTTTGCGGAATTGGACCACTATCTTCCTGGAATCCGGCCTTTGAAAGAAGTGATCAACTGCCACCACAATTACGTGGAAAAGGAAAACCATTTTGGTGAAGACGTGTACCTGACTAGGAAAGGGGCGATCCGGGCGAGAGAGGACGATTTGGGAATCATACCGGGGTCCATGGGAGCGAAATCCTATATTGTCCGGGGGAAAGGCAACCCGGAGTCTTTTCACTCCTGTTCCCACGGGGCCGGGAGAAAAATGTCCCGAACCCAGGCCCGAAAAACATTTTCACTTGAGGATCTGGACCGGCAAACCCAGGGCGTGGAATTGAACAAGAGAAAAAGTATTCTGGATGAAATTCCCGGTGCCTACAAGGACATCGACCATGTCATGCAACTTCAGAGCGACCTGGTCGAAGTTATTCACACCTTGAAGCAGGTGGTCTGTATTAAGGGCGATTAAAAATGCGTGGCCAGTCAGTCCTGCTTCACGCCTTTCCAGCGGCGGACGTCTTTCATGAATTTTTCCCGGTCCATTTTCTTGTCCCAGGGAAACAGCACCATCAAAGGCTCCAGCGCGTAGTTGGAGCTGTCTTTGGGCGGGATTTCAAACCCTCCATCCGTCACCCGATAGATATTGTTGAACGTCCGGTAATTGCCGCACAGCGTCACATAGTCCCAGGGGCTCCTGCCCTCGATCAGGGCGCATAATTCTGACGTTGCGATTCCTTCGTACATGTTGATTTTGCCAAGATCCTCTTTTTGTAATTTTGGATCGGGCTGTCCGAAGTCGAGGCTCCATATTTCAGACTCGTCCCGCCCGAAAATTTCCAGCTGGTAGACCATTTGCCAATGTTTCCAGCCTTCCAGAATATCGCTGGCCAAAATCCGCGTCATGAATTGGTTGTCAAGGAATTCCCGGATAACGCTCATTTCCTTTTCATGCTCGCGATCATCGGTGGTTCGCGTTCGTATTCGAGGAACCTCCATGAGCGGCTTGAACGCCAGCCGATGGCTGTCGTCCTCTAGCACGCGGACGAAATCCGAGGCTTGCTTTTCAATGCGGATTTCATCGGGCAGGATATACGCCACATCTCCCGATACATAGGGACTGTGTTGCACTTCCGGGCAAAAAGCAGAAAGATCGCGCAGGAATTGTTCCTGGGTGGTCGGAAACGAATATTGGTTGAGGAAGGTGAATTCGTCCCGGTATCGAAAAGAAGCCGAGCCGGGCACCACAAATTTGGGTCCCAACGCCCGGACAACATTCAAGTAGGTGCAGTATTCATCGTAAGGCAGGTCCAGGGGTTTGTTGTAGGAAAAATTTCCTTCCAACAGGGGCACAAACCGTCCATGCATAAAATCCACCTGGCCGCATCGCTCGCGGATTTGGTCGATGATGTCCGGGCTCACAATCGTGTCCACCTGATTCCACAAGGTCACTTCGCCGTCCTGCACTAAAAGCCCGTGTTCGGGAAAATCATCCTTGGCGGCGCTGGCTTTATTGAGCGAGGGGGTGGGGGTGAGCGTCACATCATTGATCTGGATCGGCTCAAAATCGGTGACTACCCGGACATTTTTAAATTCCAGCTCCTTGAGAACGTCGATCAGAATATCGTCATTGGGAACCAGAACCGTCGCGTCCGGTTTGAGGACACTGCCGTTCTGGGCAAGATAAGCCAGCGTGCGGACATCGAAATGATCCTGATGCCGGTGCGAAAGATAAAGCACGTCCACCGGAGGGACCTTGTTCTTCTCCAGAACAATACTGGGGCAAAGGACGTTGATCTCCTCCCACAGATAGTCGAACCAGCAGGGGTCGGTGAGAATTGTGGTCTGCCTGGATTGTATGAGCAGACAGGCGTGTCCTATCAGGGTGGTCTTTATCATTTTCAAATATCCGTTTTGTGTAATGGTCTTAAGGGGACCTGTTTTATTCCGATAAAATTTTGTCAGGCCCCGTTTGCAGGGAGGAGGTGTCGGCAGACCGCCCAACAGGCCCAAGGCGAACGTCCGGGCAAAGGAAGGGAGTTAAGTATTTGAAAAAAGGAAGGCACCGGGCGGACTCGAACCGCCGATAGAGATTTTGCAGACCTCTGCCTTACCACTTGGCGACGGTGCCCCGCAAACTTCCGTGGCAAAAAAATGGAGCGGGAGAAGGGGTTCGAACCCTCGACTTCAACCTTGGCAAGGTTGCACTCTACCACTGAGTTACTCCCGCGCTTCATTTCTTTGGATCACTTTGGTTCAGCCATTATATTTTCTGGGAGGGTTTTGTCAAATTCTATTTTTTCAAGAACCTGGGCTCGTTTCCCTGCAGAATCCGCTGCAAGTTTTCAGTGTGCCTGTGGAGGACCACGAGGGCCACGACGACGGATATTGCGATGAATTCGGGCGGATATTGGTAAAAAATCCCGAAAAGCGGAAGACACAGGGAGGCAAGGACCGAACTCAGCGACACATAACCCGAGGCCCATAACGTCACAGCAAACGCCCCCATCGTGGAAATCGCAGCCAAAGGCATCAGAAAAAGAAAGACCCCCAAACCGGTCGCCACGCCCTTACCGCCTTTGAACTTTAAAAACACCGGGTAGACATGGCCCAGAAAGGCCAAAAGCCCTGCGCCAGCGATTTGCCAGGGGTGGTCGAGCAGGCGGGCGGCGATGACGACCGTAGCCAACCCTTTGGATAAATCCCCGGCAAGGGTCATCAATCCGGCCTTTTTCCCCAGAACCCTTGAGACGTTGGTCGCCCCTATATTGCCGCTTCCGTGTTCACGGAGATTGACTTTGTTTTTGCGCGCAAATAAAACCCCGAAAGGAATGCAACCCAGCAAGTAAGAAAATATCCAGAGGAGAAAGGTTTCCGTCATGGTTGTAGAGTGTCCGATAGAAGGTGAGAATGGACGGTCAGCCGAGGTGGTCCGTCAGGGAAGCATGGTTGGATTTTATTTTCAGTTTCACCTTCGCTCTTTTTTCGATCTGTCGCACCCGTTCCCTGGATAAACCTATTTCCTTGCCGATTTCTTCAAGGGTTTTGGCGTCGCCGTTAAAACCGAACCGCATCCGAATAATCTTTTCCTCCCTGGGTTGCAGGCCTTTGAGTAGCAGTTCCACTTTGGCGTGCAAGCTGTCCTGCATGATTACGTCATCGTACGGGATGGTGTTGGGGTTTTCGAGCAGGTCGATATAAGCGGTCGATTCGTCCGTTTTCAAGGGCGCGTCGAGGGATAAATGGGTGCGATAGGCCTGCATGATGCAATGAATGTCGCTTTCTTTGAATCCCATGTCATCCGCCAGTTCCTTCTCTGTGGGTTCTCTTGATAAAGATTGCGTGAGCGCCCGGCGGTTTTTCCCCATTTGATAGACTTTTCCCACCTGCTTGATGGGCAATTTCACCGTGCCGGATTGTTCCGCCATGGCATGCAGGATGGCCTGGCGGATCCACCAGACCGCGTAGGTGATGAACTTGACCTCCCTCTTGGGGTCGAAGCGTTTTGCGGCCTGGATCAGCCCGATATTGCCTTCTTCAATCAGGTCCTGCAGGGACAAACGATACCCTTTGTATTTGTTGGCAACGCTGACCACGAATTTTAAATTCCGTCTGACCAGTTCCTGTAAAGCCTTGCTATCGCCCTTGGCGATCTTATCCGCCAATTGTTTTTCCTCTTCCCGGCGGAGCGGCTTGATTTTGCTTATTTCTTTCAGGTATTGCGTCAGGGGTTCGGAATGATGGCGCGTTTCCGATTTGCCGGGAGCGTTGGCTGGGGTTTTGTTTTTTTTGGGTACTTCTCGGGTAACCATAAATAAACTTTATCTGCGCATGGCGTTCAAGCGGACCCGCGCTTCTAATGAGAATTCACTTTTGGGGTATTTTTTCAGAAGTTCCATATAATTCTCTTTTGCTTCTGAATAATTTTCTTCTTCAAGATAGGACTCGGCGATTATAAATATGGCTTCGTCAATAAAACTCAGGTTGGAATAAGTTTCGCGCAAATTGGTCAGCCGCTGGATCGCTGATTGATAAGCGCCTGTCCGGTAATAAAACTTTCCGACTTCGAACTCGCTGGTTGCAAGAGTTTTGAGGCACTCATTTTTTTTCTCTACAGCTTTTGCATGGAAAGGGCTGTCTGGAAACCGCTTAATGGTCTCTTTAAATCCTTCGAGCGCGGCCAAGGTATTGGTCTGGTCCCTTGTGGCGATTTCCCTGGTCTTGAAATCTGACATGGCTTTGTAATAATAAGCCCGGTCCGCAAATTTATTGGCCGGGTACAGCTCGATGAACTTTTGATAGTGAAATTTTGCCTCTTCATATTCTTCATCCGCATAATGCGTGTTGGCCAGATAAAACAGGGCCTGCACGCGTTCCCTGCTGTCCGGAAAATCTTCCAGGAGTTGTTGGAAATATCCTTTCGCCTTGTTATAGCTCTTAATTTTATATTGAATTTTGCCTTGTTTGATGAGTTCACCGGGCGGTAAATTTTTCTTCCCGGTGGAGGTACACCCCGCAATCAGAAAAATGGCAATGAGCAAAAGGAAATAAAATCCAGGATTGAATGAAGTACCGGGTCGCCGCATAATCTGGTAAAAGAAAGGAAAGGGCTAATTTTTCTCTCAATATATAATAGAATAATTGATTTTAAAAGGCTTTTAAATGCATGGTTTGGCATTCCAGCTTGCTAGATGAGTTTTTTTCGTGCTATATTTTGGGGCTACAAGAGAATAGGTTTTAGGGCGTCCTGAAAAATTCTATCGGGACGACAGGCCAGCCCCAAAATACAAGGGGTTGGAATGCGAGGCCAAAACAAATCATTTTTATGAAGATCCTCAACTAACCAGGTGCTTCACGGGACCTAATATCGGATGCCCTCAGAATTCATGCATGTTGCACGCTTAAAATGACCTCTTTCATTACAAGACTCTTCTTTATTTGCGGGATAATTTTAATTTCCATGCCCGGCGTGGTTCAGGCGGCTGAACCGGCATCGCCGCGTCCCTGGGAAGTTCTTTCCATCATTGAAAAGGGCGGGATCATGATGTATCCCATCCTTTTCTGCTCGGTATTTATCCTGGGCATTGGGATCGAAAGGGCCTACAACTTAAGAAGAAAAAATATCATCGACACGGAATTTTTGAAAAACGTGCGCAACCATTGGAGCTGGGAAGACGTTCATCTGGGCTTGCAACTGTGCAATTCCTACGATAACGCGTTGTCCAGGATTCTAAAAGCAGGATTATTGCGGTTTGGCGGGAAACTGGACGAAATCGAACGGGCGATCGAAGGCGCGGGCCAGCACGAAGCCTCGTTAATGAACTCCAACCTGAGGGTTCTGGGAGCCGTCGCCAATATCACCCCGATGATGGGTCTCCTGGGGACGGTATTCGGTATGATCAAGGCGTTCAACGTAATTTCCCAGAGCGGAACGGGAAACCCCGGCCTGGTCGCCAGCGGTATTTCCGAAGCTTTGATCACCACCGCCACCGGGATGGTCGTCGGGATACCCGCCCTGGCGATGTACCATTACTTCCGTGGAAAAATAGACCGCTATGTTTTCGAGATGGAAGAAATTTCATTTCAACTGGTGGAAGAACTTTCCTATGAAGCGGTGAGGGGCAAAAAGGCTGAGGAAGTGGAAACCAGCCAACCTAAAAAATCCAAGAAGGAAATTCGCGCGGCGCTGTAAATTTTTAATCGCTCCGGAAATTTTAAGAACGCGAAAATTTCTCCAGCGGCATTCCCCGAGACATCATGCGATTTAGAAAAGACGAGGAAGAAAATTTTGCCATGGACATGACGCCCATGATTGATGTGGTGTTTCTCCTGCTGATTTTCTTCATGGTTTCTACCGTATTTGTAGATTTCAACCGGCAAATGGATCTTGCTCTTCCCACCTCCAAATCCTCCACAGTAGATGAGACCCCCAAGAGCCTGGAAATCGAAATGACCGCAGACAAACAGATTTTTTTCGGTGGCAAAAAGGTTACCCTGTCCAACCTCGAAAGTATGCTCGGCGGTTCCACTCCGGATCAGAAAAAAACCGCCATCATCCGGGCGGATAAAATCCTGCCTTACGGCGACGTTATCAAGTTGATGGGAATCCTGCAGAGCGCAGGCGTTCTAGATATCAGCGTAGCGGTAAAATAACTCGCTCCCGCTAAGGGGAAATAGGCTCAACGGTTTCCTGTTAACCTAATTTCTTATGGCGGACGGTTTCCTGTTAACCTAATTTCTTAGGTGCAATACTATGGCGGACGGTTTCTGGCAGGGAAGTTTACTTTTCCGGTTTGAGGACTGACGGCTTATTGTGCCGATTGACAATCCATTCGTTCAGCATTCTCACTTCATCACGATTCAGAATATCGAGCAGAGATTTGGGATCGGGGTGATCCTCGTCGTTGACCACCACGCAATAATGTCTTTCCAGGTAGGCGGCGACATGAGCTTTGAATTGAGGAAACTCAAAAAGCTCCGAGAAGATGTCTACATGGTATTCTTCGCGGGTATTTTTTGGATTGAACTTGGATAGTTTGGAATTCAGTTTGGTTTTAAAATCCGCCTTAAGAACGATTCCCATAGCCGTCACCTGGTAGGTTATCAACAAGCATCTCTCTCAATGCGAGTCTGACATTCCTGAGCCTTGGAAAACCCAGGATGAAAAACCCGGTATTATAGAAGACTCTGTAAGCCATAAATCCATCGAAATTAAATATTGGGTCCAGCGGTACGCTGGTCAACCCCCATTGGCAGCGCGGCGAATGGTCTCAAGGATTTGGGACTGAATTTTGGACCAACGAATTTTTTCATCCTTGGTCACATGGATTCCACTTCCCAGAATCCAAACGGATTCGATGCCGCCGATTGCGAAAAGTGCTTTTGCCAATGGGTTCGATTCGGCGGATTCGGGGTCCGAGTAAGAAAGCCCGGTCCCGAGAGGAATCAGGTTCTGGTCGGTTGAGAAGGTGACATAATTCGGGTTGCGCGTCGCAATAATTTCAATTTCTACAGACATGGTTATTTCTCAAAAATTTTAAAATAAAAAATACTAACTCATCCAGATTTTTGGTAGCCAAATTTAGCGATGGCTTCATCCAGAACTTTTTGCGTGGCCTTAGCGGCCTGACTCATGTTCTGGGCCTCAAACAGGGCCACTGCTTTTGATAGATTGATGATGACCAGATGTTTGAACGGTGGCCCGTTTTTGAAATTATAATAGGCCCATCCCAGGTTTCCGTGGGCTTCGGCATTGTTTCGATTGCGATGCATGACGATATTCAGCTGGCCAATGGCGTCTTCCCATTGGTTCAGGCGATTATACACATTTCCCAGGCTGACGCGGGCATCAATATGAAAAGGTTCCAGTTCCAGGGTTTTTTTGAGGGCTGAAACGGCTTTCTCAAACTCCTGCAGGTTTTTATAGGCGATACCCAGGTTGTAATGCGCCACCGGAGACTTTGCGTTCTGCTCAATGGACTTTTGATAGGCTGTTACCGCTTCTCCAAATTTCCCTTGCTGGCTCAATTCGTTGCCCTTTTCAAACCATGCCTGGGCATCGAGAGCCAGAGAGGATTGTGGGAAGCTCGACGTTACCAGAGTCAAAATTAAAAAAAACAAGGTTATTTGGGTTTGCGGCCTCATGAACAGTCCTCTAATGGATGAATAATAATTCTACCCTATTTTTCTGGAATTTGACAAGGATCGAGAAAGTCCGTTTTTTCATACTGGGCCTGGGTCGGGTCAATTTCTTATTAATTCTCCGGTGGCTGTTCCATCATCCACCAGGGGGTGTTAATGAATTTTGCCCCCTCGTTTTCAGGATAGAAGGTGTGCATGGCGTCGTTGGTAAAGTACCGCCAGAAGGGGGCCTCGTACTTTTTATCGAGAATCCGAAAGGCGCCGTTCTTTTCCTGTTCTCTCAAGAAATCCCGATAGGCGTCCAAAGGCTCGACACCCGCCTGCTGAAAAATCACCCGTCCTCCGTATTTTGCGTAGAGCGCCTTATTTATTTTCCAGCTTTTGACAAATTGGCGCGCATTCCGGCGTTTCATAGTGCGAAGTCGATCCCCCATCCCTTCAGTCTGCTCTTTCATCTCGCGGATGCTCTTCAGAATGCTCTCGATCGTTTGCAACCGGGACTCTTTGTCCTTCCGCTCGCGATCGGTGAGGTTGTCAGCCTCCAATGCGGCCACCAGTTTCTTTCTATCTTCCGCAAATTTGATCCGTTGTTGTTTTTCACGTTCCTCAGTTTTGAGGACGAAATCGTCGAGTTCCTGTTCGGTAGGTTCGATCTTATTGGCCTTGGCGAATCGATCCAGCAGGACTCCGAAAATAAGGCCGTTGAGCTTGTCTTTCTTTTCAATCGTGATCTTCTTTCCAAGGATCTCCGCTATGACCCCTTTTTCATTATCTTTTGTATGAGGTGTCCCGGCAGAAGCGTTGCCAGCGATCAAACTCACCCCCAGCAGAATCGCAATTGATTTCAATTTTGCCCCTCAAATTTTTTGGTTTTTCAGGATACCGGATGAATATAAATTTTACCTTATTTTCCTGGTTATTGACAAGATAGATAAAGCCTGACCCATTCAGCCACGATCAGGAATCAGAATCTCTTTTGGTGGGCTGAACAGGGGTTTTGGGACGGCTTCCGGTGATCCAGTAACGGCCATCGTTTTTCTTCAATGTGAGCGGGCAGTCGAGGGCTCCTGACAATACAGAGTCGGTGAGCATGTCGTCTTTTTTTCCCTGTTCGTAAATCTTGCCGTCTTTCAGGTAGAGGAGGTGGGTGATGAAGGGCATGATTTCGTCGATGTGGTGAGTGACATAAATCATCCGTGTTTGGGTAGTCGCTAATTTTTCCAGAGCCTGAAGAAACACCTCCTTGGTGGGAATGTCCAGCCCCGTGCAGGGCTCGTCCAGAATTAGGAGGGTGGGGTGGTTGACCAGTGCCCTGGCCAGAAGAGTTCTCCGAGTCTCGCCGTAAGACATTTTGCGGAACCCGGTTTGAGCCAGCCGGCCGATTCCCAGAAAATCCATCCATTCCAGCGCGGTTTGCTTCTGACCTAGGGTGATCTTTTCGTATATTCCGATGGATGAAAACAATCCGGAGGCCACCACCTCCCAGCCTAAGATGTTGTATCGATAATTCTCTTGATACTCGGCGGAAACAAAACCGATTTTTGGCCGGATTTGATCCATCGGCGTGAGGTACGGGCGGCCAAACCAGCGCACTTCGCCGCCATGAACGGGAATGAGTTCGCCGAATACCAGTTTCATGAAGGTGGTCTTGCCGGCGCCGTTATTTCCCACGATGGCCCAGTTTTCCTGGCTCTGCATGGTCCAGTCGATGGATGACAGCACCTTGTGCCCATTCAGGTAAACGAGGGCGTTGCGGATTTGGACCAGTGGGTTTTCCATGAGGGTGGGGCCGTTACTGAATGGCGAGTTTTTTGTCAATGACTGGGGGTTCGGGAATATGGCGATGATTGCCGCCAATGAGTTCGGCCACGGAATTATTATCCGCATAGAACTGAATGACGTTGATGGCGCCGTATTCCTGCTGGATGCGAAAGATATTGCTGATGGGGATGCCAAGTAGATGGCCGAGAATGACCCGGTTGACGCCACCGTGGACCAGAATAACGATGCTGTCGTTCGAGTGGTTGGCGACGATTTCCTCAAATTTCGGAATCACCCGGTCTTTCAGCTGGTGAAAAGACTCGCCGCCTTCAACAGAGAACGTTTCGATATTTTTTAAACGGCTTTCCAGTTCGTTGGGGTATTTCTGATTGATCTCCTGAACGCTCATTCCTTCCCATTCTCCAAAACAAAGCTCTCTAAGTTCCGGGTGGGTCGTGGGTTTCAGGCTATGGGGTTCGGCCACGATTTCGGCGCAGATTCGGGTTCGTTTCAGATCACTGCTGTAGACCGAATGGATGGGATGATTTTTAAGGGCCGCGGCAATCAAACTGAACTGCTCTATCCCGGCGGGGGAAAGGCCGACGTCAAAATGACCGTTGAAACAGATTTGCCCCGCGTTGGCCGTTTCTCCGTGGCGGATGAGATAGACCCTGCAGGAAGGTGCGCCGTTCATGGTAGTTTTTCCAAAATTTTAAAGGGGGTGGTATTCACGCCGGGTGGCATGGGCCCAGTGGATTAAATTGACAAAAAAAATGACAAGCTGAAAACAGCCTGTCATTTTTTAAATAGTTGGGTGAAGGGGGCTTAATGACCGCCTCCGCCGCCTCCGCTGGTCCACAGGTAAAAGAAGTCCATGCCTTGAACCTTCATGAGGCCAATATTGATCATCAAGTAATAGCCGCTCATTACGACCATGGCAATAATGAACCAGATGATCGATTTTGGGGTTATAAATTTTCTTTGCTCTTCTTCAATTTGGTTACTCATTTTACTTTTTCTCTCCTGATGGGTTTGACTGGTTAAGTGCTGGGTTGTTTTAGACTATCGCCAAACAGATGCAAACCAGTAGAAGAACCATAAACAAAAAACAACGGTGCCAATATAAATGACCGGACCGGCTTTCTCTTTGATTTTTTCAAGATCCATTTAAGACCCTCCGTAGAGTTGATTTATTTGCTAATTATTCTTGACAGTTTTGAATTGCGAATGATACCTTCATTCGATTGAAAGGTTAATTCGCGATCAAAAGTTTAACATCTTATAGGAAATTTTATGCCCAGCAAAGACGGTAAAATCTTCGACACCATCGTTTACATCGGCTTAGGAGTCAACGCACTCGTTGCTGTATATTTACTGCTTATGAAATTTGAAGTAATTTGACTCACGGGGAACTTAGCACATGGCTTTCAAAAGTGTCAAGAGTAAAACCCCAAATGTTTCAAGAAATTTAGGTTTTTGGCTTTTCCTCCACCCCTCCCGCTTGATCTATTAAAATCAAAGGATTTTTAGGCGCGTTTGAGTTTATTTAACCGGGTAAATCACGTAGAGCATCAGATAGGTCGCGGTGCTGGTTATCAGGATCAAACCGAAAATTATCATGGTTCCCCGGCCCAGAATCCGATGTCGCCTGGCCCCGTCCGGCAATAGTTTTTCTATTCCCTTTTCGATACTGACCACCAGCGCGACGGTCCCGAATATCAAGGCCCAGGCAATACTGACCCCCATTGAAGCGTGGCGGACAGCAGTGAGGAATATCTGATTCACTCCCCACAGGGCAATAATGGTGAGCATCACGATTTTGAATGTTTTAGCGCTGACTTTCAGGTCCCCTGCTTTTAAAGCATATTCCCCGTTCACTTTTTCGCTGGCCCGAAATCCCTCGATCAGCATGTAAAAAGCCATTATCAGGCCCAGAGTGACCAGAACGAGGTGTGTGGTCAGAGTGGGGATAAAAACGTTGTCATAGACCTCCTGCGGTCCGCCGAAGCCTTCTTTGCCTTCAAATGACAAAACTCCCAACTGCCGGGCGTAATAGTAGGCGACGAAATAGATCACCATGGAAACCATGGAAACCAGGATCAGCTTATGATGTTTCGTACCCTCGGACTTTTTGGCGAACCTCCAGGCCACAAGAAACAGCAGGGTGAAGACCAAAGCGAGCAGGTAGCTCACATCGGCCCCCATGGTTCCTGATGAAGCCAGAAAACCGGGTTGTTCGAGAATTTCTTTCATGATGGCAGTGTTTTAATATTCAGGGGATGGCACCCTATGTTTAAGAAACGGAAATAAAATTCATTTCTCGGTTTTACTTAAAAAAAAGGTTCCCAGATAGAATTCGACTATACCCAAAATAGACATGTACAGAAGCGGCTCCATCCCTTTATCGGTGAAAAACAGAAAAACCACGTAGGTGATGGTGCACAAACCCAATAGCTGGAGAGCTTTGCCTAAAAAGAAAAAAGTTTGCTGCATGGAGAATTATTTCCCCAGTTTGGATTGGACCTTGTCGTTGGCTTCAATCAGCTTGCCGAGGTTCTCCCGGCCCTTATCCTGAATTTTCTCCTGGACCATATTCAATACCATGGTTCCCTGGGGTGTGAAGGCGCTCGACACCTTGGTGCTGCCTTCTGCGCTACCGCCTGAGGGAGCCCCTTCATGTTTTTTCATGATTTCCTGGGTATCGAACAAGTCGTCGAGCGGATACCTGTAAACAAGTTTCACATAATCTCTTTCTTTTTCTGTTTCCATTTTGGAATCCCAGACAATATTCTCCATTTGGATCGACGTCGGCGGGTTTTCTCCCTTGGACAGAATGGTCTCGATTTTTTCAAAATAGGCTTTCATTGCGGTGGAACTGTCGAGTTTGTCTTCTGGGATTTTCGAGCTGATCTCGAATTCGACGTGATTGTCCTTCAGTGTGGGGCGGCTGACTTCATAAGTGATGTTGTTGTGGTGGAAACGGCGGCCCTTTTTGGTCGTATATTTGGACTGCATCTCTTCTATAAGGCCGTTCAGACCCTCACTGGCAAACTGGCTGAATAATAATCCTTTTAAACTCGACATGTCCTTCCCTCCAAAATTCTAAATGAAACAAAAATAAAGTATGAAATTAAATTTATAAGATTTTATAAAATATCAAAACCCCTCTTTGTGGATATTTGTGGACTCAGGGTTTTTGTCAAAAATAACCCATCTCTAATCATGCACGATGCTCCTGGTTCGCTGACAGGTAAATTATCTTCCATTAAACAGCAAACGAGCAACTTTTAATTTCAAAATGAATTTCCTGTGAATGTAAAGCGTGATGGTCAGGGTATTAAATATCAATAAAAACATATTAAGGATGGGGGCAAGGTCCAGACGCATTAAAAACAAACCCAGTATGATAACAATAACATGGTGAAATAAATAGACAGTATATGACGCGCCGGACAGAAAATCCCAAATTTCCGAGGGTGCGTTAAAAAATTTAGAAAATAAAAAGAAACAAAGTGAAATGGACAACCAGGTGATCAAGGTATCCAGATACAAATGTATAGCCAACTGGATATTTCCATTTAACATCGAAGTGTACTGCATGATTACCGCAGAACAAATAATTAAAAGTATACTGACTTTTGGACTGAATGTAGAAAACCTATGCAGAAGTTCTTTATTATTGGCCAACAAAGAGCCAAATACAAAATACGGGAGATATATCAATATTGTGAATATATCCAGAAATCCCATTAAATCATAATATAAGGGGAACCCGGCTTTATTTAGCATTTTAATGATAATAGGCACGATCAACACAATAAATATGAAGACCAGCAGGGGTGAGGACGAAACCAGATCATTAGCTAATTTCCCTATAATCTGGACCGTTTTCTTAAAATAAGTTGCTAAAACAGCGGCTACCGCAAAATAAAAAATTAGGATATTTAAGAACCAGAGAGGTGGTCCCAGGAATTCGGACCAGGTGTTAAGCTACGATTTATGATCAAAGGAGGGTCATGGAAATGAGCAAGACACGAAAGAATTACCCTGCGAGTTTTAAGGCGAAGGTTGCTTTGTCGGCGTTGCGGGAGGAAGCCCCGATATCGGAAT
>JAJDAZ010000008.1 GCA_029261595.1 Nitrospinaceae bacterium | reverse complement strand
TTTCTTCTGATAACGTATTGAGATTGAGTCATTGGTTTCTCCTTTAATGATTAAGATTCGACAACTTATCTTAACCGAGAAACCATGACTCTTTCATTCCACTGAGTCTAAACCTGTAAACGCTTTTCCTTACTTATCCAGTTAAACGAATAGGACACTGGGAGTATATACTCCCAGTGCAATTATTGTTTAAATCAATTCTCCCAGAACACTTTTCTGTACCGCAATCAGTTCCTTGATCCCTTTGTCAGCCAGACTCAGAATTCCGGTCATCTGGTCGTTGTCAAAAGGCTCCTTTTCTGCCGTTCCCTGAATTTCGACAAACCCGCCGGACCCTGTTTTCACGATGTTCATGTCCACCTCGGCGGTGGAGTCTTCGTCGTAATCCAGGTCGAGAACGTTTTTTCCGCCGACGATTCCAACGCTGATAGCGGCCACGTAATCCTTGATGGGGATCGATTCAATTATTTTATCTTTCTTCAACTTTTTGCACGCCATCGCAAGGGCAATGAAGGCCCCTGTTATGGAAGCGCATCGGGTTCCGCCGTCTGCCTGAATGACATCGCAATCGATCCAGATGGTTCTTTCCCCCAGTTTGTTCATGTCCACCACCGTCCGCAGGGACCGGCCGATGAGTCTTTGAATTTCCTGGGTTCTGCCGCTCAATTTTCCCCGGCTGGCTTCACGGGTGGTGCGGGTGTGGGTGGAGCTTGGCATCATGGAATATTCGGCCGTGACCCAGCCCGTTTTTTTGTCGCGTAAGAATGGGGGGACCTTGTTCTCGACCGTAGCCGAGCAACTGACCTTGGTATTCCCCATTTGAATCAATACCGATCCAGCCGGGTACTTTATAAAATTTTTGACCACTTTGACTTTTCGTATCTCGTTGTTTGCCCGGCCTTCATGTCTTGCCATATTGGTTCCTCGATAGTTCGCGGTATAGATATTCCGCAAATGATGGTAAAATAAGCCTTAAAAATTAAACGAGGTAAAATACCAATTTTTTCCCGATTAAGCAAATGGGGGCAGGAAACGGTTATAAATTTACAATTAATGTATATTTATCGTATTATGGCTTGAAAAATGCCCCCTTATGAATTACACTTTAAGTAAATACAAATTCGTAACTAATTCAAAAATTTGGCATTATTTGAACGATGCTATTGTGTCGTCACATTAGCCATCCTCTAATGGAATTGAGATACGGTGGGTTATGGACTCATTTTTTGAAAGCGGGGTTAAACTGAAAGGAACCCTCAAAGTCGAGGGGGCGGTTCATTTGGATGGGGATTTTGTAGGAGAAGTGTTTTCTTCAAACCACCTGGTTGTCGGGAAAAGCGGCAAAATCCATGGAAATATCACTTCCCATAACGTGACCAATATGGGGACCATTCAGGGCGATATTTTTTCCGAGTACAAAGTGACCCTGATGGCTGGAAGTCTTTTGAAGGGGGATATATCCTCTTATCATCTGGTGATAGATGAGGGGTCCAATTTTGAGGGGCTCTCCAAAAAGATCAGTCCTCCCAAAAACGCCATCGAGCCGGAGGAAATTTCGGATAAACCCGCCGCCGTTATCGAGCAGGGGATAACAAGTCCTCAAGTAAAGGACCGGGCTCCCAAAAAAGGTCGAAAAATGAAAGTCGCGCTGGTGGGTCTGGGGCTGTTGACCGTCGGACTTGCCGGGGCCTGGTTGCTGACACCCAACAATGACATCGAAGCCCTGGTCAAAAAGGGATATCAATCCATTGAAGAAAGCCGTGTGGCCGATGCGGAAGCGATATTTAAAAAAGCCCTGGGCATGTCCCGTTCCAATCCGCAAGTTTACGCGGGACTGGGAGAAGTCTATTACTCCAAAAATAAATACAACGAGGCCTTGAACCAATTTCAAAGGTCGATCGATTTAAATCCTTCCAATAGCGAATACCGAATCAAACTGGCAAAAACCCTGACGGCCAAAGGGAGATTTAAGGAAGCCAGGCTATCTTATAAAACAGCCATTGAAATGGACCCTGATAATCAACGGGCGTTTTATGACCTGGGATTGCTACATGAAAAAGAGGGAAACTTCAAGCTTGCTCAGGAAAGTCTTCATATGGCAGTCAAGCTGAATCCCAATTTTTACAAGTCTTACGAGGCGTTGAGCCGGGTATACGCCAGCCAGAACAATTTTCCCCAGGCCGTTGAAGAGCTGAAGACCGCAGTCCGCATTAAAAAAGACGACCCCAGCCTTCATGTGACATTGGCAAGCTTGTTGGCTCAAAGCGGGCAGGAGGAAGAGTCCATCGCTGAATTCAATAAAATAGCCATTAGATTTCCGGAAAACAATCAGGCGCAAATGCGTTTGGGGGATTGGTACTTTGATAAAGAAGATTTTAATAAATCTCTGAAGTTTTATGAAGCTTCTCTTGCCATGGAACCCAGAAATGCCAAAGTTCTGGTTCGTGTTGGAAAGATTTATTCTGAAATCGATCGAATGGAAGACGCTTTGGCGGTCTATCAGAAGGCCGTCAAGCTTAAGGCCAAGGACCCTGAAATTTTTTACCAACTGGGCAAAATGATGGTTGAACAGGAGCAATGGGATCAGGCGAAAGAGCATTTGGAATCCGCCATTTCCATGCGTAACAAGCACGCGGGCTCAAGGTATTATCTTGGAAAAGTCCTGAAAGCCTCGGGAAAAGACACGGAGGCGGTTAAGGAATTCAAGAAGGCGGTAAAATTGGACCGGAAAAATCCCGAATATCTCCTGTCACTGGGAAACGAGCTGGTTGAAGAAAAAAAACTGGATCAAGGATTGAAATACCTTTTGACGGCGGCGGAGGTTGAACCCAAAAACCCGGAGATCGCATTCGCCGTGTGCAATGTATACAGTAAGAAACGCTTTTTTTCGGTTGCCGTGGGTCACTGTGAAAACGCACTCAAGCTTGCGCCTGAGGATCACTCCAGAATGAACCGACTGGCCTGGCTCTATGCAAAACGGAATATCAATTTAAAAAAGGGGCTGGAACTTTCCCAGAAAACTCTGGAAGCCTTCCCCGAAAAAGCAGAATACATTGATACGGTTTCGGAGCTTCATTACGCGAAGGGGGACGTGAAAAAAGCGGTGGAAAATATCAAGGCCGCTATCAAACTGGCTCCGGATGAGCCTTATTACAAGCAACAACTATGGAGATTTCAGAACGTCAAACCTTCTTCCCAACCGGTTGCCAAGGCTAAAAAGAATCCAAAATCGCCAACGGATAAAAGTAAATCTGAGGAAAAGAGTTGATCCGCTTAAGCCAGGGAGGGTGAACCAGAATCGCCCCCGATTGGAGGGAATAGCAAAACCGACAGCCCGGCGTTACCTGCCGCCTGCGGGATCGATCAGAAGACACCGAACCCCTTCATGCTCACATAAAAAATGTAGCAACTCAGCAGAATAAATCCATCCCGTTTGGACAATTGGTGCCCCGTCCGTATTAAAACCAGCAATAAACAGGAAAGTCCGGTCGTGAATATGAGATCCGCGTGAATGGGTTCCGTGATTTTAAGCGGCTTGATCATGGCAGTAACGCCCAGAACCATCAGGATATTAAAAATATTACTGCCGAACACATTGCCGATGGCCATTTCTCCGTGGCCCCGTTTAGCGGCCATGATAGATGAAACAATTTCCGGCAGACTCGTACCGATGGCAACGATGGAAATGCCGATAAACCACTCGCTGACACCCAGTGATTGGGCAATGGCTACCGCGCCTTCGACCAAAAATCGGGCCCCGCCAACCAACATAACCAGCCCAAAAACGATGAGTAGAATTTGATAAAAGATTCCTTTATCAGACCAGAGTCTCGTTTCCCCTTCCATTTCGATTTCAGACGCTTCTTTTTTGCGAAAGGAATTCCACAGGTGTAAAACCAACAAAAGAACCATGAAACCACCTTCAAAGGCGACCAGATGAAAATCCCAAATCACTAATAAAATAAGAAAGGTGGTAAAAAGGAAGGCGGGAGCTTCTTCCTTCAGTCGATTGTCCGCAATGGTGAGGGGAATGAGAAAAGCCGTCAATCCGAGGACCAGTCCCACATTGGCCACGTTACTGCCTATCACGTTTCCGAGCGCCAGTTCGGGAGACCCTTTGAGCGCCGCAAGGATAGAGACCGCAAGCTCAGGCGCTGAGGTTCCAAATCCAATGATAGTGGCTCCTATTATGAAGGGACTGATCTTGTATTTCTGGCCCAGGCGTGCGCTTCCGGTGATTAAATAATCCCCTCCGAAGTAAAGCAGTGGCAGGCCGATGATCAACTGGAACAAATTAATCAGCATGCAATTTCCTTAAGTGGACTGGGGGCGGAAGTATTGAAAGAAAAATGGAGTGTCATTTAATAAAGTTAAGTTTCAAGAGTACGATAGGGCAGGGACGGAATTAAAGCGCCCCAAGAGGGGCGCTCATTGTATCCAGGTCCGGCAGGGTATTGCAATTTTTACATTCAACCATCCGAATTATTTTTTACCGCTTCCTTCCTCCATTTTATCAGAGGCGCCCATATTTTCCTGCATTGCTTTTTCTTTCATTTCTCTTCTATGGCGTTTGTAGGAAAAACTTCCCTCCTCCTCGACTTCCTGGTGCCCGGATTTGTACTCTTCCACTTTTTCTTTTCCTGAGTGAACCGCAGATGTTCCGCTACCTTCTTCATAATTGCCATGCTCCGCCGAACCTTTTCCGGAGGATTCGTGGTGGCCGTCTTTATCGGCGAAAGCAGACGAAGAAAGAATGAGGAAAGTCGAAAATAAAATTGTGATTAAAATCAAACCGGATTTTTTCATGGATGACTCCTTGTTAGACGCAAATAAAAGTTTGGCTTACTTACTTTATAGTTAATCACGAATTGCATGAATGGCAAAAAAATTCTCCCATATTATTTATCACCTTTGGATTTTAATACTTATCAGGAAGGTATGGATGGAAAAATCAATGGGAAGGATATTTTCCCCCTACACACAGGGGGGGGGGAGGCTGATAAGATCAGCCATAATCACAAAGAGAGTTGATGCTTCAGCGGGTCAGCGGATAAAACTGTCTTTGAAACCGGCCCTTCCAATCTTTTTTTGCATTACTTTTGCCTGGGACAGGCTGTCGAAAGACCCGAGTTGCACAGCGTAAATATTACTATTCACTTTGCTTTTCCTCGCACTAGAAAGGAATCCTTCAAAACTTAATTTGTCCCTGAGGGCTTCCGCCTGACTGGAAGTCACAAATTTGCCTAGCACGATGGTGTAGGAGTTGTCCGGCAGTTTTTCCATGACCGAATTGAATCCCTTGGCTTTCAGGTCACTCAACGATTCACTGCCGCTTTCCTTGTTGGAGAATCCGCCGACAAACACCACGTATCTTTCTGCTTCGACATTCTTGCCTCGAATGGAGGGGATGAAGCCTTTTTTCCTTATTCGTTCGGCAAACCCCTTGGCGTTGTCCTGAATGGAAAATAAACCCAGTTGAACAAAATATTTTTTAACCGCAGGGGTGGAGATAGATTGTGTCGCTACGGGGGCTTGGGCCGTCACAACGGGCTTGGCGACTGCCGGCGTCGCCGGCTTTTCAGGAGGCGCCTGGACGATTACGGATTCCTCTTGTTTTTCAGCAGGAGGAACGGGGGCCGCCTTGGCCACCTCCGGCTGGACGTTGGCCGGTTCCGGAATTTCCGGTTGCGTTTCCTCAGATACAGCTGGAGCCGGTGCAGGCTCTGACAATGCATCCGCATCGGCCACCGGAGCCTGGGCGGATTCTTCTGCAACTGTTGCAGGGCCTGTTTCCTCAGACAACTCCCCGACGGGTGGGGCCTCGGTCAGTTCGGGAAGAGCGACTTCGCCCTCCTTTTCGGGGGACGTGGCTCCCGTTACCTGCCAGTAGATAAAAGCGATCAGGGCGATTCCCACCAATGAAATACTCAGAAGCCTGGCGTTTTTAGACCTGACCGTTTTTTCAGCCTCGATTTCAGCTTCGATCTCGGCGTCTTCGATCAAGGCATCAATGCTTTTATGGTAAGTTTTTTCTTCTTCCTGGGCGTTTTCTTCCATAATCTGAGGCATAAAAATCCTGGGAGTTAATTAAAATTAATATTAATTTTATGATTGAGCTTAAAAAAATTCCTGAATCCGGCGAACCCGAAAATCTTTATATAAATCTTTGTTATTAAGCTGGTTTCGAAGGAATGTTACAATTATGGATGTTAGGATGTTTTGTGGTTCTTCGGTTCATCCATAACTTGCGATAATTATATCCCTGATTATTTTATGAGTCAATACCGGATGCTGAGTTTTATTGAGTCAATCTTATTGAAAATGAGGGGGTTATCCTGATGGAATTTCCCACTTCCGACCCATTGGGACGCCGTAATTCTCGCATTCCCGCCCCTGATAGAGGAACAACATGACACCTGGAAAAAATGTGGATCTTTCTGTCAAATTGGGACCGCTGGAGTTGGACAATCCGGTCATCGCCGCGTCCGGCACCTTTGGCTATGGTCTGGAATATTTGCCGTTCGTGGATCTGGACCGGCTGGGCGGATTTTCCACAAAAGGTTTGTCACTAAAACCGCGCATGGGCAACCCGGCCCCCCGAATGGTGGAGACCGCCTCGGGGATGTTGAATGCGATTGGATTGGAAAATATCGGTCTCGAAAAATTCTTAAGCGACAAACTTCCCCTGCTGGAAAAGTATAAAACCCGCATTCTGGTCAATTTTTTCGGCGACACCAAAGACGAATACATTGAAATGGCCGCGAAGCTTTCCGATGTGGAACGAATAGATGCTGTGGAGATGAACATCTCCTGTCCCAATGTGGAAGAGGGCGGCGTTCAGTTCAGTTCCGATCCTACCGTGGTGCGCTCGCTGGTTGAAGCCGTGCGAAAGGTGACGGGTAAATTCCTGATCGTCAAACTATCGCCCAATGTGACAGACATCACCGAAATCGCCAAAGCCGCAGAAGAAGGCGGAGCCGATGCGCTGTCCCTCATCAACACGCAAATAGGCATGGCCATTGATCTAGAAACACGAAAGCCCTATCTGGCGAATAAAACTGGCGGCCTTTCCGGCCCCGCCATCAAACCGGTCGCACTGAATATGGTGTATCAGACCGTACGCTTGGTGAAGATCCCCGTGATCGGTATGGGCGGCATCTCGAACACCGAAGACGCACTGGAATTTTTATCCGCCGGAGCCACGGCAATTCAAATCGGCACGGCCAATTTTATCGATCCTGGCATCACGATGACGGTCATCGACGGAATTCGAGAGTACTGCCAGACCCACCGTATTCAAAAGGTCGGAGATTTGAAGTTGATAGAGGAGTAGTCCCCTCAACCCACATAAACCCTCGGCACCCGTTTCCCCACATTGCACAGAATTTCGTAGGAGATGGTTCCGCACCGTTCGGCCATTTCATCGACGGTGATGGCTTCGCTTCCCTGTTGCCCGAACAAGACCACTTCATCTTCGCATTGCACGCCCTGGATATCCGTCACGTCGATCAAAGTGAGATCCATGCAGATCGTTCCCACCTGTGGGGCGCGTTGCCCCCTCACCAGCACATCCATATTATTCGACAGGGCGCGGTTCAGGCCGTCGCCATAGCCTACGGGAATGGTGGCGATCAGGCTATCCCGTTCGGTGGTGAATTGCCGGTTGTAGCTCAAAGGTGTCCCTTTGGGCAATTTTCTGATTTTCAGGATTTTTGTTTTCCACTGCATGACAGGTTTCAATTCAAGCGGTGTTTTAGGATTTGAACTTTTTCCGCTCAGTCCCAGTGTCCCGTAAAGTGAGATGCCCGGTCGCACCATATCCCAATGACTGTCGGGAAAACTGAGGATGCCTGCGGAGTTGGCCGCGTGAATCATTGGGACTGGGATTCCTTTCAACTTCAACGAATCCACTGATTTGCCAAGAAGGGACAATTGTCTGAGCGTGAACTCCGGGTCCGCTTCATCGGCGGAGGACAAATGCGTGAAAATGCCTTCCACGCGAAGACTCTTCAATGACTGCACCTGTTCCATAAAACCGGGAAGATCCTCAAGAGGCATTCCCAGTCGACCCATCCCCGTGTCGATTTTAATGTGAACGCCGACCGTTTTGCCCTGTTGACCCGCCTGCCGGGAAAGTTCCTGTGCCAGTGAAAAATCACTCACACTGGTGGATAAATTGTAATGAACAAGGTCTTTGGCTTCGCCGGGGAAAATTCCGCCCATCACCAGAACGGGTGCGTCGATTCCGCCGGTGCGAAACTCCACTCCCTCATCGAGGATGGCGACGCCCAACCAGTCCGCACCCGCTTCCAGCGCCGCGCTGGCGCAGGGGAGGGCGCCGTGCCCGTAACCGTCTGCCTTCACCACAGCCATGATTTTGACTTGCGGCTCGAGGAGAGACCGAATTCGGCCCAGATTGTGTTTGAACGCGGTGAGGTCGATTTCGGCGATAGTGGCCCGCTGAGTGGTCATAGATTCATTTCGAATAGGATAGAATTAATCCCCCCGCCGGGATCTTCCCGTGGCGGAAAGACGGCCCTGTATTTTTTTCTCTGGCCCGGAAGACCGGATGGGCCTGCAACCCATATTGCCCTCATCGGACGACTTTTTACGCACCTGATAGCCCCGGTCACTGTAAAAATTATACGCCAGTCCGTTAATCCCCTGTTCCTCGTTGCACCAAAGGGTGGACCCGCATCCTTCGGGAAATACGTAGTCGATATGGACGATGTCTCCATTGAAATCGGAATTTTTGCATTCGTGGTCGTACAGATTCCGGCATTCCTGATTTTTAGGCACGCGCCAGTCGTCGTAACCGGCAAATTGCTGCTCATTCAGCCAGGCCACGAATTTGTGTGCGGCTTTCCAGGTCAACCACTTGCCACGCATCTGCCAACTGTCTTCCTTCATCCACATTTTATTGTATTTTGTGTCGGTAATGGTTCCGTCCCCGTTATCGACAAACCGATCTCCTTCAGCCATGGATACAACCTTTATCTCAATAAATTTAATGTTAAACTCTACCGCGACCCTGATTCCCACCAGTGGGTTTCATACCCCGTGGTTCGCCACGGTTTTTAAATGTGGGTCCTTATTGGATACCCCATCCGATTGCGGCAGTGCCGTTCGCAATTATAGGAAAAATCGCGATTTCTTGTCGGATATATTAATATCAATAAAAAATTTGTGCGAATAAAATTGAATATCCAGTTAAAAATAGTCTCAATATCCCCATTTACTCATAAAAGGTGACTCATGGCCAAGATTGAAGTTCAAAGTTTTTTTTACGATTTGATCCACTGCAAGGACAAAATTCTGTCGTCTTTTGACGAATGGGATGAAAAATACCCAGAAGATGAACGAGGGGCTTTGGTTGCCGGGATTCGTGAAGCCCCCGATGCCCAACTCATCACCCTGCTGGTCAACATACAGAAGTTGGCGGCTGGTTATCAACGGATTAAGGACCTCATTGACGAGGCGGAACAGGCGGAAGTGGACGCGGCCATGTCCGAAGATGATGACGACGAGGATGATTTTTAGTTTTAACTGATCTGAATTTTCCGCAGTTCATACTAAACGCTCCAGCACCCGTTGGGAGGCAAGCTGATGGAAGGAATCGATCCATATATTGTGTTTGGCGGCATAGGAGCCCTTGCCCTTATTGTGTTAGGGCTTTTCTATAAGGGAAAGCTCACCAGTTTTTCTTTTGAAAAATCCAAAGATACAACCAAAGTTGAGCTTAAGTCTGAAGGGTCAAAAGTTACCCAAACTCCCCAGTCACCAGCTCTCCTCGCTAGAGATACGATAGAAAACCAGCATGTTCACATTCATGGTTTGGATGAAGATGCAGTTAAAAAAATGTTCCAGGAACAGGGGCTGAATATTCAAAAGTTGTTAGCATCCGGACCAAAAGACGATCAGGAAAAAGAAATATTGAAAAAACAGTTGGCAGGGGTTGAAGCCAAATTGTCCGATATTGAAAAAGCCTTAGAGGATCACAAAATTGTTTTGACAGAAACGCAAGAGGCGTTAGAAAGTGCAGAGTTGAAAAACGCCGTATCGGAAGGTCAATTGACCGATGCCTTAGAAAAATTGGAGAAAGGAGATTCCTCAGAAGCGGAAGCTTTATTGACCCAGGTTTTGGAAGATGCTGAAGCCAGTGCCAAAGCTGGAGCGGAGGCGGCCTATCGCCTGGGGAAACTGGCGAATGACCGCATTGACTATCGAGGCGCAGGGGATTTTTTCGACCGCGCCGCTGATCTGGCTCCTGGCAATTCCCTTTATTTAAACGATGCGGGGTTTCAGGCCGATACCCTGGGCGATTACGACAAAGCCATCGAGTATTACGAGAAGGCGCTGGTTAGTGATCTCAAAACCTTCGGCCCGGAATATCCCGATGTTGCTATCGAGTGGAACAACTTGGGGGCAGCGTGGGACAGCAAAGGGGAATACGATAAAGCCATCGCATATTACGAGAAGGGGCTGGCGAGCGATTTGAAAACCTTCGGTCCGGAACATCCCAAAGTTGCTCTTCGTTGGAACAACCTGGGGGAAGCTTGGAGGGCCAAGGGGGACTACGATAAAGCCATCGAGTATTACGAGAAGGCGCTGGAAAGTGACCTCAAGACCTTTGGCCCGGAACATCCGCAGGTTGCAATCTATTGGAACAACCTGGGGGCAGCGTGGGACAGCAAAGGCGAATACGATAAAGCCATCGAATATTATGAGAAAGCTCTTGCTAGCGACCTGAAAACCTCCGGTTTGGACCATCCGGATATGGCTCGTAATTGGATTAATTTGGGGATGGCGTGGCATTCCAAGGGGGATTCCGATAAAGCTATTGAATATTTGGAGAAGGGGGTAATAAACTTACGTTACAACCTGGGTGATGCCCATCCCAATGTAGCTACCGGTTGGAATAATTTGGGGTTAGCGTGGGGGTCTAAGGGGGACTACGATAAAGCCATCGAATATTTCTGTAAGGCAGTCGAAATTTGGAGGAAAAACCTAGGTGATATCCATCCTAATGTAGCTACCGTTTGGAATAATCTGGGGGGAGCTTGGGATGATAAAGGTAACCATGATAAAGCCATTAAATATTACGTGCGATAAGTGACATTTGCATTTACAGATCGGTTTCTCGGTTGCGATATTTTAACAGATTTTACACAGCTTGTTTTTCCTCCTTTTCTGAGTTTTCAAAGACGTATTTTTGATAAAGTATTTTTCCATCCTGGAAGGTCT
>JAJDAZ010000007.1 GCA_029261595.1 Nitrospinaceae bacterium | reverse complement strand
AAACACCGGACGAGGTTTACAATAAGACGAAAATTTATCAGGGGCATGCCCCTGATAACAGAAAGCACGCGGCATAATATCAATCAATCTGTAGCTTAACTTCGCCGAAAAACTGTCCAACAAAACAGGACCACTTCTCTATATATTCAATCGAAAAGAACGCGATCGAAAATAGTGATAACATATTAAAGAGACCCGAGTAAGCCACTCCAATGCTTTTAACGGATTCCAGAATAACGGCCAGCACATTTAAAAAAATCACTATGATTAAAAAAATGTCGAATGCCTTGCTGGATAGATCTCTTTCAAAAGCAGGTTCTAATATCTTATAGATTTTTTCCTTTTTGGAGAGTACTCCCACTACTTCATCCTGAAGATTTGGAATCCCCATATCTTCATCGACAATCTCTTTTTGGTTAACCGATGCCCGCATTTACCCTTTTCTCCGGAAAGGTTTGCTTTCACTTAGTCATAAAGTTTTTAGATTTATTAAAATTATACCATTAAAATCAATATGTTAGTAGCATATCACTTGATCGGGGTGACTCCGGCTTCTTGATAACGTATGTAAAATCGGGCGAAACTTGTTTCCAGGAACCCCACAGAACAAAAACAGCTGAGCCCCAAATTGAGGACTCAGCTGTTTTTTATTATGTGAATAACCGAATAACTTATCTACGACAGCCCCTAAATTAAACCTATGTTAATTCGGGCTTGTTTTTAATCACGCTCGTTTGCAAAAGACTAAGCTCAATTTATTACCTTGGACAGTTAATGTTCCACTCTGAGTTGCCTTCCTTGTCTTCCAAATTAATCATTGAGAGCGCTCGTCCATTAACAGAATAGTTATGTTTTCCTCCCCAATAAAGGGACCCATCCTTGGTCTCAGCATAGTAATAAAAATTGCTACTATTTGTTGTAACGTAGCTTCCGTCGCTAAATTGTAAAAATCTTGATTGGTTGCCGTTAATCTCCCACCATCCGACCGATTGCCAGTTATTGTCTGTTTTTCTATAACGGATAGCTAATTTTACTGGACGCCTGCAGTCGTTTGTAATTTTAAACTTAAAACCTCCAAATCGTTGAGAGTTAATGCGTTGTGGTTGTGAACGACTGTATTCTTTATTGAGTTCAACGAGTACTTGACCGAAAGCGATCATGGTTTCGCCAGGTTGAAATAGAATTGCGTTGTTTCTACCCCAACTGATATCAGTAACTTCACCATTTCTAACTTTTACTATTACCTCAGTCCAGAGAGAGCTATCATCAAAACTGCTTATGCCGTGAAGTTTGATTTTGATATTAGCTCCTCCATAGACTTTTGAAATTCCTTCGAAACTAGTTCCTTTATACGTGGCGGATGGCCAGGCAAGCGAGTACAGTGTATCCCCAATACCATCAATAAATTGTTTGTACCATGAAGTATCATTGTCAGAACTTGCTTCTGCCCCTATTGGCGTTGTACTAAAAAACAGACAGCAGAAGATCAAAATTCTCAGGTTATAATTGATAGTTTTTTGAAATTTATTATTGTTTAAAAGTGTCATAGTGTCCCTTTCAATTTTAGGATGAATATAAGGCAGTTAGGACGTCCAAATGAGACTGTGAGAGAACTTATTCGTGTATCTTGCCTGACCTTTCCCACTGTAAGCTGGTGGCTCGCTCCCCTTATGCCTATCCTTAAATGCACCCAGCGTGCCAAAGTGAATTTAAATTTTTTCTCCTTTTCTTACAATGGGTTGGAAATACTGATCCGTGGAGGGAGAAGGGATGGATGCATGGTTCATGCATGGTTCATGCATGAACCATGCATGGGACACGTGGGGAGGAGGGCTTAGTCTGCGCCGATAGGTCTCTATTAAACCCGAGAATAAAAAGATGGCTCATGGGGGGTCTTAAAGAGGCAGAGGCTCATCTGCAAGAAGATGCATGGACGGATAAACTTTCACTTTAAGTCGTAGATGAACAGTTTGTTGAACTTTCTAGGAAAAGCTGAAGGTTGGTATGAATTCTCGCAAAAAGTGGGGCTATGGTGGGACTTGAGGTGAGATAGTTTCATTATCCAAAAACAAAAAGGACCTGCGGCCAAAACCGTAAGTCCTTGATACTTTTGGTGGGTCTGAGGGGAAAAGTTAGAACCCCAATCAGAAAATGTCGCACGGCGTGAGCAAACTCGCCCTCCTAAGAAGGAGTGGGCCCAGCAGGATTCGAACCTACGACCTACCGGTTATGAGCCGGGGGCTCTACCAACTGAGCTATAGGCCCGTATAATTACCCTTCGATGAAACTTCGGAGTTTTTTGCTTCTACTGGGGTGTCGCAGTTTGCGCAGGGCTTTAGCCTCGATCTGCCGGATGCGTTCTCGGGTGACGGAAAAATCCTGCCCGACTTCTTCAAGCGTGTGTTCCGAGTCCAAGCCTATTCCGAAGCGTTTTCTAAGGACTTTTTCTTCCCGCGAGGCCAGGGTGGACAGAACCTTCAGCGTTTGATCCTTGAGATCTTTTTTGACCACGGAATCGATGGGAGAAACCACCTTTTTGTCTTCGATGAAATCGCCCAGGTGACTGTTTTCCTCTTCGCCAATCGGTGTTTCCAGGGAAATCGGCTCCTTGGCGATTTTCAGGACCTTTCGGACTTTGTCTACCGGAAGGCTCATTTTCTCGGCGATTTCTTCCGGAGAAGGTTCGCGGCCAAGCTCCTGCACCAGGTGACGCGAAACCCGGATCAGCTTGTTGATGGTTTCGATCATGTGAACCGGAATACGAATCGTGCGGGCCTGGTCCGCAATGGCGCGGGTGATCGCCTGACGAATCCACCAAGTTGCGTAGGTGCTGAATTTATAGCCCCGTTGGTATTCGAATTTATCGACGGCTTTCATCAGGCCGATGTTGCCTTCCTGAATCAGGTCCAAAAACTGCAATCCGCGGTTGGTGTATTTTTTTGCGATGCTGACGACCAGTCTGAGATTGGCCTCGGCAAGTTCGCGTTTTGCGGTTTTGTCTTTTACCCGGCCCCTGGCGATGGAACGGACGGTCATCAGTAAATCATCTTTCGGAGTGTTGACTTCTTTTTCAATCTTTTTAATTTTTCTCCGTCCGGTTTGCACAGATTTTATGTGATTGTCATATTGGACGCGGGTGAGGACCTTGCCCGTAGGAAGTTTCACGCTCTTTTGTTTGGTCCAGTTTTTTGCCAATTTTTTGATTTCAGCCAGCGAGGCGCCCAGCTGTCTTTCCAGATCCCGTTCCTCACGGCCTGCAGAGCGGATTTGGGCGGCAATGGCATACATTTTTTCAATGATCCCATCCATTACATCTGCGTTCAGGTTGAAGCCCGAGACGACCTGATCCATTGCTTTTTGTTGAGCCTTGAATTCCTTGTCGACCTTCTCCCGCATTTTGTCGGAAAGTTTTGCGTTTGCTTTGCGCACCAGAATGCGTTGGAGTTTCTGATCCTGGGTTTTAAGGTCTTTTATTTTCTTGAGGAATTTTTTGGTCTCTTTTTTCTCAAGCTCCTCATTTTTTTCTTCCGGTTCCCCCCCCATCAAGGTCACATTGAAGATACTGATTTCGTTTTTCTTTAAGGTTTCTCCCAGTTCCACGATCTCTTCAATGGTGATCGTACAATTGGCCACAGCGGAAATGACTTCCTGCTGTCCCGCTTCGATCCTTTTTGCGATTTCCACTTCGCCCTTGCGGGTCAAAAGGGAGATGGTGCCCATTTCACGGAGATACATTCGTACCGGGTCATCAATCGAGACAGAGTCCGCCTTGGAAGCGGGGCTCGCATCCTCAGAATCATCCCCTGTTTTTTGATCTTCCTTTTCAGCAATCAGCTTTTCTCCCTTCAGCCTCGAATCGACAATGTCGATCTCGTTTTCGCCGAACAGGTGCATGAGGTCATCGATTTGTTCGGGAGTGACCAGATCCTGGGGAAGCACATCGTTCACCTCTTCGTAGGTGAGGTATCCCTTTTCCTTGCCTTGGGAAATTAACTGATTGATCTCGGTAACATTTGTGAGTTTATGGATGTTGCCCATTGATGCGGTATCTCCTAATTAAGCATTATGGTTGAATGAAATTTTTCTATATGACGATCTTCTTGTCTATTATCCCGGTATCAAAGAGTGTTGAACTTTTTTCAGTCGGGTGTGAAACTCCCGCGACTCGGCTACTTTCCCGGCCTTATCCGCCTGATTGCGTAAACGTTTTAATGTGCTGATTTCATTTTCAATGTGCGCCCGTTTCAATTCGGCGATGCAGTCTTCAGCCGCCTGTGAGGGGTTGTCGAAAGCAATGGATTCCAGCCCGATCTTGCTCAATAGGGCTCTGATTTCCGGGAGCTCCGTCTTATCCAGCAACCGATCGACCTTTGTGGGTTGTTCGGTATCAAGACATTGAAAAATCATTTCACCGATTTGCCTCAAATCCGGGTTACCGAACTGCTCCATGGAAATCCGGGTACGGATTTTCCGCGCCACCTCCGGGTCGGACAACATCAGGTATATTAAGTACAGTTCCGGGTTGGGCTTTTCAACGGACCGGACTTCCGCAACTCTCACCAGAGATTGATTCTGGGTTAAAGTTTTTTTCAATTCCTTCAACAGGTCGTGGTCTTCCACGCCCACCTTTTCCGACAGATGCTTAACCCATTCGCTTCTTTCCAGGTTGTTTTTAATCTTTCCCAGCAGGGGAAGGACCTCATTGACCACCTCCATGCGGCCAGATGGAGTGTCAAGATTTCCATTGGCGCAGGCACCGTCAATATAGGATTCAACAAACGGCCTGGCGTTTTTAATAAATTGCAAAAAAGTTTCCGGACCGAATTCCTGGATAAAGGAATCCGGGTCGTGGCCTTTGGGTAGGAGGCCGATTCGAATGTCTAATTCCTGTTCCATAAGAACCTCATAGCCTCTTTGGGCCGCCTTTTTCCCGGCAGAATCTGAATCGAAGACCAGAACCACATTTTTGACGTGGTTTTTCAGGAGACCGGCCTGTTCCGTGGTCAGGGCGGTCCCGCAGGTCGCCACCACATTGCAGATCCCGTTATCGTGAGCGCGAATCTGGTCAAAATACCCTTCCACCAGAATCGCCTGGTTTTCTCTACGCATCGGCTGTTTGGCCAGATGCATTCCAAAAAGAACCCGGCCCTTTTTATAAAGCGGAGTTTCAGGCGAGTTCAGGTATTTCGGTTCTCCCTCGCCAATGATCCTGCCCCCGAACCCGATGATGTTCCCGTAGAGATCTTTGAGCGGGATCATGAGGCGGGCGCGAAACCGGTCATAATAATCCTTGCTGGACCCGCCGTCCTTGTGTTTGATCAACCCGGCTTTTTCCAGATCCTGAAGCGAGGTTTTCCCGCTCAGAGTGTTCATCAGGTCCTGCCAGTTTGGAGTGCTCCATCCCAACTGATATTTGCTTAATATTTCCCCGCGAAAGTGGCGCGATTCAAGATACGCTCTGGCTTTTATTCCTCTTTGAGGATGATCCAATGTGGCGGTGAAATATTCCGCCGCCTGACGGTTGGACTTTAATATTGTTTCCCGCTCTTTTTCTTTCCTGCTTTCGGTGTGGCTTCGAACCGGGGAGGGGATGGGAACATTCACCTTGCCTGCCAGCAACCGGACCGCCTCAACAAAGGGCAGGCTCTGGGTTTCCATCAAAAACTTAAAGACATTGCCTCCGGCGGCGCAACCGAAACAGTGGTAAATCTGTTTGTCGGGACTGACAGTGAACGATGGGGTTTTTTCTGAATGAAAGGGACAAAGGCCCTTAAAATACTTTCCTGCCTTTTTTAAAACCACGGCTTCGGAAACTATTTCGACGATGTCGGTCCGGGACCGGATTTCTTCAATGATGTTTTCAGGAATAAAATTTTTCAATGTATTTTCTTTAGGGCAAACCAGGTTCGAAGGGAACCGATTTAAGGCCCCCTCTGGATATTTACCGTGACTTGGAAACTAAAATATAGGGCCTTCGGGGAAAAATATCCCTTCAAATTTTTAATAATGTTATGGATAAAAATTTAAACGGTTGCTTTAAGTAAATATGGAAGGAGGAAATCCACCTTCAATTCCCCAAAAATTCACCCACCAGATTTTTGACCAACTTGTTGTCCGCGCGTCCCTTGAACTCAGGAACCAGGATTTTCATGATCCGGCCAAGATCTCCCATGCTTTGGGCCCCCACTTCCTTGATGACCTCTTGAACTCGCAGCCGCAAATCCGCCTCCGACACCTGCTCGGGCAGATAATTTTTCAGGATATCGACTTCTTTTTGCTCTTTTTCGCTGAGGTCCGGCCGATCCCCCTTGTTGAACAGGTCAATCGCCTCGTTTCCTTTTTTGATCAGGCTGGAAATAAGGCCTACTATTTCATCGTCCTCAAGGTCCCTTTTGAAGACAATTTCCTGGTTTTTTATTTCAGAATTCAGACGGCGGATGATGTTCAGGCGAATGGCATCTTTGGCCTTCATGGCTCCTTTCAGGTCTGAAAGGAGTATATCCTTTAAACTCATAGGTTTAATTCAAAACAAAGTGTGGAATATAGGGACCGAGCCCAAATTTGTCAATACCCTGAAAGGCAAAATTTAAGCTTTTCTCATAAAAAAACATTCACGTAACTGCTTAAATTCAACCGGCCATTCGATGCCTGGGTTTCCGAACAGGTTGAGCGTGTGTTTTCAGGAACCGACCCCCTATATAATATTATACTTTGGTAGGATTTTGTATGTATTTTTGATGTTTTTTATTTTTTTATATTATGAACAACTAGCAAAAGGTTTTTTAGCCAACAACTTTTGGGTTGTTTAATCTATTTTTAGTTGGTTTCTTCTCGTATTTAATGTGATTGTTAACTATAATTTGGTCAAGGGAAATTTGTTCAAGAAATAGGTAGTTGATTGAGGTCTCATGTTGCCTTAAAATTCGGAGGCTCCCTTGAATTTATTTTTTTCGGGTCAGGAAACTGAGTTAAACGAACTTTCAAGGTTGACCGAAAGTCCTGGAAATTTAATTCTAATCACAGGCAAGGTTGGAGTTGGAAAAACTACATTACTTAAGCATTTCGAAAACCGTTGGCATAAAAAATTTTCTGGAGGAGTTTACTGGTTTTCGGGGCTAACGAAAGATAATGAAAAGGGAAAAGAAGATCTCGAAAAGGAAATAGAAAATCTCGAAGAGGAAATTGCTGATTATTTAATGATAAAGAATGGTGATCACCGCCTTGTCGTTATAGATGATATAGAGAAAATCTCCAACCCAACCTTGATAAAGTTTGCCGATAATATATTAAACCAGACCAATGCATCCCTCGTAATTTTAGGACACCCAGGTAAACTTTCTACACTGTTTTCAGGCAAGAATACTTCAATCCAATATCACACCATTTCACTCTTACCTTCGCCCGTTTCCTTTTTGTCGGGCACTGTCAAAAGCAGAATTGAGCAGATAAATAATCCATCGAAAAAAGAATTGTATTTAAAAAAAATCAACGATAATCCTAAAGTTATTAAAGGATTACTGAAGCTTGCTCCTCAAAATACGCTGAAAGCAATAGATCATATAAGTAATGCTGCTGATAAGAAATTCTCAACAGAGCAAAAACTCCCCGCTAGCAAACAAGATATCCACTTACGAAAAGGTAAGGATTGGTTTGCTTATTTCAAAGGTCCCGCATTTTTTTGTACGCTAACATTTTTTATTATAGGTCAAATTTTTACATATAAGCCGGGGAGTAATTTAGGTAGGGTCTTACAAAAGGTGGGCTTTAAGGTTGAAAAGGAAGATTTTCATCCAAAATCTAAACACCGTCATTTAACAACGTCACGCCTGAATTTTAGGAGCAGTCCAAAAGTCGATAAAGGTAATATTCTTACAACTTTAGATAAAGGGGAAGAGGTTGATATTATTAAGGTTGATTCAGGTTGGGCATTTGTTAGCTACCATGATAAAACCTCAAATACATTGAGAGTAGGTTGGGTTTTTACCAAATACCTTACTTCAATCGAGCCTTCTCCTCCTCAACCTCTAGGGTTCGGAATTGAATCCTTCCCCTCATAGTATAATGGATGGCATGGCTCCCTATAATTCTGTCTATACAGGAGAGGGTTTAATAGGTAAAAAGCATGGTTTTCCTCCGAAGCTAAACAATGGGTAACTCGAATCTACTTTTCATCTAATAAATGAGAAACTCCTGTCTCAGTCTCTTGAATTCCTCCAGTTCCTCACTCCAGGAGTTTTCGATGGTTTCCAGCGAGGCATCGTTTTTAAGGTAATTTTCCCGGAGATCGGAATTTCCGTACAGGATGTCGATGGCGAGGCGGTCGCTGACAAATTCGTAAGGGTCCGTTCTCCAGGCGAACTGCAGGGGGGAAAGTTGGCTGATGGCGCGGATAACGGCGATTCCGGTGAGCAGGGGCTTGAACCGGTCGCGGTCGGTGACGTGTATTTGAACGCCGGCGCAATTTTCGCGCTGGTATTTTTGGAACATGGGTTTGAAATAGTGCGGGCGAAAATTAACCCCCGGAAGTTTTTCTTTTTTCAAATGATCTTTGAGGGCATGCGCGTCTATATAAGGCGCTCCGATCAATTGAAAAGGTAAGGTAGTTCCCCGTCCCTCTGAAAGTTTGGTGCCTTCGACGAGGCACATTCCCGGATAAACCGTCGCCGTTTCTACGGTGGGCATGTTCGGGGAAGGGGAAATCCAGGGAATTCCCGTCTGGTCATACCACATGGACCGGTCCCAGCCACGCATGGGAACAACCGTTAAATCGCAGGCGATCCCAAAAGTGGAGTTGAACATTTGCGCAAGCTCGCCTACGGTCATGCCGTGCCGGTTGGCGATCGGGTATTGGCCGACAAAAGACCTCCAGCTTTCCCCCACCAGATTGCCTTCCACGTCGATCCCGTTGATGGGATTGGGGCGGTCGCAAACGATCATCCGCACTCCGGCTTCCCGGCAGACTTCCATGCAGTTGGCCAGGGTATATATGAAAGTGTAATAACGGGAGCCCACGTCCTGAATATCGAACACCAGGTTGTCGATATCGGCCAATTGCTCGGGATTGGGGGACAGGGATTTAGCCACATCTCCATACAGGCTCAACACATTGAGTCCTGAGCAGGGATCGTGATTGCTGTTAACTTTCACCATGTCCTGATCGATCCCGTACAGCCCGTGTTCCGGGGCAAAGATCTTTTTCAATTTGAACCAGTGATGGTTTTTGAAGTGGGCAATGGAGTGCTGATGGTCTCCCGCGACGCTGGTTTGATTGACCACTAGCCCGACGGACTGACCATGCAGGTAGCGCTCCGGGTCGGTGAGGAGGTTGTCGAGTCCGGTAATGGTTCGGTTCACGGGTTGCTTTGTTTAGAGTGGTTAGAGGGAAATATTTTTCCAGCGCCAGGATTGCTTAAGGTTGTTTCTATAAGGCAGGGTCTTAAGCTTAAACCAGAGTCAGTTGAATTTATAGCCCTTTGTAATAACAATAATGTTTGATTCCTCGTCGACGTAGAAGCGCTTCTTATCTTCTTCCAGATTGTACCCGATGCTGACCCCTTCCGGGATGTCCACGTCTTTGTCGATGATGGCCATGTTGATTTTGCAATTTTTGCCCACTTTGACCCGGTCCATGATCAATGAATTGATGATCGCCGCGCCACTGTCAATGTAGACATCGCGCCCGATGACCGAGTCCTGAACAATGCCTCCGCTGATGATGCTTCCTTCTGCAACGATGCTGTTGACCGCCTGGCCGCGGCGTCCATCTTCATTGAAAACGAATTTGGCCGGCGGACCTTCATACAATGTGGTCTTGATTGGCCAGCGGTTATTGTACAGATTGAACATGGGTTTGACATTTCTCAAGTCCATGTTTGCTTCCCAGAAGGCTTTAATGGTGCCCACATCTCTCCAGGCGCCCACTTCCTGGCTGGAACTTCCCGGAATGATATTGGTGCGAAAGTCATAAGCGAACACGCGGTCTTTCGGATAAACCTTTGGCAGGATGTCCTTGCCAAAGTCATGCGAAGAATTTTCATCGGCGGCGTCTTCATAAAGAGCGTTCACCATAAAGTCCGTATTGAAAATATAATTTCCCATGGAAGCATAAGCTTCACCAGGTCGACCGGGGATGGGTTTGGGTTGTGCAGGCTTTTCCTCAAACCCGATAATACGTTGATCCGAATCCACCTGAATGACTCCAAATTCGGTCGCCTCATTCACCTTCACGGGAAGGGCGGAAACGGTCATATTGGCATTATTTTGTATATGGAAATCGACCATTTGACGAATGTCCATTCGATAAATGTGGTCTGCCCCGAACACCGCGACCATATCGAATCCATGACCTTCAATGAGGTTGATATTCTGGTAAATAGCGTCCGCCGTTCCCTGGTACCAACTGGCTCCTGTTCTCTGCTGAGCGGGAACGGGAAGGATAAAGTGATCCTTTAAAATTGAACTGAACCGCCAGCCTTCCTGTAAATGCTCGGTCAGGGATTGCGATTTGAACTGGGTGAGGACGTATATGGAATACATCTTTGAGTTGAGAAAATTGCTGAGCACGAAGTCGACCAGCCGGTATTTACCGCCAAAGGGAACCGCAGGTTTGGCCCTTTCCCGGGTCAAAGGAAAAAGACGGCTTCCTTCACCGCCAGCCATGATCATTGCAAGAATATTCTGCAAGAGCTCACCCTTTTAATGGATTATTATTCGATCGTTCAACAGGGTTTTCTCAAAACACCATGACTTTCTGGAATTGAAATAAGCTGGGAAGATGGCGTTTGACCCATGGGGTTGAGTCTTAAATTTCCCAAGTAACCCCTTGAATATTATTATCTTAAGGTCAGCAAGTGGGACTGTCAACTTTTATATAGTGAGCTTTATCGCCTAAAGAAAAAACCCCGACCTCCAAAGGCCGGGGTTTCGTCTTTTAAAACTTGGAGATGGCTGGGAAGGCCTTACATCATGCCGCCCATACCACCCATGCCGCCCATACCACCCATACCGCCCATACCGCCACCTGCAGGCGGATGCGCATGACCGTCTCCCGCTTCTTCCGGGAGGTCGGTGATCATGGCTTCGGTGGTCAGCAGAAGAGCAGAGATGCTGGCCGCGTTTTGCAGAGCGGTCCGGGTCACCTTTGCAGGGTCCATGATACCGGCTTTGATCATGTCCACATATTCCATCGTTTTGGCATCAAAACCCATATTGCCTTTTAAGGTTTTCACCTTTTGAGCCACAACTGTTCCCTCTTCACCGGCATTGTTGGCAATCTGGCGAAGTGGCTCTTCCAGAGCGCGTCTAATAATTTTCACACCCTGTAAATAATCGTGCTCGCCTTCTATTTTGTCCAAGGCAGGAAGGGTGCGCAGGAATGCGACTCCGCCTCCAGGGACGATGCCTTCTTCGACCGCCGCGCGGGTCGCGTGCAATGCGTCTTCCACACGGGCTTTTTTCTCTTTCATCTCGGTTTCTGTAGCCGCGCCAACGTTGATGATGGCCACGCCGCCGACCAGTTTGGCCAACCGTTCCTGCAACTTTTCCCGATCGTAATCGGAAGTGGTCTCGTCGATCTGGTTGCGGATCTGCTTGACCCGGCCTTGAATGTCGGAAGCTTTGCCTTTGCCATCCACGATGGTGGTGTTTTCCTTGTCGATGGTGACATGCTTGACGCGTCCTAAGTCGGCAACTTCGACATTCTCGAGTTTAACCCCAATATCTTCAGAAATGACTTTACCGCCAGTGAGAATGGCAATGTCGTTCAGCATATCTTTTCTGCGATCGCCGAATCCAGGCGCCTTGACTGCGCAGACATTCAGGGTTCCACGCAGTTTGTTGACAACCAGAGTCGCCAACGCTTCGCCATCTACATCTTCAGCGACGATCAATAGAGGTTTGCCAGATTTGGCGATTTTTTCCAACAGGGGAAGAAGGTCTTTCATGCTGGAAATCTTTTTATCGTTCAGAAGGATGTAAGCATCTTCCAGAATGGTTTCCATACGTTCCGGGTCCGTCACGAAATACGGAGACAGGTAACCGCGATCGAACTGCATGCCTTCGACGATTTCCAGGGAAGTGTCCATGCTTTTGGCTTCTTCCACCGTGATGACGCCGTCTTTGCCGACTTTGTCCATTGCCTCAGCGATGATATCGCCGATCGCGCTGTCCTGATTGGCGGAAATGGTACCGACCTGGGCGATTTCATTTTTATCCTTGGTGGGTTTGGCCATCTTGTGGATTTGTGGAATTATAGCTTGCACAGCATCTTCGATGCCTCTTTTGACGTCCATCGGATTGGCGCCGGCGGTGACGATTTTCATGCCTTCACGGAAAATAGCCTGTGCCAGAACGGTCGCCGTGGTCGTTCCATCGCCCGCGTTGTCACTGGTTTTGCTGGCGACTTCGTTGACCATCTGGGCGCCCATATTCTCAAACGGATCTTCCAGTTCGATTTCTTTGGCAACGGTCACGCCGTCCTTGGTGATGGTGGGGGAACCGAATTTTTTGTCGATGACCACATTGCGGCCTTTGGGCCCCAAGGTGATTTTTACGGTATTTGCAAGTTTGTTTACCCCTGCAAGAATTTTTTGTCGCGCATCTTCTTCATATGCTATTTGCTTTGCCATTTATGTTGATCTCCTTGATTGAAAGAATGTATTGTCTTAAAAGGGTTGTCTGTCGAATTTATTTTTCGATGATTCCCAGGATGTCGTCTTCGCGCATCAATAAAAATTCTTCTCCGTCGACCTTGACTTCGGTTCCGCCGTATTTGCTGTAAAGGACCTTGTCCCCGACTTTGACATCCACGGGAATGTGTTTTCCATCGTCTCCGACTTTTCCTTTGCCAACCGCTTTTACGCGACCTTCAATGGGTTTTTCCTTGGCGGAATCGGGGATGATGATGCCCCCACGTTGCACTTCTTTCTCCAGAATGGGTTGAACGAGTATTCGGTCCTGCAATGGTCGGATTTTCATCTTAACTCCTTAAAATTGATGATAAACTACGATTTTTAGAATTAGCTTTCCAGACAGGCTGGAAATTTTCTAAGGACTAATGCATCTAACTTATTGTTTTTAAGTAATTTCGGTGGTATTGATTGCCAAATAGGTCTAGTTTAGATAGGTTGAGGTCATATTAGCACTCCTCATTGACGAGCGCTAACAAGAAAATAGTATCTAAAATTTTAAATGCAAGGTCTGACCTCAAAAAAAATTAATAAAAATTAAGAAAAATTTTAAATGAATAAAAAACAATTAGATAAAGAGATAGAAATTTTTCCGAATCCCAATCCGGAGCGGGATTATGAAATAAAAATGGAGTGCCCCGAGTTCACCTGCCTTTGTCCTAAGACCGGCCAGCCGGATTTTGCGGTGATCACGATCACCTATGTGCCTGATAAAAAATGTGTTGAGCTGAAATCCTTGAAACTCTATTTGTGGTCGTATCGGGATGAGGGCGGATTTCACGAAAAAGTGGTCAACCAGATTTGCGATGACCTGGTTTTGGCCTGCAAACCCCGAAAAGTAAAGGTTGTTGGCGATTTCAACGTGCGCGGCGGCATCTGCACCACCGTCACGGTGGATTATGCCAAGGGTAAGAAGAGCAAATCTAAAAAATAGGGTAGGGGAGAACGGAATGCTTGAGCGAGTCGGGGAATGCGTCCAATGCGGAGAATGCTGTAAATCCGTGAATATTACCGCAGTTAGAGACATTACCCTGAGTCAGCACGGCAATATGGAAGAGCTGAAACGGTATCTGAGTTTTCGCCGAATTCAGGTCATGGGGGAGGATGTTGGAAAGAATCTTCTATATTATTCGATCCAGATTCCCTGTTCCCAGCTGGGGCCAGATAATGAATGTCTCGTTCATGACTCTCCCGAAAAACCTCTCATCTGCCACCGCTACCCCTGGGCGAAAGATGATATTGCCGAGTGCAGTTATTCCTTTGAGCCTGCTACCTCCTCCTGGATGCCTGAGGATTAAAACCAGGTTAAACGTTTATTCTAATTCGTCCTCCTTTTCCAATTCGGCAGGAGGATCTATTTCAACTTCATTTCGTTTACGGTTTGATCGCCATGCAAACCCGCCAAGTGTGGCAAGTGTAATCCAGGCTATTGTATCGATAAGGATCATTCCATTGACTTCTACCCCCACCTCCAGGAAGATTTTATCCCAATGCTTTTGACCTTCACCTTTCCCAAATTTATAGGCATATTTTTTGGAATCTTTCGTCTTTATAGCCCATAAATAGTCATAACGGTATCCGAAATCATGAATGAGCCCAGGAATCAACAACAGTCCAATGGGTGATAATATTCCCCAAAGAGGGCGTGGAATGGAGGCTCCATCAAAGATAAATTCTTTTGGAATAACGATTACTGTATTATCGGGAAGTTTATATTCCCAATTTTCGATTACACGCCATTGTCTAACAGAAGTAATCCAACGCCACGTTTTAACAAAAAATCCTTGATTCTTAGTTTTAATAGGTACCGGCATCAATTTAGGCATATTTATCATTTCAACTCTCCCCAGCGACGATTTTTAATTTCTACAAAACAACCAGAATTCAGTAGTCTCTACTATTCTATTAAATGCCTGAAGTTTTCACTATTTGCTTTAATATTGGCTCTGTGGTTAATAATTCAAGATTTTTTTTGTAAAAAATGGCGGGAGAGGATTTTTGGGACGTTTTTGCATGTGGTAAGATAGCAAAAACAAGGGGAATCAAGGAATCAGACTTTTAACTTATCCGGCACAAACAAATGGGCCGGTTTTTGGAATATTAGCGATGACTGGAAGATACACTGACAATCAAGACGGCACGATCACCGATAGCCAGACCGGGCTCATGTGGCAGGAGGGCTATTCCTATGCCGAAACCGGGAACTATATCAGCTGGTACGATGCGAATGATTACGTCCAGCAAATAAATGTAAAAAAGCTGGGCGGCTATTCCGACTGGCGTCTGCCGGACCGGTTGGAAATCCAGAGTTTGTACGAGATTGGCAAACCCTTTAAATCCAGGGGCAAGACGTTCCTTCTCCATATTGATCCGATATTCGAGTTCAGTTATGGCAGTTGTTTCTGGACTCGTACGACCCGGTTATCCGCCGCTTTGGGCTTTGAGTTTGATATTGGCGACATGCACTGGTATCCTCAGGGGAGCATATCCGGATCGGTCCGGGCGGTTCGGGGAGCCTTGAATCCCCAGGTTATGGTCGATCCGGCATGGATTGAATTACAGGAGAATGGATGAAAACGAGAATGGGAAAATCTGCCCGACAGCGTGGCGATGACGGTTCCACGGCGGGCGAGGAAAATTTTAGAATTGAAAAGGCCAAAGCCCGCAAACTACGCAAATCGCAATGGTGGCTGCAGAAAGTTCAGGAAGGCGTTTGCCATTATTGCGGAGGCAAGTTCAAGGCCGAGGAAATCACGATGGATCACATCGTCCCCATTTCACGTGGGGGCAAAAGCGTCAAGGGCAATATCGTCGCCGCCTGCAAACCCTGCAACTCCAAGAAAAAATACTACACCCCCGCCGAAATCATCCTGCGCGAAGATATGGGCAACGACGTCACATTTTGATCCGCGTGACGCTGGCCCAATAGAATCTATGCATAAAATTTCCAGACAAGAAATTTTGCGCGAGGCAGGATTCAGTCAGCTACAAATCAATATTAATTTGATAAAGTTCTGACTCAAGCCAAGAAATGTTGCACGGCGTGAGCAGATTCGCCCTCCGCGAAGGAGTCAGTTCGGCACGCCGGGAATGGACTTGGGTTTTTGCTCGGAGCTTTCTTTTACTCTTGGTTCGTAAATCTGGCTTTCGCAGGTCAGAATCAGGTGAATCCCCAGTTTACTCTTAATGGGTTCCGGGACGATATAGCTTTTGGTTGCCATAATCGTATCCACCAGGTCCTCAGTCAGGATCGCATCGGTGATTTTCATTCCCTTGTAAATCCATCCCAGCTCGCCTCCCAGCCCCTTGGTGGAACAGTTGCTGTATTTTTTTGCCAGCTTGGTGAAAAATTTCTCTAACTTTATCCGGTCGTGGAATTCCTTATCCGGATCATCCACCGGCATGTCGGCCAGTTCTTTCTGAAAGTCGACAAGAGTCTGCCAGATCAGCTGGGCCGCATCCATCGACGACAAGCGTATGTGACGCACCCTGTGCTCCATGGGCTTGTCGGTTTTCAGGACCGCCTTTTTAGCCACGAAGGCCTTTTTTGGTTTGATTTTGGGGCGAACGGGGGTTTTGGGAGCGTCCGCGGGTTGGGCGGGTTCTTTAGCGGTTTTGTCTCTTTGGAAAATGGTTTTTTCTGGTTCTTGGGGATTTTCAGTATCTGCCATTATTTATGCTTCTTTCCTGGTTCGATGATTCCGGGCAATGAGTTCTTCCTTTAACTCATGCGCCTTGATCTGAAACTTTAAAAGTTAAACCTTAATGTTAAATGAACCCTCAGGAAAACCCAAGGGATTCCAGATATTCGATGACCGCTCCATTGTCATTGGAGCCGATGATTTCGTGGGCGGCTCTTTTGACTTCCGGTATGGCATTGGACATGGCTATGGCGCGTCCGGCAATTTGGAACATGCCAAGGTCGTTCATATAGTCTCCAAAGACCACCACGTTTTTAAGTGGGAGCCTTAAATACTGCGCCAGTATTTTTATCATATGGGCCTTATTGGCTTCCCGATGATAAGCCTGGAGCCAGTAATAACCCTTGCGGGAAACATCCTCTGCAAAGTATAGGCTGATTTCATCCGGGAATTTCTTTTTTAACTCCTGAAAGGTGGAATTGAGAGCTTTCTTTTTGTTTATCAGAAGAAACCCGGAAACCCTTTCATCTTCAGTAAAGCTGAAATCGTCCACCTTGCGTAATCTTTTATCGCCTTCCAGGCTGGCCAGGTATGTTTCCGCCCCCGGATTGGTCGCTTTGCGGTAGGAGACCCGGTGCTTTTCCCCATTGGCCACGTAAGAATAGATAAAAGGGTGAAGCCCCCTGGGCGTGACCATCTTTAACATGTCCTTCACCACTTCCTGGGTGATAAAATCGGCGAGAAAAACATTCTGCCCGGTTTTAAATTCCGTGAGATAAACGCCGTTGAACAGAATCGCTGGGATTTTCAGGTTCAGCCCCTTGAGAATGGGGTGGGCGGAGTCGTAATTCCGCGCGGTGGCAATGGTGAATTTCAGACCGCAGTCGATCAGACGATTGAGCCGCTGGATGGAATCTGTGGAAATGCTGCCAGATGAAGAAAGCAGGGTCCCGTCCAGATCGGAAATATACAACAAGTTCCTGGGGTCAGCATCTGTCCAGGCCAGGTAGGAGGGATACTTCCTGTCCGGTTTCGCGAACATATTTTTGAATAAATTGCCCATAGTTTTATTCTAGTGCAAAACGGTGATTTTTTAAATTTATTGTTTCAGGGTCCCCGCAATTTTTAAAGAATATAATAAAAACAATATTGTGTCGTATATTGTTGATAAACGGGTTACAAATGAGTTGACCCCAACCTGTTTCTTATCGGGGAAATTTTTGTAAGGGTTGAGGGCGCAAGTATACTAAACCCTCGAGAATGGTTACTAACGTTGTCAAAATTAAGGCCTTCCCTGGAAGGCGGGTGGATTAAATAGAGTGATGAGGAGCGTCATGTTTAAAACAAAAATGCGAGTCTTTACTTTCTTTGCAATGATCTGGTTATTAATGCCTGGAAGTGTTTCCCTGGCCGGGGCCTTTGATTTTTCTGGATGGGATGCCCTGCTCAAAAAACATGTGGGTACGGCCACAAGAGATGGAGTCGTCCTCAATACAGTGGCATATAAGGCACTGAAAGGAAACCCTGAATTCACAAAAGTTGTGGAAAGGCTAAAAACCGCCTCACTGGACGATTTAAAGACCAAAGAGGAAAAATTATCTTTCTGGATCAATACTTACAATATTCTGGCGGTGAAGGTGGTGGTGGATAATTACCCGGTGAAAAGTATCAAGGACGTTGGCAGTCTGTTAAAGTCGGTCTGGAAGCGCCCGGCGGGAGTGGTGGCCGGGGAGGAGCGCAGCCTGAATGATGTCGAACATGAAATTCTCAGAAAAATGGGCGAGCCCCGAATTCATGTGGCCATCGTCTGCGCTTCCGTGAGTTGTCCCGACCTCAGAAAAGAGGCCTTCACAGCCGAGCGGCTCAACGAGCAGTTGGACGATCAGACCAAAAAGTTCCTCGAAAATACCGGTAAGGGATTGAAGGTCGACGCGAGGAAAAAGCGAGTCTATGTTTCCTCGATTTTTAAATGGTTCGATGACGATTTTGAATCGCAGGGGGGGGTGACCGCGTTTCTCATCAAATATGCTGCTCCCGCCCAGCAAAAGAGCCTCAAGGATTTCGGCAGAAAATTAAAATACCTGGATTACAACTGGGATCTGAACGAGTAGAGGGTTTGATCCTTGGCGAGAGAATGGAATTGCAGGTGATGCAGTTTTCGTCCCCACCCGATTAAGGGCAGGGGACGAAAATGAATTTATTCAAGGGGCGGCTTCAGTCCGCGTGTTTTCTTAAAAATGTCGGGACATCATAGTCCATCGACATTTCCTCGAACTCCGGGTTTTCCTCTTTGATCGCAGATGCCAGAGTTTTCAGGTGCGTGAAGGTTGGCTGACCCGTGGTGCCGTCTTTTAGCGCTTCTTCCTTCTTGATATTTTCTATCGGTAACAGGCGCGGCTTGTTTTGCTGGGTTTTGTTTTCCTCAAACCCGGTGGCGATGACCGTTACCCGCATCTTACCTTCCATATTGGGGTCGATGACGGCGCCAAAAATGATGTGTGCGTCCGCATGGGCATTTTTCTGCACCAGCATGGAGGCTTCGTTCACTTCCAGCAGGCCAAGGTCTTCCCCGCCGGTGATATTGATGAGGATTCCCCGCGCTCCGTCTACGGTGGCTTCGTCCAGCAAGGGACTGGAAATGGCTTTTTGCGCCGCTTCCACCGCCCGGCTGTCTCCAGAGGCCATGCCACTGCCCATGAGGGCTTTGCCCATATTGCCCATGATGGCCTTCACATCGGCGAAATCCAGATTGATCAGGCCCGGCACCACGATGAGGTCGGAAATACTGCAGACCGCTTGTTTGAGGATATCATCCACCAGAGCGAACGCGCCGGTGAAAGAGGTATCCTTTCCGACAAAACTGAGCAATTTTTGATTGGGGATCACGATCAGGGTGTCGACGGAGTTTTTCAATTCCTGAATTCCGGCTTCGGCCTGCGCCGCACGTTTCCGGCCTTCGAACTGAAAGGGTTTGGTCACCACGCCGACGGTCAGAGCGCCCACTTCCCTGGCGATTCGAGAAATGATGGGGGCCGCGCCAGTGCCCGTTCCTCCGCCCATTCCGGCGGTGATGAACACCATATCTGCCCCCTGCAGGGCATCCCGAATCTGACTCTCGCTTTCCTCAGCCGCTCTTTTCCCGATATCAGGATTGGATCCGGCTCCCAGTCCTCGGGTCAATTCTGTCCCGATATGGATTTTGTCGGGGCATTCGCAGGAGTCCAGCGATTGAATATCTGTATTGGCGACGCTGAAATCCACACCGCGTATTCGGTCTTTTACCATAGAGGTCACGGCATTGGTCCCGCCGCCACCAACGCCAACAACTTTTATTTTGGCGGAATATTCGACATTATTATCAAACTCGATCAAGCCCATTTCATCCTCCTTCTTTAAAAGAATTCTTCCGCCCAGTCCCTCATGCGGCTGAAAATTTTTTCAAACATGTTTCGCCCCTGGAGTTGGCGAGTTTTTCCTAGCTTATCGACTCTCAATCCATATTGAATCAGACCCGTACTTGTGGCGTACATGGGATTGTTCACCACATCAATGAGCCCCCCCAGGCCGATGGGTGTGCCGACTCTGACCGGGCACTGGAAAACGCTTTCCGCAAGGTCGGCGATTCCTTCCATCGCAGATGCGCCGCCGGTCAGCACGATGCCCGACGTGATGATGTCCCGGTAACCGGAGTTGGTCAGTTCCATATCCAGCATGTCAAACATTTCCTTCGACCGTGCTTCAATGATCTCACTCAAAATCTGGCGGGAAACCGTCTTGGGTTCGCGTCCTCCCACACTGGACACCTCAATGGTTTCATCGGCTCTCACCAGGGGAGAAAAAGCGCATCCATAAGCATGCTTGATTGCTTCCGCCTCGGTATTCGGCGTGCGCAGGCCAATAGCAATGTCGTTGGTCATTTGCGACCCGGCAATGGTGAGGACCGCCGTGTGTTTGATGGCGCCCTGAAAAAAAATCGCCATGTCCGAGGTCCCCCCGCCGATATCGATCATGGCGACGCCGAGTTCTTTTTCATCGGAGGAAAGAACCGATTCACTGGACGCCAGTTGCTCAAGAACGATGTCCTGCACGTCCAGCCCGGCCTTGTTGACACATTTCACGATGTTTTGCGCCGAAGTCACCGCCGCGGTGACAATATGCACCTTGGCTTCCAGGCGAACTCCCGCCATTCCCAACGGGTCCTTAATGCCATCCTGGTTGTCCACCACATATTCCTGCGGCAGGACATGAATGACCTCACGGTCGAGCGGAATGGCGATGGCTTTGGCGGCTTCAATCACGCGTTCAACATCCTTCTCAATAACTTCTTTTCCCTTTACGGCAATTATCCCATGACTGTTTAGACTATTAATGTGCCCCCCGGCGATTCCCACGAAAACAGATTCGATTTCGCAACCGGCCATCATCTCCGCTTCTTCCACGGCGCCTTTAATGGACTCCACCGTGCTGTCGATGTTGACCACAACTCCCTTCCTGAGGCCCCGGGACGGGTGTTGGCCGAGACCGATGATGTCGATACCGCCTTCTGGGGTTCTTTCACCGATAATGCAGCAGATCTTGGTGGTTCCTATGTCCAGTCCGACAATGTGATCATTTTTTTTGGACATGGAAATCTTTCCTCAATTTTTTTGGCATCGCTTATTAGTTCTCCGCGCTTTAGGACAGCGCTTTCTGTTTAACCACAATTTTATCTTCAAAAGATAAATCAATATGCTCGATGTTGCTTTTATTCTTTGCCAGAGTGTCCCGAACAATCAGGAAATCCTTAAAATCCTGCTTGATGGTTTCAAGACCCATGAAAATTTTTAGTCGGTCATTCTCGGTCGTGAACGTGACACGGGAAAAATCATCGATGTCAGACGTTTTGATAGGATTGTCGGCAAAAAATGACATTTTGTTTAGGTAATGCATGGTTTGCAGACTCTCGATCACTCCCTCCAGAGCGGCGTTTTCACCCAGGGCGGTTTTTTCTCCCGACCAGGGCTGGATGATCAAAGGCAGATGACGGTAATCGGGTGTTTCAAGCGATAGCAGAACCCCGAAGTTGTCCATCACATAAACCTGATCCAGCTTGATCCTGGCATAGGGTTTTCTCTCTGTCACATCGACCACAATGGTCCGCGGAAAAACCTTCCTCACCGAGACGGATTGAATCCAGGGGTGCCTAGCCAGCCGGGTGGACAGGCCTCCAAGGTTCAGCAAAAAAATATTTTCCCCGGTGACGGAGCCCAGCCATCCATGCAGTTCTTTCTCAGGCAACGTCTGGTTTCCGGTGAGAGTCACCTGGGAGACATCAAACTGAGGAGAGGTGGTGACAAACTGATATCCCTGGTAACCTGCATACAACACGGCGCTTGCCAGCAGGAGTTTAGTGAACCACTCCAGTGCGGTTTTTGCAATGGCGGACACGGTCAAAAATAAGCTGGAATCCTCCCGTGTCGCACGGGCTTTCCCGACTTTTTTCCGCTTATTGCGTTTTTGCAGACGCAACACTCTCCAGGAGGAGCCGGATTTTTTGGGTTCCGCAATGGCGTAAGTCATAGAAAATTTTTATTGATCCAATTGAGCGGTTTTTAAAATTTCCATCACCAGTTCGTCAAAACTCATTCCTGCCTGCTTCGCCGCCATCGGCAAAAGGCTGATGGGGGTCATTCCCGGAATGGTGTTTATCTCTAAAATATAGGGCGTTCCCCGATCGTCGAGGATGACGTCCACCCTTGGAATGCCCCGACTCTTGAGGGCGCGCACCACCTGGATGGCGGCGTTTTCGCAACTGGACTTTTCCTCGGCGCTCAATTCCGCCGGGCAGATGTAGTCGGTTTTTCCTTGCGTGTATTTGGACTCATAATCATAAAATTCCGATTTCGGCTTGATATGAACGATAGGGAAGGGTTGTTCTCCGTTCATTCCGATGGCCAGCAGACGCCCCGCAATAAATTTTTCTACCAGAACTTCCTCGGAATATTTGAACGCCAGTTTCAAAGCCTTGGGCCACTCGCTCTCCTTTTTCACAATGGAGATGCCAATGCTGGACCCCTGAGTGGACGGTTTGACCACTACGGGCAAATCCAGAGTCCGGGGCGTGTTAATATCTTGGCTTCTGTAGAACACCTGATAATCCGCTGAAGGAATATGATTGTATTTAAAAATTTCTTTCGATTTCACCTTGTCGTAGGCGATGGAACTGCCCAGCACGCCCGCCCCGGTGTAGGGAATTTTTGCATATTCCAGAATCCCCTGAATGGTCCCGTCTTCGCCATAGGTGCCGTGAAGCGCGATGAAGGCGATATCGATGTTGCTCGTTTCCAGGGTGAGGGCGATTTTACGGTCCACATCGAGGGCGACCACGTCCAGCCCGTTTTTTTTTATCGCCTCGAACACCGCTTTCCCGGTGGTCAGGGAAACTTCCCTTTCAGGAGAAAGCCCTCCCATCAGAACGCCGATCCTTTTGCCTTTTAAATTTTGGGTCAAAAGCTTTTTCCGGTTAATGATTCAACAAGGTCCGCCTCCGGCCTTCGGCCAAAAGATCGGAGACAAAGGAAGGAGGGGTACCTTTGATTACGGACCTGTTAAACATGGGTTACCAATTTTGTTTTCCAAAGGGCCGAATAAAAATCCTTCCATAAAATGATTTCATCCCCCCATGACCACGATTTCCCGCTCAAGTTTGACGCCGGATTTTTCTTCCACCACCGTTTGAATATGGGCGATGAGGGCCAGGACATCCTCCGCATTTGCATCTCCTTTATTGACGATGAAATTGGCATGCTTGATGGAAACTCCGGCCTGTCCGATGCTGTATCCTTTGAGGCCCGCCGATTCGATCAGTCGTCCGGCACTGTCGTTGGGTGGGTTTTTAAAGATCGACCCGGAATTGGGGACAGTCAGCGGTTGTTTGGAGCTTCTTTGCGCCAGATGACTGTTCATGGTTTTGTGAATGATTTCCATGTCGCCTTTTTCGAGTTCCAGCTCCGCTTCGACAACAATGCCTCCCTCGGATGGGAAAACGGACTTTCGATATGAAAATTTGATTTCTTCCGCGGTCAACACTTCGACTTCTCCCATGGCGGTGACGCGGGTGACACTGCGCACGAACGGGCCTATTTCCGTTCCTTCCGCTCCGGCGTTCATGATCACCGCTCCTCCGAGAGATCCTGGGATGCCCACCAAATTTTCAATCCCCGTCAGGGAATAGCGAGCCGCATACTTTGCCAGGTAACTCAGCTTCACCCCTGCGCCGACCCGTAAAGTGGCTGTCTCTTTCTTTGCGGACGATTGCTTGAATGTCGGGGGATGAATAGACCTGAAGCTATCTTTAAGGGAAATCACGATACCCCGGATTCCCTTATCCTTGACCAGGAGGTTGGTTCCCTCTCCAAGAGCGTGTACCGGAGTTTCCCCTCTTTGCCTGTAGATGGTTTGCAAATCCTGGACGTCCTTGGGCAGAATGAAGAAATCCGCCGGTCCGCCAATGCGTATGGAGGTATGAGCCATCATGAGCTCATCGCGTTGCACTTCGCCTTTGATTTTCGTTAACCATGGGAAAGGATCGGTCATGATTTTCCTCAGCCGTAATTTTCGTCCCAGGACGGTTTTAGGTAGTTCCAGGCGGGTTCTGAGGGGAAACCTCTGTTCCACGCCTGAGTGGGTAAAGTTTATCAGTTTCCTTTTCCACGATTCACTCAACATATTAAATTATCCTCCCTGGATTTGTTGTTTTGTATCAATTGGAAATATTTGTAAGTAAAATTGGTCCCAGTTCCCACACATCCCCCGCGCCCAGAGTGATCACCACGTCTCCGGGATTCAGGATGCTTAACAGATGGGGAACCACTTGATCTCTGCTTTCGATATATTCCACATGCTTGTGGCCAAATTCTTTGGCCCCATCCGCGATCTGCCGGGCGTTGACGCCGGAAATCGGGGCCTCTCCTGCCGGGTATATGTCCATCACGATCAATCGATCCGCATCGTTGAATGCGGAACAGAATTGCTTCAACTGGGATTGCGTGCGTGAGTATCTGTGCGGCTGAAACAGGGCGATCAATCTCTGGTCCGGCCAGACTTCCTTGGCGGTTTTGAGAGTCGCCTGAATTTCCACCGGATGATGACCGTAATCGTCCACCAGGGTCAGAGCTTCGGATTGATGCACGATTTCGAATCGCCGTTGAACGCCGCGAAAATCTTTAAGCGATTCGGCGATCACCGGAAACTTCAGGTTCAATTCCATGCCGACCGCGACCGCCGCCAGGGTGTTCAAAACATTGTGCTGCCCAAGGGCTCCCGAATTGATTCTTCCCAGTTCTTTCCCCTGAAAGTAAACAGTGAAAAAGCTTTTTAAACCTTCCACCGATATATTTCTGGCGGTGTAATCCGCCTGGGTGGTCAGACCATAGGTGATGTAACGCTTCTCAACCTTTGGAATCAGCGACTGAATATTGGGGTCGTCCAGACAAAGGATGGCCGCGCCAAAGAAGGGTGTCTTGTTGATGAAGGTCAAAAACGCATTTTTTATATTTTCAAGCGTCTTAAAATATTCCATATGCTCTTCATCGAGAGTGGTGACCACCGCAAATGTGGGCGACAGCCTTAAAAACGAGCCGTCGCTCTCGTCCGCTTCCGCCACCAGAAGTTCGCTCTGGCCGAGCTTGGCCAGGCCGGTAAAACTTTTAATCCTGCCGCCAATGACCACGGTGGGGTCCAGACCGCCGCCGGCCAGTACCGTGGCCACGAGAGAAGTGGTCGTGGTTTTTCCATGTGTTCCGGCAATGGCGATTCCGTATTTCATCCGCATCAGCTCCGCCAGCATTTCCGCCCGTGGAATCACCGGAATGGCTTTTTCCCTGGCCGCCGCCGCTTCGACGTTGTCGGCCCCGATGGCGCTGGAGGCGACCACAACCTGGGCTCCTTCGATGTTGTCTGCATGATGGCTGAACATGATCTTTGCCCCGATTTTTTCCAGGTGGTCGGTGACCCGCGATTGGCCTTTGTCCGAGCCGGTGACTTCGAACCCCTGGGTGATGAGGACTTCAGCGATGCCGCTCATTCCGGAACCTCCGATCCCGATAAAGTGGATGCGTTTGGTGTTCCCTAAAAACATGACAGACCCTTTTCTCCATCGCGGCTTCCATTTTCTGCCCGCCTGCCGCCTGATTTTTCTAATAAATCAAGACACAGCCTGAGTGCTTTTTGGGTGGCATCTCTTTTTCCCAGCGCGTAACAATTGTTTTCCATGGCCCGTCTTTTGTCCGGTTGCTCCATAGCATCCGTGATGAATTGCGCGAGCCTGTCCCCGGACACGTCTTTATCGAGGATCATTTCTGCGGCTTCAGCCGATTCAAGAACCCTCGCGTTGTGTTCCTGATGGTTGTGCGTGGCGTGCGGATACGGGATCAGGACCGCCATCTTTCCGCAGGCTGTGATTTCCGCCAGGGTGGTGGCCCCGGCCCGGCAAATGATCAAATCGGCTGATCGGTATTGCTCCGCCATATCATCGATGAAAGCGCGCACGTCGGCGGACACTCCTTTTTGCGCATATTGTTGGGTGACCCAATCGCAATCCTTAACTCCAGTTTGATGAATGATGTGGAGTTGATTTTTTCTGTTCGATATTGTGTCCATTGCTTCGACCATGCCGGCGTTGATGGAATGCGCCCCCTGACTGCCGCCCAGCACCAGAACATTGAATTTTTCTGATTGCGCCGCTTCTGTTTTGCCGCCACAGAGTTCTTCCCGAATCAAATTTCCTGTTTCAACAACCTTGCTCCTGGGAAAATATTTTGCGGATTCCTTAAACGAAATCGCGATGTTGTGGGCTATTTTTCCAAGCATTTTATTCGTGGTTCCGGGGATGGAATTTTGTTCGTGAATCAAAACGGGAATTCGCAAAATCCAGGCCGATAAAACCACCGGTCCCGAAACATAGCCGCCGACGCCCACCACCAGGCCCGGTTTTTTTTGTATCAGCCAGGCCAGAGACTGGAAAACACCCAGGGGAATCTTGGCCAGGGAAAGGAACCGGTTGAGACCTTTCTTGCCTATAAGACCGCCGGATTGAATGGTCTTCAACGGAAACCCTTCTTTGGGAAGGACCCTGGATTCAATTCCCTGTTGTGTGCCGACAAAAGTGATGTCCATTTCCTGGTCGTGTTTTTTGAGCGCCCTGGCCAGCGCGATCCCTGGGAAAAGATGCCCCCCGGTGCCGCCTCCGGCTATGACCACTCGTTTTTGCATGGATCGCTCATTAGTTTCGGGCCTTCTGATCCGAAATATTTAATAAAACTCCGATGCACATCATTGAAACCACCATGGAGGACCCGCCCATACTGATGAAGGGCAGAGTCAATCCTTTGGTCGGGAGGAGCCCCACAGCAACGCCCATGTTTATGAAAGCCTGATATCCGATCAGCAGAGTGATCCCGGTGGCTAAGTGGGCGCCAAAAACATCCCGGGACCGGTAGGCAATCATCAGCCCCCTCCAGATCAAAACCAGAAAAAGCAGGACCAGCGCCGAGGCGCCGATGAATCCCAACTCCTCGCCGATCACGGAGAAAATAAAATCCGTGTGTGCCTCGGGGAGGTAATATAATTTCTGGCTGCTGTCCCCCAGGCCCAGACCCCAGGTTCCGCCTCTTCCAAAAGCGTAAAAAGATTGAATGACCTGGAAGCCCGTGTCCTTCGGATCCTGCCAGGGATCCAGGAAAGCCATGATTCGTCGCATCCGGTATTCAGCGGTGAAAATGGCCGAAGCAATGAAGGGGATCAGCGCCAGTCCGGAAAGAATCAAAAACTTTTTACGAATTCCCCCAACGAACATCATCGTGAACGAAACGGCGCAGATGATCATTGCGGTTCCTAAATCTGGTTGAAAAAGTATGGGCACGAAGAAAAACCCCAGCACAATCAGGTTGGGCAGGTATCCGTAGGCAAAGTTGCGTAATTTGTCCGCACGCTTGACCAGAGATTTAGCCATGAACAGAACCAGGGCGAATTTGGCAAGCTCCGAAGGTTGAAATGTAATGAAACCCAAATCCAGCCACCTGCGCGCGCCGTTGTCTTCCAAACCCAGCCCTGGAAGCATCACGGCTAAAAGGAGAAGCAATGTCGCAAGCAGGATCGGATAGGTGAATCGTTCCCAATGATGGTAATTGGTTCTTCGGGCCAACCAGAGAACCCCGCATCCAAGAATCAGCCAGATAAACTGTCGCTTTAGAAAGTAGAGCGAATCGTGGTGCTTTTCCAGGGCATAGACGCCGCTTGAGCTGTAAACCATGACGAGACCGAACAGGACTAGAATCGCTATGGTGATGCAAAGCAGGAAATCGCATCCTTGATGTTTTGTGTTCGATAGACTCAAGAGACCTAATTCCTTTTAAAGCTGATGGACAATGGTTTTAAACTGGTTGCCGCGATCGGCGTAATCCATGAACATGTCAAAACTGGCACAGGCGGGGGATAGCAGAACCACATCTCCTGACGCCGCTTTGCCAATTGCCTGTTGGACGGCATCCTCCATGCTGTTTGCATCTTCATAGCTGAACGATCCGTTTAGGACCTGACGAAACTTGGATTGGGTTTCGCCTATTAGGATCAAATGCTTTACCCTTTGCTTGAGGATCTGTTTTAACGGCAGAAAATCGGAGCCTTTGTCTTTCCCGCCGGCAATCAACACGATCGGGCGGCTCAGAGATTCCAGGGATTTCTGCAACGCCCCCACGTTGGTTCCCTTGGAGTCGTTCACAAAGTCGATTCCCCGAAACGTCCGCACCCATTCCATGCGGTGCTCCATGCCGGTGAATTGTTTGAGAGATTCCGCGATGGATTCCGTCGGGATATCGAGAAGGGAGCAGGCAAGAGAAGCGGCCAGCACATTTTCCACCTGCCATTGCATGACCTGATTCAAGTCCTCAATGCGGCAAACTTTCTTTTCGGTTCCGTCCTTTTTCAACACGAGATGGTTTTCCTTTAGATATGCGCCCTGATCGACCGTTTCTTTGCTACTGAAGAAAAACTTCTGCGCTGATGATTTGAGGCCAAGGTTTTTTGTGTTGGCATTGTCCTGATTCAGGAGACAACAATCGCTTTCGATCTGGTTGTCAATGATCCTTTCTTTGAGCGCGATATACGTTTCCAAAGTTTTGTGCCGGTCCAGATGGTCTGGCGTGATATTCAATACGATGCTGATCCTGGGTTGGAAGGTCTCGACCGCTTCCAGTTGAAAACTGGAAATTTCCACCACCAGAAAATCGATCCCCTTTTGATCGACTAAAGAGATGAATGGGATGCCGATGTTTCCTCCCACCAGAACTTTCTTCCCGGCCCTCTGTAATATTTTTCCGATCAACGTGGTGCAGGTCGATTTTCCATTGGTCCCGGTGATGGCGATGATGGGCGTGGAAGTGAACCGGCTGGCCAGTTCGACCTCACTCCAGATGGGAATGCCTTGCCGACGCGCCGGGTCAAGAAATGAAGAGTGGATATCGACCCCTGGACTCAGGATGATGAGTTCCTCGTCCCCCGGCAGGGCGGTCGTCCCCGGTTTTATTTGCACCGATGCATTCAGCTGTGTGATGGCCTCCTCAAGGACTTTTTTTTCTTTGGAATCGATGAGGGTCACCTGGGCTTTCCTGCCGGCCAGAAAATTTGCCGAGGCAATGCCGGAACGACCCATGCCAACCACAGTTATTTTTTTGTTGTTCAGGTCCATAGTTCAGCGTAATTTCAGGGTACTCAAACCGATCATTGCCAGCACGACGGCGATGATCCAGAAACGGACGATGACCTTGGGTTCGGCCCAGCCCGATTTTTCAAAGTGATGATGTAAAGGCGCCATCTTAAAGACGCGCTTGCCGCCGCTGTATTTGAAATAGCCGACCTGAATGATGACGGACAGCGCTTCGATCACAAAAATTCCCCCGACCAGAATCAAAAGCAGTTCGTGCTTGGCGATCACCGCGATGGTTCCCAGAATGCCACCCAAAGACAAGGAACCGACATCTCCCATGAACACCTGCGCGGGATAGGAGTTGTACCAGAGAAAACCCAGGCTGGCCCCGATGACAGCCGCGCCTATGATGGTGATCTCTCCGGCTTCGCGGATGAATTGAATGTCCAGGTATTCGGCAAACTTGATATGCCCGCTCAGGTAAACGATCCCGGTATAAGTGAGCGTTGCGATGATGATGGGGCCTATGGCCAGTCCGTCCAATCCGTCGGTCAGGTTGACGGCGTTTGAGGTTCCAACAATGATGAAGACAATGAAGAAGAGATAGCCTGCTCCCAGGTCCGGTTGTAATTGTTTGAAGAAGGGGATGGCAAGGGTGGTGGCGTATTCCGCCCGGGAGGGGTCAAAATAAACCAGATAAATCCCGATGACCAGGGCGAGCAGGGTCTGGCAAAGAAACTTTGCCTTAACCGACAAACCCTCACCGCTTTTTAGTTTGATAATATCGTCGTAAAGACCGACTGCTCCAAATCCCACCGCTGCAAAAATGATGATCCAGATGTAATTGTTAGATAAATTTGCCCACAGCAGGGTCGATAACAAAAAGGTAAAGAGGATGAGCGCCCCTCCCATCGTGGGCGTTCCCGATTTGACATTGTGTTGCTCGGGGCCGTTTTTGCGAATCTTTTCACCGATCTGGTACTTCTGTAACATGCGGATCATATAAGTCCCAAGGATCAGGCTGAGTACGAGCGCGGTCACCCCGGAATACGCGGCCCTGAACGTGATGTAGCGGAACACGTTGAATATCGGGTAATCCTGGCTGAGTGGATAGAAAAAATGATAAAACATGATCTCTAATTGGCCTCAGGTTGAATCAATTTTTGCATGACCTGTTCCATTCCCGACCCGCGCGAGCCCTTGAACAAAAGGCAGTCTCCAGGCCGGGTATTTTTACTCAAAAATTCAGAAGCTTCTTCCCGTGTGTCAAAGGCCACGATGCAGTCTGCCTTCATGCCGCCGTCACGGGCGGCCTTTGCGGTAAGCTTAGTTTGCCCGCCCACGGCGACCAGCAGGTCGATGGATTGCGCGGCGATTTCCCCGCCCAGCCGGGTGTGCGCCGCATCGGACAAGTCGCCCAGTTCCAGCATGTCCCCAATCACAAAAACCTTCCGTTTTTGGGAAGGGTATTCGGCCAACGTGGCCAGGGCTTCCCGCATGGAGCTTGGGTTTGCGTTGTAAGCATCGTTGATGAACGTCATGGAATCGCGCTGTAAAATTTCATGACGCTGGGAAAGCAGTTTGCAGTTTTCAAGACCCGCTTTCATGTCTGCGGTTCCGATTCCCAGGGAATGTCCCGTGGCCAGGGCCGCAAGCGCGTTGTAGATATTGCAGAAGCCTAAAAAGGGAAGCTTTACCCCGAAGGAGTTGTTCAGCAAAGAGACCGTGAAATCATGTCCGCCCGATTGGGCTTGAATGTCTTCTGCTCTCACGTCCGCCGGATGGTCGATGCCGAAGGTTAAGTGCTTGACAGAGGCTCTTAACGAGGTCGCAAGTTCCAGAACCAGCGGGTCGTCGGCATTGACGATGGCGGTGGCTTCGTTATCCAGGGCGTCGAACAATTCGCCCTTGGCCGCCTGCACATTTTTCAAGGTTTTCAACTGGACCAGATGCCCCTCGGAAATATTGGTGATCACCCCGATATCGGGTTTGGCGATGTCTGCCAGGAGCCTGATTTCACCTGCCGCGCTCATGCCCATCTCCAACACCGCCACCTCATGCGAAGCGTCCAGTTCCAGAACGTTGAGAGGCAGTCCGATGTGGTTGTTCAGGTTGCCCCGGGTCTTCAGGGTTTTAAAGGTGGTTGCCGCGATGGCCGCGATCATTTCCTTGGTGGTGGATTTCCCGTTGGTTCCCGTGACCCCGACCACGCGAACGGGCAATCGTTGCCTGTGAAAGCGGGCAAGGTCCTGCAGGGCGGACAAGGTGTTGTCCACGCGGATAATGAATGGCGCATCGCTTTCCCGACTTTGGGGCTCTGACGGCAATTGTTTCCTGTCTGAAAGAATGATGCCTGCGGCTTTTTTCTCGATCGCCCGGGATATGAAAGAGTGGCCATCAAAATTTGGCCCCAGGATACAGAAAAACAATTGCCCGGCCTGAAGAGTTCGGGTATCGATGGACACGCCTTTAAAGGCTCCCGACTCCGGCCCTGAAAGGAGGTCTCCACGCATGGCTTGCAGACTTTCCTGTGCGTTACTTTCAATCACGGCTCATCCTTTGGCTGATCGCCTGAGTTGCGATCTCCCGGTCATCGAAATGAATGGTTTCGGTATTGAGGATTTGATAATTTTCATGGCCTTTTCCGGCGATCAGAACAAGGTCGCCTGAACGGGCGTTTTCGATTGCATATTCGACCGCCTTTTTACGGTCGGCGAGGACGATGTAGTCCTGGGATTTTCTGGCCCCAGCGGGAACTCCTTTAAGGATATCTTCAATGATCCGCTCGGGATCTTCGGTCCGGGGGTTGTCGGAAGTGATGACGGAAAAATCCCCGATCTCCAGAGCCACGCGGCCCATTTCTTTACGCTTGCCCCGGTCGCGGTCTCCGCCACAGCCGAACACAACGATGACGTTTTTTAAAGTCAGCGCCATGGCAGCGGTCAACGCATTGGCCAGGGCTTCATGAGTGTGTGCGTAATCGACCACGACTGAAAAATCCTGCCCGCAATCGACCCGTTCGAACCTTCCCGGAATATGAGCGATGGCCTGCAACCCTTTCTGGATTTCCTCTAGCGAAAACCCATCCGCATAAGCCGCCGCCGCTCCGCCCAGCAGATTGTAAATGTTGTGCCTTCCAAGAAGGCGGGTATGAATTTCCCGCTTTCCGGAAGGAGTCGTGAGCGTGAACCGGCTTCCGGATTCCGAGAGAATGCAATGCTCCGCGCGAATATCAGCGGGTTGGTCGATTCCCGTGGTCAGGGTGGGCCGGTTGGTCTCGTTGACGATTTCCTTACCGAACGGATCATCGATGTTGATGACCTGCTTTTCCATGACATTGTCCTGAAACAATTTTTTTTTGGTGTTTTTATAATGATCCATATTGCCGTGGTAATCGAGATGGTCCCGGCTCAAATTGGTGAAGATGCCCAGGGAAAAGCGCATTTGGGCCACCCGGCTCAAGGAAAGCGAGTGCGACGAAACCTCAAGAAAACAATTTTGGATTCCATGATCAACCATGTCCGCCAGCATGCGGTTGATGTCCAGGGATTCCGGAGTGGTCACGGAAGCCGGGGCCTTAAAATCGCCGTAGCGGTAATTGATCGTTCCGATCACACCGGTTTTTTTGCCCCGCGTTTGGTACAGGGTTTCCAGAATATAGGTCAAAGTGGTCTTGCCGTTGGTTCCGGTGATGCCAATCAGGTTCAGGTTGTGGGAGGGGTTTCCGTAATGTGCGGCGCTCACCCATGCCAGGGACCGGCGGCTGTCCTCAACGCAAATGGCGGTCAGTCCGTTGGATGCCAGATCCAGCGAAGTTAAATGATCGATCGGCAATTCGGTGATGAACGCCGAGGCCCCGCGCTGAACGGCATCCTGGATGAACCGGCCGCCGTCTTGCTTGAGTCCCGGTATGGCCACAAACAAACCACCGGGCGCAACTTTTCTGGAGTCGAACGCGATGGATGTGATTTCCTTCTCCAGGGTTCCCAGGACGTTCTGAACGGAAAGTCCCTGAATCAAATTAGCAAGCTTGTTGGTTCGTTGAGTGTTCACAATGGCCTGAGTGCTCTGTGAAAAATTCGAAATTACCCTGCGTTTCATTGTTTTCATCAGGCATGGTTGAGGAAAAAGACCCGTTCGCCTTTTGCAGGTTCGTTGAGGTAGCGCAACACTTCTTTGGAAATTTCACGAAACACCGGACCCGCCACCTTGCCTCCCCAGTGACTTTTTCGGGCGTTTTCTATCATTACCAGAACCACTATCTTAGGCGAGTCCGCCGGGACAAACCCTACAAAAGATGAAAGGTACTTGTTTTTAAAATAGGAACCGGATTTTTCGTTATACATTTGAGCGGTCCCGGTTTTCCCCGCCACTTCAAATCCTGGGACAGCGGCCGGGATTCCGGTCCCACTTTTGACGGTACTTTTCAATACCTCGATCATTTGTCGACTGGTTTTTTCGGAGATGACCCTGCGGATGACTTTTGGATCGAACGATTTTTCCACCTGGCCATTCTTAAGAATTAATTTTGTTATATGCGGCAACATCAGATTTCCACCATTGGCGATGGCGCTCCACGCGGAGGCCATCTGAATGGGAGTGACGTTGATCCCATGCCCAAAGGACATAGAAGGGAGGGACAAATGATCCCAGTCGGATTCATGAGGTAAAATTCCAGCGGATTCTCCGGGAAGATCGATCCCGGTTTTTTTCCCGAAACCAAATTTTCGGATATAATTGTAAAAATTTTCTTGTCCCAGCTTTTGCGCGATTTTTATTGAGCCGATGTTGCTTGATTTAGCGATGATGTTCTGCAAACTCATCCAGTCGAACTTGTGGTTTGCCGCCTCCCGGTAGGTTTTTTTCCCGATTTTGAATTTTCCGTTTTCGCAAAAGAAAAGTTCACTGGCTGTTTCGACCCTGCCGGAATCCAGGGCCGCCGCCGCCGTGATGGGCTTGAAAATGGACCCCGGTTCATACGAATGAGTGATGAGCCGGTTTTTTCTTTTTTCCTTGCCATAGGCCTGGTATTTATTCGGGTTGAACTGAGGGTAGTTGGCCATGGCATAAATTTCCCCCGAATAGGGTTCCATGACAAGGACCATGCCGGAATCCGCCTGGTACTCCTCAACCTGGCTCCTTAAATGGCGTTCGGCAATGAACTGGATCACTTCATCAATCGTTAAAACCACATCGCGGCTTTTCGATTTGGTTTTCCGGGCCTCGCTGATGGACATGATTTTCCGGCCTCTGGCGTCTTTTTCGATGGCCCGGCGAACGATGGTTCCCTTTAAAATAGATTGATGATAATGCTCCGCTCCGGCAAAGCCTTTATCATCGATACCGACGATTCCAGTCACATTTGCGGCCAATTCCCGTTTGGGATAAACCCGTTTTTGTTCCGGGATTAAACGGACTCCCGGCAAACCCAGCCGGTGCAATTTCTCCACTTCTTCCAGATTGCATTTACGTTTGACCCAAAAGGAACGTTTTTTCGAAGCCAGGTCCTGATAAATTTTGTTTCGGTCCATGTTGAGATGGGAGGCGAGCACCTTGGCCGTATGGCGTTTATCCCGGACCTTGGAGGGGGTGACATGAACCGATTCGACCTCAATATTCATGGCCAGTTCATTTTGATGGCGGTCGAAAATATTTCCCCGTCCGTAAACAATTTTTTCTTTGTCGGCATACTGTCTCTTTGACAACGCCGCCAGTTCCTCATGGTTGATGATCTGTAAAAAGAACAGACGCGTCCCCAGAGCCGCTCCAAAAAGGAGGAAAAAGCCAGCAATGGTCATCAACCGGACCTTCAATACGGCGCGGGCATCCTTTTTTAGAGTGGGGCTTTTTTTGCTCATGTCACAACTATTTCAAAAATACGGTCAGAATTTGTCCCTTTTCCGGGGACTGAAGGTCGGTGTGTTTTTTTGCCAGGAAAAGGATGCGGTCCAACGACTTCAGGCTTTCCCTTTCCACTTTCAGCAGGTTGTTTTCTTTCAGCAACAGCCGTTGTTGCTGGGCCAGACTTTGATATTCATAAGCCATTTTCACCATTTTCACGTTGGGCCAGACGAAGGCCATGGCTCCGATCATTAGCAAAACGGAAAACATGAGGATCACCCCGAATTTTCTGGGAGACACGTGGACCCTGGTTTTGGCCGCCTGACGAATCCACTCAAACATAAACTCTCTCCGCAGCTCTCATTTTCGCACTTGAGGAACGGGGGTTTCTCGCCACTTCTTCTTCGTCCGGCAAGAGGACCCTTTTAGTTATGATTTTAAGGGTGGATTTTTTATCGCAAACGCAAACGGGAACACGGGGAGGGCAGACACAACTTTTCTCCTCTTCCCGGAAAAAGTTTTTTACGATTCGATCTTCTAATGAGTGGAACGTTATCGTGACCAGGCGAGCTCCCGCGTTGAGAACTCCGATGGAATCCTGCAACGCGGTTTTGAGATGCATCAGCTCGCGGTTAACTGCAATGCGCAGGGCTTGGAAGGTGCGGGTTGCGGGATGAATCTTTGCGGGACGCTTGGAATACAGCGCGCCAGAGAGGATTTTGGATAACTGGTGGGTGGTGCTAATGGGGCTGATTGCCTGGGCATTGCGGATCGCCCGCACGACCTTTCTGTAATAACGTTCTTCGCCGTACTCTTTGATGATGGACTCCAGTTCCTTGTCAGAGAGGGTTTCCAGAAGCTTTGCGGCAGTGACTTCATCGGAAGGGTCCATCCGCATGTCCAGGGGACCGTTGCGCATGAAAGAGAATCCACGTTCCGCGTTGTCAATCTGGGGGCTGGAGACTCCAAGGTCCAGCAGTAATCCATCAATTTTATCGACATTGAGTTTCTTGAGAAGGATTTGAAGTTCACTGTAGTTACCGTGAGCAAAGGCCACTCTGTCACCGAAGGGGGCCAATCGTTTTTTTGCTCTCAGTAATGCATTGGTGTCCCGGTCAATTCCTATGACCTTCAACAGGGGCCCGGTGTTTTGCAGAATGAATTCGGTGTGACCTCCATCACCCAAAGTTCCATCCACGATCAATCCCTCCTCCTTTACCACAAGGTGTTGAAAAACTTTCTCCCTTAATACCGGCTCGTGAAAATCCGTCATGCCTAGCCGGGTTTTGCTGGCGGAAATTTCCTAAAACTAAACCTTCCGCACAGACCACTCATCACCCGGATTCCTTTTCCCATTGCTCCCTGGACCAAATTTCAAAAGTGTTCGACATCCCGACCAGGACAGCTTCTTTTGCCAGCCCCACAGATTCGCGTTGATTGGCCGGGATTAAAATTTTGCCTGATTTCATCTGGCACTCTGTCGCTCTGGATAAAACTTTCCGCATTCTTTTTCGTTTGCCATCGTCATCATCAAAGGTGTCGAGCTTCTCCCAGTTCTTTTTGCCCTCAATCCATTCATTATGGGGAGAAATAAGGAGGTAATTTTCTTTGACGCAAATGATAAGATCGGAGTTATACTTTCTATCAAGAATGGATTTAATTCTTGACGGAACATTGAACCGACCCTTGTCGTCTATAGCTATGGGAGTCGTTCCTAAAAAGTCATCCGATTCGATCATTTCGCAAAAACCACCTTGATGGAGAATTTTTCTGGCTGTTTCAGAGTCGATCCAAGCTTGACAAAAATAAACACAATATAGTTACTTTGAGACACTTTGAGACACATCCTAGCATAATGGGTAATGCTGTCAACAGAAAAGAAAGCTGGTTTTTTGCATTAACTGATTGAAAATGAACAGGCAAGAGAAACCCCTTTACTGGAAAGGGGTTTGCGGAGTTTTTTCGATCAGGGGAAAAGGCGAAAAAATCAAGTAAACGCTATCAAATTTACAATTAGTGTAAATTTGCTTGGTGGAAAGATTTACAGGTCACTGAAAATGAGTTTTTCTTTGCTTTCCTGTTTGGGGTTGGACGGATGAGAAAGGTTGCTTTTTCGCAGATTAATTCGGGGCGGTTATCAATATATTTTAGTCCAGATTTTGTTTCCCTGAAGCGGTTGTGCGATTAAATGAAATTGCTTTGACAAGCGGAAATTGCGAATGATAGTATGATGGTTAAGTCCTTAATTTTATAAATATATAGCATCGGTTATTACCTCATGACTCAAAAAAAGACGAAATTTATTATTGGAAGTGTTTTGATTGTGGCGGCGATCGGATATCTCATCACCACCGGTATCAACTCCACGTCAAAGTATTTTTTCACGGTGGATGAATTGATGAGTCAAAAGACTTCCTATGCGGGGGCTGGTCTGAAAATTAAGGGGAACGTGGTCAATGGCTCTATTGTCCGTGACACCGATAATTATTTGAAAATCAATTTTGCCATTGAGGACAAGAGCTCAAACCTTAATGTTGTTTATGAAGGGATCATCCCTGATATGTTCAAGGACGGTCAGGAAGTGGTGGTCGAGGGAACTCTGGCTCAAAATGGCGTGTTCCACGCGAACACCCTATTGACCAGTTGCCCCTCCAAGTATGAAGCGGAACGAGAAGCAGGAAAGTCACATCCGGGGAATATACCTTATCCTGATAAAAATAAAGATGAGGGTTCAAAATCAACCGAAGCCATGCCCAAAACCACGATTTAATTACCCCTTCATTTTTTCTAAACTTATACCGAGCCCAAAAATTTTTCCTATGCGATTGGGTCGGTGGTGAAAATAGTGTCAAATGAATGATATTGGAGAATTTGCTTTACTCGTAGCCTTGGCGACCGCCCTTTACGGTTGTGTCTCTTACATAATGGCAGTCAGAGGCAACCGTATTGATCTTTACCTGAGCGCGGACAAAACCCCGGTCATCGTGTGGGTGTGCGTGGTCATTTCTTCTGCCGCACTTTGGAAAGGTTTCATAACCAACGATTTCAGCCTGCAGTACGTTTGGGCCTATTCCAATAAAGAACTGGATACCTTTTACAAGCTCGCCTCCTTCTGGGGCGGACAAAAAGGTTCCCTGTTATTTTGGACGCTGATTTTGACCACCTATATGTGCGTGGTCTATTTCCAAAACCGAAAAAAGAATATCCGCCTGATGCCCTATGCGATGGCCGTGATGTTCGTTATCATTATCTTTTTTCTCTGTCTGCTCAACTTTTCCACCAATCCTTTTGAGCGTATTCCCTTGCCGCCGGAAGATGGCCGGGGGTTGAATCCCCTCCTGCAAAATTACTGGATGGTGATACACCCTCCCACTTTATATTTGGGATACGTGGGGTTTACTGTGCCGTTTGCGTTTGCGATGGCGGCCCTGATAAGCAAGAACCTGGATGACGGCTGGATTCGTCTGACCCGAAAGTGGACTCTGCTGGCCTGGTTCTTTTTGTGCATGGGCAATTTGTTTGGCGCGTCGTGGGCGTATGTGGAGTTGGGGTGGGGCGGTTACTGGGCCTGGGACCCTGTGGAAAACGCGGCGTTCATGCCTTTGCTGGTGGCAACGGCGTTTTTGCATTCGATTCAGATTCAGGAAAAAAAGGACATGATGAAGGTGTGGAACATGTCTCTGGTCCTTTTGACTTTCGTAATGACCATTTTCGGGACCTTCATCACTCGAAGCGGATTGATTCAGTCGGTGCACACGTTTGACGAAGCCACGCTGGGCTACTATTTTCTGGCATTTCTGGGCGTGATTATTGTTATTTGTACCGTTCTGATAATAACAAGGCTTCCTTTATTAAAGAGCAAAAACGAACTGGATTCCTTATTGTCCCGCGAGGCCAGTTTCCTGATAAACAACCTTTTGCTTTTGGGCATTGGGTTCGCCACCTTTTGGGGAACGATTTTTCCAATCATATCCGAAGCCGTCCGCGGCGTGAAAATCACCGTGGGACCGCCGTTCTACAATCAAGTCAATGTCCCGATTGGCCTTGCTCTGCTGGCGTTGATCGGCATCGGCCCTGTCATTGCCTGGAGACGCGCCACCTGGGCCAACTTGAGAAAAAACTTTCAAGTTCCTGTCATCGTGGGTCTGGTGACTGCGGCGGTGTTGTTTTCGATTGTTCCCTTGACCGGGCGGTCAGAAATATTTACCTATATGACGTTCATCCTTTGCGCCTTCGTGATGGCCTGCATCCTGAGAGAATTCTTGAACGGAGCGCGGGCACGGATGGGTTTAGAGGACGGAGGAAATTTTGTCAGCGAACTTGGAACATTGACCTGGCGCAACAAACGCCGGTACGGAGGCTATGTCGTCCATATTGGTATGGTGCTTATTTTCGCTGGCATAGCGGGGTCTCAGTCTTATAGTGTGCATGAACAGAAGCATCTGAAAATGGGAGAGAGCTTCAAGCTCAGAGATTACACCATCACCTATGAAAAACTGACCGCCGTGGAAGCGACGTCCGTTAAAACGCGGGTCATCGCCGAGGTCGGCGTCTTTAAGGACAGCAAGCGGGTGTGGACCGGCCGTCCCGAAAAGGAATTTTATAAAGGGCAGAATCAGCCGGTTTCCGAAGTGGATGTTCTCTCGACCATCGTAGAAGATATCTATATTATTCTGGCGGATTTTAACGAAGATGAATCGGCGACCTTAAAGGTTTACCTCAACCCTATGGTAAGCTGGTTGTGGACCGGAGGTTGGGTCATTGCTTTTGGAACCATGATCTGCATGTGGCCCGATCGATTGGAACAGCGACGGCGATTGGATCGGATGAAAAAACAAGAGGCCATTTTTGCCCCGGCCCAGGAGTGACACGATCATGAAAAATCAAAATAGATTATTGACAATTTTGTTGGCACTGGTCCTGGTAATTGGCCTTGCGGGAAACGCCCAAGCCGCGGCGGTGCTTGCGGATCTTGAAAACGCTTTAATGTGCAAGTGCGATGATAAGTGCGGAAAAGTGCTCCTCAACTGCACGTGTTCGACATCAGATAAAACCCGCGCGGAATTTTCCAAGATGCTGGACTCGGGCCTTACGGTAGATCAGATCATCCAGATGCAGGTGGAGAAACATGGCGAAACGATACTTTCGTCGCCGTCCAAAAGCGGGTTCAACCTGACCGCCTGGGCGATGCCTTTTGTGGCGCTTCTTGCAGGCGGATTTGGTCTTAGCAAAATCGTCGAGGCCTGGAAAAAGAAAGGCGCTCCTGAAGAACAGGCCACCGAACCTGAAGAGGATGAATCCATACCCTCCAAATATTCCAGCCGTATCCAGGAAGAATTGGACAATATTGAGTCCTAGATGAACTTTGTCCATTTCATTCAGCTGATTCTGGTCCTGGCAATATTGGGTGCCGTTGGCGTGCCCTTGTTTCGCGGGCTCTCCAAGATCAAATTATTTGCCAAACTGGACGAGTCCGGCGAAGAATATAAGCACCTGCTGGTCCGGAAAGAGGAAGTTCTTCTATCCATCAAGGATCTGGAATTCGACAGGACGACCAACAAGGTTTCCGAAAAGGATTACCAGACGCAACGCAAAAAACTTGAAATGGAAACCGTCACCATCCTGGAACGAATGGAAGAACTGGAAAAAGACAAAAAGAAAGGCAAGAAGTCATCCAAGCCCGCCAAAGTTGTTTGAGGTGTTGGTGTCCCTTCATCCCGGAATCTAACCCCACCCGCCTATATACCCATGACCGATTCTCCTGACCCCTTGGCCTCTCCAGATCCCGCAATCCAGGCGACCGGTATCCATAAGGCCTTTGGCGTGGTGCAGGCGTTGCGGGGAATCAGCTTTTCCTTGGATGCGGGGGATTTTCTGACCATCTTCGGTCCCAACGGCGCAGGTAAAACCACGTTGATAAAAATCCTGACGGGTCTGACGAGTGCCAGTGGCGGTACCGCAAAAGTTGCGGGGTTCGAGGTCGGCAACGGCGATTCGCGTTTGCGCCGTGAAATCGGCGTGATCGCCCATGCGACTTGTTTGTATGCGGATTTGAGCGCCCTGGAGAACCTGGTTTTTTATGCTAATATGTACAACCTGGAAAATCCTGAGGACAGAGCGATCGAGGCCATCAAAGAGGTGGGGCTCGAAGGGCGGATGCACGATCGCATCGGGACATTTTCCAGAGGCATGCAACAGCGTATTTCCATTGCGCGGGCTGTCATTCATGATCCTTCCATCCTGTTTCTGGATGAGCCTTTTACCGGTTTGGACCCGCACGGTTCGAGGGTACTCAAGGAATATCTTCACTCTCTGCACACGAAAAAAAGAACCATCATCATGACCACCCACGACCTTTCCTGTGGAATGGAAATGGGAGACAAAGTGGCAGTGCAGATGAAGGGTCGCTTTGCGCTATTTGAAAATAAAGACAATTTGGACACAGGCGGGTTCGAGGAATTATATTTTGAAACCATCAATAACGGAAACTAGAAGGCTCACTTTGAGGGAACCGGTCGACCCTCCAAGAGATGAAGTTTTCTTCCTGTTTTAATAGATTCCATGCATCCGTACCTCAACCAGATAAAAGCGATCGTCCGGAAAGACCTTGTCACCGAGCTCAAGACAAGAGAACTTTTCAGCAGTATGTTTATTTTTGCGGTCCTGGTCATCATTATTTTTATTTTTTCCGTGGACCTCAGCATCGTCAAGGCCAATGAAGTGGGGCCGGGGGTGTTGTGGGTGGCCTTTCTTTTCGCAGGGACCATGGGGCTCAACCGCTCGTTCATGCTGGAAAAGGAAAACGGCTGTCTGGAAGGCCTGATTCTGACCCCGGCGGACCGGACGGCTATCTATTTTGGCAAGCTCATCAGCAACCTGATATTTTTGCTGGTCATGGAAATATTTATTTTGCCCCTGTTTATGATATTTTTTAACGTCGATCTCATCGCCCATTTAGGACCGTTGCTGGTTGTGATTTTTATGGGCACCCTGGGGTTTTGCGCCATTGGAACCTTGCTGTCTTCCCTGTCATCGAACCTGAAAACCAGGGAAATCATGCTTCCCATTTTGTTATACCCTTTGATCGTCCCGGTGGTGATAGCCGTGGTCAAGATGACCGGCCAGGTTCTGGACGGAAAATCATTGGGGGCGATGATGAATTGGATCGGTTTGACGCTGGCGTTTGATATTATATACATAGGGGTTTCCATTTTAACGATTGACCATATTTTAGAGGAGTAGCTGGATGGACAATCTCAGTTTTTTATTTGCCGCCAACGCGTTTGTGTGGGCGGGGGTCATTTATTACCTGTTCACTTTGAAGAAGCGCAATGTTTCCCTTGAACGAGATCTCCAACTGTTGAAAGAGGTGATCGAAAAGGAATCCAAACAATGACGGAAGATGTGGCGGAAGAAACGCCGAAGGAAAATTATTTTTTGCTCTGGTTGACGGCGGTGGTGATATTTGCGGCAATCGCGGCGATCTATCTTTACGTCCCAACGGATAAAACCGAAGGCCCTGTTCAGCGCATCATGTATTTTCATATCCCTTCGGCATGGTTGTCGTTTTTCGCGTTTTTTGTGGTTTTTCTTTGTAGCATTTTATTCTTATGGAAAAAGGACAGGGAATGGGATATTTACGCCCACGCATCCGCCGAGATCGGCGTGATTTTTTGTTCGCTGGTGCTCATCACCGGGCCTATTTGGGCAAGACCGATCTGGGGGGCTTGGTGGGTTTGGGATGCGCGCCTGACCTCGACGCTCATTCTCTGGTTGATCTACGTCGCCTATCTCATGCTCCGGTCGCAAACCGCCCCCGGTTCCATGCGCGCAAGGTACGCTGCAGTTTTAGGGATCGCGGGTTTTCTTGATATTCCCCTCATTCATTTTTCCGTCCTGTGGTGGCGCGCGTTTCATCCTCAGCCGAAGGTGATCACTTCCGAAGGGTTCGGTAAGGGACTCGACACCTCCATGATGATGACCCTGTTGATTTCTTTAGCGGCGTTTACTTTGTTGTATTTTGTTTTGATGGGGCAAAGAGTCCGGCAGGAAAAATTGCGAGATGAAATTGACCGAATCAAAAAAGAAAAACTTTATTCCCATTAAAAAATACGTCGCCCTCTTCATCACCTTATTTGTTGTGGGCCTGCTGTTTTTTTTCGAGCATTTTCTAGAAGAACCCATCTCCGTGGGAGATGTGAAGATCGAAGAAAAACATGACCAGGAAAAATCATCGGTGGGTTATCTTGCCCCGCAATTCACCTTGAGAAACCTCAAGGGAAACCTGGTCTCTCTGGACAATTTCAAAGGGCAGGTGGTGGTGTTGAATTTCTGGGCCACCTGGTGCGTTCCCTGCCGGATCGAAATGCCGGCGTTTGAAAATCTTTACCGTCGTTATCGTTCTGAAGGGGTGACGGTTCTGGGAGTCAGCCTGGACAAGGGAGCCGACGAAAAAGTCAAAAAGTTTGTGGAGGAATATCAATTGTCCTTTCCGGTTTTAATGGATTCAGAGGGCAAAGCTGAAAAGCTGTATCCTTCGGTGAGCATTCCTTTCACCTTTGTCATTGACAAAGCCGGGCGGGTCGTGGCCCGGGTGGATGGGGCAAAAAATTGGGAGTCCCAGGAAACGTTCGATGCCATCGAGTTTTTGCTCAAGCAATCGACCTGATGTTTGAGTGAGCGGAGCCTGAAATTTTAAAGGGTATAAGCGCGAAATAGAAAAGGCGGAATCATGTCGGTTGAGCAGGAAGTTTTAGATACCAATGAAAGTTTTTATCAGGCATTCAATCGTGGCGACCTGGAATTAATGAAGTCCGTTTGGGCTCAAAATGATTCCGTTTCCTGTATCCACCCCGGTTGGGAGGTGCTTCGGGGCTTTGACACGATCATTCAGTCCTGGGAAAGCATTTTTGTGGGTTCTGAAAACCTGGAGATCAAGTTATCCGACATCAAAGTGACCGGTGCCGATGGAATGGTCTGGGTGAGTTGTCAGGAAAATTTATTCGCCATGTCCATGTCCGGCGTTCAGGTCTCGAAGGTGCACGCCACGAACCTGTTTGAAAAAATGGAGGGCCAATGGAAAATGGTTTTGCACCATGCGTCCTCCGTTCCGCAATTGTCCCGCCAGGATCAGATCAGCACAAACTGAAGGTTTTTTTTTCAGCAACCAGGCCAAATTTAGGATTATAATTGCCCACAGGACAATGCAATTTCTAATCTGGTTTTAGAATGCTCCACTCTGACTATCCAAAGAATATCTCCAAGGAATCCCGTTATGAATGACGCCAATGTCCCCCCGGAATTAAATTCATTTGAGGAACGCTTAAAAGATCCTTTCAGCGGCCCGCACGACCAACCGATCGAGAATTATGGCGTCATCGGTAATATGAGAACGGTCGCACTAGTGAGTGTGGAAGGGTCTATTGACTGGTTGTGTTATCCCCATTTTGATTCTCCAAGTATTTTTTCGGCCATCCTGGATAGAGAAATAGGCGGGTTTTTTAAAATCGCTCCTGTCGGAAATTTCAAAAAGAAACAGCTCTACCGGCCCGACACCAACGTGCTGGTCACCCGGTTCCTACACAAGGACGGCGTGGGGGAGATCACTGATTTCATGCCAATGGGAGTCACGAATGGTAAACATGCCGACGTCCAGCATTGTCAGATCATTCGAATGGTGCGTGTGGTCCGTGGCGAATTAAAATTTCGCCTGGATTGTTTTCCCGCTTTTGATTACGCCCGAAATAACCATAAGGTCAATTTACGAAAGGAAGGTGCGGTTTTTGAGTCGAAGGACATCGCGCTGGCCCTGCATTCCCACGTCCCTTTGAAGACCCAGGGCTCGGGAGTGACATCCGAATTTGTTCTCAGCGCCGGGGAAGCGCAGTATTTTTCTATTAAAGGGATTGAGGAAACAGAGGCGGGTTTAGACGATATTTGTGAATTGAAAAGCGACGTCATCAACCTGTTTGGTCAAACCTGCGACTTCTGGCGGGCCTGGATTTCAAAAAGTGAGTACCGGGGGCGGTGGCGGGAAATGGTCAATCGTTCCGCATTGACCCTCAAACTACTGACTTTTTCCCCAACGGGGGCGATGGTGGCGGCCCCGACCACCAGTTTGCCGGAAGAAATCGAGGGAAAGCGCAACTGGGATTACCGTTTCACCTGGATTCGCGACGCAAGCTTTACCCTTTATGGACTGTTGCGTCTCGGGTTTACAGATGAGGCGGACGCGTTCATGAAATGGCTGGAAGAGCGTTGCGACGAACTCAATGAAGACGGCTCGCTTCAGATCATGTATGGATTGCGCGGCGAACACCACTTACCGGAAATCGAACTCAACCATCTTTGCGGCTGGAATAATTCCCGGCCCGTGCGCATCGGCAATGGCGCGGCGGGTCAATTGCAGCTGGATATTTACGGCGAGCTGATGGATTCGGTTTACTTGTACAACAAATACGGGCAACCGATTTCCTATGACTTATGGGTTAATTTGCGTCGTTTGCTGGACTGGGTTTGCGATCATTGGATGGAACCGGACGAGGGTATCTGGGAAGTGCGCGGAGGGCGTAGACATTTTGTGTACTCCAAAGTCATGTGCTGGGTTGCTCTGGACCGGGGACTGCGCCTGGCCAGTAAAAGAAGTTTTCCGGCTCCGCATGACCGCTGGCTGAAAGCCCGTGACCAGATCTATGAAGAAGTCATGGAAAAAGGCTGGAACCCCGAAATCAAAAGTTTTGTCCAATACTATGGCTCTACCACACTGGACGCCAGCACCCTCATCATGCCGCTGGTGAAATTCATTTCCCCCACCGATCCTAGAATGGTTTCCACGCTGGACCACATCATGAAGAATCTCGTTTCCGACAGTCTGGTCTACCGCTATAAAAACGATGAATCTTACAGCGATGGATTGGAAGGCGAGGAAGGAACCTTCTCCATGTGTACGTTCTGGCTGGTCGAAGCGTTGACCCGTGCGGGCCGCCTGCACGAAGCGCGTATGATTTTTGAAAAAATGCTGACCTTCGCCAACCCTCTCGGTCTCTATGCCGAGGAAGTGGGATCACACGGAGAACAATTGGGGAATTATCCGCAAGCCTTTACCCATCTGGCACTCATCAGCGCCGCTCACAATTTGGACAAAGCCCTGGGGCGGGGCATTTAACAGAAATCGGAAAACGATCCATGGACGGAAGAAACGCTCCTGCCGTAAGGTCATCAGCGGAAAAAAAATCTCTCTAAATTCGGTCCTATTCCATGCTTTCTATAAAGTCCGTCTGGTGGTTTATCGGGATATCCCTTCTTCTCAATGTCTTAAATTTTTGGGCCTATATTAACTATCCCGGATACAACGTTATCATTTTCCATGAAGGTCATCTGATGGAAAATTTAACGGCGGGCCTTTTGTTTTCTGTTTTTTTGTTTGGAGCGTATCTGCTGAAGTATCGTAGGAATGATGAGGGATTTCCCCGTGCCGGGGTGATGTTTTTTTCTGCATTGGGTTTATTTGGATTTCTGGAAGAAATAAGTTATGGGGTGATAATGACCAATATATCACACCCTCGCGTGATCGGAGTGAAGCTCAGTGGCGTGCATGATTTTATTGGATTGGGATTAAAGCTTGTAGAAGATTACGGAGTGGCTGGCGCATCCCTTGTTCTGTTATTTGTTTTGGCCTCAGGAGTTTTCCTGTTTAAGGCGATCTATAAATATCGAGAGAAAATAAGGGAATTGGCATCCCTGAAAAAATATCATCCGCTTTATCTTCTCATGGGTTTTTTTATCGTGTTGATTTTTTCGTCAGCTCTATTTGACCAGAAGATATTAATGTCACCCACAGGAAACAACACTCCCATAGAGGAACTGATAGAGTTCAATGCCGCGTTGGTTATTTTGTTCTCATTGATAGGCATTTTAAAAATCAATCAGCCCAAAAAACCTGTTTTGTAGCGTTGAGTGCCAGACGCCCGCCGGACAAAGCCTCTTTAAGGCACCAAAGAAATAATTCTTCCCGTGACGCGGTTCTCATCCAACGTGAGGCGTCCCACGGTGATGGGCAGTTTGAACCGGCGCGGTCCTGCGCTTCCCGGATTGAAATACAGCGTCGAACCCACTTGTTGGTTCAGGGGTTTGTGAGAGTGGCCGAAAATAAAAATTTCATTGATTGGGCTGTCTGCAAACGTATTTTCTTCAGGGAATTCTTGAAGGATGTGCTGGAGGTGAATCGCGCGACGGGCTAACTGGGAGGTCATGTTTTCTTCCAGGCGATGCAAAAGATCGGTATCGACGTTGCCGACAACGGCTTTGACCGGCGCGATGGGTGTAAGCTCCAGAATCACATCGTGACTTCCGATGTCGCCTGCGTGCAAGATGAGGTCCACACCCTCAAACGCCTCGTACACTTCAGGTCTCACCAGTCCGTGTGTGTCTGAAATGACTCCGATTTCCACCCGCTCCGCAGGGGGCAGGTTTAAAGTTGCGATCACTTCGTTCACCAGCCCTTAACTCCGAAAAATATCCATCTGTTTTTATCTGTGTTCATCTGTGGTTCCAATTCATTACCTCAACAAACAAGCCGAAAAATGTCCCGGTTCGATTTCCTTGAGCTCGGGGACGGTGGTCTCGCATTGCTTTTCCTTGATTGGGCAGCGTGTGTGAAACGCACACCCTCCGGGAGGATTCGCGGGATTTGGAATATCTCCCTTTATCAATAGCCGCGGTTGATCGCTGCCCGATTCCATTTTCGGAATGACCGAGAGCAGGGCTTCGGTGTAGGGGTGGCGGGGGTTCGCGTAAAGTTTTTCGCTGCTGGTCATTTCCACGATTTTTCCCAGATACATCACGGCCACCCGGTCGGAGAAGTGTTCCACGATAGCCAGGTTATGCGATATGAACAGATACGAGATGTTCATGGTTTCCTTTAAGTCCTGCATGAGATTGATCACCTGCGCCTGGATGGACACGTCGAGCGAAGAGACCGGCTCGTCGGCAACGATCAGGCGCGGGTTCAGGGCTATCGCCCGCGCAATGCCGATGCGTTGCAGTTGACCGCCACTGAATTCATGCGGGAACCGGTGAGCATGTTCGGGGGCGAGTCCGACTTTTTTTAACAGCTCGGCCACCCGGTCCTTTCTCTCGGTTTTGTCCGCGATGTTGTGGATTATAAACGGTTCTTCGAGGATGTCTTCCACCCGTCGACGGGGATTGAGAGAAGCGTTCGGGTCCTGGAAAATGATCTGCATTTCCTGTCTCAAGTCCTGCATTTCTTTTGGAGACAGCGTGTCCAGATTTCTCCCCCGAAATAACACCTCTCCCGATGTTGGTTCCACCAGTCTTAGAATGGCTCGGGCCGCAGTGGATTTTCCGCAACCGCTTTCCCCGACCAGTCCCAGAGTTTCACCCGGTTTGATTGTGAAGGAGATTCCGTCCACCGCCCGAACGTCGGGTTTAGAGTTTCCGAGAAAACTTCCGTTTGCGCTGAAATGTTTTTTGAGTTTCCGGACTTTAAGCAGATCCGGGTTTGACGAAGCGTCAGTCATGAAGAGGCTTCCTCCAGCCAGCAGGACACTTCCCGTCCGGGATCGACCTCTCTCAGAACGGGTTTCTCCGTTTTGCATCGCTCCATGACCGAGGGACAGCGTGGATGAAAGGCGCATCCTGACGGGAGTTGATTTAAAGAAGGTACGTTGCCGGATATTTCGACCAGACGTTTGCCCGGTTCCTGTTTATGGCCCAGTTTGGGAACGGAATTTTTTAATCCGAGAGTATAGGGGTGCAAGGGGGTCTGAAACAATTCGTCGGCGGGACCCGATTCCACAATTTCGCCCGCATACATCACGATGACGCGTTGGGCAATTTCGGTGACCATGCCCAGATCATGAGTGATGAGAAGAATCGACATACCCGTTTGTTCCTGGGCATGTTGCAATAAGTCCATGATCTGCGCCTGGATGAGAACATCGAGAGCGGTGGTGGGTTCGTCGGCGATTAAAATCCTGGGAGAGCAGGACACCGCCATGGCGATCATCACCCGTTGCCGCATGCCACCGCTCAACTGGTGCGGGTATTGCTTCATCTTCTCAGCCGGAGAGGGGATTTCCATCGAGCGCAAAACCTCCACCGCCCTGTCCCAGGCTTCCTGTCGCGTGGAGGCCGTGTGCCTCAGTATCGGTTCCATGAGTTGATCGCCCAGGGTCAGTACGGGATTGAGGCTGGTCATCGGGTCCTGAAAAATCATGGCAATATCCTTACCGCGAACTTCCCGGAGTTCCCAGGGGGTCAATTTCAATAAATCCCTGGAGTCGAACAGAATGCTCCCGGCATCGATCCTGCCGGGCGGTTCGGGAATCAACCGCAGAAGGGAAAGGGCGCCGACGGTTTTGCCGCAACCGGATTCCCCCACGATGGCCAGTATTTCTCCGGGTTTTAAGCAGTAACTGATTCCGTTGACTGCGGTTAACCTCCCATTCTCACCGGAAAAAGACACTTTTAAATTTTCTACCCTGAGTTCGGAGGCGGTCATGGGTTTTCCTGTTTAAATCAATATCCCTGGGCAGTATAGAACAGGGCCTATACAAAAAAATCAAATTTATTGAATTTTTCAGAAAACATTGAGCCCGAAACCCCCTCTTTATAAATTATTGTAATCTATGAAGAGAATTCGGGAGTACGAATGAAACTCTTGACAGGCCTAGGCTCTCATGATATCTGACGAATTATAGGATTTATCTTACACAGGGTTCATTGAAATTTAGGGGGAGGATGAATGTTATGTCAGGAGGAAAAGTCAAGTGGTTCAGCGATAAAAAAGGTTATGGATTTATTGAGTCCGAAGAAGGGGAAGACGTTTTTGTCCACTTTTCAGCGGTCCAGGGAGAAGGATTCAAAACACTAAAGGAAGGCCAGGAGGTTGAGTTTGAAAAAAATGCCGGCCCGAAAGGTCCTCAGGCCGCAAACGTGGTGCCAAAATAGTTCCAGCGTACCGCGCTGGACCCAATGTTAACGTTCAATGGAATTTTGTGGAGTTAATAGTTCTCCTCCCCTGTAAGGGGCGTCGCGGAGTCTGAAAAATTTCTGATCTGATGACGGACCCCATCCGTGGTGATGTGAATGGAGCCGTTGAGGTCGGTTCTCCAGATTTTTGTTCCGGCCGCTTTATACCGCTCCACCACTTCCGGGTGAGGGTGGCGCATCCAGTTTAAGTATCCGCTGGAGAAAAAAACCGCTTGCGGCTGGACGGTACGGATAAACGATGAAGAATTGGAATAGCGGCTCCCATGATGCGGGCTTTTTAAAAAATTTGCTTTGAGGGGAGCTGAATGTTGGATCAGGTAATCCTCTGTTGATTTTCCTATGTCCCCTGTGAGCAACATGCTGAACTCCCGGTATTCCAGGCGCAATACCAGAGACAGTTCGTTACCCATTTTGATTTTTCTATTGTTTACGGTTTGCAGAATGAATTGAGGGCCAGGGTGGAGTGCGGTCAAACGGACTTCGCCGATGTCTAGTGGAACACCCGGCTGAAAGGGAACCACGACCGCCTGCCTGGCTAGGGCTTTTTGTTTTAACCGATCGATGCGGGAATCGTTCAGGCCCTGGAAACTATCCAGGAAGTGGCCAATGGAAAAAAGTTCGACCAGTGACTCCAAACCGCTGATGTGGTCCTGGTCGGAGTGTGTCGCGGCCAGATAATCGATGTGGTTGATGCCCCGGTTCCATAGAAAAGGCGCCACCACCATTTTCCCGACATCCAGAAAATTTCCAAAAAATCCACCACCATCGAGGATCATGGTTTCCCGGTTGGGAAATTCAATGAAGATCGATTCTCCCTGTCCCACATCCAGTATAGAAACCTGCAACTCGTCGGAGGGCCGTTCGGGAAACCGAGGCCAGATCAATAACGCAATCACGCCAGTCAGGGCGCATATCAGGCCGGCCTTCACCAAAACAACCGGCTGGAATTTTCGAGGGTCTTCAACAGGGCGGGGTTTATTGAGAGCCAGCCAGCTCCCACCCGCCAGAACGAAAGCGTAACAAAGAATCCATAAGTGGGGGGGAGAGGCTATGTAGACAGACGCATAAGGAAGGGAGGCAAAAAACCGCGGAATGATCAGGAAACATTCCAGCAGTCCATGCACAGGAAAAGACAAAAGCCAGGCCAGCCCCGGAAAAACCGCTCCCAGACTAAGCGTGATCAGGGCAAGCGGAATGAGGACGGAAGCCAGAGGAATCATGAAGACATTGAGTAAAAGCCCGATCAGGCTTACGCGGTTGAAATGAAAAATGAGGAAGGGAAGGGTGGTCACATATACTGCTGTTGAAATCAATGCTGAGGCGACAACATATCCTTTGATGGAAAGAATCATTTTTTTCGGCCAGGCGAGTTCCTTCCATTCCTCGGTATACCTTTGCAAAAGAAGCCTTCGATGCCAGGGTTGCTCGCCCATGTGTTCAATGGGGTCGTCCGGCAGCCGTGAAAAATGCCTCGCGGCGAAAAGGATGCCCGTCATGGCCGCAAAGGATAGTTGAAAACTGATATCCAGAACCGCCTGGGGATTCCAAATCAGGATTAAAAACGCGGCGAGGAGTAAGACGTTGAACAGATCCCGCTCCCGGTTGACCAGAATGGAGAATAGAAAAGCCAGCACCATGAACCCGGCCCGAAGAGCGGTGATTTTTGCGCCCACCAGGACCAGGTAAAACAACACGGGAAACAAACAAAGAAACGCGGCGGTCTTTCTGGCGGCTCCCGATTGTGCCCATTGGGGTCGATAGTTTGCCAAGCCGTAAAACGTCAGAGGCCAGAAAATAATGAAAGCCGACCAGGCGACGAACCCCACATGCAGTCCGGACACCGCCATCAGGTGGGTGAGGCCGGTGGCGATATAGTCTTCCTTGATTTCGTCAGATAAGTTATTTTTTTGCCCCAGGAGCATTGCTTTAAGCAGAGCCCCATGCTCCCTTGGAAATTCAGCATCCAGGGTTTTTAATAAGCCAACACGGAGGCTGGCCTGGAGTGATTTTAAAAAAGGCAGGGGCGAGGTCCCTAATATTTCCATCAAGCTGTTTTTTGAAAGCGAGCCGATCGCGGAAATTCCCCGGACTTTTAAAAAGCTCCGATAATCGAAAGCGCCGGGATTTTTAAAATTGCGCGGGTGCTTCAGGCGGACATGGCTGAATCGGATCCGGTCCCCTGCGTGAAACGCCTGTTTTATGAGTTCAGGATGATAATGGGTCAGCCGCACCAATCCTGTCACCTCTCGTAGAGCATTCCCGGACCGGAGCCGGTCCACATCCACATGAAACACCGTCTTGTGCTCGAGCTTTTCGGGGGCTTCGATCAAAGTTCCGACAAGGGCCGTGCGCCGTGATTCGTCGATGTGATTGAGGATGTGGTTTTCGGGTTGCAAATAGCCCGATATCGCCTGGGAAAAATAACCTCCAAAAAAGAGTGCGATGAGGCAGACCCAGTTTAAGAGAGGTTTCTTTTTTCTTCTTAGAACCATCGCCCACCCGGAGCCTGCCACTAAAACGGGCAGGAAATAAGGCAGGAGAAAATGGATAGCCGAGGGAAGCGCGGCTAATAAGCCTCCTAGATAGGAAAGAAAGTAGGGAAGGAGAGGACCCATTTATTTCGGCTTTTCCCTTTTTAAGGATTAGGACGCTATGGGTAGATTCTTTTTATTGAAATGAGGATTTTGAATGTTGTGTTGTGACCTGACAAATAAAATAGTCGATTTTATTCCGGGAGTTTGATCTCGTTCCCCAGGTTATTTTGAATATCTAAAAAAATGGGAATGGTGAAAATTATCATACTGATGGTCCACACGATAAAAATCGTTTTTAGCTTTTCTTTTGAAAATCTATAAAAACACGCAACAGCAAAGGCCGGAATGCCTGTTAATACGGAAATGGTTGCCGAATACCCAAAAATATAGAAAAAAGAAAAAACAGAATCCGGGGCCTTGTATTGGAATTGGGAATTAAATATCCCAAGAAAAAGGGAGTAGGAAAGTATGGCTAAAATCCATTTATTTCTATCCGTAGTGCTAAGCATGGGCCCTATTTTCGGATAAGAACTATTATGAAAATTAAATACGCCGGCAGTTTAAACAAACAAGATTCAGACAGGAATAATGAGGCCTCTGACACTCGAATTCAAGCCAAAAATACCGCCCTCTTGGTTATAAAGAGTGAGACTCTAATTACCATTAGAGGTCATTGCAAAATTCCCTGTTGAGGGTGCTTATTTTTGAAATTTATTTCGGATGCAGGGTGAGACCGACCTGACGCTTGGCCAGATCCACGCTGGCCACCCGGACCTTCACCGCATCGCCGATTTTAAACGTGCGGTGGCGGCGTTGCCCCTGTAATTTGTATTCGGGTTCGATGAAAATATAATAATCATCCGTGATGCTGGAAATTCTCACCAGACCTTCCACGAAAACTTCGGCCAACTCGACGAAAAAACCAAACGCCGTGACGCTGGTGATGAGGCCTGAATAAATTGCGCCAATTTTGTCAGCCATGAATTGCGCCCGCCTGAGATCGTTGATCTCGCGTTCGATTTCCGTGGCCTTTTGTTCCCGCGCGGATGACTGCTCGGAATATTCCGCGACCTTTGGGAGAAGGCGCTTGTGTTCCCTTTGCGAACATTTTCGTTTGGTCAAAAAAGATTTGATCATTCGATGCGTGACGAGGTCCGGGTAGCGGCGGATGGGGGAGGTGAAATGCGTGTAATGCTTGAACCCCAGGCAGTAATGCCCGGGATCTTTTTCCGAGTAAACCGCTTTTTTCATGGTCCTCAAAAGAAGCGAGTTCAGTGTGCGTTCCTCCGCATGGCCTTTGATTTTTATCAACAAATTTTGCAGGTCATGCGACGGCACATTATGAAGTTTGTTTAGATGCAAACCAAAGGTGAGCAGAAAACGATTGAAATCCGCTATTTTGTCCTCGTCCGGCGGTTCGTGAATCCGGTGGATGGTGGGGACGTTTTTTTCGAACAAAAATTTAGCCGTCTCCTGATTGGCCGCCAACATGAATTCTTCGATGAGTTCGTGCGCGATATTGTGCTCAGCGATAGTGATCTTCAAAACTTTCCCTTCCGGATTCATGTGCACTTCCGGTTCGGGGAGGTTGAAATCCACACTTCCAGTCTCAAAACGGTTTTTTCTAAGAATCTGACTGAGTTTCAGCATGGTTTTTAAAGAGGGCAGGGCCTCTTCATGATCACTTTTGGGATCGCCTTTTTCCAGAAGGCATGCGACTTCGGTGTAGGTGAAGCGGATTTTACTCTCAATGATGGAGTTGAAAAATTTTTTTCCGACCACATTTCCCTGGCTGTCAAAGTCGATGAGCACCGTGACCGTTAAACGTTTTTCATTTGGCCTGAGACTGCAGATTTCATTGGACAACTGAAACGGTAGCATGGGAATGACCGCATCAGGAAAGTAAATGCTGGTCCCTCGTTGGAACGCTTCTTTATCCAGAATCGAATTCTCTTGAACAAAGTGACTCACATCGGCGATGTGGACTCCCAAACGGTAGCCCGTTCCCAGTGTTTCAATGGAGACGGCATCGTCGAAGTCCTTGGCCTTAGCACCGTCGATCGTGAAAATCATCCAGTCCGATAAATCCCGGCGTTGTTGTTTTTCCTCCTCATCTATTTCGAATCGGGAAGTTTTTTCCGCCGCTTTCAACACTTTGTCAGGAAAATCCTGGAAGATTCCGTGTTTGCGCAGAATGGAATTGATTTCAACATCAGGGTCGTCGGAAAAACCCAACACTTCCGTGACGATGCCTAAAGGCGGCTGGTGTTTGGTGGGGTAGGTTTCAATATCCACCGAAACCACATGGCCCGTTTTGGCGCCCTTGAGGTTTTTCGCGGAAACAAAAATATCATGCAGGTATTTTGATTCCATTGGAATCACCCAGCCGTCCCTGCCGAATTTTTCGAAGGTGCCGATAAGCTTTTCCGTATTGCGCTTTAAAAGTCGGATCACTTTTCCTTCCGGGCGTTCCCAGTCCCGGCCCGACTCCACACGTACAGTGACAAGATCCAGGTGCATGGCGTCGCCCATATTGCCTCGGCTGATGAAGATGTCCTTTTCGCCGCTGTCCTTGGGTTGAATGACGAAGCCGAAGCCCTTGTGGTGCGCGTGGAGAATCCCCGAGACCAGGTTCATCTCGTCGGGCAGACCATAGCGACCGCCGCGAATTTTTATCAATCGCCCGTCCGCCGCCATTTCCTTGAGTCGGCTACGAAACTCGCGGCGTTGAACATCGGGAATCGAAAATTGCTTCACCAGCTCCGAGACTTTCATCGGACGGTTGGCTTTGGTGCGCAGAAGCTTGAGGATGGATTCTTCGGTGAGTTTCATAGGGTATGGTATTAAAAGCGTTTTTTCGAGCGTTAAAAAATTATGATGAGGCACCTTGCGGTGAAGAAACCAGTTTTAGCCCCACGATCCCAGACACGATTAACAGCAGGCAGATGATTCTCAGGATGTCGCGTGATTCACCTAAAAGAACCATGCCCAATATCGCGACTCCTACCGCTCCGATGCCTGTCCATACAGCGTAAGCGGTGCCTACGGGAATGGTCTTCATGGCAAAAGACAGCAACCAAAAACTAATCGCCATGGCCGAGACAGTGAGCAGGGACGGAACAAGCTTAGTGAACCCTTCCGTATACTTGAGGCCGATGGCCCATCCGCATTCAAACAATCCGGCTATTAATAAATAAACCCACGCCATATTATTTTCCCCATGTTAGATTTTATTGACACCGAATATTGTTTTCATGCCTCCGCATAATATCAGATCTGAGACCCTCACGGGTCGGATGGTTCCTGTTCGATTAAGTTCAGGACAGAAAAGCCCCGCTTTGCTTTTTCAACGGTCATCTCTTATAATCCCAATTTTATTGTTGCGACACAGGGTTGAGGAGCCAAGATGCTGATTCAGTTGGACTGGTTGAAAGATTATGTCGAGTGGGATATCCCGAGCGCCGAGCTGGCTGAGGTCCTGTCCATGGGCGGGTTGGAAATAGAGGCTTTGGAGGAGATCGAGTTAGCGGATGGGAAATTGACCGAGGTCATGGAAGTCAACGTGACTCCCAATCGGGGCTATTGCTTGAGCTACCGGGGCGTGGCCAGGGAAGTGGCGGCTCTCCTTGGAACGGATTTTAAATGGACATTGCCAGAAGAAGAACTGGCCAAGGCCTGGGGAGAAATTCCGGTCACGCAAAAGATCGCGGTGGAGAACCGGGAGGAAACCCTGTGTTCGCGTTACTCGGCGATGGTGATCGAAAACGTGACGCCCGGTCCTTCCCCGAAATGGCTGGTAGATCGCCTGACAGCAATGGGCCTTCGGCCCATCAACAACATCGTGGACGTCACCAACTATGTGATGTTTGAATACGGTCAACCCATGCATGCGTTCGACCGGGATTTGCTGGCCGGGTTCAAAATCATCATCCGCCGCGCTCACAAGAAGGAGGCCTTTGCCAGCCTGGACGGCAGTCGTCTGGTGTTGGGGGAGGACGCCCTGGTCATCGCGGATGCGGAAAAACCCGTTGCCCTGGCAGGCGTCATGGGCGGGGCCAACAGCGAAGTTTCCGATTCCACACGCACCGTGGTTTTGGAGAGTGCTTGTTTCGATCCGGTATCGGTTCGTCAGGCCTCGAAAAAGTACGGCATTCGCACCGATTCCTCTTTTCGCTTTGAACGCTATGTTGATATTTCCGCAGTGATAACGGCGCAAAGCCGGGCGGCTCTTTTGATCCAGCAACTGGCCGGAGGAGAAATCTGCCGTGAGCGCGTCGATCTTTACTCCCACCCGAACCCGGCCCAGCCGATAGACCTTAGAGTTTCCAGGGTCAATAAAATTCTCGGTTTCAGCTTAACAGAACAAAAAATCGGCGAGTACCTGAAGCGTCTGGGGATGCAATTGGATTCCCCGCCTTCGACCGGGGTTCTCAGGGTCAACGTTCCTGATTTTCGCCCCACACTGACCCGCGAAATCGATCTCATTGAAGAAATCGCCCGCCTGCACGGGTTTGGAAGTATTGAGATGGTTCATCCGGCTGGAGAAATCCTTCCCGTACAAGTTTCCAGAAAGAAAACGGCGATCCGCACCGCCAGGGAAACGCTTAGCCACCTTGGGTTCTCAGAGGCCGTCAATTACAGTTTTATCGACACGGGTAACGCGGAAGCCTTCCAAAAGATGTTTGTGAACGGGGCCAAGGCCCATGTGGTTCACCTCAGCAATCCTTTGAGCAGTGAATGGTCCGCCATGCGCACCAGCCTGATCCCCGGCCTCTTGACCGTGGCCTCCCGGAACCTGAGCAAAGGGCAGAAACCGGTCAAGATATTCGAACTGGGCGATATTTATTTCCGCGAGGAAAATCATCCCCCGGCGGTGGAAAAAACCTGTCTTTCGGCCCTGGCCGTCGGACCTTATGAGCCCAGTGTCTGGAAGGAGTCCGGGAAGGGCTATGGTTTTTTCGATCTTAAAGGGGCTCTGGAAACCGTGTTAGCGCAATTGAAGGTGTCACTGGAATTCAGACCTGCGCATAATGGGTATCTGGCTCCTGACAAAAGCGTGGAATGCTGGATCGGTGGCAGGAAAGCCGGTTATTTCGGTGAATTATCCGCCCAATTGCTCACCAAATGGGATATCGGTCAGCCAGCCTGCGTGTTTGAAATCGATTTCGGGGAAGTCCTGGCTGTTCTTCCTGACAGGCCAAAGTACAAGCCGATTGCTAAATTTCCAGAGACGTACCGGGACATCTCCCTGCTGGTGGACCAAGCGGTGCTTTCCAGTGAAATCTATGACTTGATTCTCGAAACCAGCGCCCCGCTGATAAGGCGGGTGGATCTTTACGATCATTTTGCCGGTAAAAAAATTGAAAAGGGCAAAAAAAGCCTGACATTTTCCCTGGCGTTTCAGTCCGCAGAAAAAACGTTGACCGATGAAGAAGTGAACCCGGTGTTCGAAAAAATCGTGCAGACACTTTCAGATAAACTGGGGGCAAGATTACGAGAGTAGTTCTTTTGTCAAACGTGACGATTGACACCCTAAATTGCCAATGGTAGGATTCGCCCATGAATTCGGAAAAGATTGAAATATTGTCACAATTGGTGACAACTGTAATTGAGGAATCCGGCAAATTAAAAGCTGAAATCCAGGAGTTAAATGAAAAGATCGAAGAAATGGATTTAGAAAATCAAGCCGTGCTGGAGCGAAATCTGAAAGCCCAGACGGACTTGAAAAAGTTGCATGCCCTGGAGGATTCCAACCGGAAAATGGAAAAGGAAAAGACAGCGGTCCGGTCCAGGGTGCACACCCTTTTAGAGAACCTCGATAAAATGGATTTTGCCTGATTTTGTCATGACTGAAAGCATTAAACTAAATATTCATGGTCGTAACTACAGCGTTAAAAAAGCTGCGTTTTCCGTCGACCCGGAGAAAGTCGCCGCTTTGGTAAACGCCAAAATGCAGGAATTATCGGGAGCCGGGGGAATCAATTCGACATCGGATCTGGCGATCCTCGCGGCGCTCAATATTGCGCATGAATACTTGGAGGACAGGCAGAAGGCCGGAGAAAACAACGATAAGGACGATAACCGTATTGACGCCATGATCCAGACCCTCGAAAAGGGGGTCGAAGACCTTAAAAATTAATGCATTCCACCCCATGACATAACCCTTGAGGGGTGGGTGGCTTTGTGCTACGATTGGATTGAAAAAGGAAGCTTTGCTTCCCTGTTGTGTTCGTGTAAAAATTTATTTTTTTGAGCCAACATTTCGAAAACGGGGTTGATGAATCTGTTGCGGTGTGCAAGCCTTGAAGTCAGAGGAAGTCTTAAGCAATAACGGATACCCCACCTGTCCTTGACAGGTTCAAAAAATGGTTTTTATACGGCATCAGCGGGGAAGCTTCTTGGAATATATAGAAGTTTTTTAAAGGGCCGTGTCGGTCTGGTCAAAAATCGTGGCATTAGGAAACTCAGGAAAAGCAATGGGACTGGTAATGCGGGTGATTGGAATTTTGATTCCAGGTTTTTATGTTTCGCGGTACGCATTTGGGATTGATAATTCTCAACAAAACTCAGGAAAGGGTTTTGTTTTCAAAGATAAAGTTTCAAAAGGTTTTTATTCCAGAAGACCTTTAATCTTGAATATTCGACCGGACAAAACAGCTTTTTCCTCCTTGCTTTTGACCCCTCCTTGCCAAACTTTGGCCTTGTCCTGATGGAAATGGGTTTTTAACCCTTATATTTCGTTATCTTACTCCTTTAAAAAGTTTATTTTTCTGGAATCAGTTTTCCCTTTGACAGGATGGGGGACCAGAATTGAGTGGCCTGTTGAAGGCAACCGATTGCGCGGGCGTTGGTATTTGAAAATTCGTTTTTGACGGAAAAATTGGGCTCCCAGGACGAAACTAAAAAGTCAATTCGAATGGAAATGGCCCGGCAACGGGCGCAGTTGAGCGAGGAGTCTATAAGGACAAAGAGCGGAGTGATCGCTCAAAAACTAGGGCAATTGGAAGAATTCCAGGCGTCCCGGAACTTGTTGTTTTTTCTGTCTCTGCCCAAAGAAGTTCAGACGGATGAGATGATTCAAATGGCCCTGGACCTGGGAAAAAGGGTGTATGTTCCCCTTGTCGATGCAGATCGCCGCCGGTTGAACATTTCAGAGTTACCGGGTCTGGATATCGAATTTGAAGAGAAACGTTTTGGGATTCGCGAACCCGGCGCACCCCATTTGAAAATGGCATCGCCCAGGGATCTGGACTTTGTGTTGGTCCCAGGCCTGGCGTTTGATCGCCAAGGCGGCAGAATTGGTTATGGGGCGGGGTATTACGATAAGTTTTTGAAAGAAGTTCAAGACCATGTGTTTCGAGTGGGGGTGGCCTTTGATTTTCAGGCACTGGATGCAATTCCGCAAACGGATTTGGATGTCCCCGTTCAGAAAATCCTGACGGAGAATAGCTTGATAACCTGCTGATACCCAACTTTGGGAAGGCAGTTTTATATAAAGGGAGTGAAGATGGATATTTTCTTCAATATTAAGGTCAATTTCATCACCCTGCTGGGGGGAATGTTCGTTGCCCTTATGGCGGGTTACCTCATCGGTTATTTTCTCAGAAAGATGTTTACCCAGTATCAGATCAAAGAGGCGGAAGAGTTGAAGAAAAAAATTATCCGGGAGGCTGAGGATGAAGCCCGGAACCGTATGAAAACCGCCGATATTGAAGGGAAAGAAAAGCAGATCGCCGCCAAGGCTCAATTGGACAAGGAAATCAAAGTCAAACGCGACGAGGTGAGAGAGCAGGAATTAAAAGTGCAAAGAATGGAAGATAATTTTCGCCGTGAAGTCGAAAGCGTTCGCGAACGGGAGAAAACCATTGAAAATAAATCGAAAGAGCTGGCGCGTCATGAGGGCGAATTAAAAGAGGGACAGCAAAAATATAATGGCCTCATCAAGGAAGAAATTGAAAAACTTGAGATCATCAGCTCCTTCACCGCCGACCAGGCCAAAGACGAAATCAAAAAGAAAGTTCTTGATGAAGCCCGAATGGACGCCGCAAGAGAAGTCAAGAAGATAGAAGAAAAAGCCAAGTCTCAGGCGGAAGATGAGGCCAGAAGGCTGGTGACCATGGCCGTCCAGAGGGTGTGCTCCGACCACGTTGCCGAATCCACCGTGTCCGTCGTAGAGCTACCGAGCGACGAGATCAAGGGACGGATCATTGGCCGGGAAGGGCGCAATATCCGGGCTCTGGAACAATGCACTGGAATCGATTTGATCATAGACGACACTCCTGGAGCGGTCGTTCTATCAGGGTTTGACGCCATTCGTCGGGAAGTGGCGCGTCGTTCCCTGGAAAAACTGACTCACGACGGCAGAATCCATCCGGGTCGCATCGAAGATGTCGTCACCAAATGTAAGAAAGAAGTCGCCCAGCAGATCAAGGAAGCGGGCGAGCAGGCCGTTCTTGCCGTCGGTATCGACAACGTACCACCGGACATGGTCCGTCTCCTGGGCCGTCTGAAGTACCGCACCAGCTATACGCAGAACGTGCTTGAGCATGTTCAGGAAGTGGCGTGGATCTGTGGACACATCGCTGGTGAAATAGGGTTGGACGTTCAGATGGCCAAGCGCGCAGGCTTGTTGCACGATATTGGAAAAGCCATTGACCATCAGACCGATGGCACGCACACCCAACTGGGAGTGGAAGTGGCGAATCGATACAACGAGCACAAATACGTGGTCAACGCCATCGCCGCCCACCATGAGGACGTCGAATGTGAATCGCTTTACGCGGTGCTGGTGACGGCGGGAGACACCATCTCCGCATCCCGTCCCGGGGCGCGCAGGGAAATGCTCGAAACCTACGTCAAACGGATGAGCAAGCTGGAAGAAATTGGCGACTCCTACAAGGGAGTGGAAAAAACCTATGCCATTCAAGCGGGAAGAGAGATTCGTATCATTGTTGTGCCGGATGGCATCACTGACGAAGAATCCAATCTTCTGGCAAGGGATGTGGCGAAACGGATTGAAAAAGAAGTCACCTATCCCGGTGAAATCAAAATCACTGTGGTGCGTGAAAAGAGGTTCACTGAATTTGCCCGTTAGGCCGATGAAGATTAAGGAAGCGTTTTTCATGGCCCAAGCGGGTTTGCATTAATTATAATAAGGAATGAAGGATTTCTTTGCCCTCAACCATTTTCTACGGGTAAGTGTTATATCTCCAGTATCAATGCGGAGTCCCCTGCAGTTCCTCACCTTTAACTTTAGCTGTTCCGATCATCAATAAAACTCCATGGAAGAAACAGGTCATTTAATAAAGCAGAGACGGGAAAAAGTGGATGAGCTTCGCGCCCGAGGAGTCAGTCCCTTCAACAATAAATTTAAAGTAAACGCGGATATAGGTCCTTTGGTCGTCGAATATTCCGATTTCTCGAAGGAAGAACTCACTGAGAAAGACGTTGGATGTATTGTTGCGGGCAGAATCATGACCCGCCGGGACCACGGAAAGACCACGTTTGTTAACTTAAAAGACCGCACCGGGCAGATTCAGGTTTTTGTGAACGAAAAAGCCCTGGGCGCGGAACAGTACGAGCTCTTCGGCAAATTCGATATCGGCGATATTGTCGGGATCGAGGGCAAAATCTCCAAAACGAGAACGGGAGAACTCACCCTGTTTGCGGGCACCCTGACCCTGCTCACCAAATCTTTGCAACCGCTTCCTGAAAAATGGCATGGCCTCAAAGACATTGAACTGCGTTACCGCCAGCGTTACGTGGACCTCATCGTCAACCCGGAGGTGAAAGAGGTCTTTATCTATCGGAGCAAAATCATTCAGGCCATCCGCGACTTTTTAAACGACCGGGATTATATGGAAGTGGAAACGCCGATGATGCATTCCATCCCCGGTGGCGCCACCGCCAAACCGTTCAAGACCCACCACAACGCCTTGAGCATGGAACTTTATCTTAGAATTGCTCCCGAGCTTTACCTCAAACGGCTGGTGGTGGGAGGCATCGAGCGGGTTTATGAAATCAATCGTAGTTTTCGTAATGAAGGCATCTCCACAGAGCATAATCCCGAATTCACCATGCTGGAGTTTTACACCGCCTACGTCGATTATAATGATTTGATGGATCTCACCGAAGAGCTGTTGCGTTATGTCGGTGAAAAGGTATTCGATACCCTGCAGTTCTCTTACACCCATGTCGTAGACGGGGAGGAACAAACAGGCACCTTCGATTTTGGTCAATCCTTTAAGCGGATTGCTTTCAAGCAGTCATTGACAGATATCGGAGGGGTTCCCAAAGAAGCAGTGGCGGACCCGGAAAAGGCGGTGGCTTTTGCGCTGGAGCATAAAGTTCATCTGGAGAAAAAAGACACGCCGGGAAAAGTGCTGGCCAAACTTTTCGACACTTTTGTGGAGCCGAAGCTGATTCAACCCACGTTCATCATCGATTATCCTTTGGAGTTGTCGCCACTTTCACAGAAGAAGGCGGACGACCCAAGCCTGGTGGAACGCTTCGAGTTTTTTGTCGGCGGAAAAGAAATCGCCAATGCCTATACCGAGTTGAACGATCCTATCGATCAAAAACAACGGTTCGAGGAGCAGGTTGCGGAACGGCAGGCGGGAGATGATGAAGCGCATTGGATGGATCTCGATTTTATCCGGGCGCTGGAAATCGGCATGCCGCCGACTGCCGGAGAAGGCATCGGCATCGACCGTTTGACCATGTTGTTCACCAACTCCCAGTCGATTCGGGACGTTATCCTGTTTCCACAGTTGAAAAAGGAATCGTAACTTGCTCCCGCGAGGGGGAAAGTTTAAGGCTCCGTTCACTGCGTTTACGAGCCTTGGGATAATAGGAAAATTATTAATTTTTCAAAAACCCTTAGTACGTTAAAATTCGATCTAACGCTACTCTGGCCGCTTGGGCCGGATTATGAGTTGTTTATTATGAGTTGTTTAATAGTACGTTTTTAATTTTCCATCCTTTGTCCTAAAAACCCATATTTAGCATGGCTTACGAACTATTCGTCAGTTTGCGTCATCTCAGAGCCAAGAGAACCCAAAAATTCATTTCCCTGAACACCTGGATATCCATCGGGGGAGTGGCGCTCGGGGTCATGGCGTTGATCGTGGTCATTGCGGTCATGTCCGGATTCGGTAAAGATCTGCGCGACAAAATTCTGGGCACCACCAGCCACGCCGTGATCACCAATATCAATCGGTCGGGCATCAGTGACGTTGACAAAATCATCGATCAGGTGAAGTCGGTTCCCGGTGTTACCGTCGCGTCGCCCTTTATCATGAGCCACGTCATGTTGACGCATGGAGATTCTGTATCTGGAATCGTGATTCGCGGGGTGGACGTGGTCAACAAAGCGCGAGTGTCCGATCTGGAAAAAAATCTGATTGAGGGAAGCCTGGACTTTCTGGATATTGAAAAGAAAAAAAGTCTGAAAACCAACGGGTCGAAAAAGTTTGTGCGGGCCGGCACCGTGCTTGGCAAGGAACTGGCGCGCCGCTCCGGCTTACGTGTGGGAGACGTGGTGTCGATGGTGTCACCGTCTTCCCGTATCACTCCGATGGGTTTGATCCCGAAAATGAAAGTTTTTCATGTCGCCGGTATATTTGAATCGGGGATGTTTGAATACGACGCCAATCTGGCCTTCATTTCCATTCCGGCGGCGCAGAATTTCTTTTCCATGAAAAAGAAAGTGACGGGCATCGAAGTCTGGGTGGATGATATTGAGGCGGCGGCCACGATCGCCTCGGCCATTCAGGAAAAAATAAAATTTCCATTTTTTGTCCGCGATTGGATGAAGATGAATAAAAATCTTTTTTCCGCGTTGCGATTGGAAAAGATTGTGATGTTCGTGATTCTCATCCTGATCATCCTGGTGGCGGCCTTCAATATCGTGAGCACCCTGTTCATGGTGGTCATGGAGAAAACCAAGGAAATCGCGATTTTAAAATCAATGGGAGCGACGAGTGGAAGCATCATCAAAATTTTCAGTTACCAGGGGCTGATCATCGGACTGGTGGGAACCTTTCTGGGTTGTGCGGGCGGTTTCACTGTCGTTCCCAACCTCAATGAAATTGTCGGGTTTATTGAGGATGTTTTCGGGTTCACTGCGTTTCCAAGCGATGTTTATTATCTCGACAAACTGCCCTCCGAAATTCAGTACATGGACTCTTTCCTGATCGTTATTTTCTCCATCATTATATGTTTTGTCGCATCGCTCTACCCGGCGTGGCGGGCGTCCCGGCTGAATCCGGTGGAAGGGCTCCGCTATGAGTGATATGGCATCCACAGGTGCGTCGGAATCCAAGGTGCTTCTTCAGGGAATCGACGTTCATAAAAGTTATAAAACCCCAAGAGACACGTTGCAGATTTTGCAGGATGCAAATCTGGAGATCATGGACGGAGAAGTGCTGGGCATTGTCGGGGCGTCCGGTGTGGGCAAGAGCACACTCTTGCATGTTTTGGGCGGTCTGGACAGGCCCAATTCCGGTTCTATTTTGTTTCGTGGCGATGACATCTACCAGAAGAAAAACAATTTTCTGGACAAGTTCAGAAATAGTAAAGTGGGTTTTGTTTTCCAGTTTTTCAATCTTCTACCTGATTTTACGGCGCTGGAAAATGCCATGTTACCCTCCCTGATCCGCGATGAGGATCGAAAAGTCGCCGAGGAAAGGGCGGAGAATCTTTTATGCCAGATGGGGCTTAAAGACCGTATGCAACATAAACCCAGTGAATTGTCCGGCGGCGAAAGCCAACGGGTGGCTCTGGCACGTTCTTTGATGAATCAACCTGATCTGTTGTTGGCGGATGAACCGACGGGAAATCTGGACAGCCACTCCAGTGAAATTCTGATCGATCTGATCCGCAATTTAAATGAAGAGTTTAAGCAGACGTTTGTGATCGTGACGCACAGTCAGCGCATCGCCCAGCGAATGGACCGGGTGCTTCAACTCCGGGATGGGAAAGTGAATCCCATCGATAAGGACCTGGTTCTATAAAACGGAGGGAAGAAATCATGAAACTGGAACAAGTCGCGGCTTTGGTGGGCGGGTCCCTGTCAGGGGACGGATCGATAGAAATCAGCGATGTCCGGGGGATCGAGGATGCCGGCGAGGGCCATGTGACGTTTGTGTCGAAAAAGAAATTTTTTCCTCTTTTGGCCGAGTCAAAGGCGTCTGCGGTGATCGTCGAACGTGAGATAGATACCAACATACCCCAGATTGTCATGGCGAGTCCTATGTTGGCTTTTGCCAAACTTTTAAACGCCTTCCATCCCGAAACAAAGCCCAAGCCTCATATTGATTCCCGCGCCGCATTGGGACAAAACGTGACCCTCGGAACGGACGTCACCATTTCCCCGTTTGTTTGCATCGGCGACAATGTGTCCATCGGGCAGGGGGCCGTTCTCCATCCCGGAGTGGTGGTGGGGCCGGGCTGCCGGATCGGCGACGAGGCCGTTCTTCATCCCAACGTGACCCTGTACCGCAACACGATCCTGGGCAACCGGGTCATTTTGCATGCCGGGGCGGTGATCGGGGCGGACGGCTTCGGATACACCCCGGACGAGACGGGCTACCATGTGAAAATCCCTCAAATCGGACAGGTAGTGATCGAAGACGATGTTGAAATCGGCGCCAATACCTGCATCGACCGAGGGACCGTAGGGAACACCACGGTCAAGCAGGGGACTAAAATCGACAATCTGGTGCAAATTGCCCATAACTGCACCATTGGTGAGCATTCCATTCTGGTTTCGCAGGTGGGAATATCCGGAAGCTGTATCCTGGGGCACCATGTGGTTCTCGGCGGGCAGGCGGGTTTGGCGGACCATGTGAAGGTGGGAGATCAGGCCATGCTGGCCGCGCAATCGGGAACGTTTCGGGATGTCGAAAGTAAGTCCGCTCAGGGGGGGTACCCCAGCGTTCCGATAATGACCTGGAGAAAATATGTCACTCTTTTGCCCAAATTACCTGAGATGTCCCGCAAAATAAGGGATCTGGAAGCCCGGTTGAAGGCGATTGAAAAAATGGAATCGGACAGTTAGAATATTTATACAAGCAACTTCTCTTTATAAATATTTTTTCTGTTAAATCGTCAGGTGTTATATGGCAAGGTTTCGTTGGTTCATTTATTGTCTTCCATTTTTTTATTTGCTTTTTGTTTCCGCTTCTCCAGCAAATATGAGTGGAGAGGATCTTCTAAAATACATCCAGAAAAAGCTTCGCAGGAATAATGTCACCCTCCGGATAAATAGTAAAAACCTGGGGGATGAAGGGGCCAAGGTTCTTGCTCAATCGCCGCTTCTTAAGAGTGTCGAAAGCCTCGTCATTTACAAATGCAATGTTGGAGATGAAGGGGTTCGGGCTCTGGCCGATTCCAAATTTTTAGAAAACCTGACCTCCCTGTCGCTCGAAAATAATGCGATCACCGATCAGGGGGCAAAAATTCTTGCGACTTCCCAAACATTTTCCAATTTAAAACTGTTGAATTTGTACCGCAACCAGATCCATGATCCCGGCGCCATGGTGCTTGCGGAATCGGATGTTTTATCCAGCGTTGTCGAATTGAATTTGAACTACAACCAGATTCGCGACGAGGGTGCGCTTCATTTGACCTCCTCCCAGGCGCTCAAGAGCATTAAGCAATTGGGATTGTCCTATAACCCGCTGGGCAAAGACGGGGATGAAGCGGTGCGTCGTTTTAAAGTCGTCCAGAAACTTCAAGAATTGCATGAGCAAAATCAGTTGCAGGAGATGGGCAAGTATATTCTGGGGGACATGGGCGTCTTTGCCTTGTTGAATTTGCCTTATGCCGAAGACCTCAAGGAACTGGACCTGCACGGAAATGATTTGAGCGATCATGCGGTGATTGCCCTGGCGCAGTCGCCGAAGTTGAGCGGTCTGGTGGCCTTGAATCTGGCAAAAAATAATATCACCGATGTGGGAGCCAAGGCGCTGGCCGATTCCCGAACTCTCACGCGGTTGAACAGCCTCAACTTAAACTTCAATCGAATCGGTGATGTGGGGGCAAAATCGATTGCGCGTTCCGAGGTCCTCGCCAGTCTGGAATCTTTGAAACTTGGGCAAAACAGAATCAGCGGTGAAGGCGTGCTGGCTCTGGAGGAGTCCAATTCTTTGACCAAACTCGTTCATCCGATTTTTGGTTTTTACTGATTCTCCCTTTTGAAGCAGCCTTCCTCCCAAAAAGTAAGGTGGGAAAATACAATATTATTGTGCCTTTTTTTTACGCGTGCGTGGAAGGATCGGGATGATTGTGGTAACATTGCATGTACGACTTTGTCTTATAACTTATTGAAAACTGAGGTTTAATTTTGCAGATACTGGATTTTGAGAGAGATATTCTGGCGCTGGAGAATCAGATCCAGGATCTGGTTTCCCTGTCGCACATGTACGACAGTGTCGGGGATATCACACACGAAATCGGCAAGCTCAAGAAAAAGTTGCGGCGCATGAAGCACGAAGTTTTTACCAATCTGAAAGGATGGCAAAAGACTCAGGTGGCCCGACATTCCGACCGCCCTTATACGCTCGATTATATTCAGATGATTTTTTCCGACTTTCAGGAGCTTCACGGCGACCGGCGTGGAGGTTATGGGCCGTCCATGGTGGGAGGGCTCGCGAAACTGGAAGATCAATCGATCATGGTGATCGGCCACCAGAAAGGCCGCGAACCGGAAGAAAAAATACGACGAAACTTTGGCATGTCGCAACCCGCCGGGTACCGGAAGGCGCTCCGGTTGATGAAACTGGCTGAGAAATTTGACGTCCCCATTTTGACCCTGATTGACACGCCGGGCGCTTATCCCGGAATCGATGCGGAAGAGAAAGGGCAGTCCGAAGCGATCGCCACCAATATGTTCAGCATGATAAACATAAAGGTTCCCATCATCGTGGTGGTGATTGGCGAAGGCGGTTCCGGAGGGGCATTGGCCATCGGTGTGGGTGACCGTGTGTTGATGCTGGAGCATTCGGTGTACTCCGTGATTTCGCCCGAAGGGTGCGCCTCTATATTGTGGGACGACAAAAAGAAGGTGGAACAGGCGGCGGAGGCCCTGTGCCAGACGGCCACCCACCTTTTGGAAATGAAAGTCATCGATGAAATCGTCCGCGAACCTTTGGGCGGCGCTCACCGGAATCACCGGCAGGCGGCGGTTAGTTTGAGGAAGTCCATTCGGGCGAACTTAAAGACGTTGATCCGCTTCACCACGGAAGAACTCATTGAAAACAGGTACAACAAGTTTCGCGCTATGGGTGCTTTTAATAATGGCGATGGTTAATATTCAACGGTTCCGTTAAACATATCTCTTGAGTAGAAATCCGGCCCACTCTCCACCCGGGAAAAATTTTTATGCGCTTTAGATCCACCCCATGATGAACCGGAATTTTTTTCCCTTTCTTTTGCTGGTTTACGTTCTGGTTTTCACCTGGTCCGCCATCGGCCCCCACGATTCCTTCACCTGGTTGTTGGAAGTTCTTCCTGCGGTGATCGGTCTTGGGCTTCTTCTCGCCACTTATTCAAAGTTTCCCTTTACCCGAATGGTTTATCTTTGGATGTTAGTTCATGCCGTCATCTTAATGATCGGCGGCCACTATACCTATGCCATGGTCCCCTTATTCGACGGGGTCAAAGAGGTGCTGGAATTGAGCCGCAACCCTTATGACCGGGTGGGTCATCTTGCCCAGGGGTTTATTCCTGCACTTATCACAAGAGAGATATTGTTGCGATCCTCTCCATTGAAGCCGGGGAAGTGGCTTTTTTTCGTAGTGGTGTGTGTTTGCCTGGCTTTCAGTGCGTTCTACGAATTGATCGAATGGTGGGTGGCTCTGGCTACGGGGGAGGAGGCAGAAGCATTTCTGGGAACCCAGGGGGATGCCTGGGACACGCAATGGGATATGTTCCTGGCAATGATCGGTGCGCTATTATCCCAAATACTGCTGGCTAAAACCCACGACCGGGCCTTGACCAAAGTTTCATGAAATTTATTACTTAGGTTGGGTGAATATGGGCTACCCCGAAAGGTAGCCCATATTGCATACAATTTTACTGATTCGCGGCTTTTTTCGCTTCGGTTTTCCCTGCATCTTCCGTCATTTTCTTGGTGGCATCCGCTTTTTCTTCGACCGCCTTTTCTGCAGCTTTAGCAAGATCCTTGGGGGTGGCTTCGGTGGATTTTGAAGGAGAGGCAATGGTAGACTTCATGGCTGACATCGGGGTGGAAACTTTTGCTTTGGCGGCATCGGCATTTGCCGGAGGGCTCGCATGCAGACTCATTGGCAGGGCGAAGAGTGAAAGCGCGAACGTAAAAATAATTGTTTTTTTCATGAGGAAGCTCCTTTTCATTTTCATTGGGGTGGAAACTCAATCGTTCAGGGAGCATTGCGAGAATGATTTCCCTGATGGATATCTATCAACTTAATTTAATATTTAAATTGCAGGGAGGGGGCAGGTCACAAGCCGGTGTGATTTAAATAACAAACATGAAAACGAAAAGGCTATTTTCCTTTTCAAAGTTACTTTTTATTTTCAGATTCATGATTAAAAAACAATACATCTTGTTGATGCTGGTGGGTCCGGTTTTTTTGGGCTACGCCATGCAGGCCGCTAAAGGCCAATGGATCCCGTCCTTGCTGGATGGGTATCTGGTGTTGTTTGCCTTCAGCCTGGCATTTGCGTTGCTGGCCTTAGGGCATGGGGTGGAAAAAAAATCGGTAAGAAAAAACTTAGGGTGGCTGAAAGGTTTTGATCGGATCAGTTTGCACGCCTTTCGGATAATTTTAGCCGTGTCTCTTGTTTTATTTGTATTCTGGACGCTGGTTCTATGGGGGAGTTATTTTTCCTTCAAGCTGGACGTGATTGATCCGGGAATTTATAGCAGCATTGTATATAACTCCAGTCAGGGGCAGTGGTTTTATAATTCCTGGTACCAGATCAATGCGCTGGGAGAACATTTTTCTCCCATCATGTTGGTCTTTGTACCTTTATTCTGGATCTATCCGAGCATCCTCTGGTTGCTGACCGCACAAACTGCCGCTTTTGCGGTCTGTCCGGTTATTTTATTTTTTATATGTAAAGAGATTATTAAAAATGAAAAACCGGCGGCACAGGTGGCCATGGCTACAACCTTGCTATGGTTTGCGTTTCCTTCCCTGCTCAACGCCGTAAAAACCGGATTTCATCCATCCACCCTGTCACTTCCTTTGATACTGCTGGGTTTTCTGGCGCTCATCCAAAATCGTTTGAAGATATTTTGGCCCATCATGATTTCCCTCCTGTTGTTCAAGGAGAACCTGGCGCTGGTATGGATTTCCTTCGGGTTGTATTCTTTTTTTGCATTGAAGCGAAAAACACTGGGGATGGCGTTGATTCTGTTGGGAGGATTGTGGGGAATTGCCGTGGTGAAATGGGTGATTCCGTTTTTCAGGGGAGGGCACTGGCACCATACCGACAGATTGGGTCCTACCCAGTTTATTTTTATGAAATTGAAATATTTATGGCTCTATCTATTTCTGCCGCTGGGCTTTTTATCTCTCGTCAACTGGCGGTCGTCTCTTATGATCTGGCCACCCATCCTGCTCAACCTTTCCGTCCAATACACCAAGCAGTTCCAAGGAGGGTATCATTATGACGATATCATCGTCCCCCTGCTGTTTCTTGCGGCCATTTGCGGCGCCGCATCTTTTAAAAATTTGCACGATGCGAGACGCTTGAAACTATCGAATGCAAAATATTTATTCTGCTGGTTCATGATTCCTCTGATCGGTGCCATATATTTTCCTGCGGAACGGTTGATCAAGCATTTTCCCAATGAAACACAGTGGGCGGTCGCTCGGGAACTGGGAACCGTGCAAAAACTCTGGCCGGAAAATAAAATTCATCTCGATCATCGACTGAGGAGCCATGTGAATTTTCGTAAGGCCACGGAAAGTTTGACCATGGGCTGGCAGGGGTGGAAATTTGAATCCGGCGACCTGATCATCCTGGTCCCGGCTTTGAAGGGGATTAAGCCGAATAAATACTATAACTTCCGAAGTTACGATGCCGCCATGAAATCCATTGAAGATAATGTGGGCCTCACGTTCAAGCGCGTGGAAGGCCCATTTCATTATCTAAAAATTTATGAAGCACTATAAAAATTTCTTCCTTTAATTGGGAATAGGAAAATTATGGTAGAAGATAGATCGACTTCACTCATCGAAATAAACTGTCCCTTATGTGGTTCTTCGGAAAAAAATCCGGTCCTGCAAACCAGGGAAGGGCATTTTCTATCCCAGTGTACCCAGTGTGAATTTCAGTTTTACAGTCCCAGGCCCGTCAGTGCGAAGATTGAAGCGTATTACCATGAAGAGGAATTCTACGAAAAGGTAAATATCACCGCCGTCGAGATTGTGATGGATATTTTGGCCCATCACCAATTAAGATCAGGAAAACTTTTGGATGTAGGGTGCGGCGTGGGAACTTTGGTGGCGGTAGCCAGAAAAAAGGGGTGGGATGCCGTGGGGATGGACCCTTCGGAAAAAGCCAAGGAGTTGGCCAGAAAAGTATTGGATGTAGAAATAATTAATTCTTACCTGGAGGATTTCTGTTTTGAGCCAGAATCGTTTGATGTTGTTGTCCTCTTAGCCGTATTGGAACATGCTTTTGATCCCCTCTCGATCATGTACCAGGTAGGTAAAATTTTGAAGCCTGGCGGCCAGGTCATTTTTTCCACGCCCAATCTGAATAACCTTCCTTATCAATTAATGCAAAATAAGGCGGAGTATTCCTGGTTCGTCAAAGAGCATATCAATCACTTCACCATCAAAACCCACCGTAGCCTGCTTGAAAAAGCAGGATTTCAAAATCCCGAGTTTCACATGAGCGGCCATTTCGCCATAGAAGACAGTGATCAAGGGAGAATGCTGTTGCCCGGCCAGGCCTTTGTGCGCTCCGCCAGAAACCTGCTTGCAAGTTCCCTGGAACCGTCCGCGCAAAAAATGTTTGGCAAACCGTCTTCAGGTCTGACCGATCAGGAGGTGCTGGAAATAATAGGGCAACAAGCGGCCTCGTGGGACTTGCAACCTGGAGAATACACCCTATCCCACGCGGTTTATACGTCAGTGCGCAAAAAATGGGGAGTTGATCCTCGTCAAATCATCATTCCACAGTGTACTCCCGAGCCTCCAGACAGGCCGTGATGGCGCGTTTGTAGTTCGAGCGTTCCAGTTCGGATGACGATTGTTCCAGAGTCGGGTCGAAATCGGTTTCTCCCACCGCCCACAAATGGCAATCATAGCGGTCGTTGGCCTGCTCATTTTTACCCTGTCCGGCCCTTGGGTAAACAAAAATATTGAGCGAGCTTTCCAAAATTTTCTGAGGTTCTTCATGGGTTTCATGAATCACCTCGGGCTGGGGGACGACCCGGTAGCCCCGGCGAATTTCATCCCACACATAATACACCCCACCGGAAAGATAATATTGGTGGGAGTCGATGATCACGATTCTGTAACCCGGTGGGGGAACCGTGATCAACGCCCCGATCGGAGGTTGGACCACTTCGTAATACCCACTATAGTTCCGGTAATAATTCCCTGAGGAATAGTAGTAAGAGAGACCCCCGATTGAAAGTGAAATGAAACCATACGGCAACACATGGATTCGGTGACCATACGGATGTCGATGACCATAATGCGCCCTGGGGAACGGCCTGTAATGGCGCGAGTATCCGGGGCGGTAACGATGCCGGTCGTTCCGGTGTCTATTAGTGAAATAAGGTTTGTGGATACGCCTATTATGGCGATAATTTTTTGAGTAACGAGGCTTGTGGATAGAGGATCTTGGCCGATGCCTATTCTTAGTGTATTTTTGTTTGCCCCGATGGCCCCGACGGGATTCATGCCGGACTACGGGCTTATGCGAGCGTGGCCCCCCGGTGCTGATCTTTGGCCTGTGTGGTTTGTGAGTGCGCGGACCGCCGGTGCTGATCCCTGATTTCGCATGCGGTTTGTGGGTGCGATGACCGGACTTGTGCCTGGACTGCTTGCCATGGGAACGTGAATCCGCGAATGCCGGGGAAAAAGTCCCGAACACATACAGGCTCATCATGAGACAGACGAAAATTTTTTTCATGGCGATTCTCCGGGAAAAATCACTAGCAAAGTGAAGATACTTTTATATCTAAATTTATTCCTAAGAGCATATCATTATTTCCGCTTCCGTTGTCAAATTTTCGTATAAGGCAAAAAACCAGGTTTTTTTAAGCGCCGGGAAGGGGACTTTCGTCTCGCTATATCCTTTTGTGGATCCATTGATTGAAAAATCATAAACCCGCACACACCCCGACAGAAGTTGGGCTCGTAAATAACGGAATATCAATGACCTGATCTTGGTATGGAAATTGCTCCCTTTTGATTCATAAAGAATTATTAGGAATCATAAGGAGGGATATTTCATGAGGAGCCAATCCCATGAGGCTTTATGCAGGGCGCTTGCGGTCCTGTTCTTTTCGTTGTTGAGTCTGATATTTTTATCCGAAGCGGTCGCCGGTTCCGCGAGATCCATTGATTACGACGTGAACGAAGCCCTGGAAAACTTCGATAAAGAAGTCAGAGGAAGTAAAGAGTTTTTGAAAAAAGCCAAGGGTGTGCTGGTGTTTCCCACAGTCGTCAAAGCGGGGTTTGGAATCGGCGGCGAGTACGGGGAAGGGGCGCTCAGGATCAACGGAAAATCGCAGGAATATTACAACACCATCGCCGCGTCATTCGGGTTTCAGATCGGCGCGCAGGCCAAAACCATCATCCTCGCCTTCATGGAAAAAAACGCGCTCGACAAATTTCGCCACAGCGATGGCTGGAAAGTGGGCGTCGATGGCTCCGTGGCGTTGATCACCTTGGGCATGGGCGATTCTCTCGATACAATAAACGCCAAAGACCCCATTGTGGCCTTCGTGTTTGGCCAGAAAGGGCTCATGTATAACCTCACCCTTGAGGGATCGAAGTTTAACAAACTGGATAAAAGCTGAACCTGAACAAATATAATTGAAGCCGGGTCCTGTAGGACCCGGCTTTTTTTTGAGTCAAAAAGCATATGAAAATAGATTAGGTCAACGTGCCTTCCAAAAATAACCTCCCCGGCGAAGTTTTTCTATTTTCAATGGTCAATTAGCGTTAGTGACGGTGGCCGTGGGACCTTTTTCTAATTTTTGACCCGGTTATTTGGAAACCGAACGGACCGTTAACTAATTCATCATCGGATCGGTTCCGGGTCGTGAATTGATATAGCGCCTTATCATTGCAAATGCCTGTCTTGACTGTTTCAACAAAAACCAGCGGACTGCTCAGGTAGTAATTAGAGCCACCTGCTTCGGCTCGCGTGTCATTGTAAGGGTTGGCTAACCGGGCGCCGACCGCCGCCTGGAAGTCTCCCGGAAACCGATCTCCGTCAAATAGACAATCCACTCGCTTATAAATGGTGATGATAAACCGGCCCGGTTCCTCAAGGACTACGGAGAACTTTGGATCAGGAGGAAATGGGATGCCAAGCTCGGGGTCCGGGTCACCTGGATTATTGGGGTCAAATACGGGTATCACGACCCCGCTAACCGTTATCAGTTTATTCCTGTCTGCGTTCGCTGGCGATACCGAGAGTGCTAAAATGGAGATGAGAGCTACTACCGTTATCCTTAAAAGTGAAATTTTTTGCATGATCCGCTCCTTTTGAAATATTCGCATCTACTTGTAATCCACAAGTACCCTGAAACTTGTGAAAAAATTTCTTTAAATACTTCTCATTTCCTAAGTGGATAAGGTCAAAGAAATGTATAAATAAGATCTAATAAAGCTATAAATATAAGATCAATATTTAGCCTGTTTTATTCTAAATATTTTATTGAATGCAGTTTGGATCGGAACAGGAATATTTTTATGGGAAATATTGACAGGTGTTAAGTGAGGCACCATATTTACTATAGAGAGGTGGAGGGCGGTAGTTGGGATAGGCCCTCCGGCAGTACCAGAGCGCCCTTTTAGCGAATGTTGAGTGAAGTTGCCTAACCTCAACTGGTGGTGCGGGATAAACCGCATACTGGACGCTCTGGTTTTTTTTGCCTTATGCCCAAAACCGGATGCCTTGCGGTTAGAAATAAATGAAACATGCAGGCATCTTTTCAGTGAAAGATCTATTGACAAACCAGGAGGGAGGGAACAAATTGCAAGAAATGATAGTCATAATAACTTTTCCTTCAAGCCAGAGTGTCTGGGGAGTGGTTTAAACTCCGCTTTTCCCCGGAAATTTGGGAACCATATTCCCCTAACACTCTGGCTTGATCACTATTGAGAGCCATTACCGGTTTTATTCCCGCCTGATAGTTTCGTTTTCCCTCACCGACCCTGCCAGTCTGTGGAAATAGATTTAATTCAATTCATCGAAATGAAGGAGTTTGTAATGATCCAAGTTGGCGATCACATGAGTTCACCGGTTCTGACCACAACCCCGGATGCCTTTGCCTTTGAAGCCGTCGGAGAAATGAACAGGAACGATGTCGGGGCGTTTCTGGTAGAGGCCAATGGAGAGTATGTGGGGATATTTACGAAAACGGATTGGATACATAAAATCTTAAGGGGAACCGCCGACCCCGATGCTATTAAAGTTTCAGAGATGATGACCGCACCCATCATCACCGTTGAAAGGGATCAGCCGTTATCGAAAGCCAGCGAGCTGATGGAAGAAAACAAAATCCGCCACCTTGCGGTAACGGATAAAGGGAAGATTGTAGGAATCCTTTCGGTCAAAGATCTGGAGGAGTGCTGGACCAACTGGAAGTGATTGCGGCGGGGAAGGGGCGAGAGAGATTTATTAATGACCACCAATCCCCCCAGACGCCTGGTTTTTTGTAGATATTGACAGGCCTTCATTGAGGGACCATATTTATTACAGAGAGAGTTGGAGGGCAGTATTTTGGGTAAGTCCTCCGGTAGTGCCAGAGCGCCCTTTTAGGAGATGCTGAGGGAAGCAGTTTTCGACCTCAACTGGTAGTGCGGAAAATCCCGCATACTGGACGCTCTGGTTTTTTTGTGGGGGGGAGCAAAGATATCTGGCTTTAACAACCTCATTTTGGTTCCGTATTAGTTTGAATGTAGATATTTTATAATTTTAATTGCGATAAGTGACATTTGCTTTTACAGCTTGGTTTCTCGGTTGCGATATTTTAACAGATTCTACGCGACTTGTTTTTCCTCCTCTTCAGAGTTTTCAAAGACGTATTTTTGATAAAGTATTTTTCCATCCTGGAAGGTCT
>JAJDAZ010000006.1 GCA_029261595.1 Nitrospinaceae bacterium | reverse complement strand
CCTCCCGCAACGCCGACAAAGCAACCTTCGCCTTAAAACTCGCAGGGTAATTCTTTCGTGTCTTGCTCATTTCCATGACCCTCCTTTGATCATAAATCGTAGCTTAACACCTGGTCCGAATTCCTGGGACCACCTCTTAGCGCGCTTGTGGACCTGCACTGAAAATAAAAAGTTTGAAAAACCGGTCACCGGAAGACTGCGTTATGCTCTGACACCCCTGGCCCTGATAGATTTAATGGTTTTAGTGCCCTTTTATTTACCCATTTTTTTCCAAATTGACTTGAGGATTCTCAGGGTACTGCGTCTCCTTCGGCTGTTCACTTTGTTCAAACTAACAAGGTATTCATCTTCCCTGAAACTCATTAGTACTGTGGTCAGGGAAAAGAAGGAAGAGCTTGTGGTCACGTTTGCTGTCACAATGATTTTACTTGTTTTGGCATCCGGGATCATTTACTTCCTTGAAAACGGGAAACAACCGGGTGCCTTTTCAAGCATTCCCGCCGCCATGTGGTGGGGAGTAGCGACCATGACCACTGTGGGTTATGGAGACATATATCCGGTCACAACTATTGGGAAAATGTTCGGGGGATTTGTCGCAATTCTAGGCCTCGGAACTTTTAGCTTACCGGCGGGAATCATTGCTTACGGGTTTATTGAAGAGATTCAAAAAAAGAGAAGCCAACCTACCGCCTGCCCTCATTGTGGGAATGAAGTGGCCGTTCTCGTAGATCGAAGAGGGTAAAGAAACTGGGTCCTTATGAGCAAGGTTTTTACATTTCTCAATCACCAAAAAAATGAGTTTCTGCGGTAAAAGTAACATTTGTAATTGTTACTCCAAGCCTTTTTTTCAGTTGACCTCAGAAGTTTTGATATGAAAACATCCGGACGCAGAATCCGCCCCCTATCTGGGATTTCTTAATTATCGGGATTGCCTGAATCATGGGCGCAAATCTACACCACTGGCTATCCCTTTAAACCGTTACCCCAAAGGCGTTCGCCTTCCTCTTAGCCGGGCAAAGTAAAACAACCTCAGCTAAAACAATGCTTTCTTAGCCCAAAAAATCATTTTTTCAATAGGTTTAAAAAAAATCCCTCCCCAACTTGACAGGCCTGTTCGCCGATTCTATCTTTAGTTTAGAGAGGATGAATTACAAGGTCATGACCTATCTTGAAACTTTATCCCCATAAAGGAGGTATTAAAATGAAACTGACAACCTACAATCCAAATAGGAAATTACAGGATTTTTTAAATGGCGATATGGAGCCATTTTTTCCCAAGAATTTGATGGATTTCTTTGATCCGGAAACCGTTCGGGCCATTCACCCAAAGGTGAACATTGTCGAGAATGAGAATGAGTTTCTCCTCACTGCTGAAGTCCCTGGAATGGAAGAGAAGGATATTTATCTGGAAATCAAGGAAGGCGTTTTGAGTCTTCGCGGAGACGCGAAAGAGGAAAAGGAGACCAAGGAGGATAATTATCGTATCCGTGAATTCCGGTCGCAGAAATTCGAGAGGAGCTTCCGTCTTGGCGATCAGGTAGACCCTGATAAAGTTGTTGCGAAAATGGAACAAGGGGTTCTCAAAGTTACCCTTGGGAAGAAAGAAATTGCCAAACCCAAGAAAGTGGAAATTAAAATCGGCTCCTGATTTCCACCAGCCATATTATCGCTGGTTTGTCCCGCCTTATGGGGCAAACCAGCGGTTTTTAAATTCCGATCCCGCCAATCCGTTTCTTCCTGAGCATTTTCCACAGAAAACTCTCAAGTTTCCTGGGACTCTAAAATCTCCTAAAATCAAAAAATTTAATTGTTTTCATTAAAATTTTCGATAAATTACGCTATATTATTTGTGTCAATCGGCAAATCGCCGGGAAGTTTTCCTCGACCATTGGCACCGGCAATTGTATCTTTCGCAAACTATCTGATACCTATATTTTTTGTTTTCCAGGAAGGAATAAGATGAAATCCTTAGCATCCATCAATGATAAAGACATCCAAATCATCAAAATGGCCTTGAACGATTCCATTTCTGATATGAACACCGAGCTCAAAGGAAAAATTTCCGATAAAAAACGCAGCTCACTGTCGGATTATAAATTCAAATACACCCGCGTTTTTGAAAAACTCAAACAGAATTCTTCTTTGTATGCTCTTGCGGCCTCAGACCTGGATATTGTGGCAGGGGGATTGAATGACGCCATCGAATTGCTTGAAGAACATTTGATGGATGAGGACTTGGATGACGAGGAAAAAGAGGAAATCCAAAACTACAAAAACGATTGCGCCCGGTTGATCGAAATTCTTGCCAGTTAACCTGTTGCCGGGGCCTGCAAAGAAATATTCTATTTAAGGCCCGTTGGGCGGGCCTCGTTTAGCTGGGGACCGGCCTATCGAACGAAGTTCATGTAGTAGCCGTAGTAGAACATCCATCCGGTGATTCCAGTACCCGCAATCATGCACAAGACCCAGCTTATTCGGCTATTGCTTTTCATATTATTCTTATCTTCATACATGAACGCCGAATGGACCAGCATCCCCATGAAATAGGAAATTGCCAGAAACGAAAGAAACATGATGAAAATCATGAAGGGTGAAAATTCCATTGCCAATCCCTTATTAAAAGACAAATCCCGACTGGGCGATCCCCAACACCACCATCAATTTGGCAACCCCGACAACCGTCCCTAATACCACGGCCAGGCTCAAAATGACCTGTCCAAGGACCACGGCTATTTCCCGTTTCGTGCTTTTCTGCTTCCACACACTGATTCCTGCCGTGAGAGCAAAAACCAGTAACGCGGTAATAATATAATAGCGAGGTGACATTCGACAATTTTATCAGGAAATTTCTGCTACAGGAAATAAATGAATCGCCGCGTCGGCTTCCGTGTTGCGAAGGCCGACAGGAGGATCTTTGGGGGCTCGCGAGCCCAGCGCACGTCTGCGGGGAATGAAGGCAACGGAAAAAACGCCGCAAGCGCCAGCCTAAACTCCGCTCTCCCGCGTGGCGGGTCAAGGGACCACTTCCACCCGCACCACATTGGTCCAGCTTGGGATATCGATGGGAAGCCCGGCGGTGATCACCACCCGGTCGTTTTTTTTCACCAGCCGCCTGGCCTTCAAAATTCCAAACAGCTCTTCCACATCTTCCAGGAAATCCTTGTTTTCCTCTACGAGAAAGGGATAAGCCCCGCGCAATAGGGTCAATCGCCTGGCCCGGACCAGGCGGGAGGTGAACGCAAATATCGGCACCATCGGATGTGGCGCCGCCATCATTCTCGCGGTTCCGCCGCCCAAGGTAAAAACGATGATCGCCTGGGCGTGTAACATCTTCACCAGGTGATTGGCGGCATAAGTGATGCCCCGCTCGATCGGCGGATTTTTATCGTTCTGCCTGTTCCAGCGCGGTATGTAGTGCGAATGGATTTGATACGATTCGGCCTTGAGCGCCGTTTCCACCATCACCTTCACCGCAGCGTCCGGATGTTTGCCAACCGCCGTTTCTCCCGACAGCATGACCGCATCGGCATAATACATGACAGAATTGGCGACATCGGAAACTTCCGCCCGTGTGGGTCTGGGGTTGGATATCATCGATTCAAGCATCTGGGTGGCGACGATCACCGGCTTGCACTTTTGGGCGCATTCTTTAAGAATCTTCTGTTGCACAACCGGCACGTCCGCGAAAGGAATCTCCACTCCCAAATCCCCACGCGCGACCATCACTCCATCTGCGGCCTCCACGATTTTTTCAAGATTCGCTACCGCCTGTTTGCGTTCTATTTTGGCGATGATCTCCGCATCTCCCCCTGCGGATTGGATCAGGCGGCGGAGTTGCTGAATATCCTTTTCCGAACCGACAAAGGACAAGGCCACAAAATCGACTCCCTCCGCCAGTCCAAACTTCAGATCCTTGCGATCCTTTGGCGTCACGACACTGGTGGTCAAAGACGAGTCGGGCAAATTCACTCCTTTGTGGTCGGACAAGATTCCTCCCGCCTTAACAACGACAGTCACACGCTGTCCGGAAACTTTTCTCACCACAACGCACAGGTTGCCGTCGTTCAAAAAAACGGAATCGCCTGCCTTCACATCCTTGTGAAAACTTTTGTATTGGATGGGAACCAGAGTTTCATGACCGACTGCCTTTTCGGTAGTGAAAACCACTTCTTTGCCCGCTTTCAATTCTATGGAACCGTTCTCGAATCCGCCGACGCGGATCTTTGGCCCCTGCAAGTCCAGAAGAATGCCGATAAAAATTTTGAGCTCTTTTTCCGTTTCGCGTATCCAGCGAATCCATTGCCGGACGACCTCATGATCCCCATGGGAAAGGTTGAGGCGGAATACATTGACTCCGGTTTTGACCAGCTCCTTGATATTTTTTTTCGTACCGCTGGCGGGGCCCAGGGTGGCGATAATTTTTGTCAGACGGACGGTCATGGAATTTTCTCCTGGCTTGGATTCAGGGAAGGGACTTGCGGCCAGCGTGACGCTGGACCCAATATTGACGCGCTATGCATTATGGTTTTTAAGGGCTCGTGAAGGAAGTGAACCCCTCCTACCCTTTCTGGGTATGAAGGCAATGGAAAGGATATCACAAGGGTCAGCCCTTCTACGTAGCAGGCTTTTCCTCCCCGCGTGGCGGGCTCAGGGAATTTTTCGAAACGGGATGAGCAGTAAATTTAATAAACTGACCTCCTCTGGTTTGCGGAAGGAATGGACGCCGATCACGATTTCCGGTTGCGGTTTTTTTGGCATGTGAATATAGGTCCCGAGCATCCGATCCCATATTGACAGATTGAACCCGTAATTGGAATTGGTTTCGTTCACCTCGACGGAATGATGGATGCGATGCATGTCCGGAGTTACGATCAAATAGCGCAGGGCCTTGTCCAGCCAAAGTGGCAAAGTGATGTTCGAATGGGAGAACATGGCCATGCCGTTTAAGATGGCTTCAAACACAAGAACTGCAAAGGGAGTCGGACCGAGGGCGAGAATCAATCCGACTTTAAACAGCATTGATCCCAGAATTTCGATGGGATGAAAGCGTAATCCGGAAGACACATCCAGGTCCAGGTCGGAATGGTGCACGATGTGGAATCGCCAGAAAAATGGAATCATGTGCACCACCACATGTTGAATGTAGATCATCAGATCCAGAAAAACCACGGTGATGAGCAGTTCCACGCCGGACGGAAGATCCCAATAATTCAACACCCCCCACCCTTCCTCCTGAGTGAACTGGGCCGCTCCCACCGCCGCCGCCCCAAACACCAGCCGGGCCAGAATGATGTCTACCCCCGTGATTCCCAGGTTGATTGCCAACCGGCGGGGTTTGGAATCGACCAAAGGGTGGCGCCTGAGGAACTGCTCCAGCACCAGCATGAGAATAAAAACCCCAAAAAAAATTATGAGGCGAATCTGATTCACGTCCATAGCGCCATTTTAACCCAGGAAATTTTGGATGGGAATGATTATGGGTTCTAGTAATCCACTCAAAAGCTTTTGTAAAATCGCATTTTAGCCTCGGTGGCTTTACTGGGTGTTCCTTCAGCTTAATATGTCATTAAAACATGACAAGACGACCGGGAACCTTTCCTACGTTTTTTAGATAGTTACTATGATATTTTCAAAAATTTAAATGAATTATAATTATTTCCATAAAATTCAATAAAATAGATTACAAACTGCTACTTACCTTTATACTAGAGTGAACCCATGAGATCCTTCCTTATCGTTGAAAAGGGTGAGCATCTGCTCACGATAGCTTTGAAAGATGAGCTATTACAAATTAAAAAATTGGTGGATGAACTCGATGTGACTGTCCAATCGCGTAATGATTATATAAAACGGTTGGAAGCTGAAAATCGTCAGATTAAAGGGTTGAATGAAAAATTATTAAAAAATGCAAATCCCGCATTCAGGGACAGAAAACCTTTAGGCAATATTCTTAGTGCAACCAAATGACATTATTTTCAACATTTAGATTCATTGCGGCTCTGATTGTTATTATGTTCTTTCTCATCGGCATCACGGTTCTAAAATTGAATGCCGGGCATAAGAATGAACAAGTGGCCATCGGTCTCGAGCGGGAATTAAAAAGTATTGGACAGCAACTGGCACAGGGCTCGGATTACTTAACCGATGAGATCCGGCGCTACGTGCAGTTTGGAGATAGAGTCCATTATGAAAACTTCTGGAAAGAAGTGAATGTCACCAAGTCCAGGGATAAAGCGGTCGAGAGACTCAAAGAACTGAAAGTCCTGCCATCGGAACTTTCCTATATCGAACAAGCCAAAGAAAATTCTGACAATTTGCTCAAGACCGAAGAGGCCGCCATGGCGGCAGTGGAAAATAAGGATTTTGAAAAGGCCAGGCAATTGATCTTTGGGCATTATTATGATGAGCAGAAAAAACTGATCATGGGTAATATTAACAATTTTCAAGTCATGGTCAACACTCGGGCTTCCCAACGAACTCTGGAGCTCATGCAAAGAAATTCACGTTATATATTATTCACCAACGCATTATTGATGGTTTCCGGAGTTCTGGTGCTCTTTGGTTTTTACGGCATTGGCATCCGTCGTTTAGTTGAACCGGTCCATAAGGCCACTGAAATGATGCTGAAACTTTCCAAGGATGATCTGCAAATCGAGATTCCGGCCAAATCATCCCAGGATGAAATCGGGCAAATTTATGCGGCCCTTAAAGTTTTTAAAGAAAATATTATCCAGCGAAAACTGGCCGTTAAAAAATTTGATCATGAGCATGGGCTGAAGGAATTGCTCCAAGTCATTTCCGTATCGGCCAATGAATCTAAAACCCTGGAGGAGGTGGCACCGATATGCTTAAAGGCTGTATGTTTGACCATGGGTTGGCCGGTGGGCCACGTTTATGTTTTACCAGAAGGAAAAAAGGAACTTGTTTCATCAAAAATATGGTACGTGGAAAACAAAGAAACCTTTGAAAAGTTCATATCGATTACAGAATCCACACCCATGTCCTGGGGCGTCGGATTGCCGGGCCGGGTTTGGGCCAAAAATGAACCCGCGTGGATTGAAGATGTGACCAAGGACAATAACTTTCCCAGATCCAAATTAGCCGGAGAAATTGGCGTTCGTGCGGGCTTTGGTTTTCCGGTCGTCATTGAAGGCAAGACGGTGGCTGTATTTGAATTTTTCTCCAGTATCGCTGTCGAACCCAACCAGACTTTGCTGGAAACCATGAAAACCATCGGCATCCAGGTTGGCAGGGTGATTGAGCGGGAGTTGACTGAGAAAAAACTTGAGACACTAGTCGGGAAACGTACCGCCGATTTGGAAAGGATCAATTCTTCTCTCAACGACTTCGTAAGCATCGCCTCGCATGATTTAAAGGAACCTCTCAGGAAGATAATCACTTTCGGGGATGTGCTACGGATAACAAACAAGGGCAACAACGCCAAAGGAGATGGCTATATTGATAAAATTCAAAGCGCCACCCTGAGAATGCAGGCGCTTTTGGATGACTTGCTGGTTTATTCAAAAGTCACCAATGATATCAATCCCTCTGAATATATTGACCTCAATAAAATATTTCAGGAAATCCTGATCGACCTTGAGACCAGAATTTCCGAGACCGGGGGAACTGTGAATATAAAAGATATTCCCGGATTCATGGCGGACCCCGTTCAAATGCATCATTTGTTTCTAAACCTGGTGGGGAACGCTTTAAAGTATCACCGGGAAGGAGTGCCTCCTGTTGTCAATATCTATAGCCAGTCCTCTAATGAAAACCATTTGCAGATCATCGTCGAGGATAATGGAATCGGTTTCGAGGAAAAGTACCGTAAGAAAATTTTTCAACCCTTTGAGAAGTTGCATGGGAAAGACCAGTATGAAGGAACGGGAATTGGGTTGACGATTTGTCAGAAAATCATTGACCATCACAATGGAACCATTGCAGTGACCAGTTCCCTCAATGAAGGCTCAAAATTTATTTTAACGTTCCCACAACCCTCGCCGGTGGCCGCAAGCCTGACAGCCTAGGCTTTCTATTCCTCAAACGTTATTCCGATGCATCCCTGGACGCCAACCTTTTGGCCCTGTCTTTACGGACCAGGATGATGGCTCCTTCAGCCATCAATCCAATGAACCAAAAACTTGCAAAGACAATCGGCCAAATAAAAACAAAACTAAACCAATACTGATTCGGAGTGTAGTCCAAGGAAACGTGGACCAGGGCTCGGATTTCACCCTTTTCAACTTCAGAAGACTTCAAGTAACTGGAATAAAAGGGATGCTTTTTCGTCTCCACAAACGCTTTTTGTTCCTCACGAGTCATACGCAGGAATTTAGAAACGGTGTAACCACTATTATTGAAAAATAGCCGCATTTTTTGGACTTCCTTGGTGTCGGGAGGGTGGGTCACTCCATAACCCACAGTAACGATTGTGGACAATACAAAGGCGGCCCAGATCGAAACTTTCCTGTACAACTTTTCTTTTTTTTCATCCCGAAAATCTTCGGAAGCATCGGGTTCCATATTTAGGCATCCCCCATTTATGAATATTTTTTCCGGTTGATAATATCACCTTTTGAAGAAAAATTTTTCCAACAAATTTTCTATCATCATTCTTCGAATTGTTCAACCACCAGCCCGCCCCAGTCTGTGGGCCGGTTCAAATATTAACGCTCGATAGATTCAGGGCCTCGGGTAGCGTCAGGCCCACGCTTCCTCCCCACATCGTGGGTCGTGGTATGATCGCTCAATATGGAATCTTCCGGCTCCAAAAGTTATCTGACCTTATTGAAAACCAATCGCCCATTCCGCAACCTCTGGTATGGACAGGTGATTTCGGAGCTTGGGGACTGGCTGAACACCATTGCCATTTACACCCTGATTCTGAAACTCAGCGGCTCCGGAATGGCGGTGGCCACCGCGATGATGGCAAAACTCTTACCCATCTTTTTCGTGTCTCCCATAGCGGGGGTTGTCATCGACCGCACCAGCCGCAAAAGAGTCATGATAGCAAGCGACATTCTCAGGTTCATCATCGTCTTATGCTTCTTATTGGTAGACGACGAAGCCGACCTTTGGCTGGTTTACACGTTGGTCGTGCTGGAAATTTCCATGGCGGGTTTTTTTGAACCGGCCCGCAGCGCCATCATACCCTCCCTGATTCAGCGAAAAGACCTCGTAACAGCCAATGCCCTCAGTGGATCCACCTGGTCGGTGATGCTGGCGTTTGGGGCCGCTGCGGGAGGCCTGGTGGTGGGTTTGCTGGGAATCCGGACCGCATTCATTCTGGATGCCTTCACCTTTCTGCTTTCCGCCTGGTTCATTTCCCGTATCCCCAAGGAACTGGAAAAATCTGATGCCGAAAAAGAAAAACAGAATCAGGGAGGTTATAAAAATTTTATTGAAGGAATGCGCTACCTTTTCACCGAGCCCATTATTCTGGGTCTTTCCCTTTTGAAAACAGGGCTGGCTATTGCCGGCGGCATCATGACTCTGATTCCCCTTTACGCCCATCAACTGTTTGCCAGCCCCTCGGCCATTTCCCTGGGCATCGGCGTCATGTATTCCGCCCGCGGGGTTGGGGCCGCCATCGGCCCGGTGCTGGTCCGCAAAGTTTTTGGCGACTCGTCGCGCGTGTTGCAGGTGGCGATTGGAGCGGGGTTTTTTCTTGGGGCCGCCTCTTACGCATTCATGGTCCAGTCAAATTCCCTGCTGGGCGCATCCTTGTCCGTCGGATTAGCCACCTTGTTTGGCTCTATCATCTGGGTGTACAGTTCTGCTTTGATTCATATGGAGGCTGAAGAAGGATTTCTGGGACGCATTTTCAGCACGGAAATGGGAATCCTGACCTTGGTGATGGGTCTCAGCAATTGGGCCGTGGGATTTGCTGTGGACCGCCTGGGACTCACTCTGGAAGTTGTGGTCTTCTGGATGGCCGGTCTTTTTGTGATCCCAGGAATTGTATGGGTGGGCTTCCTGCTATTCGTGCGCCGCAGATTCAAACAAGGAAGGTGCGTGGGATCGGTATCTCCCGTGGACCCCAGCGGATTCAACCCGGTGCCTGTTATGCGGCTTGGGAAAAAATGAATCCGGAATAGAAGAAGGTTTAGAACCGCAGAGGGAAGTTTTCAAAAATTCTCCAGGGTTCAGGAGCCAGGCAGGCATCGACCCGAAAGCTCTCTCAGCGTGGCCGGGTCAGCCTTTCACAAAATGATCGGCAAGAGAAATGCCGATATCGAAATGTTGCTGAAAGGATTCCGCGTCGTCCCGGCTTTCAGCTAAAAGGTAGGCTTGTTTAACTGCATCGTCCATGCCCAGTGCGTGCAGAACCGCGACCGAAACAAAACTGGAGGCCAAATCCACTGATCCGGAAAAGCTCACAACCAAATCCCGCATCCTGGCCTGACCTTCCGGGTTGAGGCTCCGGTACTTTTCCACCAACCTCTGCAGGTTTTCCTCGCCATACATATTGGAATATCCGGAACCAATGGCGGGCTCCTGATAAAGCTGATAAATTTCCTCATCCAGAGAGTTGGATGCTTCAGTCATCGTTTTGTCTTCCCAGCTTGAATACCCCTGCCCCATTCCTCATGTTTCTGCCGCCTCCTCCTTGGCCCAATAGGTTTCAAACTCTTCCATATACGCAAGCTTGGTCAGATCTTCCATACGGTCGAGAAAAACTTTGCCGTTCAAATGATCGATCTCATGCTGAAGGACGATGGCCAAAAAACCCGTAGCTTCGATGACGGTTTTTTCTCCATCGCGATCGAACGCTTCCACCGTCACTTCCCGGGAACGTCGAACCAGCCCGCGAAAATCTATCAGGCTCAGGCAACTCTCCCAGCCAAGCGCCGTGCCTTCACTGTAGCGGGTGATCACCGGATTGGCCAGCACGGTCAAGGGAATGCCGGTCGCCTCCGGGTAGCGTTCGTTCTCTTCACATTCCAGAGTGACCAGTTGAATAGACCGGGACACTTGCGGCGCCGCCAATCCCACGCCCCCGTCGGTTCTCATGGTTTCCACCATGCCTTCAATGAACACCTGAAGCTCACTGTCCGGGTCGCGCAATTCTTTAATATCCACAGGCTGTGCGATCTGCCGCAATATAGGATTTCCAAGCCTGGCAATTTTTAGTTTAGCCATGTTCCAACCTTTATTTTTCAAATAAACTATTTTAAAAATTAAAGCAAGGGTTTCAATGCCATATATTCGGCTATTCTAACATAGACCGACCCTGCAAGGCTTGAAAACTGATTCTGCGAGGGGGAACAATTTGAAAAGCTGGTTTTTTTAATTGACATTCAGTGCTGGTTTTTCAATAATGCACGCGCCGGAATAACAATATAGAGAGGAGGGGAAAATCAGTGACAAAGGATGAATTGATTACCAGTGTAATTAAAACTTGTAAAGACACAGCTTTATCGAAACGGTTGACCGGGGACGTGCTTGATGCGGTTTTCGAGAATATTTCAAAATCGATCAAAAAAGAAAAACGGTTTGCCTACCCAGGTTTTGGAACGTTTACCGTGAGAAGCCGAAAAGCCCGAAAAGGCAGAAACCCGCAAACCGGGGAAGAGATTAAAATTAAGGCCAGTAAAACCGTAGGCTTTAAACCCGCTCCCACATTAAAGACTTCTTTGTAAAAGACTCATTTTAAAAAGCGTCAGATAATGAAAACCGCCTCCCCAAGGAGGCGGTTTTTTTTGTTCCTGAACCTTCCGGACCACTGGAAAGCCCAGTCCTATCCAGGGTTTTAATGGGTCACCAGTTTATGGGGAAAATTATGGGCTGTTAATTCATTCGATAATTTCCTGGAATCTTTTTCCGCAGCAAAAGCTCCCAGGTAGACCCGAAACCTGGGATTCAAGAATTCCTTTTCGCTGAAAGTAAACAACAAGGGAGAGAATCCCACCGACCTTAAATTGAGGATCAGGGTTTCAGCCTCATTTTCCGAAGCAAATTCCCCCATCATAAATGCATACGGATAATTAACCGGAATCGCATATCGGGAAAAAACATTTCGCTTGAGTTTCGTTGCCAGTTCCCCGGCCAGATCCATACTGGGAAAACGCCCGACATAAACCCTGAAAATTTTTCTGTTTCGGGAAATATTAACCGGAGAGGAATACGCATTGTATCCCAGCCGTCTTAACTGGTTCACTGCCTGAGTGGCCATGGAAAAATCGAGATGACTGGAAGCATGGATAACAAACGGGACCGCAATGGTTCTTTCCCTGGAAAAAATTTCTTCATCCGCCGAGGTTGTCAAATCGTCGGATTCGTGCTTTTCCAGATACTCATTGACTTTGAATTTTTCTTTGAGAATTTTCCACGCCCCGTCCTCCCAAACCACGCCGATGTCCTTGCGCCCATAGCTCTCCATTTTCCCGGAAGAAAAACTCTGCCCAAACGAAACCATCGTCTCCCCCTCATTCAACACCAGGGAAGCCTGCTGAATCCGTAGCTTCACCTGGTTGTGGCGGACGAACATGCGTTTTTTCAGAAACCGAATATTGGCGAAATCCTGTTCAATCTGGCTGGAGCTTCGATCGGAAAAATGCGCCAGATGCCGGTCCAGATCGCCCATTTCCCAGGTTTCTTTCCAGTCCCGGAGCATCTCAAAAATCATTTTCTTTTCATCTTCGGTTTCCGAAGGAAGCGGAATTTCCTGTGTCAAACCTTTAAAGACGTCGCTTGGAACTGCGGCCAGCTTTTCCCGCATCAATTGCCATTCTCGCCACTGACTGTCCAGCACTTCCCTGGCCCTTTGGGAGTCGATTTCTTCCAGCCGCTTCTCCAGGCTTTCCAGATTCAACCGACTTCCGCTTTTGATCCCATTCATATTTCCATACAGAAAACTATCCGGGTTATCCATCCAGAGTGCGACGGCCACGCGGTTCGCATCCGAAGCCGCGTAATTGAGTTTTTTAACGACGGAAAAAAGATTCTCTCCCTGAGCCAAAGGGCCGTAACCAGACTCCGAAGATACCGGGACCCGTAGATCCTGCTTCGGCACAGGCGTCGCCTCCATTTGATTCGAAGGGGTCTTTTGTTGGGGCTCCATCGACTCCTTGGTCGATACTTGATTCGTTGCCTGCTCAGCGTCTACCGCCGATTGAGGCGAATCCATCGGCGGCATTTTGTCTGGAAATATCCTGGGGGAAACCCAGGTGGCACCAGGAAAAAAGGAGTCCTTGCCCCTTACTCCCTGTAATTCTGCCGGGGGTTTGGCCATCCAGGAAGGGGCGTTGACGCGGGAAGGAATGCCGGAGGGTTCGTTCTGATCGTTGTCCAGAAGGGGAATGGCATTTTCATCCTCCCCTTTTACCGCTTCCGCTTTGGCTTGTTTCGGAGTTTCCGCATCCACCGTTAAATTTTCCGCGGCTTCTCCGCCTTGCAGTAAATCCACCTTTTCTTTATTCGGAGAAATAGATTCTTTCTGCTTTTTATTTTTTGGATTTTTGACATTCAACGCAAGATTTTGTTGAAAATCCACCGTGACCAGGTAATTCTCCAGAAGCGTCCCGCCCTTGTAAGCCCCGCGAATGACCAAATAAAAAGAGGGATAAAACAGGGGGCTTCCAGAAACCACTTGCAGGGTTCTTCTTTTACCTGCCGTTTCTGTAGAAGCCACAATCTCGAGGTCATCGATGATTTTTGGACGCTCCAGTTCGAGACGCTGGTAATCCTCTGAATCGCCAATCTGGACCTGAAATTCACCGTCCTCCTCAAGCAGAACATCCAGTTCCGCCAGAAACCGCTCACCGAATTTACTTTGAATATCAATTTTCTCAAAAGAAAAGGCGAAGCTGTCGGTGGCCCGAACGGCAACGGCTAACACGATGACCCATAGCAGGACAGGCAACAGAGGGAACCCTGCGCTGGCACGCATTATTCCAGATGTGATTGATCGGAATCTCAAATCAACAACCTTGAGCTTGAGGCGGATAAGAAGGATAAAGCATTGGAAGACCAATCCGCCTGCGCAAAAATCGCATTTATATAACCTGGTGCCAAGGGGACCTTAATTGGGTTTTTCGAGGCTCGTTAAAAACGTCTTATTTTTTCTTCCCGTTTTTTTTCATCTGCTTGATTTCAGCTTTTTCAAAAGATTTATAGCTACCGCGATTGGCCTGCTTGGGGTTTCTGGTTTTCCGATGGTAATTGTTGGTGACCCAGTTTTTTTCTATGTAATGGCAAGCCCGGCATTGTCTGGCTCTTCTGAAATAACGCCTTTTATAACTCGCTCGGACCGTTTTAACATGCTCGGCAGGATCAAAATTTTTATGAATGTGACAGCTTTTGCAGTATTCATTAATAATATAATTACTCTTGGACGAGGAGAGCTTCCCATCAAAGGCATCTTCAATACGCCGCTCAGCGCACCCGCTCGCAAAGACCACCATGAGCCCAAGCAATGCCAGGCAATGGATTTTATTCAGTCGCTTTGCGTAAAAGATGCGTGTCCAAAGCGGAAGCACTCTTACAGATGGGGAGAATTTTTTGTCAGCTTTAGACGGCATTTCAATCCGGAAATAGATTCTGAAAAAAGGCATGGACTTCAAACAATGATACCGTGGACAGGATGGTCGTTCAAAAAAAAACATTTGTCGAAAGCCGGCAGTGACCCGTTCTGGATTATGGGTTGCGCTGAGAAATGTCTGCCGGTGGTGCCAGGTTTGAGGCTGTCCCAAACATTTTCTGTGATCAACCGGCAGGTTTTATTATTCACCTTTTCCGGGGAAAGAATTTTTCATCCTGCTCCATCCCAAAAAAATCCTCCATCCGTATAAATTATGCAGGGTCTTTTTAAATGGGCTGAGGCCGAATCATTTCGTATTGATCGATCACCCTTTTGGAATACTCCGTGGGCTTTTTGCCCTTTCTTAAATACGAGGATAATTTTGTCGGACCATGGTTATAAGCTTCCAGGGCCAAACGTAAATCTCCAAACCTGTTGATCAGTTTATTCAGGTAGTAGGCCCCCAGTGCGATATTGACCCCCGGATCGAATAAGGTGGGCTTGCCCTTCCATTGTTGTTGCGTTTCTTTCGCCATGGCAACCGCCGTATGCGGGCGAATCTGCATCAACCCCATGGCCCCCCGGCGGGACCGCGCCCAGTTGTTGACAGAACTTTCGGTTATTATGAGGGCGGTCAATAAAAACGGATCGTACCCATATTTATTGCTTTCCTTGATAATCAATTCCGGCAGCTGATCCTTGAACCCCGGCCTCAGTCCGGTTTTATAATTCGACAGGATTTTGGCAACCTGATCCCTGGCTCCCGCCCTCATGGGAACCTTTGTAACCTCTGTGCCTTTCAAGGTGGGCCCAAAAACCCGGCTCTCCCATTTTTCCTGCGCGGTATGGGAGGGGGACAATCCGGAGACGGGATATTCCGGTTTTTCAATAAAAAAACCCAAACAGGAAACAGCGAGAACCGTTGGAAGAATCGTTTTAAATGTCTTGGAAAAAATCATCTGGAAAGTTTATTTTCAGGGTGAATAATCAAAGGGAATCACCATCGCAAAATCCCGCATTATCCAGGCGAAATAAAGCCACCTGATTATAGGGAAGTCTCTTTGCCTTGTCAATTTTCTACCAAAAATGAAAACAAGGGGTTAATCAAGGTTTTTGGTCAATTTTTTAAGGGATTTTGTTGATATCTGTCAAAAAAAAAGAATATAATGTACCAATGCCCTAACTTAAAAAAAAACAAGTCCTTATGAAAATTGTTTGCCCCGAATGTCAAGCGGCTTACGAAATAGATGTTCCCGAACCTCTTACTAAGAATTTATCGGCAAAATGCGCGGCTTGTAATAGCAAATTTTCCATAAAAAAGCAGCCTCTTGCCAAAATAAGTCATTCCCACGATTCGATGACCGGCCCCCCTCTGGCGCAAATAGATTCCGGGCTGGAAACGGAATCCGCCGATGACTACCTTTCCGGGTTGCAGGAGGACCCGCCGGATTCCAACGAACCCCATTTTGATAATGAGGAACCGTCTCTCGACGATGAAAAAAACCTCGATGACTATCTGGATCGGCTTCTTGAAGAGGAACTGGGAGATTCCGATAAAGATGTCGTGGATGAATCTGCGGAGCCCCCTGCGTCGGAGGCTGATCCTCAGGCTTCTGAGTTGCCTTCCGATGAGGATCTGGACCGTCTTTTCGATAACATATTTGATGAAGAATTAGATTCTCCGGCTGAAGTAGAGAACAGCACCCCTCCCGCTCCTGAAGATGATGAGGAAGAGAAGGATTTGAATGCCCTCCTCGATGAAATAATTCAAAATGACCTCGATGAGGAAGCAGGAGTCGAGTCAAAAGAAGATTTTGACGAAACCGAATCCACCGTGAATGATGCAGAACCGCAGATCCTGGATGAGGAAGAAATCGACGGGCTTCTTGCAGATACCTCCGAGGAGGGCCAGGAAGCGATCGCTCCTGCCGAAACAGAAAACCTGCCCTCTGAAACAGAAACCGCCGGGAGCTCTTTAGAAGAAGATCCCGTCGCGGAAGCTCATCATGATGAAAAACCTTTACCTGATACAGATCAAGCCGAAGATGCTGAAGGAATTTCTGAAGACCTTATTGAAATCGTAGACCAAGAAACCGCTGGCTCCGAGCCGGCAACCGAACCACCGGAGGAAGAAGAAATAAGTGATGAGGATCTATGGGCCGAAGCATTCGCCGACCAGGAAGCTTTAAAAAATGCCGAAGACCCTGAAACCGGAGAAGAAAAAGCAGACTCGGAACCCACCCCCGAACCGCAGGCTGAAGAAACCGCCGCAGAACCGCCTGCCGAAGCACCGCCGGAGGAAGAAAAAAGCGAGGATGACCTGTGGGCCGCAGCCTTCGCCGATCAGGACGCTCAGGAAGCTTTAGAAGAAACTCCCGACCCGGAAAGTATTGAAGACAGCCCCGACTCGGAATCCTCACCATCTTCAGAACCCCAGGCGGAGGATACAGCGACCCCGGAACCTTCTGAGGAAACACCCCTGGATGAAGAAAAAAGTGAAGAAGACCTTTGGGCCGAAGCTTTCGCCGATCAGGAAGCTTTAAAAAAACCCGAAGATGCCGAAGACGGGGAAGACGGCGTTGACTCCGAATCCTCCGAAGAACCCCAGCAGGAGGAAGAAAAAAGTGAGGATGACCTGTGGGCCGAAGCTTTCGCCGATCAGGAAGCCTTGAAGAAAACCGAAGACACTGAAGCTGACGCCGAACCACAGGATGATGAAAGCACTGAGGATGAAGCGGAGCCTGATGAGGAATCTTCTGAGACATCCGAAACCATCGACTCAGATGAGGAAGAAGGTGCGGAAGAACCGGCGGAAGTCGAGACCGCAATGGACTCAGATGAAGAGGAAGACCCTGAGGAAGAACCGGAGAGAAATGAGTTCGGACTCTCGGAAGCGGATTATGAAGACGATGATGACGATGACGAGGTGGGCGATCAATACGACGAGCCTGGGGACGACGATGAAGAATATTCTGCCCCGGCAAAGAAAAAATTTCTGTTCTTCTCTCTCCCATCCACCAAGACTGGAAAAATTATCCTGGTCGGTGGTATTCTGGCCGTGCTGGTGACGGGTGGTGGCGCTTATTTTGCCCTGCAAACCCTTGCCCCACCCGAACTCACAGGAATGACAAAAAACACGTCCGAGGTTCCGGAAGCTCTCAAACCAAAGGCTCCAGAGGAAAACCCGGCCCTTCAGAATCCACCGGAAAACGAACCGGCGGCCCAACCCAACCCCGCGCTCAACGCCGCTCTGGGAGGGGTTGAAGCTCCCTCTTCCGCAACGGGTTCAGAAGCCCCTGGCTCCTCCCCCCTTCCACCTGCAGAGGTGAGTAGCCCGGAAACCAATACCGGTCTTGCGGCAGCACTCGCTCCGAGCACTCACACGGTGCAATTGGCTACCATTATGCCGGTGGCGTATACCGTCGACGATATCCGGGTTTTGAGTTTCAGTCTGGAAGCGGAAATGTCCGACCCCGAAAGCGCACAGGTCATTCGGGAGGCCCTGCCCGTGTTCGAAAAAATAACGGTCGCGGCAGTTGAAAAACTCATGAACAAGAAGTTCTTCAACGACATTCTCTACGTGAAGGAAAAACTGAAGAAAAGCCTGCAAAACGATTTCAACAAGGCGATAGAAGGCGGGGACCGGGTCAAAAAAATCACGTTCAAGGAATTTACCGTACAATAACCGCGCTACGCGGGAGGAAAGTCACCCCGTAAAACGTTACACGGAGTGAGCAAGCCCACCCTTTGCGAAAGAGCCCACATTACTCTGATCCTTCCTCCCATTCGTGAGATTCCACTTTTACTTTCGTCAACATTTCTTTTACTTTTCCCAACAGAGCGGGAAGTCCCTGTCCGGTCACAGAAGAAATAGCCAGAAAAATGGGATTCAACTGAATCATACGGTCTTCAAAATCCTCAAACTTTTTCTGCGCCGAGGGATCATCCACTTTGGTGGCGACCAGGATTTGCGGTTTGAGATAAAGCTCCGGGCTGAAACTTTTCAATTCGTTCTGAATGGCGTGATAGTCTGAAACCGGATCGCGGGTGTTAAATTCGGAAAAGTCCACCAAGTGAATTAACAGACGCGAGCGTTCGATATGCTTGAGGAAACGAATTCCCAATCCCTTCCCCGTATGAGCGCCTTCAATCAACCCCGGAATATCCGCCGCCACAAAGGACTGGTAATCGTCCATGCGGACCACTCCCAGTTGCGGAACCAGCGTGGTGAACGGGTAATTGGCGATTTTTGGCCGGGCGTTGGAAATACGCGAAATCAGGGTGGATTTTCCGGCATTTGGGAAACCGATAATGGCCACATCGGCGAGCAGTTTCAGTTCAAGAAAAAGATTTTGTTTCTCACCGGCCTCTCCGGTCTGAAACTGCCGGGGCGCCCGATTCGCCGAAGATTTGAACCGGGTGTTGCCGTGCCCGCCTTTGCCTCCTTTGGTCACGACAAATTTTTGCCGGGGTTCCTTGAGATCAACCAGTAGATCGCCCGTGTCGGCGTCCTTCACCAGCGTGCCAACGGGAAGCCTGATGACCCCGTCTTTTCCGCTTCGCCCGGTCATATCCTTTCCCTTTCCGGCACGCCCGTCGTCCGCCTTGTATACTTTCTGGTAGCGTAAATCGATGAGGGTGGATAGGTTGGGGTCGGCTTCCAGAACCACATCACCGCCCTTGCCGCCGTCGCCGCCATCGGGCCCTCCAAGGGGAACAAACTTTTCTCTGCGAAAACTACAGCATCCGTCTCCGCCTTTTCCGGCATGGACAGAGAGGGTTGCCTGATCTACAAACATGAGAATTTAGCCCGAAGGGGCATTAGTGGTTTCTGGAGTTAAAAGGGAAGGTAAATAATACCGAACAAAAAAAGGCCTCGAAGCATTCTTCAAGGCCTGCTTTGGCAACTCGTTTCGGAAGCGGAGAAAAGCCCGCTCAGTTGGCGGAGTACACGCTGATTTTTTTCTTTTTCCGGGTCAGATGCTCAAACTTGACGACTCCTGGAACTTTGGAAAACAGGGTATAGTCACTGCCGACACCCACATTTTCGCCGGGATGAAAAGAAGTCCCGCGTTGCCGGACCAGAATCTCCCCTGCTTTCACTACTTGTCCGCCGTATCGTTTCACGCCCAGCCGTTTGCCAATACTGTCCCGGCCGTTGGAGGTGCTTCCCTGTCCTTTTTTATGTGCCATTTCGTCCCTTAATTCTTTGTGATATCGATAATTTTAAGCCGGGTATACAATTGCCGGTGACCATTTTTCCGGCGATATTTTTTCCGCCGCTTTTTCTTGAAGATAATGATTTTCTTGCCCTTCAATTGCTCGGTCACTTCACAAGTGACGGTGCAACCGTCCAGCAAAGGCGCACCCGCCTGAATTTCCTCACCCTCTCCGATCATCAATACTTTATCTAGGGTGACGGTCTCGCCCTCTTCCTGGTTGATTTTTTCAACCTGGATAACGTCCCCTTTGGCCACTGTATACTGTTTTCCACCTGTTGAAACCACTGCAAACATGTTTTTACTCCAAAATTCTTATCTGAAATTTCACCAATAGTATGATCCAAACGGACCGGATGATGAAGGAGGGCTAACCTTATGAAGCCCAGCATCTTAAGTAATTTTTCCCGCTATGTCAAGAGTTTCGGTTTTTTCGATCCAAAACCCCTGATAAAAAGGCCAGCGATGCCCAGGAAGCGGGTTCCCCTTCCCCTCATTTTCCCCACCCCTGTCTTGTATGGATATTGCTTAGGCTCTTGAATTTATTATTCAAAATGATATAAAAGTAGGGCTCTCTTTCAACCCGGCGGTATTTCAAGTCAGTCTATGTCACCAAAAGACAAGAAAAAGTGGAACCAGAAATATCAGTCCGCCGAACACGTTTCCAGCAGGGAACCATCGGAATGGCTGGTGGAAAATGCCCTATTGTTGACGGGAAAGGGCCGCGCGCTGGACATCGCCTGCGGGGAAGGTCGCAATGCGGTTTATGCGGCCTCAATGGGCTATGATGTGCTTGGAATAGATATTTCAGAAGCGGGCATCCGAAAAACCGAAACTCTGGCCAGAGAAAAAAATGTTTTCGTCGAAACCCGGGTCACAGATCTCGACGAGTATGAATTGACGGACAATACTTTCGATCTCGTTTTGTGTTTCAATTTCCTGGACCGCAAGCTGTTCCCTGGAATCCGCAGGGCCCTGAAACCCGGAGGCCTTATTTTCTATGAAACGTTTAATCTCGATCACTTAAAATACACGTCCTTCAAAAGAGAATGGGTTCTGGAGTACAATGAATTGCTGGAACAATTTAAAAATTTTCGCATTCTAAGATACCGCGAAGTGAACCGGGATGAAACAGGCTTCGCCTCGATCACAGCCCAAAAAATGGATGAGTGAATCAATATGACATTTCAGCAACAGCGTTCCCTGGAAGTTAAAAGGCCAATTTGGGCGATACTTGCTATTCTCCTGATCCCAGTTTTTTTTCAGGGGTGTGGCACCGTCAAAGAAAAAAAGCTGGAAAAGGAAGGCCTCACTTTGATTTACCGCAACAAAACCCAGACGGGGCCAGCCATTAGAAAGTTACCTCTCAACCATCCCATTAAAATTTCTGAAGATGACTTTAAAAACCATCTTTATTCGTTGCAATACGAAGAACTTTCCCTGCTGGGAAAAAAAAGATACGCCATTTCCCTGACCGACCTGAAAGACACCGCTCAAATCCTCACCAAAGCAGTGAATCGCATGCCTCCGGATAGCATCCTGGTATTCGACCTTGAAACATCGCGGGGAAGCACCATCGGCGAGATTTTTCGGTCCGGCGGCACTCTCAACTTCCGATTTGAAGCCATCAAAGGAATTGAGTTTTCCAGCGCCTCGTTTGGAGGCGGTGGAGGTTCCAGCTGGCGCATGGTCCCGGTGGAGGGCCAGCGCTACCGAGTGACTAAAAAACTGCTCGGAACGAGCACACAGGAAAACTGGATCGTGGCAAAAATGACCCTGCCGCAGATATCCCGCAGGATTCGAAAAATGCAGGGGTCCAAAGTCTCCGAAGCCCCCGCCGCACCCCGGAAAGCACCCACCTCATCGGCCCGAAAAAGCCCGCCCACCTCTGGAAGCAACCAGGATCTGGAGAAAAAGCTGAAATTCCTGAAAGACCTCAGGGATAAGGACCTCATTGATGACGAGGAATATGAAATGAAACGGAAGGAACTGCTCGACAGTTTTCTTTAGGTGCAATAGTTTAAACGTGACCTGAGACAGACCGCGTCAAACGGACTCGAAACTCGAAAGAACGCTATCAGCTAGGAACGGACACCCTTTAATGTCACATTCAGCGACTTGTCCGCTGCGAATCTTTGTTGGAGCTGATTGCATGTTTAAACACATTGTTGTCATCATCTACCAGTGCAATTTCTGACTTGCTGGAAAAGAAAGATCGACCTGCCCCTTCTATCAATATTTTATTCATATTTCCAATAAATCTGTCATCGGCTGAAAGTGTCCCTTCCCTAAAAGGCTCATTACGCCCAATTAAGGTTATTTTTCTATTTATCGGGATGCATATTTGGATACCCGGAGTATTTAGGCCAAAATGAAAGTTTCTATTTCTATCGTTTGGGTGGATTAGTCGAAACGGTTGGTCAGATGTGACAAAGTCGAATGCTGAGTTACTGGCATTATACAGTCTATAATATTTATTTTTCAGAAGGTCAAAGATTGTACTGATGTGACGAACTTCCAATGCGATCATATCTGTTTTGGTAAAATCAAAGTCATTTCTATTAGATATTTTAATTTCAGAGCTAATACTGTCTACAATTTTCTTTGCCTGCATCATAGGAGCTTCAATAGTAGACCTAAATGATGGCGTCCTTAGATAAAGTGTGGCGGCAAGCAGAAATAAGTTTTGCCAGTCATTGGCAGAAGGAAGGCACTTGTTTTCATCAATATGCCTTAAGGCTAAATTTATTTTTGGTTCGATCTCCTCTGCGTACCAATTCTCAACAACTAACGAATCCTCGTGTTCAACTGTGTAGTAATCTCTTTTACAGCATACATCAATTGGGGTGGTTAGAAAGACTTTATGATTATTATCAGCAATTTTTCGCACTCCAAAAAATTGAGATGTGTCTTTTCCCCCTTCTGCAAACCCTTTCAGATATGATCGGGGTATAAAATGATGCTTTGCCTTTCGAGACATTCCCCCCCCCTGTTCTAACAATTTATTACTGTAGGTCAAATATGGAGATTAATAATTTTGACCTCGAATAGCTAAAAAGATAAATGTCCGCTATCGGTTGCAAGTTCAACTGGTCGATGCAACACATGCGCTAAATCTCTCTGCCGGTGTTTCAATAACTGTCATTGCCTGCAAGATTCAGTCGTAACGACTGCGCTTTAGGAGTGACGGTTTTTCATTTCCCGGCCTCTTTACTCAATATTTCATCGACCTTGTCCATCAAATCATTTCTTTCCTGATTGGTCGCGTCGATTCGCCGCTTCAATTGCACGATCTCGGAGTCGGGAAGATCCTCCCTTCTCACTTCGTCTTCCAGATGCCAGCACCGGATATTCCGCATTGCCAGTTCGCTGATCGCAAGGCCCAGCTCCTTGATGGCATCGGTGGGTTTGACATTTTTGTTGGTATACATTTTTATTTTTTCATCCCGGATGGTCACCTCCCCTTGCAGGGCGGCTGAAAAAAAACCGTTGATCTCGACCATCAGGTCCTGGCTCTGTTTTAGAACCAGTTCGCGCTTGGCCTGCAATTCCTTGGTTTTTTCAGGAGCGACATTTTTTTGCTCAAGCTGTTCATCCAGATGCCAGAGCCGCAAGTTTTTTATTGAAAGTTTATCGACCAGACTTCCCAATGTTTCCGCCATGTGATTTTTCTTCTCCTTAAAATTTTGGCAACCTTTGGATCAGGATGATGGGGAAGCAAAGTCCATTCCTGCCTGAAAAAAAATACTGATTGCTCAGAAATCCATCGCCCGTCTATATTTAGTCCAGCGTTACGCTGGGCATTTTCTAATGCAGAAAATTCCATCGCGAACTGTCAGAAGAACGGCTTCAACGCGCGCATCGGCTTTTACCTTCTCATTGAACTGGTGGATGGCCTTGTCGCTGGCATCCACAGGATTCAACACCCTGCCGCTCCACAACACATTGTCGACCACAATCAACCCACCCGGACGAATCATCGGCAGGATGGCTTCGTAATAGTTGTCATAGTTTTCTTTATCGGCGTCGATAAAAGCCATGTCAAGAGGACCGGAAAGGGTTTGCAAGGATTCCAAAGCCGGCCCTTCCATCAGAGTGATTTTTTTGCCATGCTCACTTTTTGCAAAAAATCGTTTGGCGAATTGGATGGCAACGGGATCGACGTCGCAGGTGATCAACTCGCCATCCTCCGGCAGGGCTTCCGCCATGGAAAGGGACGCATATCCGCCGAAGGTGCCGATTTCCAGAATTCTTCTGGCGCCGATGAGTTTTGCGAGCATGTTCAGGAACCGCCCTTCAATCCTACCGGTGGTCATTTGCGGAATTTCCAGCGTTTCGTAAGTTTCCTTTTCCAGTTGTGCTAAAAGCTCTCCTTCGCCCGCGCTGTGCTCATGGGCGTAATCTTCAATGTCTTCGTTTATGAAATCCATAAATTGGCTCGCAGAAAAATTTTATTGAGTCTTAGCAATAATGAGACACAGACAGGCAGCCTGTGCTTTAATTAATTTTCCTCATCGGTGTTTATCTGTGTTCATCTGTGGTTCCAACCAATCCCTTTAATAAGAAACAATATTCTCATCGAGTTTTCTCCACCCGTACCAGGTGGCGACCGTCTCCAGCGGATGCCATTTTTTGCCTAGAGAACGAATTTTTTTAGTCGTGGGCCTGCTCTTCATACCATACAATTTTTGGATGGCGATTTGCAGTCCTAAATCCGTTACCGGGAGAACGTCCATCCGGTTGAGAGAAAAAATCAGGAACATCTCCGCCGTCCACTGGCCGATCCCATAAACGCCGGTCAATTGTTCGATGACTTCTTCGTTACTGAGATAGGGCATTCGATGCGGACGGATGGTCTTCTCGACAAAATGCTTGCCCAGGTCCTTCATATAAGCCACCTTTTGCCGTGACAAACCGGCTCCCTGTAATATCGGCTCCGGCATTTCCCATACGCTCTGGGGGCTCGGAGCGTGGCCGTCAAACAACTGCCAGAAACGGGCGGTGATGGATTCCGCAGCCTTGGTGGATATTTGCTGGGAGATGATCGCCTTGCAAAGAACCTGGAAATACTTGCGGTTTTTCTTTAACTGAAACGGCCCGATCTCCCGGACCAACTGAGCGATCACCGGATCGCAACTGTCGAAATGTTTGAGGATCTTCTGTCTGCTGGGAAGGGCTGTTTTTGACACCGTCTTATTCCCTTCGCACCGCGCCTGTCACCAGTCCACCTGCAGGGCCTTCAGTTGTTGCAGATGGGGAGAGGCTTTGATCGTGTCTTTGGCTTTATCACTCAAGTGACTGCCGTACATGTCCAGAGTTGTCAGATTGGAAAGCGCTTTGCACCCGGCCAGGATTTCTGCGGCTTCGTCGTTCAATCCGTTATGGGCCAGTGAAAGCAGGGTGACTTTCGAGAGCGTGTCCCCCTGGCATAAATATTTCAGACCCTCTATTCCCAGCCGGGTTTTCGCCAGATAAAGCTCCTTCAGGTTCACCATGCCTGCCCCCTGACTCAGAGCCTCGGCACCCCGCGGCCCAAGAGGGTTCCCCTTTAAATATAGAATTTCCACACCGGCCATGATTTCGGAATCGGCCAAAGCCTTGATGCCTTCCCACCCTATGTGGTTCCATTGCAAATAAAGCGTTTTGAGGCGTTTATAGTGGGGCGATTCTGCAAGTGCCATGGCGCCCCGATCGGTGATTTTATTGTATCCCAAAGACAGAGACTTAAGTTTGAACAGGCAGGGGGATTGCGCAAGAACATGGACCCCTTCATCTCCCAGGTTGTTTTTGTCCAATTGCAAAACCTTGACCTTGCCTATTCTGACATAGCCCATAAGGTCTTCCAATTCTTCAAGAATAAGATCCTTGTCATTCAAGTCGAGTTTGAACTTGGGTTCTTCACTTTCTTCCGCGTCGGTAAAGATATCCGCTTCTTTAAGCACCATAGCCGTGTCATCGCCCGGTTCATCGGCGATCAGCGACATATTGTTATGGATCATACTCTCGAATAAGGGGCTCAACATTTCAGGCCCATTCTTTCTTTTGGAAGAATTCAATGATTTCCCGAGCGGTTGCCTGAGGTTTTTTGGAAGTCGTGTCGCAAATCATGTCTGCGGCTGATAAATATTTGGGTTCCCGCTCTTGGAGGATCACTTTTTGCTCTTCCTCAAATGATAACCCTTCCTTAAGGAGAGGGCGATTCGGGTCGTTCTTAATCCGTTGCATGAGCGTTTGCAGACCGGCCCGCAAAAGGGCCGCCCTGCCATGTTCCTTCAAACACGCAATATTTTGATCATCGAGAACGACTCCGCCGCCGCAATCAATCACCGCCTCCCGTTCCCTCGCCGCCACTTCCCGAATGATTCGAGATTCGATCTCCCGGAAACGAGGCCAACCCCATTTTCCTACAATTTGGGGTATGGACATCCCTGCTGATTGGGCAATTTCTTTGTCTGTCGAAATCAATTTTCTTTTTAATTTTTGAGCAAGGATTCTCGAGATGACAGACTTCCCTGTTCCCCGGTAACCCAGCAACACAATATTCATAACAAGAAACTTCCCTGAGCCTATAATAAGTTTTCAGGTAAAAACCGACGTCGATTAACGGCCTCACCCGGTATAAAAACACTGTCAGATCAGCTTCAAATGGACGATTTGATTTTCAGCAGGTTAGAATATAATGTTACGGGATGCAAACGAAACATGGTCCGGCTTTCATTATATATAGACAAATGCCAGTGAGGTTGGGTTATGCTATAATTTTGATAATCCATCGGAAATTGATTTCGACCCTGATAATCCCAAACCCTTTTTTGAAAGGATCTTATTGTGAAAAAATTAATGCAATTGATGGTATTGACGGTTGGAATTTTTTTCCTCACCTCGTGCGCTGTTTGGGCGGAAGATGCCCCGGAAACCAAGGCGCTTAAAGATGCCTGCGAAGGGGGAAATGGAACGGCCTGCTTTAAAATCGGTGAAAGATACCGAACGGTGGAAATGGATAATAAAAATTCCATCGTATATCATCTGAAAGCCTGCGACAAAGACTACTTTACAGGGTGCACCCATGCCGGTATCTTGATTCAAATGACGGGTAAGCAATACAGCCCGGAATGGAAAAAGGCCGCCAAGCTATACGCCAAGGGGTGCGATGCAAAATCCGACAGGGCCTGTTTCAACCTGGGCCAGTTGAAGTATCGGGAAGGCCGACAATCTGCGGCTAAAAAATATTGGAAAAAATCCTGCGACTTGGGAAATGCTGTTGCATGCAGTAATTTTGAAAGAATAAGCAGGTAAAACACTGAATCCTGATGAAGAAACCACAAACGATTAACTGGGAAGCCCTGGTCAACGACGGGGAAAATTATGGCGATACCAAGGGAGAACTTTCCCTTGGGGAAAAAATCATTTTTGAAGCCATAAAGGACAATACGGTTCTAAAAATCCAGGACAGCTTTCTCTTCACCCAGAAAAGACAGGCCACCGCCGAGCACGGGATAGAACTGGCCACTTTGATCGCAAATTTTGAACCGATAAAAAAGATCAAAACCCTGATTCTCACACACAATCATCTCGGCCCAGAAGGCACTAGAATCCTGACCGAGTCCCCTTTTCTTCCTAAAATAACTTACCTGCATTTAGGGTCCAATCATCTGGGCGATGAAGGTCTCAAACTGATTGCCCAATCGGAAAAATTCTCGGAAGTAAAAGTATTGAATCTGGAATGCAACGGCATCACCGCTGAAGGGGCAATTGCGCTGGCAGAGTCCCCTGTGTTTACCAAGTTGACTTCCCTCAACATGGTGGACAATCGTGCGGGAGACGAAGGGGCGCTGGCAATCGCCGATTCGGATGCGCTGGCCAACCTGACCTACCTCCACCTGGGAGGCAACCGTATCAAAACCGATGAAGCGAAAAAAGCCCTGAAGGAATCTAAAAAACTCACCCAATTGGAAACCCTAAAAGTTTTTTGATCCATCCCCCCTAAGGATCTTCCGGGCGAAGCAGTTCCGGGCGCGAGTAGTTCACCAGGTCCGGCGTGGTTTCCACGCCTTCCCTCAGCATCAGGACTTTCAGGTTTTTTAGAGTTTTGGTTTCGGTGAGGGCCTGGCCTCCTGCATTTCCTAAAGGATTGCGGCCAATGTATAAATGGGTCAGGTTGCCAAGCGTGGTCGATTCGGCGATCGCCTGCGCCCCCGCATCGCCGATCAAATTCTGCGATAACCTGAGCACGCGCAATGAGGAAAGTTTTAGCGTTGCGGCCAGAACTTTAACGTCCGCGTCGCGCAATTTATTGGCGGACAGGTTCAACTCCTCCAGCCGCTCAATCACGCTTCCCTTGACGAACTCGTTGATGCCTTCGCCGTCGATATAACCGCGCTCCAGTTCGATTTTTTTGAGACTGGCCATTTGCCCGGTTTCGCCCAGAGCCTTGACGGTTCCATTGCCGATTTCATTCCATCCCACATCCAGGTGCTCCAACTTCTGGAAGTTATTGGATTTGACCATTTCGGAAACCGAGGCGTCCGTCAACTTGTTATCCGACAGGACCAGCACCTTCAGATTGTTCAGGGCCACTCCCCCGGCACCTGCCACATCCAGCAACCCCTGGTCGGTGATGTAATTGACGCCCAGATGTAGCTCTTCCAATCCGGCCAGGTTTTCCGATTCAAACAACGTCTTCAACCCCTCATCGTTGATCTGGTTGTCAGACAGGTCCAGAGTTTTGATGGCTTTTACCTGATCCGACCGTGAAATAATTTGAACTTCATCAAGGGACAGATACTTCCCGGTTAACTTTAATGTGGAAGGATCTTCCTTTAGGCAAGTCTCTATGGTTTCTTCCCATTTGACGGCTTTTTCCTCAAAGGTCGGCCCGTCATCACTGTACTCAGCGTCCCCGCCGCGAATAATTCCCATCGACAACTCCTGAATTTTTAAAAGAGGGATATATATTAAAAAGTCCTCTCACTGGATTTTAACGCCTGAATTGGCCTACAGTTTCAAACTGTTAAAAGAAAAACCAAGTTTTTCAAGCTTCCTGGTATCGGTATTGTGAACGAAAAATTAACAAAATTTAATCGCAAGTTAACAAAATTTTAATTTTGTTTTTTTTACAATGATTCATCTTTTCAGTGCATAAAGCAACTGAAAAACCAATAATTGCAGATCAAAAGGAAGGATATTCGCAATGGTCATGTTCAAAACTCTGGATATACGGGGCCTTTCATTTTTCAATGCGTTTCAGGAAACGTCAAAAGCATTTTCCGACATCAAAATTAACGGAGCTCTGGAGATCATTCTGGATCGCAAAAAAAACTTTACGGACGCTTTTAAAACCTGGGCAAAATCCAAGGGCTATAAGATATCCGACATAGATGATGACCATCGAATGGTCCGTCTGTTCATCAAAAAGGTAAAGCCCATTATAAAAAAATAAGCGGGAACAGGGCCGGGTTCCAGCAACCCGAACAGGCGTCAATCATTTTTGGTTTGAGATTCCGGCGGACCGGGGTCCCTGTTTTTCTCGTAAATAATTCTCAGTCCTTCCAGAGTGAGGAAGGGGTCGATGATGTCGATGGATTCGGTCTGGGAAGCCACCCAATCCACTATCCCCCCCGTCGCAATCACCTGGGATTTTTTTCCCAGTTCGGCGCGGAACTTCTGCACAATGGCATCGATCATCCCGACAAATCCATGCACCGCGCCGGACTGAATGCTTTCAATGGTGGACCGTCCGATCACCTGATCGGGCACGATCAATTCCACTCTCGGGAGTTTGGCCGCGTTCTTGAACAAGGCCTCCATAGAAATCTGCACACCAGGAAAAATGACGCCGCCTAAATATTGCCCTTTTTGCGAAACGGCGTCGAAGGTCGTGGCCGTGCCGAAATCGACGATGATGATCGGTCCGCCATACTTCTCAAAAGCGGCAACGGAATTGACGATCCGGTCGGCTCCCACTTCCGCCGGGTTGCGATACAGGATCGATATCCCCGTTTTGATTCCCGGCCCGACGATGAGGGGGTCGCAGTCGAAATACTTCCTTGCCATTTCCTTCAATATGGGAACCAGGGGAGGCACGACGCAGGCGATCACGATGTCGTCTATGGTTTCCGTATCCACCTTGTTCAAGACGATAAATTCTTTGATCAGGACCCAGTACTCATCCGCCGTCCGGTTCCACTCGGTACGAATCCGCCAGTGGGTCAATAGTTTTTCATTGGAAAACAACCCGATCACATTGTGGGAATTTCCAACATCAATCACGAGAACCATAAACACTCCGTCAAAACAATTCTGCCCCCTGTAGCCCCTTGGGACCGAGTAAAAGTCAAGGGGAGCGAGGATTCAAAATATCAAACCCTATCAGGCTTGACAACGGGGAAACGCCCAAACAGCGCAAATATCGGAATAAGCCCTGCGGATAATTGATTTTTACCTATATCCGTGTATCCTTCATTATTAAGGAAGGCAACTTTAACTTTTTTTTCAAAAGGTGGCTCATGGTGGAAGATCAATTCCATATTGAAATGGAGAGCATTGAAGATTTCTCAATCGAAAAGTCGGCGGACAACTCTTTTTGGGAGGAGGTCAGTCAGGAGGAAGTCTTCAATAAGGTTCTGGCCGGCCTTTCGGAAGGAAAGATAAAAACCTTTCTCGGCGTCGTGCGTAACGGCAGTGCCTTTAAATTGGGCGACTATTTTTACCGCATCAAAGCATCAGCGTGACGCTGGGGCATGATGAGATCAATGGACTGCGGAGCCTGAGTGATGGTCAGCGGTAAGCGGGCAAAATAATCGCCATCCATTTGGGCGGGTTCGTTTTGGACCGACCTTAGGGTGATACGGGTCACCGAGTGCAATTGTTTCCAGCCCTTTTGGGCTTTTCGGTCCCGCCAAACCGCCGTCAGGCCGCTGATGAGGCCACTTTGGGTTTTACCGGGGATGAGGGAAACCGTAAAGCCTGGCGATTGCAGATTTGCAGAAGGTGCCAGCGCAAATCTGCCTCCATAAAGAGAACTATTGGAAACCACCGCCCACGCCGCTTCGTATTCCGAACCATCAACCTCAACGATAAGCTTGGCGGGAGAATTGAAACAAATCTCAGCCAGCCCGGCCACCGCATAGGCCCCCTTGCCGATAATGTTTTTCAGGCTGGAGGAAACCCCGGCCACCACCCGGCCATCAAAACCCGCCCCCACCATTAAAAGGAAAACACGCTCATTCACCAATCCGACATTTATTGGTCGGGCGGGACTAAAAGCTATGGTCCGGGCCACCTGTTCCGGGTCTTTATGAAGACCCATTTCCATCGCCAGAAGATTGACCGTTCCCAGGGGAATGATACCGAGGGGCGTTTCCGCTCCCCATAATCCGTTGGCCACTTCGTTGATGGTGCCGTCGCCGCCTGCCGCCACCACCGCAGAATAGGATTCCTGTCCGAGGGCCTCCCTGCACAGGGTTTCGCCGTCGCCCGGACCTCTGGTTTCACGCAGGGCGACCTGCACGCCCAACGTTTCCAGTTTTTTTAACGTTTTCGCAAGCAGAGATGACCGCGACCCGGCGATGGGATTGTAAACCACCAGCACCTTCTGGCGCGGGGTTTCGGTTTCCTCAATTTTTTCAGATGGGTTTTGCATGGTTAGTTGGATTGGGTGAAACTAAAATCCGGCTCTATCTTTATCACAGCACTTTTATACCTTTCGCGGAACTCTGGAAACAAGCCGGGATGGGTACAATATGCCAGAATTTCCAGGGAATCCAAGATACGGGGTCCGGGGCGATTAAAAAAAGCATTTCCATCCACCAGATAAACTCCCGAATTTTTAAGAGCGGGCCATTTATTCCAGGGAAAGATATTTTTTATCAAGTCCATTTCCTTCAGGGTTTGTTCCAGCTTGAACCCACAGGGTTTAAAAATCACCACATCGGGTTCGATGTCCTTGAGAGCTTCACGGGTGACCTGCCAGGCCTTTTGACCCGGTTTCGCCAGCAGGAAATTGCCCTTAACAATTTCTATCATTTCGGGAACCCACAAACCTCCCACAAATATCGGGTCCAGCCATTCCACCGTTAAAATATTTTTACGGAATTCGGGACCCTCTGGAATGGACCACTGAATGTAGGAAATTTTACGGTCCACCTCGCTCTTGAAACAGAGATAGGATTCTGTTGCCTTGAGGACCTTCGCCACCTGCTCCAGGTCCTTCCAGATGTCCGGTAACGAACCCGGCTTAAGAGAAATGATTTGAGCCTTCTTTCCCAGTTCCTGCTCGCAGGCCTGCTCGACCTGTTGGAAGGAGACCGCGCAGACATCACACAAGTCCTGAGTGAGGATGAAGTCCGGGTCTAATGATTTAAGTAACTGTAAGTCAAGATCGTAAACTGAAATCGAATTTTTGAGAATTTCCTCAACGGACTGATGAATGTCTCCGCTCCTGGCACGATGATTGACTCCGGAGAAGGTCAGCCGGGGAAGTTTATTCACCGAGGCGGGATAATCGCACTCATGAGAAACCCCGACCAAATGGTCTTCCAGACCCAGTTGGCAGACGATTTCTGTTGCCGATGGCAATAAGCTGATGATTCTCATAATATTCTAAATAGCCGGAAAGTCTGTGGTAAAGAAATTGACAGAATTTGAAATTAACGATAAATTAAAGCGGAATCCTATACAAATGGCTATTGAACCAGCAGGACACCGTCCCGTTCTTATGACCGGGACTGCAAGAGGTAAATGATTTTGAATAACCCACCAAATTCTTTCATCGCTAAACTCGCTCCCATGTTAGAAAGTTTAGGGAGCGTTGTGGAAATTGTCGCGTTTATCGTGATTTTTGTTGTGCTCCCGGCACTGGTCTATTCCTGCAAAAAAATTATCGACCGATGTTATATAGAACTAAAACGTCAAAACCATCTTTTGCAAAGCCAGACCCAAACGCTCAACGAACTCAACAACTGGATGGACTATTTCGATGACAAATTGATCCACCACGATAACCAGCCTTCCAGAAAAAATGGTGAACTGAGTAAAATTACTTCTGCTGAAAAAACCAAACAGCCAAAAGCCATCACTCCCGAAAAAAGAAGCTCAACCCCTGACAAGCAGGAACACCCCGGTTTCCCCTCCACGCCGGTTTCCATCTACAAAAAAACCATTTGATTGGATGGATATTTCTTGAAAATCAGCGTCCCTCGGGCTCCCGATTTTATGAGTCCGTTCGCCCTGGGGATCTTTAAAATTGTTTTTCGGACACCCCTTCCACAATGATCCGGCCCAGCATTTTTCCGCCTGACGAAGGACCCTGGGTCCTGAGATATTCCTTTATTTTAAGCACCGCGTGTCTATCATCGATTGCTTTGACAAATATGCTGAAGTCTTCGTCGATTTCAGGGTCTTCATTCTTGATTCGACCCCGGACCTTGAAACAGGATTCTTTTATCATATTATCATCCTTATTGGGTATGGACTTTTTGCAATCGACATTTTAAAATTCAGGGGATTGGAAAGGGCAATGCCAATGCGGTTTTGCGGTTCATTCCAATACTCTTTCGCTATATTACAGGAAAATTTCGATGCTGGAAGATTGGATATTAAAACGTATTGAAGTTGAAAAGTCCAAGGACAACTTAAGCGGCGCTGACCTCAGTGACGCCAAGCTCATCAAGGCCAAGCTCAGCAGTGCGGATCTCAGTGACGCGGATCTCAGCGATACCTACCTCATCCAGGCCAATCTGGTGGATGCCGACTTGAGCAACGCCGACTTATCGAGGGCCGTATTGACCCAGGCCGACCTGAAAAGCGCCAACCTCAGCGGGGCCAACCTCACAGACGCCTACCTGATTGAGGCCGATCTGCAAGGGGCCAATCTGGAGGATGCGGAACTTTTGGAAGCCCATCTGGACGGCGCCAACCTGAGCGAAGTGAAAAACCTGACCTGTGAGCAAATCGACGACGCCTACATCGACAAAAACACCAACTTCCCGGACTACCTGGAAGTTTCCTGGGAACAGGACAACACATTCACATGCAAATTCAATTCATAACAAGGCCGCTTCGGAATCCCGGCTGGAATATCCATCCGTTTGGGGTTATCTTATAGATGCAATTTTTCAAGCCATTCAACAAAAATCAATCCATCATGCCGACGGGTTTAAATAATTAAGAGGATTTATGTCTGATCAAGAATTAACGGATAAAGAACGGGCGGAAGCGTCCAAGAAGGAACTTCAAGGCTCGGAGTTCAGCGGAGCCGACCTGAGCTCTGCCGACTTGAGAAGGGGAAATCTTGTGGAGGCCAATCTGACCGGATGCGGCCTGACGGAAGCCCGGCTCCAATACGCCGATTTAACCGGGGCCAACCTCAACAAGGCCACGTTGTGTTTCGCAAATCTCAGCGATGCCAACCTCAGTGGGGCCAACTTATGCGAAGCGGATTTAAAGGAAGCAGACCTGAGCCACGCCTGTCTGGATGAAGCGGACCTTAAAGACACAAAGATGGACCGCACGCTTCTTACCGGGGCTGACCTGCGCAAGGCTCTCAATCTTACTTGCGAACAAGTCGAGTCCGCCGTCATCGATAAAAAAACCCGATTCCCAAAATACCTGGAAGTGACCTGGCCTTATACAGGACGACACGGCGCCCAGTTTCTATGCAAAATCAGAACACTTGAGGAGAAGGGAAAGAAAAAGAAAAAAGTCGATTTTCACTACAGTAAATTGAATCAACTGGGCTAGAATGCGAACTCGCCGGAACTCAGAATTATCATCGCACCATTCAACCTTTTGGAAGATTGATATCCCATTAATCTGGAAGTTCAAATATGTCTCTGGAAATGAATCCTCTGCATTGCAAAAACGTGTTCTCCAAGGATGATCTAAAAAGCGCCGACCTGACCGGGCAGGATCTTTCTTCCATGAATCTGATCCGGACCGATTTGAGCGGAACCAATCTCAGCAGGACCAAATTAAAAGGCGTCAACATGATAGACGCCAATTTAAGCGGGACCAATCTGAGCGAAGCGAACCTCAACCGCGCGGTTCTGATAGGGGCTAATTTAAGCGGCGCCAGCCTGATCCGCACTAGCCTGGTGGCGGCCAACCTGATGGGAGCCAACCTCAAGGAGGCAAAAATTTTCAAAGCCGACTTCCTCCGCGCCAATCTGATGGGAGCCAAACTGAAAGACGCCAACCTTGGCGGCACCGATTTGATGGAAGCCAACTTGAGCGGCGCGGATTTTTCCGGGACCGTCCTCAGCGGGGCGAACCTGACCGGCGCGAATCTTCGTTTCGCAACCAACCTTTCATTAGCCGAAGTCGAATCCGCCGTGTTCAACAGAAAAACTCAATTTCCCGATTACATTCCCATTCACTGGACCTCGGAATCGTCTTTTGAGTTCACCCACACGGCCCAGCGAATAGAAAAATAAATCAGGCTCACGATTTCTCTTCGCCTTCAATCCGAACCATGAACCGGGCCCATACCCGGTTTTAAATAAAAGGGTGTGATATTTTTTATTAATTCGGGAAAACTGGGAACAAAGATCAGACGCTTTACAAAACACTTTCTCCCACCGCATCCGAATGGACCTGAAAATGCGGAATTTATTTTCACTGCTCCCAGCCTGTAGAACGGCATGAACCCTGCAAATCAAGGGTGATTACGACGTTATCAGGAAAGGAAATGCATGAGAAAATTTATCCTTCTTGCCTTGCTGACCACCCTCATTCTTCCGGGAAAATCCTGGGGGTCCGAGTGCATTGGCTTTGAAAATATGGCGGTTAAAATTCTCCGGCAGGAAGGCAATAAGGTGTACCTTGCCTGGAACGCAATGGTGGTCAATAAATGCGATAAAATGATTTCGGCCAAAGTCCAAATGCAATTGGTGGATAAAAAAGAAAAACCCATCGGGGACAGTTTTGAGCTGGTAAAAAAATTACTCCCCAACGAAACCAGGGCCTTAAAAAACGAAAAAAGCCTGCCTTCAGAAACTTATTTTAAAATCCACGCCTATTATTTCAAAGCCCGCGAATTATCAGCCACTTTGAATTAATTTTTGACCCTTTCCTTCAAAAAGCCGTGCCCATGCATCCGGTTCGCCATCGCCCTAACACATTATTTTTACAGCTCTTACCTCCGTCCTTCAATTAACAATACTGTAACCCGGTCTCGACCATTTCGGGATACCGTTTTCCTATTCTGGTTAAACATTCGGGATGAAGACTTCATCTCAAAAAATGTCCACCGGAGGAGGAATCAACTGTCATGGCTCCCAAAGAGACCAAAGCCACACATAAAAAGCGGAAAGAGGAAGCGTTGGAACTTTTGTGGGAGGAAATTGAGAAAGCCATCCTTCAATCGCCTTCCGTACGCTGTTCGCTGACCAATTATCAGGCACTCAATGAGTTGAGCGGGTCTCTCAAGGATAAGATCATTCTGAATATCAACGAGTTGATGAAGATGGTGAAAGAAGATGAGGAGAAGACCAGTTCGGCCCCTCTAACCAATGAGGAAGAACCGCCGGAGGAAGTGTTTCGAAGGATGGTGCGAGAATTGCGGGGCCATCTCATAAAATCGATTCAAACCAATCTTAATTTGATCGAATCCTCAACCAAACTGAGCCTCCAAAATAAAAAACTTCAGGAAGAACTGGAGCAACTGGGACAAAAACACCATAAGGCGCTGGAAAATATTGAGAAAATTCTCATGAACATCACCCGGAACCCCAATTGACCCCATACGTTAAACCCGGTAGTTGATACCTTCTTTTAATAAGCCCCATTTACGCCCACCCCTAATTTTCAATCTGGCTGTTTCTCTACCCTGAAAGCCCCCCCGACTTTTGATTTTTCAATAAAAACGATTTTTTCACTTTCTTGTCAACCAATGAGGGCGTTCCGCGTTGTAGGCAGTAGGAAGCAAATATTTCACCCTAAGGGCAAGGAAATATCACCTGGATAAAAAAGGGCGACCGGATCGACCACAGCAGGACCGTGGACGCGGCGTCTGTCCAGGGCAAACATATTCAATAGACAAACGGCAGGTTTGATGTGATCAACGCTTATAAATTTTTGGAAGGAATTCAGGCCGGCAATCAGCAGTTTGTATTTTTACTGTCCGCTCGCACTTTGACCACTGGCTTCAAAGGGAGGATTTCCTCAACCGCATCGCCATCCTGACGGCGCAATTCCCCGCCTTCAAGGTCGGTCCCGTTGATAAATGCTTCGGTCATGTTATAGGCTTCGTCATCGGTAAATTGCTGGGGAGGATGCTTGCAGAAGTAAGAGGACGGCGGTATGAGCACGCCACCCAGGCCGCGGTCAAGCGCTAGTTTGGTGCAACGGATGGTGTCGATGGCCACCCCTGCGGAGTTGGGGGAATCTTCCACGGAAAGTCTCATTTCCAGGTTCATAGCAACATCGCCGAAGAGCTTGCCCTCCATGCGAATGAAACAGACCTTGTTGTCCTTTTGCCACGGCACATGATCGCTGGGACCGACGTGGATGTTTTCTGCATCCAGGCGTTTGGCCATGACGGATTGCACGGCTTCAGTTTTGGATGTTTTTTTCGATGCCAACCGGTGGCGGTTGAGCATATTCAAAAAATCAGTGTTCCCTCCCGTATTGAGCTGATATGTGTTTTCTAATTTAACGCCGCGCTTTTTGAACAAATCGGTCAACGTGCGGTGCACGATGGTCGCCCCCAGTTGCGATTTGATATCGTCCCCGATCAAGGGAAGGTTTTTGTCCTGGAATCGATCCGCCCATTTGGGGTCGCTGGCGATAAATACCGGGATGTTATTGATAAAACCAAGACCCGCCTCCAGGGCACATTCCGCATAAAAACGCGTTGCCTTTTCTGACCCCACCGGCAGGTAGTTCACAAGAATCTCCGCTCCCGAATCGTGTAGCACCTGCACCACTTCATCTTTATCGGGCTGTGCTTCTTCGGAAAGAACAAAGGTATTTTTGTCCTCATAATTCTTCATGTGATCCGAGAATCCATCCAGAACCTGACCCATTTTGACTATCACCCCCAAAGCAGGGATATTCGGGCAAAACACCTTGGTACAATTGGGCTCGGCGAATATGGCTTTAGCGACGTCTTTTCCGACTTTACGGGCATCCACATCGAACGCCGCAACCACTTCGATATCTCCGGGCTTATAGCCTCCGATCTCTCGGTGCATCAGGCCAATGATATCTTCCTGTTCCGCGTTTCCGTAAAAATGAATCCCCTGAATCAAGGAACTGGCACAGTTGCCCATGCCCAAAATTGCAATTTTTACTTTGTTCGATGACGGTCTTTTTGCCTGATTCACTAATTCGCTCCTCCTGAAAATATTCAGTCACGCATAATATCAACATTGGGGTTTTCTTCAACCAAAATCACTCATAACCTGGAGCACATTTTAAGGGATCGCTAAGAAATATTTTTATGAATTTTTGCAATCACCAACCCCTCTGATTTGAGGGGTTGGCCCATGGTCCATGATTGCATTATCAAGGCGAGATTATTGCTGCAGTGATCCAGCTTTTACCGGGCTCGTTGAAACCTTCGACGGCCAGCGGCTTTATTTGGATTTGGTTTTCCCGTCGTGCTCTTTCCTCGATTGAATGAGTTTTTGCTTGTCCCTGGCCGTTGGCCATTTTTGCTTTTTCGATCACCCCATTTTTTATTCCCGTTCCCATTGGAACGTTTGGTATGGGCCGCAACGGCTGGTGAGTGGAACGCATGATCTTCGTCCACCTTCACCGTGCGGTTGATCACTCTCTCAATGTCCCGCAAAAAACCACGTTCCCCGGCGTCACAAAACGAGATCGCGATGCCCTCGGTGCCGGCGCGCGCTGTCCGCCCGATCCGATGAACGTAGCTTTCTGGCTCGTTAGGAAGCTCGTAGTTGACCACGTGGGAGATGCCATCGACATCCAGGCCGCGGGAGGCGATGTCCGTTGCCACTAAAACCCGGACTTTTCCGTCACGGAATTTTTGCAAGGCTTCCAACCGCGCCGCTTGGGATTTATTGCCGTGAAGCGCCACCGACCGGACTTTAATTTTGCTCAATTTTTGCACAAGCCGGTTGGACCCGTGTTTTGTGCGTGCAAACACAAGAACCCGGTGCATGGTTTCATCCTGAAGAACGGATTCAAGCAAATCGTATTTGTTTTCTCGATCGACAAATAGAACTCGCTGATCAATTTTATCCACCGTGCTGGCGGGCGGAGATACGGTGACCTGGACGGGGTCGCTGAGAAATCTTTTGGCGATTTTAACGATCTCATCCGGCAGGGTGGCGGAAAACAACATGGTCTGACGTACTTCGGGAATGGCTGAAAATATTTTTCGAATGTCTGGAAGAAAACCCATATCCAGCATGCGGTCGGCTTCGTCCAAAACCAGAACATCAATTTCGTCCATTCGTATATGGCCCTGATCGAAAAGATCGAGCAATCGCCCTGGCGTGGCCACAACGATATCCAGGCCGCGCGATAAAGCCCGTATTTGCGCATTGTATTTAACGCCGCCATAAATAACCGTATGACTGATTTTCAGATACCTCCCGTAAGTACGGAAACTATCGCTGATCTGCACGGCCAGTTCACGGGTGGGCGTGAGAATCAGGGCACGCATGCTTTTCGTCTTGGGAGTTTTTTTATCTTCCGCCAACCGCTGTAAAATGGGCAAGGCAAACGCAGCCGTTTTTCCTGTTCCCGTTTGGGCGCATCCTAAAAGATCACGACCCTCTAAAAGATGCGGGATGGCTTGCGTTTGAATCGGAGTTGGGAGGGAGTACTTTTCCTCACTAACCGCCCGGCGAATAGGGCTGATCAGGTTCAGATTGTCGAACCCCCCTGGAGTGGGGGCAATGGATGAATGCATCAACATAATTTCCTTTGATTTTAAATTTGAATAAAGACCCGGCAGAGCGAAGGTCACTGGACCTCAAGTTATCCGCCTTTTTATATGTCTTTGTTTGTGAGCACGTGGGGGCAGTTAAAACTGTATCGACTGCCCCTGCAACAACCTTGGGAAGTTGTGTTGATACAATCCGTTAACTTTTACTGCAATCAGCGAGGTTTAATTTTTTCCGGGAACTTCTGAAGCCTGGGTTGGAGATTTTGGCTTTTTAGAACCTTTTTGATAGAGCGAGGGGGTGTTGAATAATCTATCCGATCTTTCGGTTAATTTTTTCACCGAAATCACCTTTTTCAAATTTCCAGCGCCATCGTAAACTTTGACTTCATGCATATTTTGTCTCGTTTCCTTTGTAGTTTGCGATCTCTCGGGTTTAAAAAAAACCGGCAGAGCCAAAACTCTGCCGGCAGGATATATAAGTAATTTTATTTAGGCACAACGTTGGTAGCACAAGGACCTTTCTGACCCATGCCTTCCTCAAATTCCACTGACTGGCCTTCCCTGAGAGTCTTGAAACCTTCTCCTTGAATTTCCGAGAAATGAACAAACAGATCTTTGCCGCTCTCGGACTCAATAAAACCATAACCTTTACTCTCGTTAAACCACTTTACCGTACCTTGTGACATACCATCTTCTCCTACAAATTGGAGGGAACGCTTTTTCAATAAAACCGAAACCAGCCTTCCCAAATTTTAACTAAGGTTGTTAGTAAAAAGGACAATCAGCTACAGTTTGGGGACAAAAAAAAACCATCCGAAGGATGGCCGAAAAAATAAAACCTTTATTGTTTTACTCTATCTTACCCTGAGCCTGTTTTAACGCGAAAACCTAGCTCTTGACCTTCACCAACCTACTATCACTGGTCTGATACTAGCACATAAACACCCCAATAGGGAATTTAAATTGATTAAATGGTAAAGTGTTCTTATGCAAAATCTCGCTCTTGAAAATAAACTAAATAAAAACAATGGGTTGACTGAAAACCAGGCACGCAATCAGGCCTGGAAAATATTTCAGAAAATTTTTGCCTGTCAAATGGATGAATAAATCCCTTGAGATTGACTCCTTCTTCTGTCGCTTCCCCTAAATTTGAAGTCTTTAACTTTTGTTGGATTGAAATATCGATGGATGATAATGTTCGCTAATAATTGTCGCTCATCAAGTAATCAAGGTTGAAATCATAAATCGTATCAGGAGGAGTATATATGACCCGGCAACTGATAGAAAACCTCGGGCCTTTAGCCCCATTAGCCGGAATCTGGGAGGGGGACAAGGGAGACGATACCGCTCCTGACGACGATCCCAGAGAGACGGAAATCAATAAATACCGTGAGCGATTGGTTCTCGATCCTTTCGGTCCGGTGAACAACCACGCCCAGGCTCTTTACGGACTTAGGTATTCGACCACTGCATGGCGGCTGGTAGAGGAAAGCCCCTTTCATGAAGAGCTTGGATACTGGCTTTGGGATCCGGCGGAAAAACAGGTGACCAAATGTTTCATAGTGCCCCGCGGGGTGGCGGTGATCGCTGGCGGTACTGTGGAACCTGAAGCCAGGGAATTCTTTTTATCAGCCGATGTGGGTTCTGAAACCTATGGCATTTGCTCCAACCCGTTTCTGGACCGGGAATTCAAAACGGTTCGTTTTGAGCTCAAAGTCACCGTCCACGATGCAAATAGCTTCAGTTATGAAGAAGACACCCAGATCCAGATCAAAGGCCAGGCGGAACTGTTTCACCACATTGATAAAAACACGTTGAAGAGGATACCCGCCTGAAATTAACTTATGTTCGGGTTTGGAAATTGAATTAAAAAATTTGTCAGGATATGGTTCCTGCCAACACTAACTTAATATCAATTAATTTCCCCTTCGCCTTTTAGGATGGGTAGATGGTTTTCTTCAACCTTAAAAGATGTCCTGGAAATTGAAAGCGATTGCAAATCTTTCACCATCACCCATAAGGAGTGTGCCGTGAACCCGACGCCTGAATTGACACTGGAGCATTTCCACGAAGGACTGGTTAAAAGAAGCCCAGGCGAGCCTGAATTTCATCAAGCTGTTATGGAGTTCGCCGAATTCGTTATCCCCTACATCAATGGGAATTCAAAGTATCTGGTTCCAAAGATATTGGAACGTATGACCGAGCCCGACCGAACCATCATTTTCCGGGTGGTATGGGAGGACGATAACGGGGAAGTTCATGTCAATCGAGGGTATCGCGTTCAGTTCAACAATTCTATCGGTCCCTACAAAGGGGGATTGCGGTTTCATCATTCGGTAAACTTGAGCATCCTGAAGTTTCTTGGATTCGAGCAAACCTTTAAAAACAGCCTGACCACTCTGCCCATGGGTTCCGGCAAAGGTGGAGCCGATTTTAACCCCAAGGGGAAATCCGACCGCGAAGTGATGCGGTTTTGCCAATCCTTCATGACTGAACTTTCAAAACACATTGGGGAAAACATGGATGTGCCGGCGGGAGATATAGGCGTTGGCGCCCGTGAAATCAGCTATATGTTCGGGCAATACAAAAGGCTGAAAAACGAGTTCACGGGAGCGCTCACCGGGAAGTCTATTGAATTTGGCGGAAGCCTGATCCGAAAAGAAGCCACCGGCTACGGATGCGCGTACTTTATGGAACAAGTGATGAACCACAACGGCGATTCTATAAAAGACAAAGTGTGCCTGGTTTCGGGTTCGGGAAACGTTGCCCAATATGCTGCGGAAAAAATCATGCATCTGGGAGGCAAAGTAGTCACCATGTCGGACTCTTCAGGGTTTGTTCATGATCCCGATGGACTCAACGAAGAAAAACTCGCCTACATCATCGACTTGAAAACCGTTCGTCGCGGTCGAATTGAAGAGTATGCCAAAAAGTACAAATGCAAATTTTTCGAAGAAAAAAAACCCTGGGGCATTAAATGCGATCTGGCGTTTCCCTGCGCCACCCAAAACGAAATTGATGAAGCCGCGGCCAAAAAATTGGTTAAAAACGGCCTCATAGCGCTTGCGGAAGGGGCAAACATGCCCACAACTCGGGAAGCCATCAATGTTTTTCTGGACGCTAAAATTCCTTTCGCTCCCGGCAAAGCGGCCAACGCAGGAGGAGTTGCCGTATCCGGCCTGGAAATGACTCAGAACAGCATCCGGCTTTCCTGGTCCCGTGAGGAGTTGGAAGAACGTCTCAAGGATATTATGGCCGGTATCCACCAGCAATGCGTGACTTACGGAATTGAGAAAGAGGAAAACTATATCAACTACGTGAAAGGGTCCAACATCGGTGGTTTTGTCAAAGTCGCCGACGCCATGCTGGCTTACGGGGTGATTTGAAAAAAATATTAGGACCGTAAAGTATCTCGGTATTTAAAACCTACCTCCTAAAAAAAACCTTTCGCTCAATGAGTCTATTTGACTCATAGGACATGAAAAGGCAAACATAGGGCTTCCTGGCGGTTTTTTTCCCTGGACAAAAGTGTCGAGCAATTCGAAACCCATTTGATCGTCGATGCCCTTCAAAAAAGTGGCTTCACATTTGTTAAGACGAAATCGCCCGGTTAAACATCCGCAAAAAAAGTTTACACACAGGTTGACACCCACCCACTTTATTTTGATATGATCAAAAGACTGGCTTTGATCATACAACCGTTAAAATCCCTGGGAGAATTTAACCTTCATGCCCGTTTGTAAACGTATTTTTTTCCGACTCCGAAGCGCCCCCCTATTGGCAGGAATGGTATTCTTATCCGCCCTAATTTCATTTTCCCTGCCATTGAATGCGCAGGAAAATAAACCCGCGGCCCCACCCTGCATCGAGAACCTTAAGAATCCATCTTTAAAAAATGTCGACTGCACGTTGGATTTCTATCTGGACAAACGCACCCAGAAGAGCATGCGGGGAAGCACAGCGGGAATGATTCGTAACGCGGCCTGTAAAACCAAACTATCGCTGGTGAAAAAAAAGATTTTCACCGCCCTCCTGAATGAACAGGTTTTAGAGGTTTCCAAGCAACCGGTGAGTTGCAATATTCATACTATGGGAGAACCGTTGTTGACCCGGTTCAACCTGGCCCCAAAAATCAGGTTTGCCGGTGGGAAAGCGGTCGAGGCAAAACCCGGTATGAGCGATGTGCTTGGGTTGCCCGAAATTTTGGCTGAATTATTGGTAGAGTGGGTGAATACCAGTCAGGTGATTGAGTCTGCGATGCTTGACGAAGTCAATAAATCTCTCAAGATGATGCGTCCTCCGGAAGTGGAAAACAAAAAGATGAATTAACTGTGGGAAGCAAGGGATATTAAAAATATGGCTAAAAGTCCATGTCCATTTTTTTTATATAATTATACGTTTCCTCTTCTTCTTTTTTAGCCAATTTCGTGTCGATATCGTGGGCCAGGCTTTCCAGGTCCAGGGTGTCATCGGGAGGGAGACCATTATTACGGGGGTCTGGTTCTATTGCATCGGAATCATTGGACTTCATTTTTTCTTGTTCGAGATCCTTTATTTTTTCCTGGGCCTTTTTAAGCTCGAATCGAAGGATTTTAATTTCCTCATTCGTCTTTTGTCGATCATCCTCCATCAGGTCCATCTGACGTTTTTGTTTCCGCGCCAGGCGCACCACCATATCTTTGGCGGTCTTCAATTCATTAAATTGTTCCCAAAAAACACCCGCTTCTTCGGATAATTTCAGGATTTTGTTTTTATATTGATCGAAGCGCTCTTTAGTCATAATATCCAACATTGCCCTTTCTTCCTACTATTCAGATAGCAACTCTACCTCATGATATTTTAAAGGGAAATTCAGGTTTATTTGGATAATTTTTCCTAAGAGACGTTTTTATAAAAGCTTTAAAAAAATGCCCGGATCAAGGATCAGTGAATTTGCAACGGGCTTTTTTAAAGGAGTTGTTTTTATAAACCATGATTTATTTCAACATTCTTCGTCGCTATTCAAAAAAACATTATCCAGGTTTTGTTTGACGAATCTCGAAATCCGACCCCTCGAATACCTGCCAATGGTGAGATCATGGCTCATCTCTTCAAAATTTTTCCAGTGTTTTACTTTCAACTCATGGCAGGATATCAGTTTTTTCAATTTACCTTCGGGGTTGTAAACTTTTACTTCATGAAACATATTGCACCTCCGAGAATGGATGACCCTGGTTGGTGATGGGCCGGGAGTCCAACAGAATTCTTACCTCTAAATTATAGTTTTTGAAGGGGCGCGGGTAGGAAACCAATCACAAACTTTTGTGATCTTCATTACATTGATTCATAATGATTTATCTGGTCTTGCACGCCCTCTGGGGCAACCTTGTTCAACCTCTTTTTGAGCCGGGAATATGATTCAGTCGGTGTGTGTGTTTTGTTCTTCCAGCGATTCCGTGGACGGGGTATACCGCGAAGTGGCTACCCACCTGGGTCGCAAATTGGGACAGCTCGGTCTGAACCTGGTTTACGGCGGCGCTTCCATCGGCTTGATGGGTTGTGTCGCCCGCGGGGTTCATGAGTTTGGCGGACGGGTGACCGGAGTCCTGCCCGAATTTTTTAAAATCAAGGAAATCGAATACGGTGAAGCGGACGAGTTGATCGTGACCCGTGACATGCGGGAACGAAAGGCGGTCATGGATCAAAAATCGGATGCGTTTATCACGCTACCGGGAGGAATCGGAACGATGGAGGAGGCGATGGAAATTCTTTCCATGAAGCAACTCAAGCTGACTCTCAAGCCGTTGGTGTTTATCAATACCTGCAATTTTTATGATGGACTGATTTCCAATCTACAGGAAATGGTCGACCTTAATTTTGCCAAACAGGAAACACTGGATTTATTTGCGGTGGAACCCGGCCCCGATGAGGCGCTGGATTATATTCGGAATTATCAACCGCCCAAAATTCCCAGTAAGTGGCTGTAAAAACCCTGTCCTGAATCCACGACCCTCCTATACACGGGACCCTATATTAACGGTTGTTGGCTTTATGGTTTTCAGGGTCGGCTTACCCCTTCGAGAAATGAAGATAATGGAGGGGGGGTCAGTTGGCTTGAACCTGAAGGTCAGGATGTACCGCTTCTTTGAGGAAATTTTCGATGTAACTCAGGGTTCCCGTGGTTGAACTCGGGCAACTTCCGCAGGCTCCCTGATAGTGGATTTTCACCACACTGCCCTCGATTCCCATGATATCGATTCCACCGCCATCGTTGGAAAGGGCGGGCCGAATCGCGGCATCCAGCAGGGCGTCGATCACTTTGGTTTTTTCATCATCGGAATAGCCGGAAAACTCTTCTTTTTTAAATCCTTCAAGGATGGGGTCGATGTCGGGTTTATTTTCCTGGACAGGACTTTCCGCTTCATAAAACTTCAAATGTTCCTGGATGGTTTCGCCTATCGTTTCCATCACCGTGTGCCAACCCACCACATCGGATTTAGTCACGGTCACAAAGTTTTCCTTGAGAAAAACATTCACCACCCCGAAAATCTCAAACAGGGCTTCCCCCAGGGTGTCCCCCTTGGCTTCATCCGCAGATTCGAACGTCCGGGTACCTTGGGCGATCACCGGGCGGTTCATGATGAATTGAAAGGCTTCAGGATTTGGCGTCGGTTGAACCCGGATGACTTCGAAATGAGGCTCTTCTTTTACAGGGTCGGAAGATGGTGGGGCGCTCGCCGGTTTTTCGGGAACCTGGGCAGGGATACCAAACATTTTCTGCAACCAGCCCTTAAATGAGCCCATAACGATCTCCGTGGTGTGAAACAGTCCAATTTGCATTCCAGGAACACTGATCCCTAGAATACATCAAATTTTGTGAAAATACACCAAACCTTTGAACGAGTTTCCCTGAATATTGTGAGGCCCTTCCATCGATCAAATAAACGCCGAGTTTAGGCCTGGAATTCCCTGAATTTTCTCTTAACCACCAGAATACAGCCCGTTCAGGTTGATGGCCCACGATTCTTATTTTCCTGTGGAACCAAAGCCGTTTCCACCGCGAGCGGTTTCCTCCAGAGAATCCACCGGAATAAAATCGACTCTCTCGAATTTTTGCACGATGAACTGAGCGATCCGGTCGCCGGTTTTGACAGGGAAGTCTTCGTCGGAGTGATTGAAAAGCAAAACCTTGACCTCTCCCCGATACTCCGAGTCAACCACTCCCGCACCGCAATCGAGGGAATGTTTGACCGCAAGGCCGCTTCGGGGCCAGATCAATCCAACGTGTCCCGGCGGCAGTTTCAGGCGGATGCCTGTGGAAATCAAAAGTTTTCCCCTGGAAGGGATCACCACATCCTCAGACGATCTCAAATCTGCGCCGGCATCGCCAGGGTGAGAGTAAACTGGAATAAAGTCACCGGTAACATCGCATTTTAAAGAAGAAATACCTGACACGAAATCTCTCCAATCTATTCAATTTGTAATTTGTGGATTGTCCTCCCCACTTTCGCTCTCCGGGGATTGCCCCAGCTTGCAAGGGTCCCCTTATGGCAGACCCATTATCCTACTCAAATCAGCGTCAATTCAGAAAAAAATATGAGGACCGTCCCGCCCCTTCCAGAAACACTTCAAACCAGATAAAGAATCTAAAAGCCTGTCCCTGACACGACAGCCAGTGATAATAGATCTGGAAAGGGCGGAACGGTTGAACCACGAGAAAGGAGGCGGGTCACTATTTGCCCAGACGACCTATCGTCTAAAAATCGCCGGGTATAAAAAGAGGGTCCATCATACGCCACTTGGAAGGGCTTCTTCTGCCGATGAAAACTGAGGTTTCGGCTGGCGCTCAAAAAACTTGGGGGTTTGGGAGAGGGTTTGAGACTGGCGTGCATCCCGGTGACACCACGATCATTTGAAAAACCTTTGGGATGCATCTCTTTTAACATGGACATCTCTTTTTTAGTAACCCGCCGTGGGAAGTTTTTATTACTTTTGGCAATCCGATAAAGTTGCAAAAAGTACGACTTAATCCGAAAATTATCGGTCATCCTAACAAAGACGGCAGGCTGAACTCCCTTTATTTAGTATGACGAAAAGGACGGTACCACTACATATTGGGGCTGTCAACGGAAAAAATATCCCCGTTCTGTAATGTGTCAATAGTTCATTACAATTCAATTAGATATGAGGATAAAAACTTTATAAATTCCAAAGGATTCTACCTTCTACCCACTATGATGTGGACATAGTTTTCGGGCTGTCCATATATTGTGGATTACATCTTAGCTCCATTGTAATTTGGATTTAGAGGAATGCGGGGGTTTTTGGTTCAGGGATATCTTTATGGAAATATGTGAATTGAAGGCCCGCCAGGCCATTTTGGGGTCGTTTTTGCGGGAAAAGGAGGATTACCTGAGAGGGTCGCCTGAAAAAAGGAAATTTCTTTCTGTGAAAAGAAAATCAATAATTTACTGTTTTTTGAATTTTCCCACCTCTTTCGGCAGACTTTCGACCAGGTGAGCTTTAATTTTGTAAACAGTGGCACTCTCATTCACCCTGGCGAAATATTCCGCTTTACTTTCGACTTTTTTGCCCACGATGACCCGGCCTCCCTTCTCCAGATCTTTCCCAGTCCAGAAGGTCACTGAAACCGTGGGTTGCCCCAGGCCGGAATCATCATCCTCGGGAGACGGCTCCACAATGGATTCATATTCCAGACCGTTTAAGGACCAAAGGATATCTTTGCCGATGAAAACTTCCACTTTTTTGATTTTCTCAGGTTTCGTCAAGCTCCAGTCCTCATTCGATTTTTCCAGTTCGAATGTTTTATCGGGGTATTCGATAGAAATTTTGCTGACGGCGTCCTTGTCAAAGTTCAGGAGTTTTTTGTTCTTCAAATCATGCAGGGTGCGAAATAACTTTTCGACGGAATCGGAACTGATCGTAAAAATCGATTCCTCCCCCGCCCTTCTGGCAAAATAATTCTGGTCATCACGGGACTTATTTCCGAGTTCCAGAGACCAGGATTTATCTTCGCCAAGGTCAAGGGTTAAAGTTTTCTTCGCCGTGTCCAGCCCGAAAAACTCGGGGCTTTTTTTCGATGTGTTCACGTATTCGTTCACTCTAGTCGCTTTTAAATCGAACAGCAGACTGTTCATTGTGGATGAATCCGCATCCGCCTCACTGGGCTCGATTATTTCCCAGGCATCGTCCTTGTTCCTGGATATCAGGATTTTCTCCTCCTCAGTTTGCAGATGAATTCGGGCCACATTTTCCTGTTTGAATTCCAGGAGGGTTTTGGACAGGAAATCGATGGGGGTTTTGGAGAGGGTTTTGACCAGTTGATTGCCAAATAACACGACGTTTTTGGCGCCTTCGATTTTTCCGTAAAACCCTTCGTTCCCCAGCTCATTACCCACCAGCAGGGTCATTGGCTTGTTGTCCTTGCCGGTTTCCAGGATCAAGCGTGCATTGGGGGTGTCCAGGCCAAACTCCTTGAGAGAATCTGGATTTTCATCCAGGAATTTCTTGACCTTGAAATCGCGTACAAGCCCCAGGAATCGAACGATTTCGTCGCCATCCCCTTTCGTTTTCTTCCCGTCATTGATTTCCCATTGCTCGTTAAGTTTACTCAATTCAAACGATTTTCCGTCATTCTGAAATTTTATCCTGACAACCTCCTCATTTTGAAATCGCAGAAGGCGTTTGTCCCTTAAGTCAAAAACGGATTTATTAAAATCCTTCCTGTTCACGCCTGCCAGCAACACTTTGTTTTCGTCTCCACGCTTGATGTAAAGGTATTGACTCATGGGATGATCATCCCCGACCAGCAGGGTCTTTTTGCCCTCTCCTTTTAATTGCAGGGTGATTTCCATGGAGGGTTCTTTCAATCCGTAAACGGCAAGGTCTTGGGCAGAGTCCTCAACAACTCGGGAGAAGCGTGCCGACTGCAAAAGGGATAATAAGGAAGAGGCCGCTGAAGCGTCGGCCCTGGCTTGCACGGGTTTCAGCAATTCCCAGTCCTTAGGGCTTTTGCGCTTGAGATGAATGGTTTCATCCTTCTTCTTCAGGATAAATTCTTCGACCTGACCCGTTTCAAACAGGAGGATTTTCTCGGCGCGTTCTTTTTCTTCGGTTTGTTTTTTCTCGGCGGGGATGTCGACCAGATAGTAGTATAGAACCAGGCCGAAAAACAGAGCCGCCATCCATAAAGTTCCCTTGAACTTCATAGTCGCCGCCTTGTCCACCACTTTCTGACACCGATAAGGACAACGATTCCAGGAAAAACGACCGTTCCCGTGAAGAACAGGGCGGCCCCCGTGTCGCTGGTCAAATGAATGGGGCTGTCTTTTCTTTCTTTAGGACGTATGGCAATCAGGGATTCTTCTTCCGCCAGCCAGGAAGCGGTGTTGAGGAAAAAATCACCGTTGCCGGAAAATTTAAAGTACGTGTTGCTGGCAAAATCAGAGTCGCCCAAAACGACCAGATTGCCTTTTTTAGCAGATGGTTTTTCTTCTTCACCCGTATCCTCTGCGCCGGGCTTTGGCTTATCGGCGGAATCCGGTTTCAGGGAAGCCACCACCGCAATGGTGACAGGGCCTTTTTGATCCTCACCTTCATCGAACTTTACTTTCCCGCCGTCAATTTTGGTTTCGGCCCAGCTGTTGGCTCCGGTTTGCAGCAATTCGGAAACCTCAACCCCCTCGGCCTGTTTGGCAGTCACCGATCGAAGCACTGGGAAAATGGTGGGCAGGGCAAAATCCTTGGTGATGTCGTGCATCATATACTGGCTGACCACCGGGGCGGCGTAATCACCACCAAACATTTTTGACATGGGGTCGATCACAATATCTTCTCGCAGTCCAATGCCCCATCGGGCCAAAAATTCATCCAGTCCGGACTCGGTATGCGGATCAATCAGGAGCAGGATGGAACCGCCGTTCCTTAAAAATTGTTCCAGTGCGTCCTGCTCCTTGGGGAGCACGGGTTTTGCCGGTCCGGCAATCACCAGCGCATCGGCATCATCCGGAATTTTTCCCGTCTGCAAAAGCAGAAGTGTTTCCACCTGGAAACCATCGCGCTCCAGCGCTTGTTTGGCGTTCGAATAGCCCTGCCCTTCGGTATTTTCAAGAGCCTGCTCCCCGTGGCCTGCAAGAAAATAAATTTTCTTCTTTTCGTCCTTAATCACTTTTAAAATGGCGTTGGTCATGTTTTCTTCTGTGGGGTTCTGCACCTTAGTTTCCTGCTTGCCGCTTTCCAAAGCCACCGTTCCGTAGGTGGTCACGCCGTATCGTTTTACAATGGCGGGATTTTTGTCGGGGTCTATAAAAGATAATTTTATTTTATCCGACAACCCCAGATACCCGTCCATGAGGTTCTTGAACTCCGGCTTGGTCGGGGACTCGCTTTGAAAAAAAGCCGTCATCGTGATTTCTCTTGGCAGGTTCGTTACGATCTTCCGGGTTTGCGGAGCCAGGGTGAAAATTCCGCTGGAAGTAAAATCAAACCGATGTTTATGACGGGTGGCGAGAATGTTGATAAAAACCAGCACCCCCAGGAACACGCAGACCAGCACGAAGGCGTTCGTTCCATAAAGGGTGGTTCGCGATTTCAATCCTTTTTTCATCCCATCACCTCCACCTTTCCGAATCGAGCACCCGGTGCGTCAGGAATAAATTAAACAGGATGAACGTCAGGTAGTAAATCACGTCGCTGGTTTCGACGATGCCCTTTAAGAAACGTTGCATATGGTCCACCAGAGACAGAAACTGCAGTACTTCGGCCATTTCGGCACTTGCCGCCTGCCCCGCCCATCCGATGATCCACATGAACAAAGACATCCCGAAGGCGATGACCGCGGCGATGATCTGGTTGTCCGTCAAGGACGATGCGAACACGCCCATGGCCACATAACACCCGGCCATGAGAAGCATTCCAAGGTAACTCGTGACGATCGGACCAATTTCCGGTTGCCCCAGCAACAACAAAAACCCGATGCAGTAGGAAGACAAAAGGATCATCACCGCTACTACCGTCATGCAGGCCAGAAATTTCCCAAAAACAATTTCTCTCAGGTGAATCGGGGACGAAAGAAGCAGGGCATAGGTTTTGCTTTTCTTTTCTTCGGCGAAGCTTCGCATGGTGAGAACGGGGATGATCAACAGCAAGGTCACTGCCATGTTATGAAAAGACGGTTCGATCACCATGTCGTTGAGATTCAGCCCGACGTTCATGCCCTGAAACTGCCCCGCCTGAACGCTTTGAAAGTTGAAAAAAGTAAGGATCTGAAAAAATATAAAACTGTAGATCACCAAAAAAACCGTCGTCACAACATAAAACACAGGCGAATTAAAATAGGAGCCCATATCCCTTTTCGCCACTGCCCAGGCATTTCTCATGCGTCGACTCCATTTTTTGCTTCGCCCGGCGGGTCTTCTTCCATGGTCAAGTGGAGAAAAATTTCCTCAAGGGTCATTGAAACGAGCTTGAGTTCCTCAATGCCCCAGGAATTTTCCAGGGCCATGCGGGCCACTTGATCCTGCGCCTGGGAATTCATCCCGCATTCAATAAGAAACTCGCTATCTTTTTCTTCTTTAACGGAAATCACCTGGGCCAGAGCCATTAATTTATCCTGAATATCATTTTGAGGGTTCCGCACTTTCAAAATAAAGCGCTCACTCTTGTTCAAGGAAGAGGTCAATCCTTCGAGGGAATCGACCGCCGCGATTTCTCCTTCATTGAGAATGACCACGCGCTTACAGATTTGCGTTATTTCGGGAAGAATATGCGAACTCAAAATAATGGTATGGGAACTTGCCAGTTCCTGAATCAATTTACGGATTTCTATGATCTGGATCGGGTCGAGACCGATGGTGGGTTCATCCAGGATGAGGATTTCGGGATCATGAATCATGGACTGCGCCAACCCCACCCGTTGCTGAAATCCCTTGGAAAGCCGACTGATGATGCGTTGCCGAACATCCTGCAACACGCACTTTTCAAGAACCCGGTCCACCGCGGCCCGCACTTTGGCTGACGGAACCCGGCGAATCTCCGCCGCGAACTTGAGGTAGCTGGTCACGGTCATGTCGGGATAGAGCGGCGGGGTTTCCGGGAGGTAGCCGATTTTTTTGCGCACCTCCAACGACTCTTCGAAGACATCGTGTCCGCAAATTTTTGCCGAGCCGCCGGTTGCTGGCAGGATGCAACAAAGAATATTCATCGTGGTGCTTTTCCCGGCTCCGTTGGGGCCGAGAAACCCTACCACTTCGCCCTGATTGACTGTAAAGCTGATTCCCTTGATGGCGGGACGGGGACCGTAAAATTTCGTTAAATTTTCAACCTCAATCATGAGACCCACCCGTCCTGGAAAATGGCAATCGGTTTTCAGATAAAAATATCACTGTTATCGAACAAAATACTAAGAAGAAAAATTGTACGCGGAATTTATCGAAGACCTTCTGTGTCAGGGAAAAATATCATAGTCCTCATTTTTTCTTCAATTAAAAATTTTTAATTTAAGACCACCGGTTCTTTTTAAGGATTGAATGGACTGGGCTCTATCCTGGAAGAACGAAATGTCAATATTTTTCAGGATGGCGCAGGCGTTTCAATTGTCGTCGCAGGTGATTTTTCCAGCGATCTTTCAGGTCTTAAACAAACCTAAAATCCATAAGCCATAAAACACAATAAAGCTGAAGCTCCAGATAAGGGCAGGCCGCGAGCGAATTTCTCCAGATTTGGTCATCGCGTTCATAATAAAAAATAGGGCGGAGCCGATCCATCCGAAAAATCCACACACCGCCAACATGGCCCAAAAAGGCCTTGGAGGTTTTTCATCGTTAAGAAGCTTCCAGTTGGCCGACAACCGTTCCTCATACGTTTTTGATTTTTCGGATTCTGAAGTCGCGGGTTGTTGCGCCATCAGAACAGCGATTTTTTCATTGCACCTCAGGACCCAGGATTTACCGGGTGTGTAAAAACTGCGAACCGAGTAAAAAGCGCCCCGCAAAAGCCGATAGGCATTGAGTGCGTTTTCAGAATCGGTTTCGGCCTCATAATTTAAAGCCACTTTCCAAAGGCCTTGGGCGGCACGGTCCTGGAGATTGAGTCCGGGAACAAACCATTGGATGGAACGCACATAATGCGTCATCGCATCCGCCGGATTGTTTTTTGAAATGGATTCCTCCGCCAGCCTCAATTCGTGCTTCGAATTAAAATATATTTTTCCCACGGTGCTGATTATCAAAAACAGCCCCAGGACTAAAATCAGTGGTACCGGGATTCTAAAGTTCATCTCAACCTGATCCTCTTGCCATTCAATTGCGCGGATTTATAAACAGAAAAAATAACCTTAAGGGCTTGCAATCCGTCCCATCCGCTGGAGATGCTGTCCTGCCCGGTCCGGATGCAACGCACCATATCTTTTGCGCCGCCGGTAAAAGGGCTTTGAAGACGCTTGGGCTCTGGAAAGGGCGCCTGTTTTAATTCCTCAAATCCGGTGAACCGGCCGCTTTTGCGGGTTATGTAAAGTTCCCTTCCGCCATTGCCAATGAGGATACGTCCCATCGACCCCTGAATATCCAACTCAAAATTGAAATAATTTCTGGCGCCGCCCCCTTCGATAAAACCCAGAGCCCCACTTTTGAAACGTATCATGGCGCTGGCGGTTTCCTCGATATGTTTTTTACCATGAGGTCGCACTTCATGACCCGAAACCCAGTCGATGCTTCCCCCAAAATAGAGCAGAAGGTCCGTCAAGTGAGTGCCATCATGAAAAAGCGCTCCCCCTCCGTTTAGTTTGATCGGGAGTTTTGCCGGTGTCCAACTCAAGGCATTGCCCAGGATGGTTCGCACTTCTCCGATTTTTCCGGCGCGAATCAAATCTCTCGCTTTTTGATAATAAGGGTCCCAGCGCCGCTCATGATTGACGATCAAAGGAGTTTTATTTTGCGCACATATTTTGACTATTTTTCTGGCTTCGGTAATATCCGCCGCCAGGGGCTTTTCACAAAAAATTCCTTTAACTCCAGAACGGACCGAATCAAGAACCATTTTTCCATGAAGATGGGTCCAGGTAGCTATACAGACGACATCAAGACTTTCCCGCTTGAGCATTTCCCGATGATCGGCATAAAGACGATCCACCCCCCAGCGTTTTCCAAATTGCCTGAGCCTTAAGGGTTCAATATCACACCCTGCGACCAACCTCACAGACGGCACAGAGGTGAACCCGCCTGCATGGGTGCAGGGTTTTCCACGAAGGGGATCTTCTTCCAGCAGACTGCCGATCCTCCCGCAACCGATGATGCCGACTTTTAATTTTTTCATTCAACCATCCGGCGTTCAGGCAATTAAATATGTTTTCAGAAAAAAAAGAACTCCCGCTAAAAAGCGGGAGTGCCCGTTACGATGGTTGTAAAAGATCAACTGTTTTTAAGGCTGTTCGAGCAACGTCAACGCGGATTGGGGAGTCAGGTTGGATTGCCCGACCATAGCCGCCCCGGCCTGAACCAGGATCTGGTTCTTGGTCAATGCCGCAAGCTCGACGGCAAGATCCGCATCCTGAATCGTTGACAGTGCGGTGGTCAAACCTTCGATAGAAACGTTCAGATTGTTTTGAGCCCGGACCAACTGGTTCTGATTCGCGCCTACCCGGCCTCTTATTCCATTCAAGCCATCCAGAGCAATATTTAATTTCTCAATGGCTTCCAGGGCATCCCCTTGAGTGACAATGGTTTCATTATCGAAATCCAGAGCCTGAGAAGAAACTTCGGTCACATTGAGAACTTCATTTAAATTGATTCTACTGGTGCTTAAAGAGTCCGTTCCGATTTGAAGAACCACTTGGTCGAGCGAACTTGCCGCCAGAGAGCCATCGACCAGGTTTTGACCATTGAATTCGGCGGTTGCCGAGATCCTGTTCAGTTCTTCTCGAAGAGCGTCGAATTCCAATTGAATGGTTTCCCGCTCCGTATCTCCAATCGTTCCGGTGGCGGCTTGAGTTGCGAGTTCACGCAATCGAATGAGAATGCCCGCCTGCTCGTTCAAAGCGCCATCAATCGTGTTGATCAAGGCGATGCCGTCGTTAAGATTTCTGGCGCCTTGTTTTAGAGCTCTAACATCAGAATACAACCCCTGAGAGATCGCCTGCCCGGCGATGTCATCCGAAGCTTTGCCCAATCGGACTCCCGAAGAAATCCGTGTAATAGAAGTTCCCAGTTGGCTTCTGTTCTCTTCAAGATGCCTTTGGGCATTGAGCGAAGACAAGTTGGTAAAAATTTGCAATGACATTTATTTTCCTCCCTGAAAGTATGCGGGACTTTGGGTCCCTTAAAAATCAGCTTCCCTGCTGACTCTTTTTATTAATCAATATAAAAATTTTCCGTGATTACTGGAGCAGCTGCAAAACTGCCTGGGGAATCAGATTGGCCTGACCCACCATGGCCGTCGCCGCCTGCACTAGAATCTGATTCCGTGTTAAAAACGCCACTTCCTCGGCAATGTCCGCATCGCGGATCGCGGACTCTGCGGCGGAAAGGTTTTCGACGGTGATTGAAAGGTTCGCAATGGTGCGGACCAATCGGTTTTGCACCGCACCGACTTTTCCCCGTCCCTGAGTCACCAACGAAATCGAACTGTTCAACTGTTCAAGAGCCGTGAGGGCCGCTCCGGCTGTCGTCACACTTAAAGTGTCGATTCCCAGACTGGAGGAGGTGATTGCCTGCAGATCCACTTCCGTATTGAGGTTGATCCGGCTGTTCGCCGAAGAATCGATTCCCACCTGGATTAAAATCTGGTTTCCGACGGCAACATTACCCTCGAGTGAACCATCCACCAGTTTCTGTCCGTTGAATTCCGTGGTCGCCGCGATTCGATCGATTTCCGAACGAAGCGCGTTGAATTCCAATTGGATGGTTTGGCGCTCCGTGGACCCAACGGTTCCTGTCGCGGCCTGGGAAGACAATTCCCTCAGCCGGATGAGAATTCCGGATTGCTCGTTTAGAGCCCCTTCCGTAACGTTTATGAGAGATATGCCGTCGTTGGCATTTCTAATGGCTTGACGAAGAGCCCGAATATCGGACCGCAAAGCCTCTGATATGGCGAGACCCGCCGCGTCATCGGCGCCCCGGTTGATACGAATTCCCGATGCAATCCGCTCTACCGAAACCGCCAGCCGATCATTATTGATGCCCAAAATTCTTTGGGCATTGAGCGAGGGAATATTATTGAAGATCCTGATTGGCATGGACTATATCCTCCTTGATATTAGGAATTTAATTTCCCAGTTCCAGCTTCCCTGCTGGAACTTACTTGAAATATTATTTCACCTTGTATTGCCGATCTCTGATTTTTGTCTACCTCCTTATTCAACGTATTGATATTTTGATCTCTCAGGTATTTAAAACCTGTCCTGATATTTACTATTGATTTCTATCGGGTTTTGTGAAAATAACCTTTATGATTTTTTTTTAGCTGGGGTGAACCCACGAGGCTCATTTCCCCATTGAACAGAATAAAAAGCGCCCAAACTGCCATTTAATAATAGGTTTGACCTTTTGATCGAATTTTTGGGCAAAAAAAAAAGCGCCTCTAGAAAGAGGCGCTTTTCCTTTTCAACCATCCCGCCGGATTAGAATTCAAACAGTTTCATCCCCGACGGCTTACTTAAATTGAGAGTTGTTCTATTAACCCAGTAACTGCAGAACCGATTGTGGTATCAAGTTAGCCTGACCCACCATGGCCGTCGCGGTCTGCACCAGGATTTGATTCCGCGTCAACAGAGCCACTTCCTCGGCGATGTCCGCATCTCGAATAGAAGATTCAGCGGACTGCAGGTTTTCTACGGAAATGGCCTGATTGGACACAGCACGCACCAACCGGTTTTGCACGGCACCTATGGCTCCACGTCCCGCGGTTACGGTAGCGATGGCTGTGTTGATCGAATCGAGAGTCGTTAATGCCGCACCGGCTGTAGTTACAGAGAGAGTATCAATTCCCAGAGTGGTGCTGGTGACCGCCGCAAGATTGACCTCAGTATTGAGATTGATCCGGCTGTCTGTGGTGCTGTCGATACCGATCTGAATATTGATCTGACTGGCTGCCGCAACGGTAGAAGCTAGGGAACCATCGACCAGCTTTTGGCCGTTGAATTCCGTGGTGGCTGCGATACGGTCGACTTCGTTCCTGAGCGCTGAGAACTCGAGTTGGATGGTCGCACGCTCGGTAGATCCGACGGTTCCGGTCGCGGCCTGGGAAGCAAGCTCCCGTAGGCGGATTAGAATACCGGATTGCTCATTCAGGGCACCTTCTGCGACGTTGATGAGAGCAATTCCGTCGTTAGCGTTTCTAATTCCTTGCCTGAGAGCCCGGATATCGGACCGTAAGGCTTCTGAAATGGCGAGACCCGCCGCATCGTCGGCGCCACGGTTGACCCGGATACCGGATGCAATCCGTTCTACTGATTGCGCAAGGCGGTCATTGTTGTTACCCAGAATTCTCTGGGCGTTGAGCGAAGCGATATTGTTGAAGATTCGAACTGGCATTGCCTCATCCTCCATGATTTAAGGTTTTTTTTCGGGTTATTGTTTTGGCCTCCATGCCAAAACACGCCTCCAAGCGTTAACCCTAAGTGAGGAATCCCTTTCCCCACCATGAATCAATTGTTTACACGACACCTCCTTTTTTCAAGGGCTTTGATTCGCCCTGCATATTTTCATCGGGCAAACCCATACTCAATGAGCTCTATCGGAAAGGTTTTAATTTTCTTTAATTTTAAATCACAGACAATTTCCAGTGGATGGGAGAATTGGACGGTGGAAAATTTAAAACAATGGGGTTGCAGGGATTCAAAATTTTTGAAAGCGCGGAAAAACCGTGAATTATTTAGAGTGAATTTGCAAACTGGCGCGTCAAAGGGGGATGTTGGATTTACAAGGCGGGCGATTTGTTTTCTGCGAATAATCAAACTCAAAGCCAAGGGCGGAACATGGGGCATCTGTATGGACCGCCCCTGGCAATGAATGTACTTGGTGGTGAAGGAAAATTACCGTTCCTGACAAGAATCTATCCTCATCCTTCCATGTGATATTTTGGCGAGGAAAGTAAATCAAATTATTCTTCAGGCATTTTTCTCACACTATTCACCAGTCATTGAATTATCCCAATAACTGTAATACGGATTGAGGTATCAGGTTAGCCTGCCCCACTGACGCGACGGCCGTCTGCACCAGGATTTGATTCCGGGTCAACAGGGCCACTTCCTCGGCAATGTCTGCATCTCGAATAGAAGATTCAGCGGCCTGCAGGTTTTCAACGGTAATGGCCTGACTGGAAATAGATCGAACCAACCGGTTCTGCACCGCACCAATGGCTCCCCGTCCCGCCGTTACCGTGGCGATGGCGGTGTTGATCGAATCAAGGGCCGTCAATGCAGCCCCGGCTGTAGACACTGCAAGTGTATTAATACTCAAACTGGTACTGGTGACAGCCGCAAGATTGACCTCGGTATTCAGGTTGATACGGCTGTCTGCAGTACTGTCAATACCGATCTGAATATTAATCTGATTGGCGCTTGCAACCGTGGACGCCAGGGAGCCATCGACCAGCTTTTGACCGTTGAATTCCGCAGTGTTTGCAATACGGTCAACTTCGTTCCTGAGCGCTGAGAACTCGAGTTGGATGGTGGCGCGCTCGGTGGACCCTACGGTTCCGGTGGAGGCCTGGGAGGCTAACTCGCGCAGACGAATCAGAATCGATGATTGTTCGTTCAGGGCGCCTTCTGCGACGTTGATGAGAGAAATTCCGTCGTTGGCGTTTCTAATTCCTTGCCTGAGAGCCCGGATATCGGACCGTAAGGCTTCTGAAATGGCGAGACCCGCCGCATCGTCGGCGCCACGGTTGACCCGGATACCGGATGCAATCCGTTCTACCGATTGCGCAAGACGGTCATTGTTGTTACCCAGAATTCTCTGGGCGTTGAGCGAAGCTATGTTGTTGAATACACGAATCGGCATTTCCTAATCCTCCACCATGAGTTGAAAACAGATTTAACTTCTTGTTAAACTTTTACTTCTTACTGCGTGCCCCCAGGATCTTTATTTTTTGTGGCAATCCTTGGTTTCCACTTAAAAACTTTCAAGCTATTTTAATAATTGACCGAAATCACTTTTTGTGAGGGTGGTTATAACCCCCAATAAATCAATTATTATTCAAGCTGATCTGTTTATCGGAGGATTATGGTAGAACTTTAATGTGAATCTAAATTTTTTTTGGTTATTATTTTATGTGGTTTTCCGAGGGGAATATTTTGCAGTCAATCCACCCGCCAGTTTTTCTGCTGCACCTCTGAATTGTGGGCCGAAAGTTGAGGATGATCGGCCAGAAAGCGCAGGATCTTTTCGAGATCGAGAGGCAATTGGACGGGAAAATAAAACTTTTGGTAAATTTGATCCAGGAGATAAAAATCTTTTTCGGTATCAACGGTGAGACGAACGTTTTTGTCTTTCAGATAAGCGGGGGCTGGAATTTTCTCCAGATGGAAATCGTCGGGATGATCGTGAAAGTAGCTAGTGACATGTTCTCTGTAAATCGGCTCAGTGGTGATCCCGGCAATTTGCTTCAGAGTGTCGAGCTTCACAACTTCACTGCCACTGCCCAATGGAATGGGGTCGGAGCAAATCGTGTAATCCGCACCCTGACTTACATGCTTTTGGATCAACAATCTCATGAGGTCGAGATCGACCAGCGGGTTATCGCCGCAAACCCTGACGATGTGCTCCGCCCCCACGTGCTCTCCCGCCAGAATGAATCTTTTTAAGACATCTTCCTCCGGGCCTTGAACGCATTCAATTCCCGACCGTCCGGCTATTTCTTTCAGGGGAATTTCTTTGGCCCCCAAAGGAATCGCCAGAACGATCCGGGCAATTTCCTTCACCGCCTGCACACGTTTGATGATATGCTCGGTCAGCGTCAAGCCTGCCATAAGGCGCAGGGCTTTTCCCGGCAAACGGGTGGAGCCCGTTCTTGCTTGAATGATGGCGGCAACTTGCATCATTACATTCCCTCAACAAAATTTTTAAAAACCCATTGTAAACGTTCGAAATGGTTTTGTAATGAGTGAATCAAAAAAGTTGATCAGACCCGGCAGACTTAAAGAAGGCGATGTTGTGGGCGTGGTGGCTCCCGCAGGTCCTGTGAACCGGGAGCTTCTGGAAAAAGGATTGAAAATCCTGAGAGGCATGAAATTCAACCCCGTCCTCGGCGAACACGTATTCTCCCGCAGGGGCTACCTGGCAGGAAGTGATGAAGACCGGGCGGAAGATCTCATGTCGATGTTTAAAAACCCCGACGTGAAAGCCATCATTTGCGCCCGCGGAGGTTATGGCGTCAACCGGTTACTGCCTTTGCTGAAACCGGCCATCATCCGAAAAAACCCGAAAATTGTGGTGGGGGCGAGCGACATCACCTTGCTTCTTCTGTATCTGGAAAAAAAATGTTCCCTCGTGGCATTTCACGGCCCGATGGTGGGAGGGAGTTTTGGCCAGTACGGCATGAAAAAAACCAAAAAACAGTTTCGTGATCTCTTGACCGGTCAACCCGAAGGCAAAACGCTGGTCTCGGCACAGGCCCGAGTTCTTCGTCCCGGCGTGGGCAAGGGAGAAATCACCGGCGGATGTCTCACTCTGCTTTGCCGGTCTCTTGGCACGCCCTATGAAATACAGACCCGCAACAAAATTTTATTGATCGAAGATGTCAATGAAGCGCCTTATCGCATCGACGGCATGCTCTGGCAATTGAAAACCGCAGGAAAGTTCAAAGACGTGAAAGGGATCGTTTTGGGGGAGATGATCAATTGCCATCCGAAAAAATCCGCAAACGGGGCGGGAAGGCTTTACTACCAGGAAATGTTTGACGGCTTGTCTATCCCCATCGTCACGAATTTCCCCATCGGACACGGCAGGGAAATGTGGACCCTGCCCTTCGGCATCAACGCAACCCTCAACGCCGAAGCCAAAACCATCCAGCTGAAACATTGCGGCGTGGTGTGAAATTATCTCCCGCTACGCGGGCCAGCGTAGCGCTGGACCAGTTACTGACGTTCGATGGATTTCAGGCTCTCCAGGGCTCATGACCGAAGAGAGAGTCAGCCCCACTTTTCCCGCCCACGTAGCGGGTTAGATTCTCACTACGATGTTTTTGGATTTCAAGTATTGCTTGGTTTCACCGATGGTGAATTCCTTGAAGTGAAAAATGGATGCGGCAAGCACCGCATCGGCCTTGCCTTCCACAATGCCTTCGTATAAATGTTCCAGCGTGCCTGCGCCGCCGGAGGCAATCACGGGTATGCCGACGGCCTCGGAAACGGCTCGATTGAGCTTAAGGTCATAGCCGGTCTTGGTGCCATCCCGGTCCATGCTGGTGAGCAGGATTTCCCCCGCCCCGAACGTTTCCATCTGCTTCGCCCATTTGACCGCATCGATTCCGGTCGGGTTTCTCCCGCCATGCGTGAACACCTGCCAGAGAGGTGGCCCATCGGACTCCGCAAGAAACAAGTCTGGGTGATGATCGTGCCAGTCAAGCGCGGGCGGGGTTGAGGGGGTCTCCGGCTCGACCTGTTTGGCGTCGATGGCGACCACGATGCACTGACTGCCGAACCGTTTGGCCGCCTGCCCGACAAATTCCGGGTTGTGCACCGCCGCTGTGTTGATGGCCACCTTGTCGGCTCCGGCCTTTAAGAGATTGCGGATGTCTTCGATCTTGCGGACCCCGCCCCCCACCGTCAGCGGCATGAAAACCTTTTCCGCCGTGCGGGCCACCACATCGAGGATGGTATCGCGCTTTTCGTGGGACGCGGTGATATCCAGAAAAGTCAGTTCGTCCGCACCCTCTTTCTCGTAGGCGGCGGCGATTTCCACCGGGTCGCCCGCGTCCACCAGATTCACGAACTGGACTCCCTTCACCACGCGGCCGTCTTTAACATCCAGACAGGGGATGATTCGTTTAGCCAGCATCTTCTTCCACCAGTTTCCGGGCATCGCGGTATGAAATGCTTTTATCGTATAGTGCTTTGCCGGTGATGATGCCGCTCACCCCGTGAGATTCCAACTCCAGCAGATTGGAAATGTCCTCCAAACTGCCCACCCCGCCGGATGCGATCACCGGCAGTTTGGTGGAGTCGGCAAATTCGCGCACGCTCGTGAGGTTGGGGCCCTGCAACATGCCGTCGCGGCTGATATCCGTAAAAATGAACTCGGCGACGCCGAGGGGTTCCATTTGCTTCACAAGGTCGGTAGCTTTTTGGTTGGAAACCTCGAGCCAGCCTTTCACCGCGACGAACCCGTCCCGGGCGTCGATGCCCACGGTGATTTTCCCTGGAAATTGTTTGCAAGCCTGCTCGACGAACTTGGGATCGCTTTGGGCGATGGTACCCAGAATCACCCGGTAGGCTCCGGCATTGACATAGGTTTCGATGGCTTCCAGTGTGCGGATGCCGCCGCCTACCTGAATGTCCACGGAACTGTTGTAGATGATGTTTTTGATCAGCTCGGCGTTTTTGGGGATTCCATCAAACGCGCCATCTAAATCCACCACATGGATGAGCCTGGCACCTTCTTCATCCCAATGACCGGCCATGGCCACCGGGTCGTCTGAATAAATAGTTTCCTGATCGGCCTTTCCTTGAATCAGGCGAACGCATTTTCCGTTTTTAACATCCACTGCGGGAATGATTTTTATCATAATATTTTCTTCAAATTATTTATTGAGTATTGGTTGATCCTGAACTCTTAATGTGACTGATGAGCCCCTGAAAATTATCCAGCTGTCCTAGAGTGTATGCAGGCACTTAAAAACAGGGTCGATTTAAAGGGGAAGATTTTAACAGATTGCGCCGGAAATTACATATTTAAGAGGTTCTTGTGGGGACTGTGATAAAATGGAATATCCAATGTTTGATATTATTTGGGGAAGGAACTGGAATGAACACAAAAAGACGCATCCACGACGGAATTGTCGGGGCTGTTGTTGCCGCAGGAGCCGCCCTTGGGTATTGGGTTGATCCGGTCTGGTTGCTGGTTCCGGGATTGCTGGGCCTCACACTTTTACAGAGCGGGCTGACCGGGTTTTGTCCGTTGTATTTCCTTCTGGACCGAACCTGCAAAACCGATTGAGCAAGGGACGGAGTAACCGTTCCCGATTTCCCTGCCTCTAAGGGCTTCAAGGGAAAGCCATCCAACAAATCCCCGGGCAAAAGGTTTACTAACCTTTTGGAACCCCGTATAATTTCGTCCGGCTTGAAGCGCCGATCCACTTTTCTCCTTTTTCTTAGATGAAAACCTCCATTTCATGACACCCAATCGTTTCTTACAGATCAACGGCTATCTTAATTTAATGCTATGTCCACAATAGAATCCTCTCACCCGTGGACGCCTGCGCTGGACCGGGCTTTATCCGGCACTCTGATCCTGTTTGTGTTGTTTTCGATGTTTTCTATCAGCATCACGCAAATTGCTTTTGCGGTGGGAACCGTTGCCTGGGTGACTAAGGTTTCGTTGAACCAGTCCTGGAAACAGGTCCGGTTTCCCCTGGGGATTCCTTTTCTCCTGTTTATTGCGGCCTGCCTTCTGGCTGTGGTGACGGCGGTGGACCCAAGCTACAGCCTCAAACCCTTGAAGAAACTCTTGCAGATTCTCATTTTTTTCTGGGCGGTCAACAGCATCAAGGATGAGAAGCAAAGGGATTTTCTGGTCCTTTTGCTGGTGGCGGCAGGGTGTGTGGCCGCCGGTTACGGAATTTTCCAGGGCCTGTTGACTCCGGTCACCCCCGAGACCCGTGTTGAAGGGACTATGAGCGTCTACATGACGTTTGCGGGAGTCCTGATGCTGGCGGGTCTGGTGGCGCTCGGACGATTGCTGCTGAAGGACCCGAGAGAGAATTGGCTCGGCGTTGCGGTGTTTCTCATCATCGTCTGTCTGCTCCTGACCCTGACCCGGCAGGCCTGGCTGGGTTTTTTGACCGGCCTGGTGTTTCTGGTGATTGTCTGGAAAACGCGCCTGCTTTGGGCCATCCCGGTATTGCTTGTCCTGGCGTTACTGCTTTCTCCCGCCGGCGTCAAAGATAGAATTCATTCGATGGTGGACCTTTCGGATTGGACGTTTCAATCCCGCCTGGCACTTTGGCAGGGCGGGTGGAATGTTTTCAAGGATTACCCTTTGACAGGGTGCGGCTTTCGATGCATGGATCTGGTGCATACCAATTACCCCGACCCAACGGGATACATTAAAAAATACAAGGGCATGCACAACAATCTCGTTCAGGTGGCGGTGGATACGGGACTACTGGGTTTGACCGCATGGGTCTCCATCTGGGTGGGCTATTTTCTGGCATTATTCAGAAGAACCCGAGATCCGGCAAAAAATTCGTCCCGACACTGGGTGATTCATGGAAGCGCCGCTGCGGTTCTGGGCTTTCTTGCGGGAGGATTATTTGAGGTGAATTTTTATGATTCGGAAGTGGCCATGCTATTGTATTTCATCATGGCGCTCCCGTTTGTTGCGGAAAATTCCGGCAAGGAAACACCGGCAGAAATTTAGGACCATCAAGAATTTTAATTCCCAAATGCTTCTTTGGAAATACCCATGCAGATAACAAAAACAGAATTGGATGGCGTATTGATCATCGAACCGAAAGTGCATTCCGATGTTCGCGGTTCTTTTTATGAGTGCTACGTCAAACAAAAATATATCGACCACGGAATCCAGGACGAGTTCATTCAGGACAATCATTCGATATCAAACAAAAACGTTCTGCGTGGATTGCATTTTCAGGAGAACCCGGCACAGGCCAAACTGGTGCGGGTCACATATGGAGAAGTTTTTGACGTGGCGGTCGATATTCGCAAAGGGTCCCCCACTTTTGGCAAATGGTTTGGCACGCGGCTTTCCGGGGAAAACCATTTGCAGATGTACATCCCTGTGGGGTTTGCTCATGGGTTCTGCGTCTTGAGTGAACGCGCTGAATTTCTTTATAAATGTTCCGAGTACTACACTCCTTCCGGAGAACGGGCCATTCTGTGGAACGACCCGGACATTGGCATCGACTGGCCCGTAGAAAATCCCCTCCTGTCAGAAAAAGATAAAAAGGCGCCCCGCCTGCGTGATATTTGATTCCCGCCAAAATATTTTTTCAATCCACTGTTTTCGTCTTTTTGAAAAATTTGCCTGTTTGAGCAAGATATTCTTATGGCACTCCGAATATTTTGAGGAACAGGGAACTGGAAATTAAAAAACTTTTAAGTTTCTGATTTTTTTTACTAAATATCTTTAAAGCCCCTGCCGATACTAAAACCAGATGGAAAGAAGTTTTCAATCAAAATCAAATAGGCCCCTTGTCATGGAAATCTCAGAAGTTGCAACTCAATACCCGGTAGTTGGCCGCCAAAGTTATCTGGCCTCTACAAGTGTTGCTTTTGCAACGGATTTGACCCTCAAAACCAAAGAAGGGGATCTGGTGGAATTATCCTTTCAAAATGAGCAATCCCTGACAGAATCCGAAACTCAAACCCGGTTTGCCAACGATGTCGCCGTTCAGGACATTTCCTCGGTTGCCGTGGCGGCTTCCCGCTATTCGATATCGGTTCAGGGCGATTTGAACGCTGAAGAGTTGGACGCTATCCAGCGTCTGGTCGATGCGATCGGTCCGGTGGCACGGGACTTTTTTTCATCAGGTGAGTTTGATTTTGAAAACGCCGCTGGCATTCTGGCCGGTTCCCTGGGAACACTTGAGGATATTCAACTGGAACTGGAACGGGTGATCACAGCCACATTTTCTACCCAGGCGTATTCATCGGGCGCGCCTGTTCAGGCTATTGACCCCGGCAATGTGGAGTCCACAAACCCAGCGCAGGAGCCCATCAGTACGGACAATATCCGTAATCTTTCCGACCTCATATTTTCCGCCGTGGAAGCGGAGTTTGAATCACAGGCGGCGCAGTTGCCCAAAGGTGAATCCATCTTACGATCGCTTAATGATCTGATTCTTTTCCTGCAGGAACAATTGGGCGAATTTCTACAGCCATTGACCAATACCGGGAACTCCGAACCTCTTCCTCAGGAAATAGGCGGTGGTTTCACGCCACCTGAAGAGGCGCAAGCGTAGCTCCCGCCCTCATTCTTTATCACATTTTCCAAATTAAAATATTCAGGCCTTCAGGTTGAAGGCCTTTTCATTTGGTCGACCACCAGGAACAGGAATGGCTCGGTCAAGGCATCAATGCGCCGTTGTTGATATCCAGGGTTTGTCCGGTGAATGAGGTCTGCGCGTCTGAAATTAAAAAGGAGACTAATTGGGCGATCTCCTCCGGTTCGGACATTTTCCCCAGGGGTACCTGGGACATTGCCTGATCATAGGCTTCCTCTTTGGAAATCCTAAGCGCGTCGGCGAAACCCTGCAAACCCTCCTGCGCCATAGCCGTATTCACCCAGCCAGGACAAATGGCGTTTACCAGAATATTATCGGAAGTCAGTTCGGCGGCCAGGGAGCGCATCAGCCCCAGGAGACCGGCTTTGGAGGCGCAGTAGGCCGAGTAGCCGGGAACGCCCAGTCGGGCAAGGATGGATGAAGTGATGACGATTTTTTTATAAGGTTCCGGACTTTTTTTCAGGAGAGGAAGACATTCCTGAATGGTGTAATAGGTCCCCGTAAGATTGGTATCGATGACGTCCTGCCAGGGATCATTTTTCGAATAATGGTTTTCTCCACCGATCCCCGCATTGGCCACCACCGCGTAAAGAGATTGAATCCCGCTTTCTGTCAAGGCGTCGCGAACCTGTTCGGCCTGCCGGATGTCGCAGGAAAAACTTTTGTGCACCGAGGGATTCTTAAGGGATTCGCGGACACTTTCCAGATGTTCAACATTACGGCCCAGAAGAAGGAGAGAATATTCTTGTGCCGACAAAAGTTTTGCGATGGCCCGCCCAATGCCATGACCCGCCCCGGTCACTACGATGGTTTTTTCCATGTCATTACTCTGAATGTTTAAGGTGATTTGGTTGAAAAACTCTGGGGTGAATTTAGCAAAATGCCAATGTATTCCTTTAGCTGTTGCGATTTTTTCACATCACCGGTTTGATTGTATGCCGCCACCAGATTATTCATCATCCTTACAAGGGTTTCCCGGTGGGTCGATTGGGAAAGGTGATGCTCCTCAAAATGGAACCCCGCTCTATTCACTATCTGAATGCAGTCCTCTCGTTGCAGAATCCGGCCCTTGTGAAAGGGATCAAAAAAAACCGGGTGAGCGGGTAAAGCGTATTTAACGATATAATGCCCCGGTAAACCCACTCCGACGATGGGCAGGTTCAACCGCCTGGCAACCAACACACACAAGACGGACAGGGTGATGGGAAGGCCTGTTTTGCGCTGGAGTACTTTATTAAAATAACTGTTATCCGGGTCGAGGTAATTCGAATCGTTTCCCGAAAAATTTTCGTCAACAAAAAGGAATTGAGTCAATGCCTGAACGGTCTTATCGGGAGAATCGTCTCCGGTCAGATGATTTTTCAGTTTGGCGGCGAGGCGGTCCAAAAAAAGGGTTATCTCTTCCGGCTCACTTATGGGATGACCAAATTCCGACAACAACTTAATGCCCGCTTCCAGGTTGAGATCGCTCCCACGGGCAGAAAGGGCTAGTTGCCTGAACTTTTCCCCCAATTGCGCGGGAAGAATCGCCTGGATGACATCTCTCGCCATCGTCTGAAGAACAGGATTTTCGGTCCGTTCGGCCATTTCCAGAAAAGGCAGAGCGTCCTCTCCGATTTCAATCAACTGATCCCGGACCTGGTTACGGACATATCCATCCCGGTCGTCGAGAAGACGGATGAGGTTAGAAATCTGACTCTTGTCTTTTTGAGCGCTCATTATAAAAAAGGCCCGAACGGCCAACGCCCGTTCAGGCCTTTCAAAATTAGTTAACCTATAGGTCGGGTTGTGGGGTCATCCTTAGATAAGGTTTGACCTCGGTAAACCCTTTCGGAAACTTTGCAGGAATATCTTCCGTTTTGATGGCGGGGACGACAACACAATCGTCACCATGCTTCCAATCCACTGGAGTGGCCACCTGATAATTTGCGGTCAATTGCAAAGAATCGATGACGCGAAGAATTTCATCAAAATTTCTTCCGGTAGAAGCCGGATAGGTCAAAGACAATTTAACCGTTTTATCCGGACCGATGACGAATACCGTGCGAACCGTCAGATTGTTCAACGCATTCGGGTGAATCATGTCGTACAAAGTAGCGACTTTTTTCTCCGGATCGGCTATGATCGGATAATTCACCGTGCAACTTTGGGTCTCATTGATGTCCTTGATCCAGCCTTGGTGGGAATCGAGCGGGTCCACACTCACTGCGAGTACTTTGACATTTCTTTTATCAAATTCGCCTTTTAAATTTGCCACCCGTCCCAGTTCCGTCGTGCAAACCGGGGTATAGTCTTTGGGATGGGAAAACAAAACCCCCCAACTGTCCCCCAGCCATTTATGAAATTCAACCGTCCCCTGGCTGGTTTCCGCCGTAAAATCCGGCGCTGTATCGCCTAGTCTGATAGCCATTTCATGATCCCTTCTAATTAAGTGTTATAGAAAAAGTTAAAATATAGTTGGTCAAATGCAATAAAATCAAGACTCTATAGTTTTGAGAAGCCCGTTTACCGGCAAAACGACCCGGACCGCCCGGCTCCCATCACTGTGTCTTCAAATTAAAAGATGGCATGGAAAATTCATTAATTTGTTCTAAAATCAGAACACCCTTACTAATTTGGATGGCAAATTATATCATAAGATTCTTAGGCGATCCGGAAAAAGCTAATTCTTGACAAACCAATGGGTTGTGCCATGGTTGATCCTGAAAATTTTGTGACTTCTCAATACACCGAGCGAGGCCTCTTGACAGGTAGACTGAAGAGCTCACCTTGCATAAAAAGAGAGCCGCTGCCGTGTCTCAGGAAAAATTAGCAGAAACCCTCACCCTGCTCCATCGCGTCTGGGCTCTATTTCTGATTGCCGTTTATTTTTTGGGATTCATGGACGAGTATCACTTCCCCGGCGAACGGAAAGAACCACTGCCCGCGGAAGCAATTTTGTGGAATGCGCAAAGGGTATTGTTTTTCGGATTGATGTTTGTCGGGTTTCTGATCGATTTGGTGCAAATGCGGGAAGACCGAAAAAAAGCCTTTTTGTTTCTGTTGTTGTCCCTGCTTCTGGGGGGGATGGCAAGCTTGATCAGTGCCATTCAATGCCAAATCGTATCGCTGCTATTTAGCGTTTCCAGGTCAGAAACGGCACTCATCATAAAAATCGTCCTGCCAGCAATCGGATAAATTTAAAAAGACTTGTCAGCGAGGAAGTGAAGAATTTCCCCGCTGTGCGAACGGTTGACTCACCCCATTGAAAATGCTAGTTTGACAAGCCATTATCCGAAAATTTAATGATGTGGGCCGTTAGCTCAATTGGCAGAGCAACTGACTCTTAATCAGTAGGTCCTCGGTTCGACCCCGAGACGGCCCACCAATTACATCAATGGGTTATGAGATTCGTCTCATAGCCCATTTTTATTATGTAGGCGCAATGTAGGCACGAGACTTCAAACAACTAAGGGTTTGTACTGGTTGGAATGGGGGTTTGGCAACCGATTTACGTGCGGGGTATCCATGTCTGCTTTCGGCGGCGGTCTCAAGTGGTCGATGCAACCCATGCGTTAAAACGTTTAGCTGGTGTCTCAAATTTTAATGTTTTACGTGGCCGCTCATTTAACTGTCGGGCCACGGCATTCAACTTAGTTTGAGAGTGTAATGATAAA
>JAJDAZ010000005.1 GCA_029261595.1 Nitrospinaceae bacterium | reverse complement strand
TATCCCCTTTTAGAGAGAAAAAGAGCCCAATATGAGCGAAATTTACAATCAGCTGGTGCCCATTGTTGTAGAACAAACGAGTCGAGGAGAACGATCTTACGATATTTATTCGCGTCTGCTCAAAGACCGGATCATTTTTTTAGGAACCGCCATTGACGATCACGTCGCCAATCTGGCCATCGCGCAACTGCTTTTTCTGGAATCGGACGAACCCGAGCAGGATATTTATTTATACATCAACAGCCCCGGCGGACACGTCAGCGCAGGGCTCGGCATTTACGACACCATGCAATACATCAAGCCCGACGTGCAGACCATTTGCATGGGTCAGGCCGCAAGCATGGGTGCCTTATTGCTGGCCGCAGGCGCCAGTGGCAAGCGTTTCGCACTGCCGCATTCCAGGATCATGATTCATCAGCCAAGCGGCGGTTTCCAGGGTCAGCATTCCGACATCGAAATCCAGGCCAAGGAAATTTCCAAAGTCCGTGAAGTTTTGGATAGCATTCTGGCGGATCATTGCGGACAGGATGTCAAAAAAGTTCACAGTGACACCGAAAGGGACCGGTTCATGACCGGTGAAGAAGCGAAAACCTACGGATTGATCGACAATGTCATCGCCAAGCGGGTGGAATCCAAAGAATTGGACGCCGCACTGGCAGGTTCCAAGGCAAAGAAAAAAGAAAAAGATGATAAATAGTATCAGTAAGAAACCCAATAACTGACGACCCCCTCGAAAAACATCCATTAAGAGGATTTATGGCCAAGAAAAATTCCACATCAGGCAACTACCGATGTTCTTTTTGCGGTAAGAGCCAGGAAGAAGTCAAAAAACTGATCGCCGGACCCACCGTTTACATCTGTGATGAGTGTATTGAGTTGTGCAATGAAATCATGGTGGAGGAGTGGGCGCAGGAGAAAAGTGAGGACTTTCAACACCTCCTGAAACCCAAAGATATCTATAAACACCTCGACCAGTACATTGTCGGGCAGGAGCAATGCAAAAAAATCCTTTCCGTCGCCGTGCACAATCATTTCAAACGGGTGGACTCTGCTGTGGACATGGATGACGTTGAATTGCAAAAAAGCAACGTGCTGCTCATCGGGCCGACCGGTTCCGGCAAGACCCTGATGGCGCAGACCCTGGCCAAGGTGCTCGACGTTCCTTTCACCATCGTCGATGCCACCACCCTGACCGAAGCGGGTTACGTGGGCGAAGACGTCGAAAACATCATCCTCAAACTCCTGCAAAGCGCCGATTACGATGTGGAAAAAGCAGAACGCGGCATCATTTACATTGACGAAGTCGACAAGATATCCAGAAAATCCGAAAACCCGTCCATCACCCGGGACGTTTCCGGTGAAGGCGTGCAACAGGCGCTGTTAAAAATAATCGAAGGGACCACAGCCAGCGTTCCCCCGCAGGGCGGACGCAAGCACCCGCATCAGGAATTTTTACAGGTCAACACCACCAACATCCTGTTCATTTGCGGCGGGGCGTTTGTCGGTCTTGGAAGCATCATTCGTAATCGCATAGGCAAAAAGGCGCTGGGCTTCGGCCAGCAGATCATCACCAAACAGGAAAAAGAAGATGAGGCCATCCTGGAAAAAACCCATCCCGAAGATCTGCTCAAATACGGGTTGATCCCTGAGTTTGTCGGGCGGTTTTCCGTGGTCGCTACGCTGAAAGAACTCAATGAAGACGCTCTGGTGAAAGTGCTGACAGAACCCAAAAATGCCCTCACCAAGCAATACCAAAAGTTATTTGAATTTGAAAACGTCAAACTGAAATTCACCGACGGCGCCATCCGAGCGGTGGCTCAAAAAGCCATCAAACGTAAAACCGGAGCCCGTGGCCTAAGAGCCGTTCTCGAAGACACCATGCTGGATGTCATGTTCGAAATACCGGGAAGCGAAAATATCGAGGAAGTGGTTATCAGCGAAGAAGTTGTCCTGAATAACGAAAAACCGCTCCTCGTCTATCATAAACAAAAACAAGCAAGCTAATGACGATCGAAAAACTTGAACTTCCGCTACTCCCCTTGAGGGATATTGTCGTTTTCCCTTTCATGGTCATTCCCCTGTTTGTGGGACGGGATAAATCCGTCCGCGCGCTGGAAAAGGCCATGGCCGAGCAAAAGCATATTTTTCTTTCGGCTCAGCGCAATCCTTCCAATAACGACCCCACTCCCGACGAAATTTATGAAACCGGGACGCTGGCGAACATCCTGCAAATTTTAAAACTGACCGACGGGACCATGAAGGTCCTGGTGGAAGGGATACAGCGCGGCAGAATCAATGCATTCACCAAGAACCCGGACTTTTACCAGGTCGAGGTCATCAAGATCCATGAAAACACCCAGTTGACCGCGGACATCAAAGCACTCATCCGGGGCGTCGGCACCGTGTTCGAGCAATACGTCAAACTGAACCAGAAAATCCCCCTGGAAGCGGTTTCCGCAACGGCCAATATCACCGAACCGCATCGGTTCGCGGACACCATCGCCGCCTACATGGTTTTCCAGACCACGGACAAACAGGAGCTCCTGGAAACGTATAATCCTGTGGACCGGTTGAACAAGCTGATGTCCACGCTCAAGTCCGAGATGGAAGTTTTGAAAATTGAAAAACGCGTGCATGGGCGGGTGCGTAAACAGATGGAGCGCAGTCAAAAAGAGTTTTACCTCAATGAACAAATCAAAGCCATCCAGAAGGAACTTGGCAAGCGTGATGAATTCAAGTCGGATATCGACGAGCTCACGCAGAAAATCAAAAAAGCCAAGATGCCGAAAGATGTCAACGACAAAGCCATGAAGGAACTGAGGCGACTGGAGCTCATGCAACCGATGTCCGCCGAAGCCACCGTGTCCAGAACTTATATCGAATGGCTGGTCGATCTGCCGTGGAAAAAAGTGCCTGGTTCAGAAAAAATCAAACTCGATCATGCCCAGCAGATTTTAGACGAAGACCATTACGGCCTGGAAAAAGTTAAAGAACGCATCACCGAGCACCTTGCGGTTGTCAAACTGGTGAAAAAAATCAAAGGACCCATCATTTGCCTTGTGGGCCCGCCCGGTGTGGGAAAAACCTCTCTGGGGAAATCCATCGCTAAAGCGATGGATCGTAAATTTGTCCGCGTTTCTTTGGGAGGCATCCGGGATGAAGCTGAAATTCGTGGCCACCGCCGAACCTACATCGGAGCCATGCCAGGGAAGATTGTCCAGGGCATGAAAAAAGCCGGAGTGGCAAACCCTGTATTCATGCTGGATGAAATCGACAAAATGACCAGCGATTTTCGCGGCGACCCCTCATCGGCTTTGCTCGAGGTTCTGGACCCGGAACAAAACACCAATTTCAACGACCATTACCTGGAAATCGATTACGATCTTTCCCACGCCATGTTCATCTGCACCGCCAACGTACTGCACACCATCCCCCAGCCCCTGCTGGACCGGATGGAAATTTTGCGCCTGCCGGGATACACCGATCAGGAAAAAGTAAACATCGCGGAAAAGTTTTTGATCCCAAAAAAATTACAGGAGCACGGCCTGCTCGAAAAAAATCTCCAGTTCGGCAAAAATGTATTGGAAAAAGTCATCCGCGAATACACCCGCGAAGCCGGCGTCAGAAATCTGGAACGGGAAATCGCCAACCTGTGCCGTAAAGTGGTCATGGAAGTGGTCAAGCAGGGGAAAAAATTCTCGTTAAAACTGATCCCCTCTCAGTTGGACAAATATCTGGGCATCCCGAAATTTCAACCCACGGAAACCCTGGAACCTCTCGATACCGGGGTGGCCATTGGCATGGCGTGGACGGAATTTGGCGGGGAACTGCTTTATATCGAAGTCACCACCATCCCCGGCACCGGAAAACTGGTCCCCACCGGGAAACTTGGCGATGTCATGAAGGAGTCCGCCCAGGCGGCGATGACCTATGTCCGGTCACGGGCAGTCGAATTGGGGCTCACGAAAAACTTTTACCAGAAGATGGACATTCATATCCACATCCCGGAAGGGGCGGTTCCAAAAGATGGGCCCTCGGCCGGGATCGCGATGGCGGTGGCCTTGATTTCAGCGCTGACCAAGACACCTGTTCGTCATGGCCTCACCATGACCGGCGAATTGACGTTGACGGGAAAGGTACTGCCCATTGGTGGGTTGAAAGAAAAGATTCTGGCCGCCCATAGAACCGGAATCACCAACGTCATCCTTCCCAAGGACAATGAAAAGGATTTACAGGATATTCCGGCGAACGTTCGTAAAGCCATCACGTTTCACGCCTTAAGCTCTATAGACGAAGTCCTGCAGGTTGCATTCGACAAAAAAATTAAACTGAAGAGAAAAACTTCCGCAGGAAAAATCCCAGCTAAAAAACCCAAAAAGCGATCCCTCTCAAAAAGCCCCTCCGTTTCCACTTTCAATTAACCCGCTACGCGGGAAGAAAAGTTTAAGGCTCCGTTCGCTTTACCCCTACTACCCCTTCGGGGCATGAAGGCAATGGTCGAATATCACATGCTAACGAGCCCCAAAAAATGTTGCGCGGCGTGAGCAAACTCCCCCTCCCGGGAGGGAGTCACATATCCGGGTCGAGGTTTTCGTACGGCGCGTCTTTTTCCTCGTTGAGCGCTAATACGATGTAATCATCGGTGGACGATAATTTTTTCATGGTTTCCAGCAGGGTCACGGAGTCTGAAAGAAAACTCTGCTTGCTGGTTGCATCCACCGTCCTTTGGGTCAACTCTTCGTACAGGTCGATCAGGGGCACGGATTGAGCCATCAGGCCCTCGATGGTTTTATAATCGAGATCGCGTTTTTCGTTTTTCTGCCAGTAATCCGCATACTCCAGCCAGAGTTCGATATCCTTCGGAGCCTTCCCAAGGTCCAGGAATTCCTGAGTGACCGCTTCCTTGCCGTTTGCAGAAACCTTATTAGAAATGACCCGCGCAATATTATTCTGCGGCAACCCTTTGGCGGTTTTGCAAAGATGACCCAGGGCAAAAATCAATTTATTGATCCGGCTGTCGATCTGCATTCCCTTATTGGAACGAACGCGTACCTCTGCCGAACGTTCGTAAGCGCCCCACATTCCACCGGCCTTTTGCACGGTGGTCCTTTGAGTATCCAGAGGCTTCAACACCGCGAGACAGGAAGCCGTATCTTTAACGGAACCTTTAACTTCGGATGACTGGGATTGCGAAAGTTTTTTTGCCAGTTCCTCGTTGATTGGAATAGGGGCCTCGGCGGACTCCTGCTTGGCAAAAAAGACATCTTTTGATTTTTTCATGGTTTCCTTGCGCACCCAGGTATGTTCCCGGGGCGGCAGTTGCACCGCAGGCTCCTCTGCAACCTCTTCCGCACAAGCTGGCAATGTCGCCAGCATAAAAATTATTAGTACCCCTGTTACAAATGCATCTTTGGACATATGGACCTTCCTGACAAATTTTAAAATATGTGTGACTCTTATTTATACATGAAATCCAAAGAATTTTCAGAACTTGCTCCCGCAAGGGGAAATTTATTCACGAATTTCACCGAATAAATTTCGGGAGGATTCTGAAAAAAGTCAGCTTCGGCCATCCATAATTCCAGGGAACGGCAATATTTCATCCATCGGCACGCTGGCGGGCCCCAAATAATTTTTATGGACGGCCTTTAGGAAAACCCCAAAAATGACGATAATGACCTAAATTATCAGGATTTTATGCCCCTATGAAAACAAACAAACTTTTTCCACTTCTCATCCTCACGCTTTCCCTGGCCGCCTGCGAAGTCAAAATGGCGCCTTCAGACAACTGGTCGGCCTGGTTTGGAACCCAGTCGGATTCGGGTTACTACAAAGGGAAAGCCGAAAAACTGGTCAAGCAACTCTCCAAGGACAGCTTCGAATACGAAATCAACCGGGTGGCGGTGATCGACCCCATCAACGCCGAAAAAAAAGCCCCCATTCTGGGAGAATATATTTCCACCCGTGTCGTGGAGGCCATTGCCAAAGACCGGGTCTTTAGGGTGACTCAAAAGGGCGAAGTCAATGATGTCCTGACCAAGCTCAATTTACCGCCCTCTTATGTATACACGAGGCCGGAGCTCGAACGGCTGGGCAAAGCCTTGAACGCACAGGCCATCTTAACGGGTAAGCTGACGGATTTAGGGACGAATCTCGACGTTCACCTGACCCTCATCGACATCGCCAGCGGGGAGGTCATCGCGTCGGCCACGGAAAACCTGACCCGCACCAAGTTTGCCGTAGAATTGATGCGGCATTATTGACGCCCTTTACAGGGGAGGAAAAGCCTGCTACGCAGGAGGGCTACGTTCGCTTCGCTCGCCAGCCCCTGAGAACCGTTATGTTCGCAGGGTTGTTCTGCTCTACGCGGGCTCATCCTCCCCACGTAGTGGGGCATTGCGATAGCGTGATAACGCCATCAGGGGGAAAAAGTGCTGGTACATGTGGTATTTGATGAAAAAATGAATCGGGAAACCCGTCCCGGTGAACTCATCCTCCCACCAGGTGCCTTCTTCATTCTGCTGTTTGAGTAAAAACTCAACCCCCTTCTTTGTGACCGGGTTTCCGGCTTCTCCTGCGGCGACCAATCCCAGAATCGCCCAGGCGGTTTGCGACGCGGTGCTCACTCCCTGCCCGCGCAGTTCCGGTTTTTCATAACTTTCGCAGGTTTCGCCCCAGCCGCCGTCCCCGTTCTGACAGTTTTCAAGCCAACTCACCGCCCGGCGAATAAAGGGCCTCGTCATGTCTTCTCCCATATGGGCCAATCCATTCAGGGCTAAAAAGGTGCCGTAAATATAATTGACCCCCCAGCGTCCCCACCAGCAACCATCCGGCTCCTGATTGGATTTCACAAACTCCAGCGCCCGCTTAACCCTCGGGTGGTCCCTTTGAAACCCGTATTTTCCCAGACACCACAGGATTCTGCTGGAAACATCCACCGTGGGCTGGTCAAGCAGGGCTTTATGATCGGCAAAAGGCACTTCGTTTAGGATTTCCTTGTTGTTGTCCTGATCGAAAGCTCCCCAGCCGCCATTTTTGCTTTGCATGCTCAACAACCAGGTCAAGGCCCGCTGGCTCTCTTTATGCTTCCAGCGATGGTCGGGAATGGCGATGCGATCCAGGGCGATTAAGATTTCCGCCGTGTCGTCGGTATCGGGATACAGTTCATTGTAAAACTCGAACGCCCAACCGCCGGGCTCAGCGTGCGGGTTTTTCACCGTCCAGTCGCCCGGTTTCACGACCTGCTTTTTCACCATATACTCCCCGGCTTTGATCAGCGCCGGGTCCTCGGGTGACATCCCTGAATCCAGCAAGGCGTTGCAGGCGATGGCCGTGTCCCACAGGGGAGACACGCAGGCCTGAAACACGATGTGGTCGCCCCGGTCGATGAGGAATCGTTCCACCGCTTCCATGCCCTTGACGCGGACCGGGTGATCGGGGGCGTAGCCTAAAAAATGCAGGGCCAGGAGGGAATTGAGCATGGCGGGCTGAATGCCGCCGAAATCGCCCTCGTCCTCCTGATGAGACAGAATCCACGCTTCGGCTTTTTTTAACGCCGCTTTACGAAAAGGTTTCCAGGACGATTTTCCAAGGGTTTTGATAAAACCGTCCAGGTGAATGAAGAAATTTCTCCAGGAGGAAAATAAATGGCCGTCAGCATGAAACCCCAGATCCCGGTCATTTTCCGTGAATAATTCCTGCACATCCCGGCCCGGCTCCAGTTTGTGGACCGGTTTATGAGCGCACACCACAGATAATGGAACCACCGTGCCGCGCGACCAGCTGGAAATTTCATAAATATTCATCCAGAAACCGTCGGGCAAAAGAATCACTTCGACCGGAATCGCTGGCGGCACGTCCCAGGAAATCTGCCCGAACAGGGCGAGAAAAATTTTTGTGAAGACCCGGGTCTTTTTAATGCCACCGTTGGCCAGGACCGCGGACTTTGCTTTCACCATCGCCGGATGGTCCGGGGAATACCCAGCCATCTTGAGCGCCATATAACATTCCACCGTGGAATTGATATCGCACGGCCCGCCGTAATAAAGCGTCCAGCTGCCGTCCTCGCGTTGCATTTTGAGGAGATATTGGGCGAACTTCTCCTGTTTTTGCAGGTCCACCTGTCCTGTCATGTGCATGAAAAAGATGAGCTCCGCCGTTATGGTGGGGTTCGATTCGAGCTCATCTACCCAGAATCCTTCGGCGGATTGTTGCGACAGCAAAAATTCCCTGGATCGCTCGATTCCCCGGTCCAAATCAGTGGCCTTACCGGAAACGCTTTCATCGGGAACCTGAGTTTCCAATTCGGGTGTGGGTGTTTTAGTCATTTCATTCATGGGTTGCTCAAGATATACGGGATGGCTGGTTACTTTTGATTCCTCATTAACCCATCGAACGTGAATATTTGGACCCGCGCTACGCTGGATCACACGTCAATATTCAGTCCAGGGTCTAACTGGAGGTACGCCGGCCGGATAAAATACCTCATTTCACAAAAAAAAGAAAGCCGGCAACCCCAGGGTCGGGTTCAAATTTTCTATCCCGCAGGAATAATCCGGTTAAAATACCGGCCTGGCCAAAAATCACCCATCGGCGTGTATTTTTTGAGGTTATATTAACAAATCTATTGACAGAAGAGGAAGATTTTCTTAAGATCAACGGTTTGTTATCCGAAAGCAGAATCTGAAACCGAAAGACTGAATCCATATGAAGACGTACTCCGCCAAAAAAGGCGATTTTGAAAAAAAATGGGTGATCATTGACGCCACTGATAAAGCTGTGGGTCGTATTGCCAGTAAGGCCGCCGCGATCATCCGTGGAAAAACCAAACCGATTTTTACGCCGCATGTGGACACCGGCGACAATGTGATCATCATCAATGCCGCAAAAGTCAAGTTGACCGGGAAAAAATGGGACGACAAAATTTATTACCACCATACAGGTTATCCGGGCGGCATCAAATCCACCACGGCGCAGGAAATACGCGAAAAAAAACCCTCGAATCTGCTCAAAAAAGCGATTGTGGGTATGCTCCCGAAAAACCGACTGGGTCGGACCCTGCACCTTAATTTCCGGATTTACGATAACGAACAACATCCGCATGTGGGACAAAACCCTGAAACGGTCACGGTTTAACGGAAAACCCCGCTCATAGCGTTGATGAATATTGCAGATAATTTTAGGAGCTGATTGATGGAAGTTGAAGAAAAATTCTATGCCACTGGAAAACGAAAAGAATCCATCGCCAAAGTATGGCTGGAGCGCGGCGAGGGAAATATTTCCGTCAATAAACGCGACCTGAAAGAGTACTTTCGCCGGGACAGTCTGGAAACCAATGTCAAACTGCCTCTGGTTTTGACCGAGACCCTTCAATCTTATGATGTCAAAGTCACGGTTTTAGGCGGCGGCCTGGCCGGCCAATCCGGCGCCATGCGCCTTGGAATTGCCAGGGCTCTTATCGTGTCCGACCCCAACCTTCGCACCCCCCTGAAGAGAGCAGGATTTCTCACCAGGGACGCAAGGGAAGTGGAAAGGAAAAAATACGGTCAGCCCGGCGCGCGCAAAAAGTTTCAATTCTCCAAACGATAATCCAGAAACCGGCGTCACGCTGACCAGCGTGACGCTCGACCCAATATTCCAGCGCGGGGGGGTGATCGTTGAGCTGAAACCTTTTCGTGCCGAATATTTCCTGATATTCTTCACTCCCGAATTACCAAGTAATTTTTATAAATCCCCTTCAAACGTTTTAATAGCGTCATGATTAAAGTCGGTATTGCAGGCGCGAGCGGATACACCGGACTGGAACTGCTCCGCCTGTTGATCAAACATCCTGATGTTGAAATAACTGCGGTCACCTCGGAAAAACATCAAGGCCAGAAGCTGGCCGATGTGTTTCCCTCGTTTGGTGGATTTTCAGACTTGCAGTTCGTAAGCCTCAGCCCGGCCATCGCCGATACCTGCGATATCTTGTTTCTGGCGTTGCCCCACACCACCGCCATGAACCAGGTTCCGGCTTTTTTAACGGGCAATTGCCGGGTGATTGATCTCAGCGCCGACTATCGGCTGAAATCTGCGGAAATTTTTGAGGAGTGGTATTCGGTCCCACATGAGCAGAAAGAAGCTTTGAGTCAGGCGGTTTATGGTTTGCCGGAAATGCACCGGGACAACATCCGCTCTGCCAAATTGGTGGCCAACCCCGGCTGTTACCCGACTTCGGTCACCCTGGCCGTTGCGCCTCTGGTCAAAACCGGCTGGGTGGATCTGGACACGATCATCGCCGATTGCAAATCCGGTGTGTCGGGCGCGGGGCGCAAATTGGCCACCCACACCCAGTTCGCCGAATGCAACGAAGCGGTTTCGGCCTACGGTCTGGCAACGCATCGCCACACGCCGGAAATCGAGCAGGAAATTTCAGCCCTTGCCGGGCGGGACATCCGGGTCACGTTTTCTCCACATTTGATGCCGATGACGCGCGGCATGTTGAGCACCATTTACATCAATCTAAAAAAAGACCTTGAGCTTGAAGCATTGGGAAAGCATTACCGGGAATATTATAAAAACGAACCGTTCGTCCGCATCCTGAACCTTGGCACTTTCGCCAACACGCACCATGTCGCGGCATCAAATTTTTGTGACATCGGACTGCAAATCGACTCTCGCAACCGGCGCATCATCCTCACCAGCGCCATCGATAATCTGGTGAAGGGCGCGGCGGGTCAAGCAGTTCAAAACATGAATATCATGCTGGGCCTCGATGAAAAAACCGCTCTGGATTCGCCGGGTATTTTTCCCTAACTCGCTCCCGCGAGGAGGAGTTTGCTCACGCCGTGCTTAATTTATCAGCGGAATATTAAAATCCCGATGTACCCAGGCTTGCGAGCAAAGAAACTGTAAACTCTAGGCTTCCTCCCGCGTTATCGGGCTAAGGGAGCCCAACTTTTTCATCCCGTATTGCAGGACCCGTGTAACGTTATGAAAACGCCAACTCCAAAAAATTTCCAGGTGCCCGGCTTTAAAGCTTCCGGCATCGCCTGCGGACTCAAAAAAAATGGCGCCAAGGATCTCGCCCTCATCTTAAGCACCACTCCCGCGGTCGCCGCCGGCGTCTTCACCAAAAACCGGGTGCAGGCCGCAAGTGTGGTTCTAAGCCGCCGCACCGTTAAAAAAGCCGTTCCCATCCGGGCCATCGTGGTCAACAGCGGCAACGCCAACGCCTGCATCGGGGCGCAGGGCATGATTGATTGCAAAAACCTTATCAACCGCCTTGCCCAGGAACTTGCCATCTCCAAGGATGAAATTTTGATCGCGTCCACCGGAGTCATCGGTGTTCCCCTGCCGCCGGACACGTTGACCGACGGGGTTCCCAAACTGGTCGAAACATGTTCCGCCAAAGGCATGAACGATGCTGCAGAAGCCATCATGACCACCGATCTCACCCGCAAAACAGCCGTCGCCCGCTTTTCAATTGGAAAGAATAAAATCGTGCTCGGCGGCATCGCCAAAGGTTCCGGTATGATCCACCCCAACATGGCCACCATGCTGGGCTTCGTGCAGACCAACGCCAGAATCGACTATCCCACTTTGCAGGCGGCTCTCAATGAAGCCAATGAAGCTTCTTTTAACAGCATCACCGTCGACGGCGACATGAGTACCAACGACACCTTCATCGTCCTGGCCAACGGGCAGGCGGGAAATAAACCCATCAAGCGGGGATCGAAAGAATACGCCGAATTCACCGCCCAATTGACGAAAGTGAGCAAAAGCCTGGCGTTTCAGATCGTCGAAGACGGAGAAGGCGCCACCAAATTCGTGACGGTTAAGGTGACCGGAGCCAAAACCAAAAATCACGCCAAAAAAATAGCTTCCTCGGTCGCCACTTCGTCTCTGGTCAAAACCGCGTTGTTCGGCGAGGACCCCAACTGGGGACGCATCATCTGCGCCATCGGTTACGCCGGGGTTCCAGTTCAGCCGGAGCGGATCGTGATCCGCTTAAACGGGGCCACGCTGTTCGAAAATGATAATCCCACGAAACACGCTTCCATGGTTTCGCTCCGCCGAAAAATGCAAAAACCGGAGGTTATCATCGCCATTGACCTGAATCAGGGCAAAGAGTCGGCAGAGATGTATACCTGCGATTTTTCCTACGATTACGTCAAAATCAACGCCGAATACACCACCTAACCCCACTACGTGGGGGGATATTAAGCTCCGTTCGCTCTACCCCTACTCTGCCCCTTCGGGGCATGAAAGATAATGAAGAGGTATAACAGCAAAGATCGAATATCACATGCTCACGAGCCCCCTTAAGACTCCAGGTTCAGGAAGCTGGCGACTCCTCATAAACCCATCGCACGTTAATATCTCCTCCAGCGGTCCGCTGGGTGGGTTTATCCATGACAAATTTTATTTGATAGTTTAGAATTTACAGACGAATTGATTACTTTAGCTTTATCACTATCAGAAAGAACAAACGCGTGTCCATCTTGACCATCAAAAACTGGCTGGACCCGGTCCTGCGGAAAAAAGGGGAACCGGTGGACAATATTGACGAAATCCTGGTCAAATTGACCGAGGACATGTACGAAACCACCCTCGATGCCAGGGGCGCCGGTCTGGCGGCCAATCAGGTGGGCGTGCCGCACAACCTGTTTGTGGTCGATATGGGAGTCGAAAAGGGCGAGCACAACCTGATCACTCTCATCAATCCGGTCATCACGGCGATGGAAGGCGAGGAACTGAGCGAAGAGGGGTGTCTCAGCATCCCGGAAGTGTATGCCACGGTCAAACGGGCTCTGCATGTGGAAATCAAAGGCATCGATATCAAGGGCAACGAGGTTCGTTATGAAGCCGAAGGTTTCATGGCCCGCGCCTTCCAACACGAAATGGATCATCTTAAAGGCAACCTGTTCTGGGACAACCTGGGCAAAGTCCGCAGGGACTTGCTCAAGCGAAAATTCAAGAAAAAGCAGAAAGAGAAGGTGGCATGAAGATCGTCTTCATGGGGACGCCGGACTTTTCCGTGCCCACGCTTCTACAACTGTCGGAGTCCGGGCATTCCGTGATCGCCGTGGTCACCCAGCCCGACCGGCCCAAGGGCCGCGGACAGGGGCTTACAGCCTCTCCTGTAAAACTACTGGCGCAGAAATTAGGCATCGACGTTCTGCAACCGGAAAAAGCCAGCGCCCCGGAGTTTATCGACACTTTGAAACATCTCCAGCCGGACTTGATCGTGGTGGTCGCTTACGGCCAGATTTTGAAAAAGGCCGTCCTTGATATCCCAAAATGGTTTTGCATGAACCTGCATTCCTCCCTCCTGCCAAAATACCGGGGAGCGGCTCCCATCAACTGGGCCATCATTAACGGGGAAAAAGAATCCGGCGTCACCACCATGAAAATGGACATAGGAATGGACACCGGCGATATCCTGCTGATGGATAAAACGCCGATCGCGGATAATGACGACGCTCAAACCCTGCACGATCGTCTGGCTGAAATCGGGGCTTCTCTTGTAAAAGAATCCATCGCGCGGCTGGAGGAAAAAACGCTGACCCCACTGCCTCAGGACAACGACAACGCAAGCCACGCGCCCAAGCTGAAAAAACAGGATGGACTGATTCGCTGGGAAAAAGACGCCGTGAGTCTTGGCCATCTGGTGCGGGGGCTGGAACCCTGGCCTGGAGCGTTCACGTATTTTCAGTCCAGGCGTCTGCGCCTGTGTGCCGTTGAAACCGCTTTTGGGCAACCGGAGGGTCCGCCCGGTGAAATCACCCGCATCACCGACCACGGCATCGAGGTGGGAACGGGTAAAGGCACGCTCATTATCACTGAGTTGCAACCGGAGGGGAAAAAAAGGATGCCCGCAAAGAGTTTTCTGGCCGGCCATAAAATGCTCAAAGGGGATGTGTTCGATGCGAGTTCGGCTCCCTGTATTTCCAACACACATTAGAGGAACTCATGCCTAGAACTTTGATCACCGGAGGGGCCGGATTTTTAGGGTCTCATTTTTGCGATTTTCTTCTGGCCAAGGGCCACGAGGTGGTCTGCATGGACAACCTGATCACCGGATCGCTGGAAAATATCGCCCACATAAAAAACAATAAATTCACTTTTATCAAACACAATGTCACCCAGCACATCAAGGTGGACGGCCCTGTGGATTATGTTCTTCATTTTGCCTCGCCCGCCAGTCCCATTGATTATCTGGTTCACCCTATTCCCACGCTTAAAGTGGGATCTCTTGGAACCCACAACACGCTGGGTTTGGCGGAGGCCAAGCGGGCCACGTACCTGATCGCCTCCACCTCGGAAGTGTATGGGGACCCTCTGACTCATCCGCAAAAGGAAGATTACTGGGGCAACGTCAATCCCGTCGGCCCACGCGGAGTTTACGATGAGGCCAAAAGATTCTCGGAAGCGATGGCGATGGCTTATCATCGCGCCCACGGACTCGACGCAAAAATCGTCAGGATCTTCAATACCTATGGCCCCCGAATGCGGCTTCAGGATGGCCGGGCCATTCCGAATTTCATCTACCAGGCTCTGATGGGCGAAGACCTCACGATCTACGGCGACGGCAGTCAGACCCGAAGCTTTTGCTACGTTTCGGATCTCATTGAAGGAATTTACCGGCTGCTGATTTCCGGCATAAACGAACCGGTGAACATTGGCAATCCTAAGGAAATGACGATCAAGGAGATGGCCGAGAAAATTTTGCACGCCACCAAAAGCAAGAGTAAAATCATTTACACGGCTTTGCCGGTGGATGATCCAAAAATCAGGCAACCAGACATTGCACTGGCTCGGAAAGTCCTTGATTGGGAGCCAAAGGTGGCTTTGGATGAAGGATTGCAATCGACCCTGGACTTTTTCAAAACCAAAGTGAGTACTTTATAGGTTAACTGGAAAATTACCCTGTTGCGATTTTTCCCCTTGGACCTGAGGGGTAAGAAAAATATCGAGTTATCAAAGGTCTCCTGAAAACCCAATAAGGTCTCATGGCCGATAACAGTCACTCCTCCATTAAAAATTGGCCCGAAGACGAGAGGCCGAGAGAAAGGCTGATCAAATATGGCGAGGATAAACTTTCCGATGCTTCCCTGCTGGGGATATTGATCGGTTCCGGCGACCGCACCGCCAATAAAAACGCCATTGACTTGAGCCGTGATCTTTTAAACATGTTTCACGATTTTAATCAGATCGACCAGGCTTCAATAACAGAACTGTGCAAGGTCAAGGGCATCGGCTTTGCCAAGGCCGCACAGATCAAGGCCGCCCTGGAAGTTGGCAAGCGCATGTCTTCCCAGAGTTCCGGGAAAAAAATAAAAATGGAGACCAGCCGGTGTTTTGTGGAACACTTCACACCGTTCATGAAAAACCTGAAAAAGGAAATCGTTAAACTCGTTCTTTTGAACCCGAAATTATTTGTGATCAAAGATCTCACTATTTCCGAAGGCAGTCTGAACGCCAGCATCCTGCATCCCAGGGAAGTCATGATCCCGGCGATCAAGGAATCCGCCGCCTCGTTCGCGGTGATCCACAATCATCCAAGCGGGGATCCTTCGCCCAGTCAGCAGGACATGGAGATCACCCATCGGCTCAATAAAACCGGCCAGATCATCGGGATCAGGATGGTGGATCACATCATCATCGGGGACAATAAATTTTTCAGCTTTTCTGATGAAGGACTGCTGTGAAGCCGGGAAGATTCCAGCGGATTAACCAACACTGAACTCAACTTTAAGATATGCAACGGGTTAAAAATTTTCTCAATGACAGCGCCGATTTAAAATACCAGGTGGCGGAAACCTTGTCGGAAAAAATCCTGGAAGCGGCCCTGCTGATAAAAGAAAGTGTCGCGGGAGGGGGCAAACTGCTTCTCATGGGTAACGGCGGGAGTGCTGCGGACGCCCAACACATCGCCGCCGAATTGGTGGGCCGGTTTAAAAAAGAAAGGCCCGCGATACCCGCCATCGCGCTCACGGTGGACACCTCGATATTGACCGCGCTGGGCAACGATTATGGGTTTGAAACCATATTTTCCCGGCAGATCGAGGCAATCGCCCAAAAAGGCGATGTCCTGCTGGCATTCAGCACGAGCGGCAATTCGGAAAACGTGATCCGCGCCTTAAAACGGGCCAACGATATGGAAGTCCACACCATCGCGCTATTGGGCAAGGAAGGCGGCGTTGCAAAAGACCATGTCCGTCTCGCTATCGTGGTGCCTTCAGACGACACCGCCCGCATTCAGGAAGTCCATATCACCATCGGCCACATCATCTGTGAAATCGTCGAAAACGAGCTTGAGGAATGAAATCCAAATTCAAATATTTTTTCGATAACAAGGAGCGCCCAAAAATTCTGGTGATCGGCGACCTCATTCTGGACGAATACCTGTGGGGCGGCGTGACTAGGATCTCTCCTGAAGCGCCGGTTCCCATTCTGGAAACAAAATCGGAAAACCTTTCTTTGGGCGGGGCGGCTAACGTCGCCAACAACCTGGCCGCACTCGGATGCGATGTTTATCTCATCGGGGCCATCGGCCAGGATGAAAAAGGCGACTGCCTGCTCACACTTATCCAGGAAAAAGGCATCCATACGGAAGGCATCTTCCGGTTCGTCCATCGCCCGACCACCTCCAAAATGCGCATCATCGCGCACAACCAGCAGATCCTGCGCATCGACAAAGAGGACAACCGGCCCATCACCGAGGAAACAGAAAATAAAATCATTCAATTCACCAACCACATATTGCCCGAAATGGCAGGCGTTATCTGCTCCGATTACCAGAAGGGGGTGCTGACCGAAAAGGTCGTCAGAAACCTGATGCATCGCGCCCAGAATGCCAAAAAAATGGTGATCGTCGACCCTAAAAGCGCGGACTTCTCCCTGTACAAGGGAGCCACCGTTTTGACACCCAATCAGAATGAAGTCGAACGCTCGGTGCCCATCAAAATCAACAGCGGGGAAGATCTGGAACGCGCCGCGGAATACCTGCTCAGCCTGACCAAGGGAGAAGCCCTTTTGATCACCCGCGGCAAGGACGGAATGACTCTCTATAGTAACAAGGAGCGACCCATCGACATTCCCACGGTGGCCAAGGAGGTTTTCGATGTCACCGGCGCCGGCGACACGGTAGTCAGTGTGTTTGGAATGGCGCTTTTTGTCGGGTTCGACTTTCGCGATGCCGCCTGGCTCTCCAACATGGCCGGCAGTATCGTGGTCGGTAAGGTGGGAACCGCTGTTGTCACCTTAAACGAGTTCAACGAATTTCTGGAGGAAGAACTGCTCCGCACCGCCCACACCATCCTGGAACTGGAGGAACTCAAAAAACTCGTCAGCCTGGCCAAGAGCACGGGAAAAACCGTGGTGTTCACCAACGGCTGTTTCGACCTTATCCACGGCGGTCATATCGAATTTTTGCAGAAAGCCAAATCCCTGGGCGACTTTTTGGTGATCGGACTCAACAGCGACGCCTCGGTTCGTTCCCTCAAAGGCGACGGACGGCCCATCAAATCACAAAAGGAACGCGCCAATATTTTATCCGCCTTGCGGTACGTCGATTACATCACTATCTTCGACGAAAGCACCCCGGAGCAACTGATCAGCGAAGTCCGCCCGGACATTCTGGTAAAGGGCGATGACTACAAAATTAATGAGGTGGTCGGGCGCGAAATCGTCGAAGGCTACGGCGCGCGGGTGGAACTCATCCCCATCGTCAAAGGCCTGTCCACCACCAACACCGTCGAACAAATCCTTGAAAAACATAAAGTGGATTGACCCGCCGTATAAAGAAAAGTTTGACGTTTGGAATAAAATACCCTGTACAATGATCTTGTGAATACGATTAATTTTTTAAACTTGTCAAAAGGTTCTTCCGTTGGCAAAAAATAAAAAAATCCTGGTTGCGCTGGCCATTTTATTTCTGGCTTCCTTATTATCGGCCAACCTGTCCGCATCTCCAATGCACCACCTGGACGCGTCCGACTGCACCGTGCAGGTTGCTTGTGGAAGTTGCCTTGTTTCCGCTTCCATTGATTCGACCGCCATAAATCCCGCTCCGTCTTTCTGCGGGGAGCCGGTGGAAACCGTCAGTCTATTTGAGTCCTGCAGATCAATTCCCGCCACACCCCCTCCAAAAAATTAATTCATCAGCGAATTTCAAAACTATTGAAGCGTGACCTTGAACGGGTCCAGGTAAACCCTTGTTTGGGTTTTGCCATGGGCAGTCTCCTTGTGTCTGACAGGAGGGTTGCCTTGAACCGCTTATCAATTAATAATTTGTCGAGGAGGAGGAGGAGTCCCTCTCATCCTAGCCAGAAAAGGCATACGATGAGTCAGGAATTTTAGGTGTCCAAATGAAACCAATAAAAGTCTTTTTAATTACCAGCGTGATGCTGGCTTGTTTAATCGCATTGCCCTGTGCCGCCAAAGTGGTTCAGTACGATCTCAACATCACCTATAAGACAGTGACGGTTGCCGGCAAGAAAGTAGAAGCCATGGCCATCAATGATTCTATCCACGGGCCTGCTTTGAAATTTCGAGAGGGGGATGTGGCTAAAATCCTTTTCACAAACAACACGGACATCGCAACATCGATCCATTGGCATGGACTTCTGCTTCCTGCCGACCACGACGGCGGCCCCTCTGCGATCGACCCCATCATTGCACCTGGTGCAACGAAAAAATTCGAGTTCACTCTCAAACAGTCAGGCACCCATTGGTTCCATTTACATGCAGGCTTTAAGGATCAGCGTGGGGTCTTCGGGTCGATTGTTATTTCGCCAAAAGAGGGGGAACGTATTTTTGCCGATCGAAGTGAAGTGATCGCGCTGATGGACTGGACGAATGATGATCCGGATGAAGTCCTTCGTACCTTGAAAAGCGGCAATGACTATTACAGTGTTAAAAAGGGCTCGATGCAAAGCCTGCTGGGCGCGGCAAAGGCCGGCGCCCTCAAGGATGTTATCAAACGCAGTTTCATGCGTATGCCGCCCATGGACATCTCCGACGTGGCCATTGACGGCTTCCTTTCGAATGGGGAAGTTGAAATGTCCATCCCGGCCCGGCCCGGTGAAAGGGTGCGTCTGAGGTTTATCAATACCGCCGCCACCACCTACTTTTTTCTACAGTTCGCAGGCGGCCCTATGGAAGTGATCTCCGCCGATGGCAAAGAGGTTCGACCGGTTAAATTTAAGCGTTTTCTCATCGCCATTGGCGAAACATACGATCTTTTGGTAACCGTGCCGAAAGGGGGGGCCTTTGAATTGAGGGCCACGGCCCAGGACGGCACGGGACACACTTCGGTATTCATCGGCAACGGCAAACGTGTTCCAGCTCCCGATGTGCCAAAGCCCAACCTTTACAAAATGAGCATGGCAGGAATGGGCGTTGACTCTGGGCGGCCTATGGCTCCTTACGCGAAACTCAGGTCTCTTAAAAAAACAGCCCTGCCGGCAGACAACCCCACACGCGAAGTTGTCCTGACCCTCACCGGCGATATGGAGCGTTACATCTGGTCTCTGGACGGCGAGGAAGTTCTCCCTGAAAGGATCATCCGGGTGCGCCACAAAGAGAACACACGCTTTGTGCTTGTCAACAAGACGATGATGCATCACCCCCTGCACCTGCATGGCCACTACTTTCGCGTGGTCAACGGGCAGGGCGACCACGCGCCCCTCAAGCACACGGTGGACATTCCTCCAATGACCACACGGGTCATTGAGTTTGAAAACAAAGAGAAAAAAACCTGGTCCTTTCACTGCCATGTTCTTTACCACGTCCTGAGCGGCATGGCTCTTGAGGTCAGCTACCAGGATGAGGAAATGGACCCCGACCTTCCGGATATTCTCGAGGAACTCTATAAGGACCCGTGGTACCCCTGGGTGCACGGCACCGTTCAGTCCCACATGACAGACGGGGTTGCGGTGTTCAGCAACTCCAAAAATATCTTAAGCGCCGAGTGGGAGATCGGATGGCAGGAAGTGGAGGGTACGGAATCCGATGTGGAACTGACCTATGGTCGTTATTTTAACCGGTTCCTGACTGCTTTCGTGGGTGGCAATATCACAGACGATTATGAACGGGGTATTATGGGTGTACGAACCCTTCTGCCGTTTAATTTTGAAAGTGCGCTGCGCATCGACACCGAAGGGGAGTTTCGTGTGTCCATCGGGCAAAGTGTGCACCTGACTTCGCGGCTGGGGATCTTCGGTGATTTCGAGTATGATACGGAGTCCAAAAAAGAATGGGTCGCCGGCGCAAATTTTATCCTATCAAAAAACTTCTCTTTAGTAGGCCAGTACCATTCGGATTTTGGAGCGGGTGCGGGCATCCAGTTTCGTTTCTGAAAGAACCTTGCGATGCAAATGAGAAACGGGCTGAACACGTTGAAATCAATCTTACCGGCAACCCAGTTCATTTAGGGCTTGTATAAGCCTCTCCTTTGTGGCATTTAAAAATATAAATTCCGGCTCCAATGGTTTTCACCCTCCTGGCTGTCATTCACTTGCATGAAAAAAGAAAATTCCTTAATTGACACTTTCCGATCCCGGCGAGTCCGGGCATCGTTTCCCTATTTATTGTACCTGGCGTTGATCGGGTATTTTTATTCTTTCTCGCAATACGGATTCAATATCTGGGACGAAGGCGGTTTCGCCAACGGCACGCTTAGAACCTTGAACGGGCAAAAGGCTTTGGAGGATTTCAACCCCAACGGCTACCTTCCAGGACGCTATATTTACGGGGCTTTTTTTTTCAAACTGCTGGGGATCGAAATTCAAAGTTTGCGCTGGAGCGTGATTTTGATCACGCCGGGTATGGTCTTCATGGTCTACGCCATCGCCCGGAAAATCATGCCGCCCGGGTTCGCCTTTCTCGCGGCGCTTTTCATGCTGTCTGCCCCGTCGATGTATTACAACCGGTTCTTTCCGTTCTTTACGGTACTCAACCTGTTCTGCCTGCTCAATGTTTTTGAAAAAAAAAGAATACAGGATTTTTTGCTTTTAGGCGCTTCCATTTTGCTTGCGGGATTCTTCAAGTTTGAAATCGCCTTGATCGCTTTGGTCATTGCCGTGCCTCTCACCGGCCTCATGGTCTTTAATAAGGTTTCTGGAAAGGAGGCGCCCGGCCTGAGCCTCATTGAAAAAAATTCCGAGTCGCCGGGATGGCCATTCTGGGCCTGGGCTTCGGCGATTGGTCTGGGGCTCGCTTTTATAGCCACGGTGGGTTATTTCATTCAGAACGGATTTTTTTTGAAAGTGTTCAAACTGGTGGTGGACGCCCACAACGTCTGGGGAAATCCTTTTCCCGACATTTTTCCTTTTGCGGCGTTGTACGACAAGCTGGGCCCGCATGTTATGTTTGAGCGCCTGCTGTTTTATCTGCCGCTCTGGGCATATGCTGGAATGGGCCTGATTCTTCTCTTGCGGATCATGAAATTCAAGTCGTCGATCTCAACACTGGATGTTTCTCTTTTAATCATTCTTTCTTTTGGGATTTGCGTATTCGGTCTGGTCATTTGGCGGGCCGGGTTCGATAATCTTTTGAGGACCCTGCCGCCCTTTTATATATTGTCCTGCTACCTGCTCTATTTGGGCCGGGATAAAATCGTCGGCTGTCTTCGTTTTCCTGAGAATGCCTCCCCCCTGGAATTGTTCTTACTGAAGACGCCCGCAAATGTTTTGACCGTGTTTCTTCCCTTTCTATTTTTATACGAGATGAACGTGCATCATGGATATTACGCGGGAAGCATCGGTGCCTTGAAACAGAATACGCAATGGGTGAAACTGGACCGTTTGCGAATTCACGCCAGCCCTTCAGAGGCCAAGTGGTTAGAGGAGGTGGTGAACCGAATTGAAATTTATACGGACAAGGGCGACCCCATTCTGGCCTTGCCTTTGAATCCGGTTTTCTACTTTCTCACCGACCGGATCAACCCCACTCGCTACGATTGGATATTGCCGGGAATGCTGGATGAGGAGGAAGAAAGAAAGATGGTGGCGGACTTAAAAGTTCATCGACCGAAAATGGTTGTCTTCGTGGATATCCCCATCGATGGAAAAGAGGAGAGGCGGCTGGCTAATTACGCTCCTTTGTTATACGCGTTTCTCGTTGAAAATTATCAATTCGACGAGATTATTGGTTTGTTTCAGATTCTTCTTCCCAGAGAGACCCAATAATTTTCTTGAGCGCTTTTTATTTCGGAAGGGTGAACAGGTTTTCGGGAAACTCCTCCGACGCCAGAAAATCTTTTCGCTTCAGGCCATGCTTGTTCATTTTGTCGTAAAAGGTTTTTCGGGGCAGGCCCAGTGTCGTGTAGGTGGTCTTGACGCTTCCATGGGTCCGGGCCAACTCCTGGACGATCAGGTTTTTTTCGAACGCGTCAATTTTCTCCACCAGAGTCTTTTGGCCGGGGGCAGTCAGTTTATCCTGGTGGATGGATTCCTCCTGATTGACCGGGTCCGGCAAGTCGATTCCAAAACCAAGGGCAAACCGTTCGGCGACATTTTTTAATTCCCGAATATTTCCAGGCCAGTCCCGAGTCATTAAATGCGGCCATATTTCCGGGGTTATCAACGGAGTCGGAAGGTGATATTTTTTGCAGGCCACCTGGGCAAAGTGCTGAAACAATTTCGAGACGTCTTCCGCATGATCCCTAAGCGGAGGGATGGCGATTTGAATTATGTTTATCCGGTAGAAAAGCGCCTCACGAAACTTCCCCTCGTCGCAAGCGTTTTTGAGATTCTTTTTGGTTGAGGCGATGACGCGAATGTCCAGCGGCCTTGGCTCATTGGAGCCCAGCCTTTCGATGGCGCCCTCCTGCAAAACGTGAAGGAGCCTGTCTTGCAACCGTATTGACAGGGAGTCTATCTTTTCCAGATAAACCGTTCCCCCGTCCGCGCATTCAAGCTTACCTGCTTGCTGGCCTGGCGTCCCCACAAACGTCCCTGGCTCCTGACCGAAAAGATCTTTTTCCAGAACGTCCTCGGGAATCGACGAACAATTGACGGAGATAAAATTTTTATGCTTTCTTCGGCTGTGCTCATGCAAACTTTGGGCTATCATTTTTTTTCCGGTTCCCATCTCCCCCATCAATACAACCCCGGCGTCCACCTCTCCGGCCTTTCGTATAGTTTCCGAAAGAAGCCCCATGCACCGAGACCCGCCCTGGATGAAAACCTCTGACTGTTTTTTTGCTCTGGTTTTAATCTGGGGACTCCTTTTTTCCATATTCTCTCGCCGGGTTTCCAGAGCGCCGAGAATTATTTTATGGAGATCCTGGTTTGAAACCGGTTTTTGAAGAACATCGTAAGCGCCCATTCGCATGGCCTTCACCACCGGGGAAACATCTCCTGGGCCTATTATCATCACCACCGGGAGATCCGGGTCCAGTTGTTTGGTTTTTTCCAGCAGGCCCCAGCCTTCCACTGCTGGATGGTCGGAACAGATCACCAGCACCCCATTCCATTGTGGGGAGATCATTTCCAGAGGAGAACGGGCTTCGTCAATAACCTTGATGGTTATTCCGCTTGCCCGGAGAAAGGTTTCCGATGAGCGACTCCTGTTTTTTTCAGAACCAACGATTACTACGCTTTCTTTCAAGGCGGTGCTTGACCCGGAAAATGCCATGGCTGATAAGGCCCCCCTATTCTTCTTACACCATTTAATGAACTCAATGAAAATACAGAATCAAGTTGGACTCATCTAATATATATCCGTTTACCTTAAAATTTCAACAATAATTTCGGATATCAAAATATTTTAACCATTATTTTTTTCCAGAGATTATTTTCCGAAACTGGCACACCTTTGAATTTGGCCGGGGGATCGGGTCAAAAAATGAAAGATCCCAGGCAATAATTGCCCATACCTGATATTTTTTTTTAAAAATAATAATCGATTTTATCGCGGAATATTTGATCGAGAAGGGAGGTGCTAGCGGGAAAAACAGGGGACCATAACTATTTCAACCAGTTAATAACATAAAACAAGAATTCTATTTGATTATCCAAATATACTTGGGGAAATCACCCCCTTGGTGGCTTAAATAATGTAGTTAATACTATATTTTTATTGCTATAATCGGTCCACGGTGATGTGAAAAAAAATTTCACCGATTTATTTTTCTTTTATTGCATTGAGTTACGGGCACTATTCTCCAATTATTAGCATAATATATCGGAAGTCGGAATAATGCAAGAAAAAAACTCCGGATCTGCAAAGTTTTTGGGGGATCGGCTCCGGGAATGGAGGCGTTCCATTCCTCTGAAGTCTTATGAGCTGGCGAAGCTCATCAGCATATCCCAGGGGTCTTTATCTGACATTGAAAATAATAAATCTCTCCCCTCTGCGGACACCATTTCCAAAATTTATTTGAATACAAATATCAATATTATCTGGTTACTCACTGGCAAGGGCGCAATGAAAAAGGGAAATTTGCCGACGGACGGCCTGGAAACCCCTTTTGCCTACGAGGAGATAGAAGAATATGGGCAGGATCCGAAATTAAAGGAATTGATGGAAAAACTCGTACGAATCTATACGCATGGCGACCCCGAAAAAAAAGCGCATCTCTTCGGATTTATCTTCGGGGCGGACCCCGGGGGGAAAACCTATTAGGACCTTTGAACCTCAATAGACAAAATTAACCCGCCCCGGCCGTTTGACGGCAAAACATGTCCCGGCTTATCGAGTTTTTTCCGGATCGAACAGCCCCAGCCCACCCGCACATTCCGAGCACATGCAATGGGAAAACTCCAGATCGGGTTTGGAGTCTTTAAAATAAAGTTCTATCGAATCCCATCGACCCCGTTGTTCGTTGAAGATTTTTTTGCACCAGGGGCAAATGTTTGCAATATGAAAGTTTTTACCCGGCTCTTTATCTAAGTTCGCTTGTTTTCCCATCTCATGCCATACGGGGTTTTCCAGGTCTCCGGTTTTGTTGATTTTATGGAGAACCAAAACGGCTCCCAGAATATTGCCTTTCTCGTCGCGCACCGCCGTCACATTGATATGAGCTGAAATATCCCCCCCCCGGCTGAAGGTCAGCTTCCCGCTCAGGTCTAGCGGAATTCCTGTTTCAATCACTTTCAGGATCGGATCTCCCTCCCCGGAATTTTCTTTGTCCAGGGAAAAAATGTTCCGGATGGGCTTTCCAATCCCTTTATTTTCCGCCATACCCGTTAAAGATTCCGCCAGCCGGTTAATGGAAGACACATCGCCGTTTTTGTCAACGGCGATCACCGCTTCCCCCAGGTTTTTGAGTGAGCTCTTATACCACTCCTCTTTGTGCTTTAAATCTTTCACCTGCCGATGCTTTTCCAGGGCAACCTGAATCGAACTGTTCAAATCTTTTTCCTTGAACGGTTTGACGATATATCCAAACGGGCCGACTGCTTTTGCGTTGGCCACTGTTTTTTTATCCGAATAGGCGGTGAGGAATATCACCGGAACATCGATGCGGGCGTTGATTTCTTCCGCAGTCTGAGTTCCGGTCATTTCACCCCCCAGAACTATATCCATCAAAATCAGGTCCGGCTGGTCTTTTCCCACAGATTGAAGGGCCATTTCCCCTGACGTGACCATGTCGGTGATTTGATATCCCAAGTCCTTTAAAGTTTCAGCGATGTGCGAAGCCACGATACATTCATCTTCCACAATAAGAATTTTATTTGGCTTGTGATTCATACATTGCCTTTCAGAAAAATCATTTTAAACACGGTCCCTTTCGTCCGATCAATTTCAATCGCCCCTCCCAACTGTTTTTCAGCGAGGGTCGTGACCAATTGCAACCCCAGGGATTGCGTCCTACGGATATCCAGATCTTTTGGAAACCCGATCCCGTCGTCTCCCAGGGTTAATTCCATGTTCCCGTTATCACAAGGCTTCAGAACCAGCCAGATATTTCCCCGCCGTCCATCGGGAAATGCATGTTTTAACGAATTGGACACCAACTCCTGAATCAAAAGGCCGCAGGGAATTCCTGAATCCAGGCCCAGAGAAATACCGTTTGTTTCAACACTATACTCAATCCGATCCTCGGTTTCGCCATAAGAAACCAAAAGATCATGAATCAGGGAGGTCAGATACACCTGCAAATCGATTTCTAAAAGATTGGGGGATTCATACACCTTCTCATGCAGGAGAGCCATGGATAAAATCCGATTGGAACAGTCGCGAAACATATCCCGATATTTTCCTTCCTCGATGTCCTTGGATTGAAGCCAGAGCAAACTGGAAATGATCTGCATATTGTTCTTGGTGCGATGGTGAATTTCCTTTATGAGCAATTCATTTTCATCAAGTGACTTTTTGATTTGATCTTCCGCCCGCTTTCTTTCAATCGCAACTCCGGCAAGATTCGCGGCAGATTGAATCAGTTGAATCTCATGGGCCAGGGGTTTCCTGGGCTTGTCGTAATAAATACAAAATGTTCCGAGGACGTTTCCCTCGACGTTTCGGATGGGGCAGGACAAAGTGGCCATCAAACCATGCTTTAGCAATTGATCCCTAAGTCCCGAAAACCGGGGATCGCTGGCGGTGTCTTCCACAATAACCATATTATTCAAATAAGCCGCCGAGCCACTGGAACCGACTTCAGGCCCAATTTCAATTCCGTCCATATATTTAAGGTAGGCTTCCGGCAAGCTGGGAGCTGATCTGTTATGCAAATATTTACCCGATTCATCCAAGGTCATTATGGAACATTTCACCCCGTCCCAAAAACCTTCCATCGAACTGGAAAGGGTGTCCAGAACCTCTAACAGGGTGGCTCCTTTGACCAGTTTTTCCAACGTGCGGTTTTGTCCCAAAACCACGGCTTCCGCCTGCTTGCGTTCCGTGATATCGCGCAGAACACAGATGAAAGACACCTGGTCCTGGTAAAGAATATCGCTGATGGATATTTCCACCGGGAAGATGCCCCCGTCCTTATGCAACCCCTTAAGCTCTAAGTCACTCCAAAAGCAGTTTGATCGGGAAGTCCTGATATTTTTTGCTAAACCCTGCTCCTTCATGAACTTTTTAAATCCCTGAGAATACTTTTGCCGGTAGGGCTCGGGAATAATCCTTGTCACGCTTTGACCGACGATTTCCTGAGCTGAAAAACCAAACATTTTTTCAGCCGCACCATTAAACGATTCAATCTCGCCTTTCGGGTTCACCATGATCAAGGCGTCCATCACATTGTCCAAAATGGTTTGCAGATACGCCTCGTTACTTTTCAATTGTGCCGTACGCTCCTGAACGCGAAGTTCCAGCTGATCGTTGGCTTTTTTCAAGACGGTTTCATCACGATGGCGTTCAATGGCGAGTCCCGCGATGTGGGCGGAGGATTTAATCAAATCCAGTTCCCCCTGGGTGGGTTTCCGGGTTTCCCGGTAATAAAGAGCGAAGGTGCCCAGACATTCCCTCTTGGAACTGAGTATAGGCGCACTCCAACAAGCCCTCAGGCCAAACTTCAAGGGAGTTTTTTTATAATCCGCCCACAAGGGATCACTGGCAATGTCCTCAACAATTATTAATTCCTTGTTAAACGCCGCCGTCCCACAGGAGCCAATATGAGGTCCTATGGCAATCCCATCAATGGCATTGACATACCCCTTCGGAAGACTGGGGGAGGATCCATTGAACAGACGCCGGCCGGATTCATCCATTAACAGGGTCGAACAGAAAAGACCGTTTGTTTGTTCCTCGACGGACCGGGTCAGAGCGTCCAGAGTTTCCTTAAGGGAGCATCCCGTTGCGATACGTTCCAGGATATTGTTTCGCGCGACGATGAACGATTCGTCGGCTTTCCGTTTCGTGATATCGGTGCTGATCCCACAAACCGCGTGAGTCTCTCCCTGTGAATCTTTCAAGGGAAACTTGACGGAAATATAAGTGTGCAGACCGTCATCAAGTTTTGCAACCTCTTCAAACTCGATAGGCTCTCCTTTAGCCCAAACCTTGCGGTCGTTTTCCACCAAAACATGCGCGATCTCTTTAGGGAAAATATCGAAATCTGTTTTCCCTATAATTTCTCTTTTACCCAAATGAAATATTTTTTCAAACAGGGCGTTGACCTGAATATAGCGTCCCTCAAAATCTTTCATACAAACAACCGCTGTGGCGTTATCTAATAGATCCTTAAACCTTTGCTCACTTTCTTTCAGCGCGTCTTCCGTGCGCTTGCGCTGTTCATCATTTCGAAATGCCTGCAAAAGATTGGAACAGGTCGTTAAAACTGGCTGAAGATATTCAATAAGTTCCTCGTTGTAACCTGCGGGTCGGTTGGCGAGGCCCACCATGCCGATCACGATGCCGCCATGATAAAACGGAAGTCCCAGAAAAGAATTCAAGGGGGGATGTCCCCGAAAAGATCCGCCCTTATTAGGGTCCTGGGCCGGCTCATTGGAGATTACCGGTTTTCCTGTTTTTAAGACCGATTCAAAATGAATGTCCAGGTCATAAAATTCCACCCCGATATCCGGGTTTTGGTCGTATAGTTTTTGGACCTCCCGGGTCCAGGCAAAATTCCTGATGGTATGAGTTTTTAAACGCACCTTGCCCTCCGGACCCTGAGCCACTTCTCCAATAAAACCGAAATTACTTTGAGTCAGTTGAAGGATATTGCTCAATAGATCGTCGAATATCAATTTCGAGTTTCTATTGGCAATGTATTGACTTTGAGCGTGCCGAATGGCGTCCAGTAACAGGTGGCTGGATTGCAGGTCTTCTCTGGTTTTTTTATGCTCTGAGATATCCGTGATCGTTCCGACGTATCCTGAAGTTTTTCCGGACAAATCCTTTTCCGGCTCCGCCTGGGCGAGCACCCAGACGATTTGCCCGTCAGGGGACTGAAACCGGTACTCCAAATGAAACGGCAATTCCTTTCCGACGGCCTCATGCCATTCTTTCCGGACCCGGTTTCGGTCTTCAGGATGCAGGCCCTTGAACCAGCCGTCTCCCTTCGCCTGCTCCAGAGAAAGCCCGGAGAGTTCGCACCAACGCGGATTAACAAAAATATATCCGAGCTGTTGATCCGTGCGAAAAACGCCCACCGGCGAAACTTCGTACAAGGTTTGCAGCAATCCATTATCGTCCGCTAGTGATTTTTGCTGACGCTTAAAAGATTTTAAAACAGGGAAGGCCCCTGTGATTCCCAATACCATAAAAAATGAAACCTCCGGAGTCAAATAGGGCGCGGAAGCAAGCAACGAAGGACACTCACCGACAGACACGCAACCCAAAAAACAAATCGAGCCGTAAACTATATTCAGAAAAATCGCAAAGAAGGCGATCTTAAAACCAGGTTCCATCCGGGCCTTTATTCTGACAGACGCATCAACCTCATGGCCAGCACCGCCGCTACTCCTCGAATAAAAATAGATAGAATCGACATGAGTATTTTATCAATCGCCTTTCCAAAATATAGTATCAAAGAGAAGGCGCAGGCCAGGAATATTCTTACAAAAAAGTTTTATTTTGCTTGTTTGCTTGAGAGTTAAGGGTACATTAATCCAGCGGGAATTTGAGCCCGTATTTTATTTATTTTTGCGAGATTTTGAAATCGAAAAGGCTCCCATTGATTGGACGATGATATCGCCTGGCCAAATAAATTTCCAGAAAGGCCCTGGAACCATCAAGAAACGCTGTCGGACAATTCCACAGGAGGGTTTCAGACTCCCTGATACCCCAAAAAAACAAGCCCAAAAGTGAATTTTTTTAACCTCCAACCCCTCATCACTTAAGAACATTTGCAACAATATGCTAAAATCGGCAGGACAAATGGACCGCATCCCAGGGATTTTCAGGTGACCGTATGATTGTGGAAATTCAATCCAGTCAAAGCGACCACAATGTGGCAACTCTTACGATTGAGGGCGAAATCGATATGAACTCCTGCCGTCAGGTTCAGGCCCATTTGCTGGATTTATACAAAGTTAAGCCGAGGGCCATTGTCGTCGATCTTTCCAAGGTGTCCTACATTGACAGCTTTGGAATCGCCACCCTGGTGGAAGGGTTGCAGTGGGGGCACAATAACAAAACCAAATTCCGGCTGGCCAGCATGGCGCCTGCGGTCAAGGATGTGTTTAATATCGCCAACCTAACAAATGTATTTGAAGTTTTTGACTCGACGGAAGAGGCGGTTAAGGATTTTTGATGGCGATGAATTAAAGATTTCCCACCCTAGTAACCGGAGTTGGAGACGGAAAATGGCAGACCATATCTGCGGGTTCACTTGCAAAAACCCGGACTGCGAACACAACAATAAAATTGACGATACCTTTCAGTTTCCTGCAGAACTGGAAAACAGTTACCCCTGTCTTAATTGCGGCTGGGTCAATGAACTGGACAATGATATCAAGTTCAACCGAAGTTCCAGAATCCTGACGGTGCTGAAAGTAATAGCGGCTAAACCGCCCTCTTGAACACCACCCCCACTGAAAACTCAAGGCCTGTGCGGGTTTTAATTTTCCTCACCCGTCAATTCGAAAGGACCACCCGATAGCGCACCTGATTACTCCTCAACCGGTCGATGCCCTCATTGACGTTCGACATGGGAATATTTTCGGTGCAGGGTTTGATGCCATTGCGGGCCGCAAAATCCAGCATTTCACGCATATCCGTGCGACTGCCTATGGGGCTTCCGCAAATGGAGTTTCTTCCAACAATGAGACTGAACGCAGGAACACTGATCGCCTCTTTGGGCACACCCACAAAACAGAGCTTTCCGCCGGGCCGAAGGGCATCGACATAACTTGCCCAGTTCAAGTCGGCGGTTACGGTGGAAAGAATGAAGTCCTGGGTGGACGCCACCCGCTCCAGAATCTGGGAATCGTCGTCAAACACAAAATGGTGCGCTCCCAAGCCCCGTGCCTCGGCTTCCTTGTCGGGAGTCGAGGAAAAAGCGGTGACCTCGCATCCCATCTTGCTGGCAAATTGCAACGCCAGATGACCCAGCCCGCCGATTCCGATCACCCCCACTTTCATGGCCGGACGCACCCCGTAAGACGCCAACGCGGAATAGACCGTCACCCCGCCACATAAAAGCGGCGCCGCATCGGCGGAATCCAACTCATCGGGAAGCGGAAAGGCAAACCGGTGGTCGATACGGATGGCGTCGGCAAACCCACCATGATTTCCGACACAGGTGTCCTTGAGTTGCGAGCAAAGATTTTCAAACCCGCGCAGGCAACATTCACAATTAAGGCATGCGGATCTTTGCCAGCCGATACCCACGCGTTGTCCCTGGGTCAGGCCCTCAACCTCCGGACCGAGGGCGGTCACGGTGCCGACAATTTCATGGCCGGGAACCAGAGGATAATCGGATATCCCCCAGTCATTGTCGATGAGATGGATGTCGCTGTGACAGATTCCGCAATGCGAAATCTTGACCTCCACCTCGTGGCGCAAAAGAGGTTTCGGGTCGTATTCAAAGGGTTCCAGGGAGGCGTTCGGTTTTTTGGCGGCGTAACAACGAATGGTCATTTGATGGATTCCTTTCAAGTCCCGATTCATCATTAAATCACCTCCACCCTACCACAACCACCGGGAGGATTGAAGCAACTCCACCCTGCATTAAACTTTTCATGAATCCCCCCGTTTGTTTTATTTTAAGGTACATTTTCCCCGGCGAATTGCACCGCGACCATTATTTTCTATATAATTAAAAGATGTCTCACCGTTCGGTTGAAATATTTGAACGTCCAAATGTCCACGAAAATAATAAAACTTATCAACAAAATAATTCGTTCGTTTAAAGACAGTCATTTCCCGTTTATCAATTGGATAGGTATCGCAGGTCCTTTTCCCTTCAATATCAGACCAAGAACATCGGCTGATTGTTGGTGATTTGTCTTTAAATCCATAATGTTTTATTATTGTTTCAGGATTCCATTTAATTAATCTCTCATTTGACCATTCCCCAGAATCATCATTGATGGATATAGCCACACAAGTATAAATATTTGCCTCTACCGTTCCCGCAAGCCCTATCACCAGGGCCAGTGTTGTAATTAACTGTTTCATGATTTCGGCCTTTCGTTGGTTGGTTTATTTAAAAGAAATCACATTGACCTATTGAAACCGCCACTGACGCCTGAGAGTTTTCGGTCGTAAATCCTCCAATATAAGAAAAAGCGTATTTGCCGTTTTTAGGATTAAAATTCCAGAATTGATCTGGTTTTTTTATACAAGAAATAAATGGATCTGTATTGCCATTTTTCCGGCCAGTTTTGTTTCCTGCCATGAGCAACCTGATGTATCATGTGGGGTTCAATAACGACCTTTGAAACCCAGTTGATAGAAAGCTCATGCAACGTTACGATGTGACAATCATAGGCGGCGGGCACGCCGGATGCGAGGCGGCGTTAGCGGCGGCGCGCATGGGGTGCGCCACTTTGCTCATCACCTTGGACAAGTCGAAAATGGCGCTGATGCCCTGTAACCCTGCCATCGGCGGCGTGGGCAAGGGTCATATCGTGCGCGAAATCGACGCCCTGGGCGGCGAGATGGCCAAGGTCATCGACAAAACCGGCATCCAGTTTCGCGTGTTGAACGCCTCCAAAGGTCCTGCGGTGCAAGGCTACCGTGCGCAGGCCGATAAAAAACTCTACAAAGACGAAATGCGCCGGGTGCTGGAAAATCAGCCCGGCCTGGACATCGTGGAAGAGGAAGTCGATGAACTTCTGATCGACGGCCAAACTGTAAAAGGCGTGCGTACTGCATCAGGCACTGAAATTCAGACGAACACCATCGTCATCACCACCGGCACGTTTTTAAACGGCCTGATGCATGTGGGCTTGAAAAATCAACCCGCAGGGCGAGTGGGAGAAAAACCGTCCACCAAACTTTCCGAGTCATTTTTATCAGCGGGCTTTGAGGTCGGGCGCTTAAAAACCGGGACCCCGCCGCGTCTGCTTGGAAGCACCATCGATTTCAGCCGCTGCGCCCTTCAGCCAGGCGACTCTGATCCCAAACCGTTTTCCTTTGCGACCGAATCAGTGGCCCGCGATCAGACCCCCTGTCACCTCACCGCGACCAATGAAAGGACAGCGGCGGTTATCAAGAAAAACATGCACCTGTCTCCACTTTACAGTGGTGTCATTGAGGGCGTGGGACCGCGTTATTGTCCTTCTATCGAAGATAAAATTGTCAAATTTCCTGATAAAAGCTCGCACAATATTTTCCTGGAACCGGAAGGTCTGGACACCGACTGGATATATCCCAACGGGATCTCCACCAGCCTGGCGGAGGAGGTGCAACTGGAACTGATGCGCACCATCCCCGGATGCGAAAACGCAGAAATTGTCCGTCCGGGCTATGCGGTGGAATACGATTTTGTGCCGCCGACTCAACTTTTGCCGACGCTTGAAACCAAACTGGTTTCCGGGTTGTATCACGCAGGTCAGATCAACGGCACCTCCGGCTACGAGGAAGCTGCGGGGCAAGGCATCGTGGCCGGAATCAACGCCGCGCTCAAAGCCCAGAACCGGCCGCCGTTTATCCTGACGCGCATCGAAAGTTATATCGGCGTGATGATCGACGATCTCGTGACCAAGGGAACCCAGGAACCCTACCGCATGTTCACATCAAGAGCCGAATACCGGCTGTTGCTGAGGCAGGACAACGCCGATGACCGGCTGATGGATAAAGGGTATGACCTGGGTTTGATTTCCCGCGAACAGCACGAGCGTTGCCGGGAAAAATATTCCAGCGTGGTTGAGGAGATCAAACGTCTCACAAAAACCCCCGTCGTTCCGAACAAAGCCGACTTATCAAAACTAGCCAAATTAGGCATCCATGATTTGAAGCGGCCCACCACTTTGGAGGGCCTGCTCAGACGACCCGAAATCAGCTACCCTCAACTCATGGGCGTTTTTAACGGCAACGGCGCTTCGTTGCCAAAGTTGGTGGGGGAGCAGGTGGAGATCCGGATCAAGTACGACGGGTTCATTTCCCGCCAGAACCAGATGGTGGAGAAACAAAAGAAGCTGGAGACGGTCCCCATTCCGGAAAATTTTCAATACGAAAACATTCCCGGCCTTTCCCGCGAAGTGGAACAGAAGCTCAAAGAAATCCGCCCGGTGACTCTGGGGCAGGCTGGCCGCATCTCCGGCGTCACCCCGTCCTCGATCACCATTTTGATGGTGCTTCTCGACCAACGTTTTCGATTGCGGGAGAGCAAGGGCAATGGAAAACCCACCGAAAAACCCGAACAGGCGAATGACCTGCTGAGCCAAGTGTGATGCACACCGACTCCATTCAGTGGCGGTTGGAAGTCGATAAGAAAGACATCGCCTACATCGTGAGCATTTTCGATGCCTATGAAAACCTGGCCGTGGTCAGGACGCTCGATCAATCCAAAGGCTTGATCGAACTCATGATCTCCCCCGATTATCTCGAGGACACCCGAAAACTGCTGGACGGATTGTCCAAAGAAATTTCCCTGCGCATTCTTTAAAAATGCATCAAGGAATGGACCGGCAGGTCTTTTATCTTTTCCCGGCCTTTTAGAAAATCAAGCTCGATCAGAAAAGCCACTTCCACGATTTCCACGTCAAAATTATTCTGGATCAGGTTGATGGTCGCGGCGATGGTTCCTCCGGTGGCTAAGACATCATCCAGAATGACGATTTTTTGCCCTGGCTCGAAAGCGTCCTGGTGAATTTCAACGGCATCGGTACCATACTCCAGCGTGTAAGATTGCTTGAATGTTTTGTACGGCAATTTCCCCGGTTTTCGGACCAGGACGGTTCCGGCCCCCAGCGCGTAGGCCAGCGCGGACGCGAAAATAAAGCCCCTGGCCTCGATTCCCACCACCTTGGTGATGCCTTTCCCCGCGTAGCGTTCTTTCAAGGTGTCGATGGTTTTTTTCAGGGCATCCGCATTTGCTAAAAGAGGGGTGATGTCTTTAAAAATGATGCCTTCCTTGGGAAAGTCGGGAATGTCGCGGATCACCGATTTCAACGTTTCGATATCGTTCACTTTGGGTCGCCTTTCAATATTATTGGCCGAAGTTGATGTTTGGGTTTTACTATGAATGCGGGAAAATAAAAAGGGGTTCTTTTCGTCAGAAGATATTTCAAGGGCTTTTAACGTTATCTTCTTGATGAGAGGTATTTCAGCGGGTTGCGCGGATGCGTGTCGTTACGTACTTCAAAGTGCAGATGCGGCCCGGTGGAGCGGCCCGTGCTGCCGACGGAGGCCACTTTCTGCCCCCTTTTGACCCAGGCGTTTTTGCGCACCCAGTTTTTGGAATTGTGGGCGTACACCGTAGTCAGGTGATGATCGTGTTTGATGATGACCATCAGGCCGTAGCCGGTGGGCCCCCAGTCGCTGAAAACCACCTGGCCATCCGCCGCCGCGTAAACGGAAGTCCCTTTGGAGGCTCCGATGTCGATGCCATCGTGCTTTCTTTTTCCGCGTCTCCCGAAGGTGGACGTCAGGGTTCCCTTGACCGGCCAGCGCAGGAAATTTTTTACCGGCGCCCTTTTGGTCACTCGTTTGGGTTTTTTTTTGGTTATTTTTATCCGCAGTTTGTGCGCGGTTTTTTTCTCCCGAACCGTGCGTCTGGGACTTTCTGCTGAGGAAACAGTGCGAACCCGGTAGGCTCCGGGAACCCATAGCCGGGTTCCGATCGGAATATTAGACGGGTCGGAAATTTTATTGGCCTGGATCAGCTTCTGGACATCCAACTGGTAAGTCTGGGCGATGCGGTACAGGGTTTGCCCCGGCTGGACTTTATGCACCACCCCCACCCCCTGAGGCAGACGGTGCGGGGCCAGGGAGCCCTGACAGCCTTGGAGGAAAAATACGAGGAGAAGAAAACCGGTTGATTTAAATATCCAATTTGGAAAAATCATATCGGCGCCGGGCAAATTATCATATAAACCATTGAAAATTTTAACATTGGGCAAGGTTGTGTCAAGCCTTATCACCCAAGGGGTTATTCTTTACAACCCTTTGGGCATGGAGTATAAACGATGAATCGTTTTCCAGACAGAAAACGGGTGTCTTTCTCAATTTCAGCAGAGCAGATTTTAATTGAAATGTTTGATTTGAAAACCGGATTACTTCTCCTCTTTTCAGGCCTGTTGCTGGGATGCGGCGAAGCGCCTGTCGCACCGGATATTTTTTCCCTGCCGGTCACTTACAAGGTGGGGAAAAAGCCCTCGGCGGTGATCGCCCATGACATGAATAACGACGGCTATCACGATATGCTGGTCGCCAATTCAGGGGACGACACCTTGAATTATCTGGAAGGCCTGGGCAACGGTCAATTCGAAAATGCGCAAACCCTGGGCACCGGCCGGGAACCGATGGCGATGACGGTGGCGGATTATAACGGCGACGGCAGCCCGGACATCGCGCTGTGCAATTACGGCGACGGCGAAGTCTCCATCATTCTGGGACAGAAAGACGGACTGTTCAAATTAAAGGCCAATGTAAAAGTCGGGCGGCTTCCCATCTCGATCGTTTCCGGTGACTTTAACAACGATGAAAAAATCGACCTTGCGGTGACCCTGCGCTTCCACAAGCTGATCATTTTGCTGGGCGTCGGCGACGGGACCTTCAAGCTGGCGGAGGCCTACAAGGCGTCGGGAACCCCGGCCAACCTGGTGGCGGGGGATTATAATAACGACAAGAACCTGGACATCGCGATTGCCTTCAACGCGGTCAAGGTGAATTTCATCCGTCTCTACCACGGCAACGGCGACGGCACGTTCCAAAGCCCGATTCGCATTCCGGGGGGGCATCAATCTTCATTCATCATCAATCACGACATGAACCGGGATGGCATTTTAGACCTGATCAGTTCCAGCACCATGACGGACAGTCTCACCATGTATCTGGGGGATGGCAAAGGGTCCTTCAGGGCCGTGGGAGATTTTGCCGGCGAAAAAGGCCCGGAGCATCTTTTCCCAGGGGAGTTTACAGGCGGCCCCTCCCCCGACCTTGTGGTTTGCAACCGGCGGGACGGCTCGATTTCGATTCTGGAGGGAAAAGGCGATGGGACTTTCGTATTCCCGCATTTCAATTATCCCGTGGGCCGCAATCCGCGGGCCTTAACGGGCGCCGATTTCAACCAAGACGGACTGGTGGATCTGGCCGTCCTCCTGTATGATTCCCAACTGCTGGAGATTTTCTTAAGAAAAGCCCCCGCTCTGCAACCTATAGAATCTTGATATTTTAATCCTTATCCCCATCGGTCGGGTCGGGTGAGGCGGCGTGAGGGGGGTCGGGAATCACGTATTTTCCGTCCAGCCATTTGCCCAAATCGACCATCTTGCATCTTTTGGAACAAAAGGGCAGGAAGGGGTTGTTATCTTCCTCTTGAACCGGCTTTTTACATTGCGGACATTTCATGATCTTTGGGATATTATACCAGCGCGGGATCTTTTCATAGCCCCCCGGGAGGCCAGTGTTTTGTATTTACTTTCTTCCAGGCCATTTGTATATTAGCTTGAGCGGAGAAATTTATTGTTGAAAGAAACGATGATCATCGAAGTTCAGCAACGAAATTATTATCAGGTCTTAGGCATCCAAAAGGATGCATCGCAAAACGAAATTGACCTCGCCTACAAAAGATTGATCCACCGATTCGACTCCGCGGGCACCCGCCAGTCGTCCACAATCCAGACTTCTCTCAAGGGCAAGATCGCATTATTGCAGGAAGCTTACGACACGCTCTCCAATAAAGAAAAACGCGATGAGCATGACCGGTGGATCGAGCAACAGACCAAACACACCAAGGCAAACGCGCCCAACTCGCATCCCGCTTCTCTCAAGGAATGGGAAACTCCTGCGGACATAAAATATAAACCCGGCAATATTTATCAGGATTATTTTGGCCTGTCGGAAAAGCCCTTCGACCTGACCCCCGACCCCAAATACCTTTATCTCAGCCCCAAGCATAAGGAAGTGTTGGCCCATCTGGTCTACGGCATCCAGGAGAACAACGGATTCCTAAAGATCGTCGGCGAAGTCGGCACTGGAAAAACCATGATCTGCCGAAGCTTCCTTAGGGAGTTGCACGCGGATTTCAGCATTGCCTATATTTTCAATCCGGGGATCGACGAACTCGAATTATTGCAGACCATCAACGCGGATCTCGGGTTGCCTTCTGAAAGCACCAGCAAGAAAAAACTGATGGATGTGCTCAACAAATTTCTGTTGGAGGAGAGAAAAAAGGGTCATCGGGTGGTGGTCATCATCGACGAAGCCCAGGATCTGCTCCCAAGCGTTCTGGAACAGTTGCGGCTTCTTTCCAACCTGGAAACGGAAACGGAGAAGCTGATCCAGATCGTGCTCATCGGCCAGCCGGAACTGGACAAGGTTCTGGGCACAGAAGAATTGCGCCAGTTGAAGCAACGCATCACCATCCAGTGGGAACTGCTTCCCCTGAACCTGGACGAGACCCGGGGCTACATCCAGCATCGGCTGAATGTCGCGCTGGGCAAGGGCAAGGTTGAATTGACCCGGTCCGGCACGGAATTGATCTTCCGGTATTCCAAAGGCATTCCGCGCATGATCAACGTCATTGCCGACCGTGCGCTTTTGATCGCCTACACGCAGAACACAAAAAATATAAATGTTAGAATCGTTCGCCGCGCGGTCAAGGATATCGGTGGCCTCAAACCGACCGTTTCCTGGGTGGAATTGTTCTGGAAGTTCGTCTCTCCGGTCATCGCCCTGATCGGGCTGATATTTTTTATTCTGCACGATTTCGCTCTGCCGGATTTAAAGGCCGATCCTAAAAACGACACGAACATCCCGAAAATCATTCAGGAAAATCCGGTGGACCTTTCTGTTCCCGGCCAGCTGGTGCCAAAAGAATTTGTACCCAAACCTTCCCCCATTGATAAACTCGACGCGATGGGAAAAATGGAGGCCGTTCTGCCTCCTGACAATTTAGCAAGTTCGGACGCTTTGGTGCTCACCCAACCGGACAAACTGGTCACCTATCTGTCCAGCCTGTCGCTGGAAGAAAGCAAAGTGGAGGCGGCGAAGTGGATTCTGGAAATCTGGGGGTTTGACCAGTCGGGCGCGGAAAAGGTGGACGTGGACGCGCTCGAAAATCTGGAGGTGGAGTTCGAATTGTCACCCCATGAACTGAACGGAAACTTCAAGCGCCTGACCAACCTCAATTACCCGGCCATCCTGGAGGTGGCGTTGCCCAATTCCATGGGAACGAAATACCTGGCCCTGACTTCGGTGAAAGGCGATCGCGGTGTGTTCGGTTCCGTGGACAAACTGGAAATGCCGCTTGAAACGATCAATCCTTTATGGACGCGCAAGGCAATTATTTTCTGGAAAGATTTTGAATCTTTACCCATCGATAAACTCGAAAAAGGATACGAAGGCAAGGAAGTCATCTGGCTGCAGAAAAATCTTCGTCTTCTTGGGTTTTTCATGGGCCGGGAAGCATCGACCTACGGCGTGAAAACAGAAAAATCAGTACGCAAATTTCAGCGCAAAAATAATATCAAGGACGACGGAAAATTTTATACGGAAAGTAAAATGCTTCTGTATAATCTGTTGGACATTTACCCCACTCCAAAATTGATCGAACCATGAGCACCATTCTCAATACGCTGAAAAAGCTTGAAGAAGAGAAAAGCGTCCTGGATAAAAACATCGATTTGAAAGGACTCCTGTTGCAAGGGCAGGATTCCGCCTACCCGCAATCGAACGAAATGGCCTCGCGCAAATGGGGGACGCTCGGTGGCCTGATCCTGGGCGGCCTGATCCTTGGGGGACTCATTGTTTACTTTTTCAATTTCTCCAAAACAACGCCTCCTGAAACAAAAAACGCATTCGCGCTCCCAAAATCCTCCTCAACAGCGGTGGCTAAGAAACCGTTGAAGAACGCGAAATCTTATCCTGGATTTCCGCTCGCCCGAATTCCGGATAGCGCATCTTTGGCAACCGCAGACCCGATGACCGACTCTTTTGAGGATGAAGTCTTTTTTGTGGCGGAGGATGAAGTCCCTCTGCCCGTCCTGCCTTTGCCGACCGCAATGGCCGAACCGGAGCCTCAGGGAGCCGAGGAAATCCGTGAAATCGAGTCCCTGATTCAAACGGCGACGGCTGACAGGACCCACCAGGAAACAGCCTCAGTGGACTTTGACGAGACTTTGGCATTCGCGGGGGGCAACACGCGAAATATACCCGGCCTCAAAGTGAAGGGAATCATTTTTTTAAATTCGGATAACCCGGTCAACCATATTTTCGTATCCACCCCCCATGAAACCAACCGAAAACTCAAGGTGGGCGAAACCCTGCAAAACGCCACCCTCGAATCCATCGAAGCGCAAACCGCGGTTTTTTCCTACCAGGGCGAGCGGGTTGAAAAAGCCGTCGGCGAATAACTCCCGGCACCCGGAATTCCCTTAAGGGGACTGTTCTTTACCGACAAAAAAAATTTTTCAGTCGCCCAGAATCTTCACGGTTGAATCCAGTTGCTTGAGCAAATCCCTCCAGCGTTTGGGCGTTAAGCGCTCGATGACTTCTGCCTGCGCCTTTCTCCAAAAGGGAAGCGATTTTTCAAGGGTTTTTCTTCCCTTGTCCGTCAACGTGAGCGTGCGGGTTCGCCGGTCTTCTCCCGGAACAATTTTGATCAGCCGCCTGGTTTCAAGCGGCTTCAAATTGCGGGTCAAGGTCGTCCGGTCCATGACCAGAATTTGCGACAGTTGACGGATGGCCACCGTGCCGGTTGAGGAAATGGCCGCAAGCAGGGTGAATTGAGTGGCCCTGATGCCGGTGGGCTGCATCGCGTCATCGAATAACTGGGTGACGGTGCGCGTGGCCTTTCGAAGATTAAAACAGGTGCACTCTTCGACGTCAAGGGTTTCATTTTGCAAATTGGATGGGGTCGAGGTCATAATATGAGCATATACACTTAAAATATTTTATCAAGCTTTTTCCCTGAGGGAGCCTTGTCAGTTGGAGGGGGGGCTGTCAGGGTTTGATGTACAAATACCCCTGTTCCTGAAGGTCTGCAATGCGTTTGACGGCCACAGGATGTTCGGTCGGCTTGAACCCTGGGACCAGGGCATCCAGAGGCTTCTTGAACAGTTTCATGGAAACCTGGCACATTTCCGGTTGCGCGCCTTTATCAATCGCCATTTTGAGCTTTTTTACCAGACCAGGGTCGGCAACCTCTTTATCGAACAGGTGCAGGGCCGGGCCGTGTACGACGACCACCAAATCGATCTTGTCCGGGCCGCCTTCGGCCTCGATGTGTTTGTTGATCAGGGCCATCGCGTATTTGGCGACTTTAATGTCCGGACTGTCGATATGGTAAAGCACTTTTAGTTTTCCGTCGGCGGTGCGATGGTTCATGGAACCCGCCTGAACCATTCCCACTCCTACCAGGGCCGATATTAAAAATAATATTGTAAAAATTCGCAAAGTCAGTTTATTCATTTTGCCCTCCAAAGGCAGTCATTGAAAAATATCCAAAAGGTTTCCCCTTTGGTGATGGCCCAATCCAAATCAATCTTTCAAGGCCGGTAAAAAATTGAAGGAAATTTTATTGCCGGGAAAACCATCCTTCAACAATAAATCGATCACCTGCTTGATCGCCTGAACATGCTGTTTTCTGGAGGTCGCGCCATCGAAATGCGGGTCTTCTTCCTCAATGGATATCACTCCGGGGCCGGCAAAGTTGCAGTAAAAAGCACCAACAGGGCGCAATGCACTCAAGGACGATTCGCCCGAACAGGCGTTGACGATCATCATCGCCATATTTTCTTCGGGTCCAGGATAAACTTCAAACAAATCGTTATTGAGTTTCTGGTCATTCCGGCAATAATCAATGACCCTTTGGATGTCCTCCAACGGAACGGCTTTATAGACAGCGTGCATCTTCCTTCCTTGTGAGATAATAAATAGATAACACAGCTTAACAAAAGGTGGAACGATGGCAAATCAAATCGAAAGTCTGATGGAAAGAATCAAGGGCCTGGAAAATGAACTGATCCAGGAACTGCAAAAAAAGGAAAGGGAATTTTTTTATGAGGTCACCCGAAAGAAAGTTCGCTTCGAAAGTGAAATCAAAAAGCGTCACAAATTGCTGGCCCAAACCATCCGCAGGTACTTGTACGATGCGGCATTTTTAAACATCCTGACTGCCCCGGTGATCTGGTTTTGCCTGATTCCCGGAGCTTTTCTGGACCTCAGCATTACCGTTTACCAGGCGATCTGCTTTCCTGTTTACGGAATCCCCAAGGTTCGGCGAAGCGATTATATTGTGCTCGACCGGCAATACCTGAGTTATTTGAATGGGGTTGAAAAATTTAACTGCCTGTATTGCGGTTATTTTAACGGCTTGATGTCGTATGTCCGGGAGGTGATCGCCAGAACGGAGCAGTACTGGTGCCCGATCAAACACGCGCGTAAATTGAAGACGGTTCATAATCGTTATAAAAATTTTTTTGACTACGGCGATGCCGAAGGCTATCGGAAAAACATCGAGAAGGTGCGCCGGGATTTTAAGGATTTGAGTTGATCCCATGAGCCGGGCGTCCTCTTACGAGTTGAGGTTTATTCCATCCACTTTTTTTCCAGCGATCGGGGTTGACTTTCCACGGCTTCCTCTGCTAAACAGCATGCACCATGCATTTTCAAGACGTCATTCTCACACTGCAAAATTTCTGGACCTCGCGCGGTTGCGCTCTCCATCAACCCTACGATATCGAAGTGGGCGCGGGCACATTCAACCCCTCCACGTTTTTTCGGGTCCTGGGTCCGGAGCCCTACAGCGCGGCCTATGTGGAACCTTCGCGCCGACCGACCGACGGACGCTACGGGGAAAACCCCAATCGCCTCCAGCACTATTACCAGTTTCAGGTGATCGTCAAACCCTCCTCGGAAAATATTCAGGAGATGTACCTGGAAAGCCTCACCGCCCTTGGGGTCGATTCAAAAAAACACGATATCCGGTTTGTTGAAGACGACTGGGAATCTCCCACGCTTGGCGCCTGGGGCCTGGGCTGGGAAGTGTGGCTGGACGGCATGGAGATCACCCAGTTCACTTATTTTCAGCAGGTGGGGGGAATCGATCTCAATCCCATCACCGTGGAGCTGACCTACGGTCTGGAAAGAATCTCCATGTACCTGCAGAATATCGACAATGTTTACGATCTTAAATGGAACGACTCGCTTAAATACGGCGACGTTCACCTGGAGACGGAGAAGCAGTTCTCACGCTACAATTTTGAAGGGGCGGACAAGGCGCGTTTGTTTCAGTGGTTCGATATGTATGAACAGGAAGCTCAGGATCTGCTAGCAAAGGAATTGGTCCTGCCCGCCTACGACTACACCTTGAAGTGCTCGCATGCTTTTAACCTGCTGGATGCCCGAGGCGCCATCAGTGTGACGGAGCGAACCGGGTTCATCGGACGGGTCCGAAAACTGGCCCGTTTGAGCGCGGAGGGTTATCTGGCGCAAAGAGAGGCAATGGGGTTTCCCCTACTCGGAAAATAAAACCGGAGCGTTGACTCGCTCCTTGAAACGCTTTGCCTAGCCCGGACTAGCCCGTTACTTCCTTCTCCGGTTGCGGGGCGGTTTTTTCTACTGCCTTAATTACGGTATCTTCTTTCTCCGGTATTTTTTCCCATTCCTTTAATTTCTTTTCAATCGTTTGCCGGGTCTCGCTGCTTAAGCGCTTGATTTTCTGGTAGTGAACCAAAGCTTCTTGAGCGAGCCTCATCGCATCGGGAATTCTGTTTGCCAGCCGGGCGGCCTGCGCCATCTCCCACAGGACTTCCCCTTCCTTGGCCTTGTCTCCGGATTTTTGATAAAGCGCCAGGGTCTTTTGATAGTTCGCTATCGCTTCCCGGTGGTTGCCCGATTTCATATAACAACGGCCCATTTGTTCCATCATCAAACACACGCTGCCCCGGTCCTTCAGCGACTGGGCCAAAGACAGCCCCTGCTGAAAACAGGTCAACGCCTGCTTAAATTTTTCAACCTCAGAATGCGCCTCGCCGAGTTTTCCAAGCAGGATGATTTCTCCTTTTTTATCTCCCGATTTTTTTACCAGGTTCATGCCCTTTTCAAAATATTCTATTGAATTTTCGTGGTCTTTCAGGGAAATATAGATTTCCCCAAGATCCCCCAGAATACGGCCTTGACGTTTCGTGTCTTTGCGGCTTTCGGCCAGGTGTAATCCCTTCTTGTAATATTCCAGGGCCTGATTGGCTTCACCCACCTCAAAATAGGTCCGGCCCAGGGTTTCCAGGGTGAGCATTTCCGCGTCCGGCTCCCCGGAAATTTGATGAAGTTCCAGTTCTTTTTCCAAAAATTCAATGGCCCGGTGCGGTTTGCCAAGGGACAGGTGCGCCAGACCCAGTTGGCCCAGCGCCTTTCTTTCGGTGGTTTTGTCTTCCGATTGAATCGCCAGCTTGAGCGCTTTCTCCAGAAAACCCAACGCCTCCTCGCCCTGATTCATCTGAATGTGATTCATTCCCAGGAGCAAAAGGTATTTCCCCTCGGTTTCGCTTTCGTTCAAGCGTTTCGCAGAGGTCAAAGCGGCCTGAAACCAATTCAGACAATCCGCAGGGGAGGCGCGGTGGCTGAGCAATGAAACCCCCGCTTCCGCGTAGGACAGGCAGAGATTATCCGCTTCATTATCGTGCTCGCTGTTCGATTCCGCCCAGGCCTGGCCTTTTTTAATATTTTCCCACTCCGTGTCGAACAGGTTCAAACCCTGATCTTTATCTTTTCCACCCTGCGAATAAAATTCCCCGGCGGCAATGATCACCGTTAGAAAATAAGTGGCGAATCTTTTCTCCGCCAATGCCTGCTCCCCGTCTTTCAACCGGGGCATCAGGAAGCGGCGCACCTGGTGATGAAAGAAAAACCGTCCGATATTTTCATTGTGGGAAAGCAAACCCATGGTGAGCAGGTTGACCAGGTATTCATTGTCGGAGTCTTCACAGAGAAAGACGGCCGCTTTACGATCAAATGTTTCGGGAAACAGGACCAGTTTTCTCAAAACTCTGGAAGCTTTTTCGGACAGGGACCGGTAACTGATGTTCAAGACAACATCCAGACTTTTCTGGGTCGATTCCCCCGGCCTGGATTGGTTCTGTTTCATTCCCTCCCGCAGGGATTCCAGAAATTTTCCGCAATCCTGATTCTGATAGGTGGACACATATTTACCGGCCAGAACAAGCGCCAAAGGAAAATTATGGCAAATATTGGCGATTTCATTGACCCAGAAACCCGTTCTGGGGGATGTTTTCAAAAGAAGATTCTGGGCATCGGCGGTGTCCAGAGGATTGAGCTTTTTGGAAATCAGGTTGGGCAAGGACAAGGCTTTTTGCGACGTCACAATGAGCGCGCAATTATTTGGGGGAAGAAGACGCTTCAAGGTTTGCGAGTTCGGGACATTATCCAGAAATAAAACTCCCTTCCTGCGTTGCAGGAGAGTCAGGTACAATTGCGTCCTTTTTTGTTCCGTCTCTGGAAATTTTTCCGGGGAGCGGAGCCGATTGATGACACGGACCATGACCGCCTCAGGCGGGACCGGGTTGGCGGAAGACCCGCGCATGTCAATATAGATAGGGTCTTCATGGTACTTTTTTACAAGGTTGTTCGCGACCACCCCGCCGAAAATGGTTTTCCCCACCCCGCTGGAACCATACAGTCCGATTAATACGGGTCCTTTACCGATGACGGAAAATATGTCGGCCAGGATATTTTTTCTGCCGAGAAAGTCTTTCGATACCGGAACCACCGACAGGAGGGGAAGAATCTCAAAACGGGATTTCGAAACCGCTTTACTGGCTTTGAAGAACTCCTCCTTCCTTTTGGAAAATGCATCGGAAATGGAGGAGACAATGGATGAAGATTTTGCTGAGGAATTTGGCTCCTGGCCGGGCTTGTTTTTTTGCTCTTCCTTGCCCTTTTGAAGCACCAGCGAGACTCCAAAAATGGCAATGGCAACGATCAGGATCGACACAATAAAAGTCATATTAAAACGGTTTTTTCAGGCGGCGCTATTTAAACGGGCAAAACAATTGCCGCATGCCACCGGCTGCGGCAACAAAGGGAAACCAAACTCGGCTTCCTTCCAGTTATTTGACTTAAAAGGAGTTATTTGATACATACCCTTCTCTTACATGATCTTATGTTACACTCAAAAGTGCAAGCCCCAGATTAAATATATTTTCTTGAGCACCCTTTTCACCCCCTCCCAAAAGGAAAATGTGACTTTTTATGACGGAATTTTTTTTAGAAATCGGCAGTGAAGAAATCCCCGCCGGATACCTCGAGCCCGCCTTAAACTCCATGAACCGGGAGTTGACCGCCTTTTTCGAAAAAAATCGTATCCGGGCGGATGAAGGGCAGACTCTGGGCACTCCCCGCCGCCTGGCCATCGCGTTTCAAAATGTGGAGGATTGCCAGAAAGATATTGTAGAAACGCACCTTGGTCCCAATGTCAAGGCCGCTTACGATGTCGGCGGAAACCCGACCAAAGCCGCTATGGGTTTTGCCCGTGGCAAGGGGGTGGATGTTTCCGACCTCACCGTTCAAACCACTGCCAAGGGAGAGGTGGTGTGCGCCAGGGTCGAAAACAAGGGGCAAACCACATACGATCTCCTGAATGCTTTTCTTCCGAAACTGATAGGAAGCATCCCGTTCCCAAAAAAAATGCGCTGGCGGGACAAAACCATCGCTTTTGCCCGGCCCATTCACTGGATCGCCGCCCTGCTGGGAGAAAAGACCCTCAATTTCGAATTGGACGGCATCCCAAGCGGCGGCCTTTCCTACGGTCACCGGTTTCTCAGGCCATCCGCTTTTCAGGTTCAGAACCTGGGATCTTATCTTAAAGGGTGCGAAGAGCATTTTTTAGCCGTACAACCCGAAGCGCGCAAACAGCAGATTGCCGGGCAGGTGAAGGCCCTGGCCCGACAGGTGGATGGGGTCGTGGAGGATGACCCCGCTTTGCTCAACCAGGTGGCGAATCTGGTGGAATACCCGGTGGGGGTCCTGGGAGACTACGATCCCAAATATCTGGAGTTGCCCAAGGAGCTTCTGGTGATGACCATGAAGCATCATCAAAAATATTTCCCCGTCAGCGCTCCTGGCGGCAAACTGCTGCCGCACTTCATCGCCATCAGCAATATGACCACGGATTCGGGCGATGCCATCCAAAAAGGCAACGAAAGGGTTTTGAAAGCCCGGCTGGAAGACGCCCGATTTTTCTTTGAAGAAGACCGTAAGCAAAACCTGGAGGATTTTGTCGAAGAATTAAAGGGGGTGGTGTTTCAAAAAAAACTGGGCACCTCCTACGAAAAAATGACGCGGTTTTCCGCATTGGCCGACCGGCTGGCCCAGCAGGTCTGTCCTCTAAAACAAGCACAGGTAGAGCGCGCCTGCCGCCTGTGCAAAGCCGATCTGGTCAGCCAGATGGTTTATGAATTCCCCGAATTACAGGGCATCATGGGAGGTTATTACGCCTCCCTTTCAGGCGAAGCTAACGAGGTGGCCCAGGGGATCAAAGAACATTACCGTCCGGCGTTCGCGGGCGATGAGCTTCCTGAAAGTCCCGTGGGCTCTGTGGTGGCCATTGCCGACAAGCTGGACACCATTTTAGGGTGCATCGGCGTGGGCTTGATCCCTTCCGGTTCGGAAGACCCCTACGGGCTGAGGCGTCACGCCCTGGGCATCATCCAGATCGTGCTGGCCGGAGGCTGGCAGGTTTCCCTGTATGAATTGATCGACGCCGGAATCCACCAGCTCGGGCAAAAAATCAAACTTTCGCCGGAGGAAATCCGTCAACATGCGGTGGATCTTTTTTCCCAGCGGTTCAAAAGCCTGCTCACGGAAGAGGGGGTTCCCTACGACGCCATCGACGCGGTGCTGTCCACCGGAATCGACTCCCTGGCGGATGTAAGGCAGAAAGCGCTGGCACTGGCCGATTTAAAGCAACTCCCCCATTTTGAGCCCCTGGCCGTGGCCTTCAGGCGGGTGGTGAGTATCCTGACCGAAGACGCTCCGGGAGAAATAAAGCCCGAGTTGTTGGGCAACCCTGCGGAGGCGGCCCTGTACGCCCAGTACCTCAAAATTAAAGAACCTGTGCAAACGCTGGTGGCGGAAAAGAAATTCGCCCAGGCCCTGGAAAAAATTGTCGGGATCAAAGTGGCGGTCGATGATTTCTTCGACCAGGTCATGGTGATGGTGGAAGACGACGCTTTGCGGAAAAACCGACTGCACCTTCTGTATGGCATTTCCCGCCTGTTTGGCGACATCGCCGATTTCTCCAAAATCGTGGTCAAAGGGGCTTTAAAAAAGTAGATATTGCCTGAGCCACCCCGGGCTAATCCCGGCATCCGCACGATTTTCGGCAAAATTTTAATTTTTCCCTTTAAAAAGATTGAAATCAGAAGTGGGGTTCGCTAATCTCCATAACTCTTTTGTAATAGGGATCTACCGCTCTTTAGATCCATAACGGCGTCCTTTTGAGACCCGATCTATAAGGAAATGGAAAAAAAATACGTTTATTCCTTTGGCAATTCCCTGACCGAAGGCAACGCAGACATGAAGGACCTTCTGGGAGGCAAAGGCGCCAACCTGGCTGAAATGGCCTCTTTGGGCATCTCTGTCCCGCCGGGATTCACCATCACCACCGAAGCCTGCCTGCTTTACTTCGATTCCGGCAACAAACTGCCCCGCAAACTGTGGGGAGAGATACTGGATCACCTGGCCGAACTGGAAAAATCCCTGGAAAAAAAATTCGGCGGCGCATCCGCCCCCCTGCTTCTTTCGGTGCGCTCGGGGGCCAGGGTGTCCATGCCGGGGATGATGGACACGATTTTGAATCTGGGGTTAAACGAAGAAACCGCTTTGGGCCTTGGGGCCCTGACCTCGGACACCCGATTCGCCCTCGATTGTTACCGCCGTTTCATCGCCATGTTCGGCAATGTAGCCCTGGGGGTCGAAGGTGGAAAATTCGAAGCCCTTCTTGAGCAAAAGAAAAAGAAACTGAATATTCATTTCGACACCGACCTCACTGCGCAAAACCTGCAATCCATCATCAATCAATTCCGCACGCTCATCAAAAAGAGCGTCCGTGAAGAGTTTCCGGACGACCCGATGGCCCAGTTGAAAAAGGCCATTCAGGCAGTCTTTCATTCCTGGAACACGCCGCGCGCCATCACCTACCGCAAGTTAAACAGTATCCCCAACGACTGGGGAACGGCGGTCACGGTGCAGGCCATGGTCTTCGGCAATATGGGCCCGACCTCTGCTACTGGCGTGGCTTTCACCCGCAATCCGGCGACCGGAGAAAAGAAATTTTACGGAGAATACCTGATCAACGCTCAGGGGGAGGATGTGGTAGCGGGAATCCGCACGCCAAACCCCATTTCCGAACTGGAAGCGGAGATGCCGGAAGCCTACGGCTCCCTGGTCGGCGTGTATCAAAAGCTGGAGAATCATTACCGCGACATGCAGGACCTGGAGTTCACCATAGAAAACGACCACCTGTATATGTTGCAGACGCGCTCCGGAAAACGCACGGTATCCGCGGCGATCAAAACCGCCATGGACATGGTCCATGAAGGGTTGATCAGTAAACAGGAAGCCCTGATGCGCATTCCGGCGGACCAGATCGACCATGTATTTCATCCCACGATCGATGCGAAAGCCAAGGTTAAGGCCCTGGCCAAGGGTCTCGGCGCCTCCCCAGGAGCCGCCACCGGAAAAGTGGTGTTCACGCCCGAACGGGCGCAGGAATTGGCCGAGAAAAAAGAACGGATCATTCTGGTGCGCATGGAAACCTCCCCCGAAGATATCCACGGAATGAGCGTGGCCCAGGGGATCCTGACCGCCAAGGGAGGGATGACCTCTCACGCCGCCGTGGTCGCCCGGTCCATGGGCAAACCCTGCGTTTCGGGCTGTTCGGACCTCGATGTGGATATGAAGAAAAAGAAATGCACGTTGAATGGAACGCCGATCAAGGAACTGGAAACCATCACGCTGGACGGCACCACCGGCCGCATCATGCAGGGAACCGTCCCTCTGATCCGGCCCCGCCACTCCAGCAATATCACGCGGATGATGAATTGGGCCGGAGAAACCCGCACTCTTAAAATAAGGGCCAATGCGGACACCCCGCACGACGCTTTTGTGGCGCGGGATTTTGGCGCCGAGGGCATTGGCCTGTGCCGCACCGAACACATGTTTTTTGAGGAGGATCGCATTCTTCTGGTGCGCAAGATGATCCTGACCGATGACCCGAAGAAGCAGGCGGAGACCCTGAAAAAACTGCTTCCGATTCAGCGGGGTGATTTCACCCAGATCTTCAAGGTCATGGAGGGACTGCCGGTCACCATTCGCCTCTTGGACCCGCCCCTGCATGAATTTCTACCCAACACGTCCAAAGAGATCAAAATCCTGGCAAAGGAAATGAAACTGTCGCAAACCGCGCTGGTCAAAAAAATCGGTTCCATGCGCGAGACCAACCCCATGCTGGGTCTTAGAGGGTGCCGGTTGGGCATCGTGTTTCCCGAAATTTACCGGATGCAGACCCGCGCCATCATTGAAGCCGCCTGCAAACTGGTCAAAAAGGGCGTGAAAGTGTTTCCGGAGATCATGATTCCTCTGGTCGGGCATGTGAACGAATTCAAAAAGGTGAAGGACGAGACGATGGAGGTGGCCCAGGAAGTCATCGAAAAAGCGGAAGTGAAGTTGCCTTATAAAATTGGAACCATGATCGAATTGCCGAGGGCGGCGTTGACCGCGGATGAAATCGCCAAAGAAGCGGATTTTTTCTCCTTTGGAACCAACGACCTGACTCAGACCACATTCGGGCTGAGCCGGGATGACGCCGGCAGTTTTCTTTCGGATTATCTGGAGCAGGGGGTGCTGGAAAAAGATCCTTTTGTGACGATAGACCGGGTCGGCGTGGGCCCCCTGTTAAAAATCGCCGTGGAAAAGGGCAAACCGGTGAATCCCGACCTGCATCTCGGGGTCTGCGGAGAACATGGAGGCGACCCCCAATCCATTGAGTTTTTTCATACCCTGGGGCTCGATTACGTCAGTTGCTCACCCTACCGTGTTCCAACCGCTATTCTGGCCGCCGCGCAGGCTTCCATCAAACACCGCTGATAGGGCCAAAAAGAACCTCTGGACAAAAGTCCGCAGGTGATCGGGAGCCTTTGCATCTCCCACCGGAGAAAAAGGTGGTTGACTTCAAACCCGTCTGTTTTCATAATAGCCCGTTCTATCATTTACTTACACAACTCCCCGTCTGGTCAAGGCAGGCTGATTCATCCGGCCCGCATCGGGTTGGAATTTGGCTCGATCGCACCCGTTTCGGGGCATCCAGCCGGCAAATAATTGGAGGCATCAATGAATATCGCACTCACAGGGATCACCGGTCTGGTGGGGTCCCATTTAATAAAACGATTGTCCGAGGAAGGCAAAAATCACAAAGTTAAAGCCCTGATCCGCGAGGACAGCATCGTCGATCACCTCAAACCTTACGAGGAGGTGGACTACATCATCGGCGGCCTGGAAGATAAGGAATCGCTCGCCAAGCTGGTGGAAGACGCCGATGTGGTGATCCACCTGGCGCATTTTCCGGGGCCTGTGCAGACGGCGGACGAACTGGTCCGGGTGAACGTCGACGGCACCTTCGATCTTCTGGAAGCGTCCAAAAAGGCGAAAGTGAAGCAATTCGTGGCGATGAGCGCCTGCGCCGTTTTTGGCGAAGTTCTGCCCGGCGTCGATGAGTCCAATCCCCTGGATGAAAACCACCCAGTGCGTCCCAGCAGTCTTTACGGAGCCATCAAATCCTCCATCGAATCGTTCAGCCACAGCTATTTCAAGGGCCGCGCCTTCGACGTCACGATCCTGCGCCCGGTCACCATCTACGGGGTACGGCCGGCGATTGACAAGTCGGAATGGTTCCAGACGGTCGATTTTCTAGCGACCAACTACAACGTCGATCTCAAGGGAAGCACCAAATACGTTTCGGTCGATGCGGTGTGCCAGGCCATAGAAAATGTTCTGGGCAATAAAGACGCGGCGGGGAAAATTTATCATCTGGTGGACGGCCACATTCACAACCTTGATCTTGGAAAAATGATCGCCGAAACCATTGAATCCTTCGGCGAAGCGGAAGGCATCATGGGTGATAAGGGCGTGCCCATGTCCAATCAGGCGGCTAAAGACCTCGGCGTTGAGTTCAAGGGCCAGGAAGCCATCGTTGAATACATCAAGCTTCTCCACAAACTGCAGACAGAGTACGGCGGAGAGCGGTCCGTCCAGACCTGGTAAACCTGCGACGCAGGAGGAAAAGCCTGCAATGCGGCAGAAAGCCTGGGTCTGACGCTTCCAGAGGCCCTGAAAATAATAAACCCATCTACCGTTAATATTTGGTTCAGCCCACAGGCTGGTCATCCCTTGGAAAATTTATTTAACTATGTTGTCATCGCAAAGTTTCATCGACCGGTTGACCGATAACGGATTCAACTTTTTCACCGGCGTCCCCTGCTCCCTGCTTTCCGGTTTGATCGCCTGCCTGGAGGAATCCGGCGAGGCGCCTTACATCCCTGCCGTTCGCGAGGACGCCGCGGTCGGGCTGTGCGCAGGCGCCTATATGGCGGGGTCGTTGCCCGTCCTGCTGATGCAGAACTCCGGCCTGGGCTATTGTTTGAATGCATTCACTTCCCTCAACCTGATTTATAAAATTCCCACGCTGGTGATCATGAGCTGGCGCGGATGCGGCGGCAAGGATGCGCCCGAACATATCATCATGGGAGAAATTAACGAGGACCTATTAAAAACCGCCGGCATGGATTTCGCGGTCCTCACCCCGGAAAATCACCAGGACGTTTTGCAACAGGCAATGCTTAAAATAAAAGAAGGTCTCCCGTTCACGCTTCTGGTCAAGAAAGGGATATTCGATGAAAGGCACTGAGGCGTTTAAGGAAATAATCCCTTTACTGAAAGGCGAACCGGTGGTGCACGCCAACGGCTACATCTGCCGGGAATCCTTCCAACAACAGGACCGCGAAGCCAATTTTTATATGATCGGGTCGATGGGGCTGGCTTCCTCCATCGGGCTGGGTGTGGCTTTGTGCCAGCCGGATAAAAAGGTCATCGTCTTTGATGGCGACGGCAATGTGCTGATGTCGATGGGGACGCTTGCGATGATCGCCGCCACCGCTCCTAAAAACATGGTGCACATCGTTTTCGACAATCAGGTGTATGAGTCCACCGGCAGCCAGAAATCCCTGTCGGGGACGATCCCGCTGGAAGAGGTGGCAAAAAGCTCGGGGTATCCGATGGCGTTCAGGGTAACGAAAAAGGAGGAGATCAAACCGGCCTTTAAGAAATTGATGGACGGCAAGGGACCGGGATTTTTACTGATTAAAGTGGAGCCGGATTTTGACCCGAAAACGGGCCGGGTGACTCACACTCCGGAGGAAATCAAGACCCGGTTCATGAACTCCATGGGTGCGGGGTAGAGAGCGGCCCGGACAAGGCTTCGACCAGGCTGGAGGGGCGGGTGACAAACCAGGTGAAATAAACCCGCCCAGGTGTTAGATCAGTTCGTCCGTCGAGGTACTTTCAGGGGAAATATTGTCTGCTCCCTCGCGGATAGCTGTCTTTAAATCAAGCTCCTCTTTCGAGGGAATTTGCTTGACCACTTCCTTGGTTTGATTGTCGACTATTTTAAGCACCACGTCGTTGCCCTCGGTCACCGATAACTGGCGGCTTTTATCCAAACCAGGGTCATTACTTGCGTTTTTCGAGCGGTCCGCCTCCGGGGCCGTGTTTACCGGCTTCGCCTCAGGCGACGCGGCCTCCTGGTTCCCTTCTGGAGCACCACTTTCAAGGGCACTTTTGGCGGCAGACGACAAGGACACGGTGTCCTTGGCAGGAGCCTTTACCTCTACGGAAGAGGTGCTCGATGCGGATTTTTCCGCGGTTGCCGGCGGTTTTGCCGGTTGAATGTCGGGTCCCTTTACAGGATTGATTGATGAACTGTCCATAATTTTTATTCCATAAAACCAGGGTTAGTATAGATTCCGTTTAGCTACCTGTTAAACGTTGAAAAAACGATCGAAAACCCATAATAAGTTGTTCTTATTGGGCTTATAGCTTTTCCGGTTTATTTGAGTAAAACCCTCGCGTCTTCTTTAACGGCAGACTTTTAGATTTCTTTAGAAAAAATATAATTTTTTTTCCGGAGGAAGTTCACATAAGGAGCAAATCACTGCAATTGTGGGGTTTAGACGCGGATAATAATTGAACCGCCGGCTTTCAAAGGGTATGATGGTCGGTTTATAATTCCTCACCGGAGGGGCGATTTGCTGACGATGTGGAACATTTCCTGACCGGATTCAAACTTTTAATGACCCAACCGATGCACGAAGGCTGACCTCTGAACACACATGAAAGATTTCGCCAAAATTCTAAAATACGCCCGCCCGTATAAAAAGAGCCTGATTTTCGGGTTTTTATGCCTTCTACTCACCTCCCTGATCAACCTGGTCTTACCGTTGATTGTCCGCAATATGATCAATGCGGTCATCGTTTTAAAAGACAGCGGGGTGTTGAACACGCTCACCCGCGATCTGGTGCTGGTCATTCTTTTTCAGGCGGTGTTTGCGGTCACACACAATTATATCTTCGGGTTTGTCGGCAACCGGATGACCACCGATTTTCGCATTGAATTTTTTGCCCACGTGCAATCGCTCTCGCTAAGGTTTTTCCACAATCGGCGGGTCGGGGAAATTTTATCCCGCATGGGCAATGACATCTCCGTCATTCAAAACGCCCTGGTGACCATGCCGGTGGCTATTTTGCGGCAAACCATCACCCTCCTGGGCGCCCTGGCCATCATATTTTATTTGAACTGGAAATTAACCGGACTGATCCTGCTGGTCCTGCCGCCGCTCATGCTGTTCGCCCGCATTTTCGGCAAACGCCTCAGGAATTTCTCTGAAAAAGTGCAGGACAAGCTGGCCAAAGCCGCTGTGGTGCTGGAGGAAGGGGTGTCCTCCATCAAGATCGTGAAATCCTACACCCGTGAAGCGCACGAAAAAAAGAGGTTTGAGAAAGAGATCGAAATGGCCTTTGAAGAATCCCTCCGCAAGGTGCGGGTTTCCTCTTTTTTCGGCCCCTTCATCCTCGGTCTCACGTTTTTGATTTCCGCTTTGCTGATCTGGTATGGCGGGAATCAGGTCATGGAAGGAACCACCACGCCGGGCGAGCTGGCGGCATTTTTTCTTTATGCCCTCATCATCGCGGGTCCGATCGGCACGTTCGTGCGCATTTACACCCAGGCTCAGGAGGCTCTCGGCGCGGTCCGGCGGGTCTACGAAATACTGGATACGGAACCCTTGATTAAAAGCCCGAAAAACCCCGTCGCCCTGGACCGGATTGAAGGAAAAATAGAGTATGAAAATGTCACGTTCGGCTATCAGGAAAAGTCGCCGGTTCTCCACAATGTGAGTTTTGAAATTTTACCGGGTGAGACCGTCGCCCTCGTCGGACCCTCCGGCGCCGGCAAATCAACCATCATCAAACTGTTGCACCGGTTTTTCGATCCCGATCAAGGATGCGTCAAACTCGACGGCCACGACATCCGACAACTGGATTTGAAAAATTTTCTGGAACAGATCGCGCTGGTCCCGCAAGAGACCCTTTTGTTCGGGGGCTCGGTCCGGGAAAATATTCTTTACGGCAAACTGGACGCAACGGAAGATGAGTTGCTCTCTACGTCCAAATCGGCAAACGCCCATGCGTTCGTCGAGCAGCTGGAAAATGGCTACGATACGCTGGTCGGTGAGAAGGGCGTCAAACTCTCCGGCGGAGAGCGGCAACGCATCGCCATAGCCCGCGCCCTTTTGAAAAATCCTAGAATTCTGGTGCTGGACGAAGCCACCTCGGCTCTCGACAATCGGTCGGAAGGGTTGATTCAGGAAGCCATGGATCGGCTACGGGCGGACCGCACCACCTTCGTCATCGCGCATCGGTTGAGTACGGTACGCAATGCGGACAAAATCATCGTCCTAGATAAAGGCCGTGTGGCGGAAATCGGCACGCATGATGAATTGATGGAAAACCAGAGTCTTTATCACGAGCTTTACACCCTGAAGATGATAGAAACCCCGTCCTCAATCGTGGAAGCCTGATTGCAAGGTCGGCTCCCGACTGGCAAGCCGCCTGTCCTTTTTTCCATAACGGAACCCCCGATGAACTGCGATAAACACCGGCGGGTGTTTTTGAGGTATTATGGTCTGCACTTTGCGGGATACGTCTCCCTCACTTTTTCGATACGTCCTTGACCTATGAATAAAATAAATTTCATGTTCGCCATTCACAACCATCAACCGGTGGGAAACTTCGGGCATGTGTTCGAGGAGGTGTTTAAGGCCTGCTATCAGCCTTATTTCGAAGTCCTGAAAGGGTTCCCAAAAATCAAGACGGCGGCGCATTTTTCCGGCCCCCTTCTGGAATGGCTGAAACAACACCGACCGGATTATCTGAAAATGTTAAAAGACATGGTGTCGGCGGGCCGGCTGGAAATCCTGAGCGGAGGATTTTATGAGCCCTTGCTGTCCACGTTGCCGGAAGAGGACGCAATCGGCCAGATCGTTTTGATGAACCAGTTCATTGAAGAGGAATTCGGCCAGGCGCCCAGAGGGTTGTGGCTGGCGGAACGGATCTGGAACCCCGATCTTCCGAGAATCATCGCCAAAGCGGGCATTCAGTACACCATCGTCGATGACACCCACTTTTATTATTCCGGCCTGGAAGAAAACCAGATGCAGGGTTATTACATCACCGAGCGGTTGGGCCACCCCCTGTTTCTTTTTCCCATCAGCAAACAGCTTCGTTACGGCATCCCCTTTAAAATGCCCGAAGAGACACTTTCTGTTTTGCGCCAGGCAAAGGATGAAAAGGGCTTCACCGGAGTCACCTATGCTGATGACGGTGAAAAATTTGGCAGTTGGCCGGACACGTACGACTGGGTGTATAAAGAAAAATGGCTGGAAAAATTTTTTTCCGCCCTGAGCGACAATGCCGATTGGCTCGAAACCGTCACCTTCAGCGAATACATCGACCGGCATTCTCCGTCCGGGCGCATTTATCTGCCCATGGCGTCTTACGACGAAATGATGGAATGGTCTCTGCCCACCAACGCCGCCCGAAAATTCAAATGGCTGAAAGAAGAGTTGGAAGGAAAAGACGTCGCCCAGGAACGCTACAAACTTTTTTTACGTGGAGGACAGTGGGATAATTTTCTGACCAAATACGAGGAGAGCAACCTTCTGCACAAGAAAATGCTGTACGTCAGCCGCAAGGTGAAAACCCTTTCCCCGGAGGATCAGGAGTCGAGCGGCGCCCTCAGGGAACTCTTTCAAGGACAATGCAACTGCGCTCAATGGCATGGCTTGTTCGGCGGACTGTATTTGAACTATCTGCGCCATGCTCTGTATCAGCATCTGCTGGCGGCGCAAAGCGCGGTCGATGACAAAAACGGTCTTGAGTTTTCGGTGGAAACGCTGGACTACAATCTGAATGGAAAGGCGGAAGTTCTGGTCAGCAACCCTGAAATGTACGCCTGCCTGGCGCCCGCTTATGGCGGGGCTTTAATGGAAATCGACTACCGCCCGGCCTTCTTTAACCTGAGCAATGTTTTGCGGCGGCGGGAGGAAATTTACCACAAAACCATTCAGGATGCGGCCCACTCCGATGACGGCGGCGAAGGCCAACCTCAATCCATTCACGACCGCGTCAAATTCAAAGAGCAGGATTTACAGAGTAAAATCTTCTTCGACCGCTGGGATCGCTACTCCTTTCTCGATCATTTTTTAGGTCCCGACACCACGCTGGAAAATTTCAAACAAAGCCGGTTCGAGGAGCAGGGAGACTTTGTCGATCAGGTCTACGAAAAAAAATCTCACGGTATCCCGGAAGCGGGAGAGGATTATTCTCTGACCTTAAAAAGAACCGGGACCGTATCCCAACAGGGCAGCGCCCACCCGGTGATCGTCGAGAAGAGGTTCACCTTCTCGCGTGCGACAGCCAGAATTCAGGCGCACTACCGGATCGTGAATCCTGGAGAAATTCCTGTCAGTTTATGGTGGGGCGTGGAATTCAATTTCACTTTGCTGGCGGGGGACGCCGCCGACCGCTTTTACACCTGCCCCGGACATTCCCTGGAGTCTGCCCGGTTGATCAGTGAGGGGGCTCTCGATGGGGTGGCGAGTTTTGGCATGCAAGATGATTGGCACAAGTTTAAATTGTCGATGGTCTTTTCGCCGTCCGTCTCGTTATGGCGGTTTCCCGTGGAAACAATTTCCCAGTCGGAAGATGGCTTCGAACGCACCTACCAGGGTTCCTGCCTGCTGGCGAACCGAAAGGAGCGATTGCTGCCCGGACAATCGGTGGAGCACATCTTCACGTTAGAAATTTCTCCAACAGCGTGACGAGAGCCCGCGTTGCGCCGAACCGGATAATGACCCGCGACGGGTTGAGGCTGACGAAATAAAGAACCGCAGGGAAATGATTAAATCCAAACCATGACACGAAACATTTTTTTGCGCCGGGAAGTAAAACACTGGCTGGCGGTTTTGTTGCTGGTGGCAAGTCTGGCAGGTTGCGCCATGGACCAGGAATCCCCTTTGACCTTACCCGCCGGGGCGGAACCTTCCGCCAAATTACGCAACGACCATGGAATCACGCATTATCAGGCCAGCCGCTATATGGACGCGCTTTTGCAATTCATGCAGGCTTATTCCGCAGACCAGGAAACCGGAGAAATCCATTTCAATATCGCGTTGGCTTTTCATAAACGCGGAAAGAAAAACAAGGCGGCGGAGCATTTTGAAATGGCCAGGAAATTCGCCCACGACAATGAGAAAATTTTAACCTCCAAACTTCTGCACCAGTACCTGGAATAAAAAAATGCCTGTGTTGGGGATGGACTAATTTTCCAGAGGGGTTGTTTTGTCGTGGTTGGCGATGACCGCTTTTTCCGTGACGGTTTGCACCAGGCGCTTCCCCGGCGCAAAGGACACGTTTTCGCCTCTGATCTCCTTGCCATCGGCAAAGCGAATATGCAGAAAAAAAGTGTCCGCGATATCGTTGTGAAACTTGATCGCCACCTCTGTCCCCACATCAATGCCCCGAAGGACCACTTCCCGATTCGAGTTTTGCGTTTGCATGCGAATAGTCGATAAGGGCTGACCGCTTTTATTGAACACAATCACTTCCACATTGGGCTGAGTGTTGCCTAAAAAAATCAGCAGACCCGACCCCAAGGCGCTTACAAGAAATAGTATCAAAAGATATTTTGATCCGGGCTTCATTATGGATGACCCCTGATGTCGGAAAATAGAATTTAATTGCGGAGAACCTGAAGAATTTTCTCGGCAGGTATTTAAAGGAGGATGTATTCTAGCATTTATATTAAATTAAAAGTGAACGCACCGTCTTAAAACAAGAAAACTCTGTATAGATTTAATTATCAATAGCTTAATAGACGCTCGCGGGCGGAAAATCAAGCAGGCCAGAATTCTGCTTGGCTAAAGGAAGTTTTGACGACAAAAAAAATGGAATAAATAAAAAAATCGGCGTATCTTAATTTACGAATTTCATTTTCTGTGCCACTCTTTTTCGTGGAGGTGATTATGAAAGAACCCATCAAAGATTTAGATTCCTGTTTGACCGCCTTTTCTGAACAAGATCCCGTTCTATCCAAATTTAAAGAGAAAATTTTGCCCGACCACTTTGATAGCGATCTGCACGACGATGATTCCGTGATGCTGGCTGAAATCTACGGCGGCAACTTTCAAAAAGTCTGGAAAAAGACTCACAAAAAATGGTGGGTTTAATTCGTCGTCTAAATAACCAAACCTGTTGCGATTTTTCCTAATCGGCCCAAATGGACCGGATCAATAACCTTGGGATAAGGCCCCTGGCCGGCGCGGGTCCGATGCGCCAAAAAACCCGTCGGCGTTTCGCAGGATGGACTGGGTGGACCCAATGGGTTCGGAGTCGAAAACCAGGTGGCCTTTTTCTTTAAGCGTAATCAGGGTTTCAGCGGGAAAACCGGGCTCCGCTTCCAGGCGGTCCGGCAACCACTGGTGATGCATGCGGGGCGCATGGGTGGCGGCGGCGACATTCATTTCATGATCCACCACATTCATTATCAACTGCAAGGTGGTGCTAATGATCCGGCTTCCTCCGGGGCTTCCGGTTGCCAGGAAGGGTTTACCCTCTTTGAACACTAGGGTGGGCGTCATGGAACTCAAGGGCCGCTTGCCCGGCTGGACGGCATTTGCCTGACCTCCCACCAGTCCGTAGGCATTGGGTACGCCCGGTTTGGCAGAAAAATCATCCATCTCATTGTTCAATAGAATGCCCGTCCCTTTAGCCACGATCCCCGAGCCGTAACTGAAATTCAAGGTGTAAGTGTTGGCGACGACGTTACCTGCTTTATCCATCACCGAGAAATGGGTCGTTTCTTGGCTCTCGTAGGGCAGGGGATTGCCCGGCCTGATTTCTTTACTGGGTTTCGCCTTTTCGCGGTCAATTCGTTTTCTCAACTCGTCGGCATAGGATTTGGATACCAGCCCCTTCACTGGCACTCTCCAGAAATCAGGATCACCCAGATGCCGACTGCGGTCTGCGTAGGCTAATTTCATGGTTTCTGCAAGGAAATAAAGTGATTCGCCACTTTGGGCGCCAAGCATACGCATGGGATAGCCTTCCAGAATATTCAACATCTGGATGAGATGAATGCCGCCGGAACTTGGAGGCGGCATGGAAACAATTTCATATCCCCGGTAAGTTCCCTTTACTGGCTTGCGAACAACCGCTCGATATTTTTTCAAATCTTTAAGAGTCATCAGGCCGTAATGATTTCGCATTTCCGCGATTAGCTTTTGGGCAATGTCTCCCCGGTAAAAAGCGTCGGGTCCTTGGTCGGCAATCTTGCTCAGCGACCAGGCCAAATCTTTTTGCCGCAACACGTCTCCGGAGCTATAAGGCACTGTATTTGGTTTGAAAAAAATGTTTGCCGTCTCCTGCCAGCGCAGCAGGGTGCCTTGGTTTTTTTGAAGATTCCTGGCCAAAGGTTCGGTGACAACCATCCCCTCGGTGGCCAGATGGATTGCCGGGGCCATCACTTCTTTTAAGGTCAGGGTTCCGTATTTTTCGAGCGCAAGGGTTAGACCGGCCACCGTCCCTGGAACGCCGACCGATAAATGCGTGAACCGCGAACGATCAGTCACTGCGTTGCCTTGTTTATCCAGATACATGTCGCGGCTGGAAAGGGCGGGAGCTTTTTCGCGGTAATCGATGGCCACGGTTTCGTCTGTTTTAGCAAGATGCACCATCATGAATCCGCCGCCGCCCAGGTTTCCGGCTCGCGGCAATGTGACGGCCAGGGTGAATCCTATGGCCACCGCCGCATCCACAGCGTTCCCACCCTGTCGTAAAATATCCACACCGACTTTTGTGGCCGTGGCCTCCTGCGTCGCGACCATGCCATTGCGGGCATATACTGGCTGGGCCGCAGGTTTTGGATTTATCGTCCCGGCATTTGGAACACAAGCGGTAAAAAAAGCAATCACCAGCGCCGAAGCCACAATCCCCCGAAGAGCCTTAAAGTCCTGCTTTATGCAAAATTTCAACATTAAATACTTTGCCCTCCATGAATTGGAAAAAAGTTTTACTTCCGGTCCGGCAAGACTCGACCACCGGTTTTTCTGGTAAGAGAGTCTCCTGCTTTTGGAATCAGGTCAAGCTTTTACCCGATGTTTGTGACCTAGACTAGCGGAGAAAGTCGAGGAGGGAGGGCTGGAGGATACGCGCGGTGGTGCTCAGTGTGGCGTTTAAGGCCAATTCCAGTGCGGCCAGATCAGACGCGCTCTGGATAACATCGGCGTCTTCCGTATTGGACAACTGCTCGGATTGATCGACGATGTCCTGGTCGTGGATAAAGTCCGTGGATTCGATCTGCCGCAAGGTCGATCCCGAAAAGGCGCGCGATTCATTGACGGAATCCAATCCCCTGTCCAGATTTTCCAATGTGGCGAGGATGGCGCCGGTGTCATTGTTTTCGAGGGCCAGCTTCAGGGTGGTCAAGGTGTCCAGGACGTTGCGCCCCCCACCCAATCCTAAATTTTCTGCGGTTGTACCGACCCCGATATCGTTCACCACAGCCACCGTGGTGGAATCGTTGGACAACACCTTCAAACCGTTGCCCGCGCTGTTGATGGCCGCCGTCACGTTCAACCCCGCGCCGTTGATCAGATTGAGAGCGTCGCCTATCGTGGTTGCGGTGCTGAAACTGATGGTGGCCGATGCGGCCCCGTTGAGAATACTAATATCGCTCAGGACCAATCCGGCACCGTCGTTTAAATCTGCGAGCAAGGTGGCATTTGTGACCTGGGGATTCAAATCGGTCCCGCTCAAATTACCATCCCGTTGCCCCACAATTCCGAGCGCTGTACCTGTGGTTCCTCCCGATACCTCCTCAACGGTCAACGCCTGAGTTATCACCGAACTCGTGTCCGTGAGAGCGAGGCCCTTGCCACTGCTGTCGAGGGCGGCGGTGACATTGATGCCCGCTGAATTAATCGACGAAATAACCGTTCCCAGGGTCGCTCCGGCAGAAACCGTGATCGTCGCGCTGTTGCCCGCACGGTCGGTTATGGAAAGCTGACCTGCGGGAACTCCAGACCCGCCATTTAAATTGGCAAGCGGGGTGGAAACGGTCAGCGATGGGTTCAAGTCCGTCCCCAGTGCATCGGAGCCTGGGATGGTCAGCCCGACATTGGTATTCTGTGCGATTTCTATGGTAAAAGCTTCTGTGTTTCCCTTGTAAATCGCCCCGGACGCACTGAGCTCAAAAGGAGCCGTCCTCGTCAGTGTGCCTCCGAAAATGAACTGGTCTTTCACCTGAGTGTTGGCCGCTTCCAGTGTTTGCGAAATCACCTGTCCGATTTCAAGCGCCGCAAACTGACGGGTTTGCTGGGTGGACGTACCTCCAAGCTCGCTGATGGCAAGTTCTTTGGCGCGGGTCATGCCCAGGCCCACCGATTGCAGGGCGGAGTCCGTACTCTGGATAAATATTTTATTGTTATCAATATTGCGGATGAACTGAGTTGATTTTCTGATTCCGGTGCGCAAGGCCAGGCTGTTACGCAAACCCGCGGGATCGTCCGACGGTTTTAAGATGCGCTTGCCGGAAGAAATTTCCGTTTGCGATTTGGCCAACCCTTCCGTAATACGGAAAATATTGTTCAATACCGTATTTTGAATTGACTGGTTGGTCACGCGCTGAACCATGGTCCTTCTCCTTAAAAAAACAAAAACAATTTCTTTATTTATTCAACCTTATATCCGGTTGATGAGCGTGTCGAACAATTCCTCCACCAGACTGATCATCCGGGCCGATGCATTGAACGCCTGCTGAAACTGAACCAGATTGATCAGTTCTTCATCCACCGAGACCCCGGAAATGCTTTCCCGGCGGTTATTCAATTGCAGGAGGACGCCATCTTGTTGGCGGACCCCAGCCTGGGCGGACGCGGACTCAATCCCCACCGCACTCACCAGGGCATTGTAAAACTCGTCGAATGTGAAGGCGCCTGAGCCCGATTGCAAGGTGACGCTGTTGAACGTCAAGTCACTTTGCAGGTCGGCCATATCTCCGGCGTTGCCGCCATCGCCTGATGTCGAATTGCCGGCGGCGATTTTCTGGGAATTGGAAAGCACCTCATCCGAAACTTTTACAAACTTGGCGGCGTTTTCCGAAACCGAGAATTTGAACCGGTCCCCCACTGCCGGGGTGCCGGTGATATTGACCGCAAACCCGCCAGCCAGATTGAACGTCGTTCCAGCCGTGAAAGTGACTGTACTCGACGCCGCTCCCGTCGTCAGATTTGTCAGGGTGAAAGCATTGGCCCCGGTAAAGGTGATCTCAAAATCATCCACCGCGACTGTGGTGGGGCTGGCATTTTGCACCGAGACCTGCGCTGACCCGGTATTCAAAACATTGGTGAAGACCGTGGGCGAAAGCGGCGTGAAAAAATTGACCCCGGTACTGCCGTCAATGCCAAATCCCTGTTGATGGACGCGGTTGAATTCCTGGACAAACCCCGCCGCCAGACGGTTCAGCTTTTCCGCAATCGCGGGGACTTCAACATCCCTCATATCCAGGTAGCCCTTGAGCTCTCCTCCCTGAATGGCCGAGGTGACATTGCTAGTGCCGCCGGCGCCGTTGCTGATCAAAACATCCAGAAATGAATTGTTGTTTCCATTCAACCCCGTGCTCAGATCAAAGGCCAGGTCCTTTAGAACCAGCGGGGTGCCGTTTCTTAAGGTCAGGCTCAGCTGGCCGTCGGATTCTGTTACCAGCGAGATGTCTATTTTCTCGGAAAGTTCCGTAATCAGTTTGTCCCGTTTGTCTTTGAGGTCATTGGCGCTGAACTGGCCGGGTGAATTGGCGAACACCGCCTGGTTTAATTTCGCTATTTCGTCGGTGAGGTTGTTTATCTTGGCCACCTCATCGTCGACGATGGCGTCCAGGTTTCGCTGGATTTTAAACAAGCCGTCGCCAAGATTATTGAACACCGCCGCCAAAGACTGGGCCCGCCCCAAGACTTCCGCCCGTTCGGGCAAACCTGTGGGATTGGAGGAAAGGTCCTGGAACGCGGCGAACAACTCGCTGAGCTCGCTGTTCAAACTGCGGCCCTGGTTTTCATTGAACAGGACTTCCAACTGCTCAAAAACATCCTTGCGCACTTTGAAGTTTCCGGTCGGGTCGCCTTCCGATAAAATCTGCTGAAACAGGAACTCGTCAAACACCCGCTCGATGCCACTGACCCGGACACCGGTTCCCAACTGCCCCTGGGCTATCGAACGCGGCGTGTTGGACTCCAGCACCACATCCTGACGGGAATACCCTTCGGTCTCCACGTTGGCGATATTGTTGCCCGTCACCTCGATCGCCAATTGCTGGCTCAACAAGCCCAGTTTGGCAGTATTTAATATGCTGAAAATATTTGACGACATTTTTTTAAATCGTGTCCTCTACCATTGCTTTTTGTTTGACCTTTTTAATCGCCAAACCCTTCATCCAAGATGATTGGCTCATAGTCTGGATTAAAATTTTCAGTCTCTCTTAAGCATTGAAATTCAGCATCCGGCCCTGAAGATGTCCCTCACCCAGTTTCCCATTGGGGTGATAGGGCGAATTCGCTTCTTCACTCTTCGAGTGTACGAAAGCCAGAGATTTTTTCAGCGACAATGACGAATGGTCCATCAGGCCTTTGATCCCTTCATGCAATTCGTTGATGGTGGCGATTTGCGATAAAAGCGTTTCCCTGGATTTTCCAAGGTTCACGCGGACCGGGTTCACCGTGGTCTGAATGATTTTTTTCAGCGTCAAACCTGCTTCCGGAACGCCTCTCAGCCGGGCGATTTTTTCCATCACCCCGGTGCGATTTTTTTCCAGCCTTTGCATCTGCTGGACCATGTTTTCTTTTTTTTCGATGATTTCGTTCAAGGAATCTAATGAATAACGAGTGATGCAATCCCATTGCTCCTGCAACAGGAGAATGAATTTATTGTAGAGGTCGATTTCTTTTTCGATCACCTCATTGAGTTCTCTCAGCAATTTTCCCATCAGCGGCTCTCCCCCCGGCCAGGTGCTTTAAACGGATTGGAATCAGGGGCCGGTGGGTCCGTATCAACATCCTCGACTGATTTTTCTGCATTCATCCGGCTCAACTGCGTATAGAGAACATCCGCAAGGCCCATTCCCTTTCCCTTGGACATTTCCCCGGCCACTTCCTGATCGAACATCTGCTCATACATGTCCACTGAGAAACTGCTTAGCATTCCGTCTTTCGGCAACGTTTCCCGCATCGATTTCATGAGTTGATTCATAAAAATCGACTCGAACTGGTTGGCAAGCTGTCTCAATTCTTTGTCATCCTTATATTCACCGGAGTTGGCCTGCTTTTTCAGTTGGTCCACTTTGTTTTCAGTCACTTGGGAAAACGCATTCGACTGATTGTTCAGCTTAGGGATGAATTCCATGTTCGAGCCTTTGTTTCGTGGGAACGTTGTCTATTTATCTTCTTAGGGGTTATTTGCAAACCACATACCAAAGGCTAGGGTGCTTGGGCAGAGACCCCTCAGGGCCTATTAAGCACCCATAAAATAAGGCATTGTGAAGGAGAAACAATTATCCCTGCAACGCCCGGAGAGGGCCGGTAGGAAGAAAGGTATGGGCCGGAGGGGAAAAATTTTCCTTTCTTAATTCCTTGAGAATCAATGAATTAGATCCGGGCCCCGATTGGATGAAGGCAAAAGTTGCTGTCAGGACGATTTGATTTTGTAAGACAAGGGGAGAAAATCCCCCTGCCAGTCACATGATTTCCAATTCTGCGTGCAGGGCGCCGGACGCTTTGATGGCCTGAAGAATAGCGATCAGGTCTCTCGGGTTGACGCCGATGGCATTCAAGCCGTTGACCACCTGCCCTAAGGAAATGCTTTTTGGAACAATCAAAAGCTTATCCTCACCCTCCTTGATCTGCAGGCGGGTGCGTGGAACCACCACGGTCTCCCCTCCGGGAGAAAACGGCGCCGGTTGCGACACCGAGGGTTCTTCGGTGATTTGAATGAACAGGTTCCCGTGCGCCACCGCAACGGCGGAAATCCTGACATTTTCCCCCATGACCACCGTGCCTGTGCGCTCGTCCAGAATCACTTTGGCGACGCCATCTGGCTCCACCTCGATGGATTCGATACGGGTGATAAATTGCGACGTTTTATCCTTATAAAAAGCCGGAACCATGACTTTGACCGTTCGGCCATCTACCAGCGTCGCGACCACATCCCGCATGGCATCGTTGACGGCTCTGGCAATTCGGCTCGCCGTGGTGAAGTCGGTTTCTTTCAAGGTCAGGAAAATTTCTTCCTTCAGGTTGAATTGATGCGGCAATTCTTTTTCTACATAGGCCCCGTTGGAAATTCGCGCCACGGTCTGGTGATTTTTCTGCGCCCCTTTGGCCGCTCCCTGAACGAAAAATCCGCCGATCGAAAGCGGTCCCTGGGCCACGGCGTAGGTTTTTCCATCCGGGCCTTTTAAGGGCGTCATCAATAGGGTTCCACCCTGCAGGCTTTTGGCATCGCCCACAGACGACAACAACGTGTCGATCTGGTCTCCCTGCCGAGCGAAAGCCGGCAGGTCCGCCGTTACCATAACCGTGGCCACGTTCTTGAATTTTAACTGATCCACTTCCGTATCGGGAACCGTGATGCCCATTTTGGTGAGCATGCTCACCAGCGTCTGGATGGAAAAAAAGACGTTGGTCGCGCTGTCGCCTGTTCCGGCCAATCCAATGATCAGTCCGAAACCGATCAATTGGTTGCCGCGAACCCCCCGGACATTGGTCAGGTCCTTGATACGCACTGCATACGCGGATTCGGTGACAAACACCAATAATAAAGCCAGCACCCCCGCCTTGATCCACATCCTGTTGGAAATCATAATTCTTTTATCCTGAAGTACATCCGCAGTTTTTCTCCCTGCAAACGGGAAAGTAGGTGCATGGATTATCGATAAATTATAAAAATTTCATTCAGAGGTACGTTGGCCCGCTTTCAGACGGGTCACATTCTAAAATGGCCAGACATAGGTGAGCGCTCTCGTCAACCACCCCACCCTTTGCTCGTCCGCCACCACGCCTTCTCCAGCATAAGAGATCGACGCGTTGGCGATATAGCGGGAAGAAATGGTATTGTCGAAATCAATGTCCACCTCGCGGATGATGCCTGTCAACACCACGATTTGCTCTTCATGGTTCACGGTGATGGAACGTCTTCCTTCGATGGCAAAGTTTCCGTTTGGATAAACCTGAACAACGATCACCGAGATTTTTGCACTCAATTTTCCTTCGCGCGTCGTTGTTCCGTCGCCCTTGGTATTTCGGGACAAACTGGCCGCCGCCCTGGGATCAAACGGGTCGGCGGAACCCAGAAAATTATTCACTCCCAGATTTCTGTCCAGGCCGAACAAAGCCGACCAGTCCATGTCCAATGCGGAGGTCTTGCCGACGTCTGTCGTGGCCTTTTGACTGGAAGTCGCTGTCTCTTCAATCACAACGGTGACAATGTCTCCCACAGCATGGGCCTTCGCATCTGTAAATAATAAATTGTCCGACGTGTCCCCCGGCCAGATCGACCCGTCGCCCCTTTTTGGCGGCGTTGGTTTATACAACTGACTGGGAATGACCGCCGATTCCGGGTTCACCGCCAGATTCGGGTTGGCGCAGGAAGTCAACCCGGCCACAAAAGTCAGCCCCGCCAGCCCAAGGGCCGCTTTTTTTAAGTTATCCATTTTAAACAAAGTCATGGTCAAAAATTCACCTTCACTGTTTTGGAATCCATCACCATTCCATATACTGTTTTTTGGGTTTGAATGTTCAACACCTGAACCAGGCTGTGCTTGAACCCCTTCTCCCGCACAATTCCTGGAGCGGTGATCCTCATCGTCCCGCTTTGCGCGATGAGAGTGACCTGGTCGCCTTTATTCACCAGGGTCGGTTTGCGCAGAGAATTCACCGTGACCACCCGTCCCATGCCCATGTTGCGGATGGCTTGATTCCCCACCACATCATCCAGACTTGTCATGGCGTTTCTTAAGATTCGATTGGAAGGAACGACCTCTACCGCTACGTCTCCTTTTGTCAGGATTTCGCCCCGGTTGACCGGGCGTATGGTTTTGATCACCGGCGAATAGTGCGTCACATGAGCCGTCAGGCGGAGCTTTTTCTGGAGGATATTGTCCACGGTTATTTTGACCGTCACCGGAAAACGTCCCATGCGGACCCTCTGTTTGGGATGGTCAAAGTTAAGATCCACAAACCCCGGCGGCACGATAATATCCTTGCCCTTATAATCTATCCGGACCTCTGTTGTTTCCGGGTCCCAGGAGATATTTTCCTGAACATATTCCATCGCCCGCGCCTCAAGCAATTGGGCCGTGATCGTACTGGTGGGTTGAGCGTAGGCGACACTCACCATGACCGATACGGTGAGCAAAAAGAGGGCTGAGACGGTTTTTAAGGTATTTTTCAAACTCTTCATTTCAGTCCCGATTGTTCATCGATTAACGTTTCATTTGATTGGCGATTTGCAATAATTCGTCCGCGGTCTGTACCGTCCTCGAATTGACCTCGTAGGCCCGTTGCGCGGAAATCAAGTTGACCAGCTCCTCGACCACACTGACATTGGAAAGCTCGATGAAACCCTGCTGAACAGTGCCCCGGTCATCGACCCCAGGATTCCCGACCGTCGGAGTGCCCGAAGCGTCGGTTTCCTCAAACAGATTGGAACCGACCGACTGTAAACCGGCATTATTCTGAAAAGTCGCGGTCTGGATGGTTCCAAGGACCGTCGGCGCAGTGGCGCCCGGCTGGGTTGCGGCAACGCTTCCCTGGGGATCGATGGATATGGTGATCGCATCCGGGGGCACAGTGATCGCAGGCTCTAAGGGCAGACCATCCGATGTCACGATCTGTCCGGTGTTGTCCAGCTTGAAGGAGCCCGAACGGGTGAAGGCGATGGTTCCATCCGACTGAGCTACCTGGAAAAATCCATTGCCTTCAATGGCGATGTCCAGGGTATTTTGCGTTTGCGTAAAATCGCCCTGTAAAAATATTTTTTGAATTGCCGATGTTTTTGCTCCCAGGCCCAATTGGGCCCCTGTTGGAACCTGGTTCCCGTTTTCCGAAACGGTGCCCACCAGACGTAAATTTTGATACAAAAGATCCTGGAATTCCGGCCGGCTTCTTTTAAATCCCGACGTGTTTACGTTGGCGAGATTATTGGAAATAACGCTCACATTCAATTCCTGAGCATTCATTCCGGTTGCCGCCGTGTATAAAGATCGGATCATTTATATACTCCCCTTAGGGTTTGTAAAAATTTGGTATTTGATATGCGATTGCGTCCCCGGAACTATGCCAGGCGGCCGATCGCATTGACCGCCTGTTCGTCGGCTTCATCAATGGACTGGATAATTTTCTGGTAAGCCTCAAACGCGCGCATGGTGGCGATCATGTCCGTCATTTCCTCAATGGAGTTGACGTTGGAGGTTTCCAGAAACCCCTGTTGTACGCTGACTTCCTGAGTGGGTGACTTTTTGACACTGGGGTCCGCGATTTTAAAAACCCCGTTGCCTTCTTTCGCCAGTTTTTTCGGATCATCGAAGCTCACCAGTTGCAAATCTCCCACCGGCGTCGATTGCTTGCCATTACTCACCGATATTCCACCCTTCTGGTTTATGGAAATGATTCCTTCCTGAGAATCGACCTTGATGGGCTTGCCATCCTGGCCCAGCACCTTGAAACCTTCGTGGGTAATCAAAGTCCCGTCCCCGGACAATTGAAAATTTCCGTTTCGGGTGAACCTTTGCCCTTCCTTAGAATCGACCACAAAGAACCCTTTCCCGTCTAAAGCCAGGTCCAGCGCGTTTCCCGTTTGACGCAGAGTTCCATTCGTAACATCTGTGTACAGCTCCGTGACCCCGACATAGGACACCTTCGGGTCCGGTTGAAAAGCGCCGGGTTGCGGGTTCAAATTCGCGCTTAACTGAGCGGTCTCGGTAAATGGCGGAATCAATTCCTTAAACGCCAGACCATCTCTTTTAAAACCCGTTGTTCCCAGGTTCGCCAGATTGTTCGATATGACGTCCAGTTTATGTTCCTGCTTGAACGCCCCTGACGCGGCGATATAAATTCCTTCATGCATAATTTGGCCCCAATGAATGACTCCTATATGCGAAAGCAAATTTTATACCAAACCTTCTATAATTTAATGATTTGTGATGAAAGCCCGGTTTGATCCGGGGTTTGTTCCAGGCGGGTTCCGGGGGCTGTACAAATTAGTAGAATATATTTCCTAAAGTATTGATAGATATCGGCAAATTATTCCCAGTTAAAAAATTTAAACCGAGGGTCTTTCTGGGTTGGCCTTTGAAGAATCTTTTTGTTAAGGTTGGAATCCAATCATTGGTCTGGTTTTCTACCACCATTGCAAAATTTTTTTCAAGGGGTTGAAGGATGCAAAATATTTCTATTGATGAACTGCATGATCGTATGGATGGGCTGACCGAAAAGGATTTGATTCTGGATGTACGTTCCATCGCTGAGTTTAACGAGGGTCACATTGAAGGCGCTCAAAATACGGGCCATGAGGAGGTGGGGTCCATTGTCGAGAATCTTAAAATTTACGACACGGTTTATGTCCATTGCAAAATGGGTGGACGTGCGAAGATGGCTTCCCAAACTCTCATAAATTCCGGACTCGAAAATGTGGTCTGTGTTGGAGACGGGGGGATGCAACGGTGGACGGAAATGGGATGGGCTGTCGCCAAATAAATCCCCTGGCTGGATCGTTTTCAAATAAAGATTCTTATTCCCGCCTTAGAAAATTCCATTAAGCAAAAGAAAACCCGGAGGCAAGCTTTAAGGGCTTGTCTCCGGGTTGAATGCTTCTTCGAATCAGTCGGGCTTAGTACTTCAACTCATTCCACTGAGTGATGCCTTTCTGACCGTTTCGTTCTTTATTCTGACCGTTCCACACTGCAATCGCCATCGGCGTTTTGCCGCCTGAAAACTGCGTGTCGTTCGTG
>JAJDAZ010000004.1 GCA_029261595.1 Nitrospinaceae bacterium | reverse complement strand
CACGAACGACACGCAGTTTTCAGGCGGCAAAACGCCGATGGCGATTGCAGTGTGGAACGGTCAGAATAAAGAACGAAACGGTCAGAAAGGCATCACTCAGTGGAATGAGTTGAAGTACTAAGCCCGACTGATTCGAAGAAGTATTCAACCCGGAGACAAGCCCTTAAAGCTTGCCTCCGGGTTTTCTTTTGCCTAAGGATAATCCTCCCCCCAATAAAGATTGTAAATTTTGTTCCTTTCCCATTTATTAAGAAATCCCCAGCCCTACAAGAAGCATCTAAACAGCATTGAGTTGAAACTGTTCGTTTTGGGACAGTTTCCTGATTTGATGGTTTTGTCACCGGGCCGATCAAACTAACGATTTGATTGACCCTACCCTGATACTACTGTTCCGCTAGCTCATTTCCTGAACGTACTCTTCCTTTTGCGGAATTTTTGGCAGGGTTGCCATCATCTAACCGTTTTTTAATATCCCATCTCTAGAAATTCCTTTGGCTGCATGCCTGAAATTTTATATGGGTGGGTGAGAGTTATTTAGCCTCTATGTTCATATTTGATCCCTTGACACAAGGCCTTGAGTTGCTTTCTCAAAGAGAGCTTCAAATGGCCGAACAATTATTTTTAACAATTATTAATGATCCTTATTCGCAAAGGGAGGAGCTTAAAAAGGCAAGAAATTATTTGAACGACATTCGTGCCTGCCAGACCGGTACAAAGACCCTGAATTTTGAAAGCTATAAGAAACTTGCGATCAATAATGATACCTCACTGGACACGATTACCCGATCCCTCCAGGAAATTTACTTCTTACCCATTGAGTCTTATCAGGAATTTGATGATGCGATAGCTCAAAGAGTTCCTGATTTGATCAGCCGCTTAAAGCAAATAAAAATTCGGGATATCTTAGCCAGGGATGAGCTGTTTTCCCAGATTGAAAAAAATGGAATTCGAGCCATTAAAAATAAACTGGAAGAATCAACTTCTGGGAATGGCAGGGAAGTTGGGGTTTTCGCTAAATACCGCTGGGAAACGATTTACAGGAAATTCATCGAGCAGGTCAATCCCATTCTTCTTGAGCGGCACCTCGAACTTCTGGAATACATTTTGGAAACGGGCGAGGTGGAGTTGCTGGATGACCCCAAGCTAAACGTATTGACTCCCAAATACCGGTGGATTCTTGAGTCCACACTTAATATTAGGTGGTATTTGCTACGTAGCTACTTTTTTAAGGCGAAGTCGGAGATTCAGGCACAGTTTAAAAAAAAGGAGGGGACGCGGAAATACTGGGAGGACGTCAAATATAAAAAAATCAAAATTTTCGAGAGTTGCAATTTTCAGGAATCCAGTATCCAGAAGTTTTTGTATATCGATAAATTAAACTTCACCACCCTGGAAGAAATCCATAAGTTTGCGCGTGACCTGGGGTTGAGCCTGATTCCTCGGGACGTCAGTCTGGCTTTGCGGGGCGTGGAAAAGGCCAAGGATCATATCCGCGAACGGGGCGGGTATTTGATGGGCAGGCGGAAGACCTTCCAGGACGAACTGATTGTCCTTGGTTTTTCCCGGAAAAATTCCTACCAGGTGGCCCGGCAAGCCAAGCGCTCTAACAGCCATCAAATTTCGAAAGCGTTTACAAGCTCCCTGCAGGTCGCTGGCGAGGATATTTATTGGTACCGGATTCCTCCCCATTCCCAAAAGATCCGTGAAGATATCGAAGCCCAATGTTGCAAGCATTTGAGCACCGTCCGGATTCATTTGTTTGAACGCGGACGACTGAATAAATTACTTTTGCAGGCGGGGAAATCCCTGGTTCGCAAGTACATGATCCGTATTTACGGTGAAGACGTGGTGAATTTGCACTGTTATTTCCGCCTGGAGACCATCCATCAATATTACAAATTGAAGTTTTTCAGTATCCATAAACAGCACGTTCCCAGTGTGTCCGAATTGATCAAAATCAGCCGGAAAGAATTGCAACCGCTTCTTCAGGAAGGGTACAAAGCGTTTGTCCATAAGAAACGTTTGACGATTCCCGATAAACTTTTTGATGAGGCGGGCAAACACCGGTCGGTGACTCTGTGGGAAGATCCGTACACCACGGTTGAAGAAAAATTTTTATTGAAGTTCTGGTTCCTGATGGACCACGGAGTTTCTATCACCCAGAATTTGATTCAAAAAGGCGTATTGCAGCCGGGATTCAATTTGCTGGGCTATTTAAAAAATCAACCTTCGGAAGAATGTAACAGTTGATTGAGGCGGGTTTGCATGTCTTTCAAAGGCATGAGATCGCCTTTTTTAGAGGCGGCGGCGATTCCCTGGCGGTAGACTTCGATGGCTTCTTCATTTTTTGAAAGTTTTTCCAGGTTTTTTCCCAGCAAAAGGTAAGCCGCAGAGTAATCCTTGTTTTCCTTAATGACGATTCTAAGTGGCGGCAGGGCTTTTTCAAATTGCCCAGTTTCCAGGTAAATGGAGCCCAGTCCAAAGTTTGCGACCTGATCGACAGGATCGATTTCAAGCACCTGCTCAAACATTCCGACCATTCTTTCGCGTTCTTTTTTGTCAGCCGCATCCTTTTTTTCTTTTTTCTTTTTATCCAGGTTTTGCGTCACCAGCCGTTCAAACTCAATCGCGGTGGCTTCCCCTTTTTCAAGCTCTGCCTCTTCTATTCTGCCTTGTTTCATGTAATAGACCGACAGGTTGGAGTGAGCCATGATCTCGGTCGGGTCGATTTCGACCAGGCGTTTCATCAAGGCAATGGCCTCGTCCAACTTGCCTTGGTTTGAAAGAAAAACCCCCAGCGCTTCGTAGGCGTTGGCGTGTTTTGGGTCGAGCGCGATGGCCTCCCTTAGCAGACTGATGGGTTTATCCAGGTCGTCTTCTTCCTTGTAAGTTTTTAGAGCCTGATCCATCAGTCGTTTGGAATGGTCTTTTCTTGTTTGCGGCTGGTAAAAAGGCAGCAAGCTGGTTTTTGCTTTGTAAGGCCGGTCATTTATGCTGACCTCCATTGCAATATCCGGGCTCCGGTGTTCTTTTTGAAGGTAGGCCAAAGCGATTATTTTTTCCAGAGAAGGGGAGAGGGTTGAGCTTTTTATCGTGCCGATTTTCTTGTCGTTTAGCTTAATAACGCCGTCCTGAGGCGGCAGGGAATCGCCATCCAAAACAAGGCCCATTAACGCGACGCTTGGGGCTCCGTAGGTCTTGATCCGGGCGATGACTTCCTGACCAATGTAGCAACCCTTGTTATAGCTGACGGAGGAATGTTCCAGACCGGTTTCAGGCAGGATGTTCTTTCCGCCCATATCTTTGTTGAAGAGTGGAATGCCCGCTTCAATTCTGAGGACTTCAATCGTCTCGGGGCTGATGAGGGCCGGTGATAATGTTTCATCCATCTCCTCAAATTCGGCGATTATTTTTTCTCGCAGGGAAGGGTGGCAAGCCAGAATATATCCTTCTTCCCCGGTCAGGGATTTATTGATTGCCAGAACCTCGCCTCCCTGGAACTCAAAGGCGGTGATTGAATTTTGCTTATCGGGCAGTTGGATGCCCGGCATCCGGTCTTCCAGGATCAAGGCGCTTTTGGGGCCTTGCAGGGCCAAAAGGCAGTGGTCTGAGGGCATGATTTTCACGTCCTCACGGAAAAGATAGGTGTCCACATGCTGGATGAATTTGTCTCGCAACAGGGATTCCAGCAGGAAAACAACCGAATGCTCCGCGTTGCGGTGGATGGAAAACGATGCGATCAGGCGGGCCTTACGATCCACGATAGCGCTGTTCTGGCCCTGACCCGGAGCCAGTTGGAGGATGTCGTTGGTGGTCTGGGTTTGAAAGTAGGTGAAAATATCTTCACCGACTGTCTGAACCAGGCTCCATGAATCCAGAGGGAAAAAGCCACAATGCTCGCGGACTTTTTTATGTTCTTCTATAATGTTGACTGTGGTTTCCATAAAGCCCAAGGAAAAAAGCGCATTTGAAAAAACATTCAAACGCGCTTTTGGGATCGACTCAATTTTCTAACCCATTGTCCCTTTCAAAAAACAGGGACGGTATTTGAAATGGGGCGTGTATGTGGGTCTGCCGTATCAGGCGATGGAAAACGATTCTCCACAACCGCAGGTGGAAGTGGCATTGGGATTGGAAAAAACAAATCCCTTGCCCTGCAATCCGTCGTTATAATCCAATTGCATGTTTTTCAGGTAAATCATGCTCTTCGCATCCATGAAAACATTGAATCCGTCGAAATCCAGTACCGTGTCGCCTTTTTCCGTCGGAGTGAATTTTAGATCGTAGGAAAGGCCGGAGCAACCGCCGCCCTTGACTCCCAGACGTAGTCCGATGTCAGGGTTGTTCTCTGCCGCGACCAGTTTTTTCACCTCTTCACAAGCTTTGGGGGTGATTTTTATGAATTCTGCACTTATCGCCATTACTGTCTCCTGATTATAAAAAAAGTCCTCTTCTTCAAGGTCTTAAGTTAAGATAGTTTCTATGCCTCAAAAGATTCTTTCATTATACTTGAATTAATAAAATTTCGCTATTTTCTATCGATGAATGCGGTCGATCAATTGCAGGGAGATATGTATTAGTCATTTAATTTCAATGAGTTGTTTGGGTATTTCTGCGAATAAGGTTTATGGTATGATAGTCGGGCGGAGAAGTCGGAAATAGGAACCCTGGTGCAACCCGGTCAGAGCCTCCGGCCATTCCCTGAAAAATATGTGAAGCTTGTCGGGAGAAAAAACAATATCGAAAATATAGGATTCCCGCAAAACTTTTCAATTGATTTTGAATCAAATACCCTAATAGTAGCGCAAACAAAATTATAGAAGGGAGAGCAGAACAATCATGATAAGCATTGAGGATTTGGTCGGGCTGGTCACAAGCAAGATTTCCGACGCAGAGGTTAACGTGATGGACAAAACGGGAATGAAAGATCATTTCATCATTCACGTCACATCGAGTATCTTCAAGGATATGGACCTCATGGCGAGGCATCGGGCGGTCCAGGAAATTCTCACTCCCGCTATGCAGGATGGCAGGATTCACGCAGCGGAAATCAAAACCGCCACTCCGGATTGAGAGGGCTTCAGAGCCTCTTGCCAACTATTTCATTAAACATTCAATTTCAATTGATTTTATCAGGAGCTTGAACATGTCAGATATTGAAAGCCAGATTAAAGAAGAAGTAGCAGAAAATAAGATCCTTATTTATGGGAAAGGCACCAAACAAGCGCCACAGTGCGGTTTTACGGCAGAGACCATTCAATTCTTCAGCAAGTATGGGTATCCCTTTGAGTTAATCAATGTGCTCGATAATATGCCCAAGCGCGAAGCGTTGAATAAAATGACCAACTGGCCGACGTTGCCGAAAGTTTTTATCGACGGCAAATTTTATGGCGACACCGACATCCTGGATGAGATGGAAAACAAGGGTGAAGTGGAACCGTTATTGAAAACAGCATTTGGCGAATAGTCGTCCCTTTGAACTCTTACCCTTGAGGCTTGTATGCCAGATGAACTTGAAGTAGGGGACCGCGCTCCTGCGTTTGATTTGCCTGCGGTGTACGGATATAAAGCGGGAGCCACAAGCCCGTCGGCTGAAGAAAAAGTCCACATCAAACTGAAGGACTTTGAGGATAAAAAATGGGTGGTCATGGCGTTTTATGCCGTAGACAGCTCCCCGGAAGACACGCGCCTCATGATAGGTTTCAATGAATGGAACCGCAAATTCAAAACCCGTGAGGTGGAAGTTTTGGGTTGCAGTTGGAACGGCGTCAATTCTCACCAGCAGTTCATCGAAGTGTATCAACTGGGGTTCACTCTGTTGGCCGATGAATATAAAAAGGCGACCGAGCTGTATGGCGTCATCAAGGAAGTCGATGATCTGGGAACCATGGTCAAGCAGATCGAGCGCACCACCTTTGTCATCGATAAGACGGGAATGATCCGCGGAATCTGGCGCAACATTGAAGATTTGCGTGAGCACCCGAGAGAAATCTGGGAGTTCATCCAGAAAGAAAAAAAATAGCTCGCTCCCTGGAGGGGGAACTTGCACACGACGGGCAACGCCTTCGGGTTTGCGTTAGAACTTTTTTGTCTCAGCCTCACACCTTTGCGTGGGGTGAAAAATGAGGAGATAAAAAAGTCGCCAATATGTAGGGATCAATCAGCTATAAATCCATCGCATGTTAATACGGGGTCCAGCCCCCAGGCTGGCCTATCGCTTCTCCTGCAGACTTTCCTCATAAGTCTGGCAGATCGTATGACGGATGTCTTCCAGAATGCGCTCGGCCTTATTTTTCCTGGAAGCGGCCTCATCGGTAAATACCGGCGGCGAAATGATGATTCGCACCGGACCGGGTTTGATAATGAGGCTGCTCTTTTTGATGATGTTGCCCGTTCCAATGATCGTCACCGGGACCATTGGCGCTTTGGCCCGAGCGGCCAATAAATGACTGCCCTTTTTAAAAGGGCCGATGGTTCCATCCTCCGATCGCGTGCCCTCCGGAAAAATCACGATCGAATATCCCTGTTTTACTTTATCAACCGTTGCCACAAAGGATTGATAAGCTTTTTTTTTGTCGCTTCGATCCACGCTGATATATCCCGCCGCCTTCATCGACCAGCCCACAAACGGAATTTTGAACAGGCTGGCCTTGGCCACCCATCGTATTTGCACGGGCAGATGACCGGAAAGAGCGAAAATATCGAAAAAACTTTGATGATTGGCCACAAAAATCTGAGACCGGTCTTTTGAAATGTTTTCCAGACCCGAAATTTCAACTGCAATGCCGTTTAACGAGCAAAGCAATCGAGCCCATAGGCTGGAAATGCGATGAGACGCGTTGCCGCTTCGGTCCCATAGGACGCTCAGCAAACTAAATGTTCCCAGGACAATGGAAAGCAGGGTGATGACAATCCAGAACTTGACGGTATTGAAAAATGTGATAATAAACTGCAATGTGGATTTCTCTTTCATCCAGAGGGCCGGACGCTTTGTTAGCAATTCCATTGCCGGGAAACAAATGATTCCAGTTTTTCTATTATTCCTGATTTTATTCCCCGCACAGGATGTTTTGGCATGGGGGCCGGTGGGACACAAAATTGTCGCCGAGATTGCGGAAAACCGCCTTTTACCCGAGGTCAAAACCGAAATCCGAAAAAATTTTAACATAAAGAAACTGTCCGATGTTGCGAATTGGGCCGACCAGGTCAGGAAAAAGCGTTCCCAGGGCCCCTGGCATTACTGTAATATTGAAGAGTCGCGGTGGACCTATGTGAAGGAGAGGGATTGCCCAGATAGCGCGTGCGTGATTGAAAAGATCAGGGAGTTTGAGGGTGCCCTTTTGAGGAAAGAGCTACCAGCAAAAAAACGCCGGGAGGCCTTGATGTATCTGGTCCATTTTGCGGCGGACGTGCATCAGCCATTGCACCTTGGCAACGCCCGGGACCGGGGAGGGAATAAAATACGGGTGCGCTTTAAAGGACAGTCCACCAATCTGCACGCCCTGTGGGACAGCAAGCTGATCCATCTGGCCGGGAAAAGTCTGGTACAATACGCGACAGACTTGAGCAAGCGCATCACCCTCTCAGAGTCTGGAAAGTGGAGCTCATCCAAAGTGACTAAGTGGGCCAATGAGTCCCGCGCGGTGGCCCTCAACCATGCCTATTTGCTGGAACTATTGCCGAAGGCGCGGTTGTCCAAGAAATATCTTGAAAACAGCCGGGGAATTATTGAACTGCGGTTATCCCAGGCGGGAGTCCGTCTTGCCGGGATGTTGAACCGATTGTTGTCTGAAAACCCAAAGACCGCCACAGGAAAGGAAAACCTGCCTTGAACGATCCACAGGACACATTTTATTTTAAACAATTGCTTTGTGGACAGGATATTGCCCAATCCAATCCTTCCGCCGGGCAGATGGCCAATTTTCTTTATCTACTGGGCGACCGCGAAACCCGGGAATGTGTGGTGGTGGACCCGGCCTGGGACATCGACGGAATTCTGGAAATCGTCGAACAGGAGGGGATGAAACTGACCGGTGCGTTGGTGACGCATTACCATCCTGACCATGTGGGTGGAACAATTTTCGGGATCGATATCACGGGCCTCGCGGAATTGCAGGAAAAAGTTTCGGTCCCGGTCTATGTGAACAAGCACGAAGCCGAGGGGTTGCACAAGGTGACCGGAATATCCCTGTCCGACATGAAAAAGATGGATGGTGAGGACAAAGTCCGCGTGGGATCGGTGGAGATCGGCTGTTTGCACACGCCGGGTCATACGCCAGGATCCCAGTGTTTTCGCGTCAAGGACAACCTGATAGCGGGTGACACGTTGTTTTTACAGGGATGTGGCCGGGTGGACCTGCCGGGCGGCGACAGTGCTGAATTGTATCAGACGCTCACTAAGCGGCTGGCGAAAATTCAGGATGAGATCATTCTCTATCCCGGACACAATTATGGCGGCAAATCCCACGCTCCTATGGGCGACGTTAGGGAAAATAACGCTTATCTCAAGATCAATCGTCTGGAAGATTGGTTGCAAGTCATGGGAGGGTAGAAAATCTAACAAAATCCTAATATTAATCTGTTATTGTTCAATTTTCCGCGGATTTTGCGCCGGGAAAAAAACTAATTTTGAATATTTTGTTCGATCAGGTTCCGAACGTTATTCAATTCAGGAGTTATTATGCGATCCATCATGTCCATGTTTTCCCAATCACCTTTTAAGCCTTTGGTGAGCCATATTGAAAAAGTCCGGGCTTGTGTCGATCAAATGAAACCTCTTTTTGCGGCCCTGGAGGGGCATGATTTTCAAGCCGTGATGGATATCTCCGAGGTCATCATAAAATTTGAGCATGAAGCGGACAACATCAAGGACCAGATCCGGCAGTCTCTTGGTAAAAGCGTTTTTTTCGCGGTGGACAAACGTGATTTCATGCAATTGCTTTCGGCCCAGGATGATATTGCCGACTCCGTTGAAGACCTTGCCGTTCTTCTTCGCATCAAAAACCTGGAGACTCCAGAGGAGATCAAGGAGCCTTTGGGGGATTTGGTGAATCATGTCATAAATACCGCCAATATGGCGTGTGACATTATTTGTGAGCTGGACACTCTTCTGGAAGCTTCTTTTGGCGGGGCCGAGGCGGAGAAAGTTGAAAAAATGGCCTCTGAGTTGGGAACGGCTGAATGGGAAGCGGACCGGAAGCAATTTTTGATGGCGCAAAAACTGTATTCTCTCGATGATCAGATCAAGCCCGCTGATTTGATGTTATGGAATGAAGTTATTAAAAATCTTGGCGGAGTTGCGGACGAATCGGAAAAGGTCGGCAAAATCCTGCGTCTTTTCATTTCAAATTAAACCTTCCTGAATTCTACTTTCAACCTTTAATTCTATCCTGGAGCCCGTGGTGGATTTAAATTTCATTCTTTTATCTATTGCCGTCATTGCTTGTGTGTACATGGCTTGTAATATTGGCGCCAATGACGTTGCCAACGCTATGGGAACCAGTGTGGGCTCGAAATCTCTCACTTTTAAGCAGGCGGTCCTGATCGCGGCGGTGGCTGAATTTGCGGGAGCTTTTTTAGTCGGCGGCCATGTTTCCGACACCATTCGCAAAGGCATGCTGGACCCCGGAATTTTTCAGGACACCCCCTTGCACCTGGTTTTTGGGATGATCGCGGCACTTGTGGCCGCCGGAATCTGGCTGAACGTTGCGAGCTACCTTGGATGGCCCGTATCGACCACTCATTCCATTGTAGGCGCGGTGGTTGGGTTTGGCATCATCGCCGGGGGATGGGAAGCATTAAATATGGCTAAGTTGGGTAAGGTGGTTCTCAGCTGGGTGGTGTCGCCGGTGATGGGGGCCCTGTTTTCTTACATTTTATTTCGCGTGCTCACGCAATTGATTTTCAATACCCGAAAACCGTTAAAGCACACGAAGGAAGTTCTTCCTTTTCTGGTGTTTCTGGTTTTCGTCATATTGTCCCAATCGATGGTCTATAAGGGATTAAAAAATCTTCATCTGGATATGCAATTCACCCAGGCGGCGATGGTGTCCGTCGTGGTGGGTATTATTGCTTTTATAGTGGCCAAAATTTTATCTTCAACGATTCAGGAAGACCGTGCCAAAGGTTTGAAGGGAGAGTTTTTAATCACCGAAAATATTTTTAAATACCTGCAAATGATCACGGCATTTTATATTGCCTTCGCGCATGGTTCCAATGACGTGGCCAATGCGGTGGGGCCGCTGGCGGCTGTGGTTGCTATTTTACATGATGGCACAGTTCACATGAAGGTGGAGATGCCGACATGGATTCTGGCCCTGGGGGGTGGCGGCATTGTGTTCGGTCTGTTTGTATGGGGCGCCAAGGTGATGAAGACCGTGGGCGAGAAGATCACCGAGCTGACGCCTTCACGCGGGTTTTGCGCCACTTTTGGAGGGGCCACGGTGGTTTTGATTTGCTCCAAAATGGGACTGCCCATTTCCACCACTCATACACTCGTTGGCTCAATTATTGGTGTTGGCCTGGCACGGGGACTGCCCGCATTGAATGTGTCCATCATCAAAACAATTTTCATTTCCTGGGTGGCGACGCTTCCCTTCACGGCCATTTTGGCTATGATTCTCTACAAAATTCTGCTCGTTTCCTTTGGCTAAAGGAGATTCGAGCCTGCCAAAGCGATCTTCCAAAAATTTAATTTAAAAATCCACGTTTACAGGGTTTTATAGTTAGATTTTAAACTTCACTCAATCCCGATTTGCCTTTCACGATTGTCTAGCACCCTTTTTTTTCATTTCCCTTTTATGTTTTTAAGTCAGAAATTACGGGTTTATTGCCGATAAGGGACATTCGAGGTCTTTAGAGGAGCAAAGATGAGGAAGAAAGTGTTTTCGGTCAAAAGTATTGTTTTATTTGCCGGGTTTTTTCTAACGCTTGGTATCCCCTTGCAGGCCGGTGCCGTCCTATCCACCAATGAGGAGAGACTGCAGGCGCTGGAAGAGAAAATGGACGCTCAGGCGAAAGCATTTTCCTGGCTGAAAAAATTTAAACCCAAAGGCGATTTAAGACTCCGACATGAGAGTCTTTTTCGTCAGGGTGACAATGCAAGCTCCAGCCAGCGGTTTGACCGCAGCCGGCAAAGGGTTCGTTTTCGGATTGGTGGGGAATATTTTTTCACCAAAAATATCAAAGCGGGATTCCGCCTAGCCACCGGCCCGGAAGATTCCGGCACCGGCGATTCTTCACCCACCTCGACCAACCAGACCTTTGACAACACGTTTTCCACCAAAAATATCAATCTTGATAAAGCGTATGCGGACTGGAAAATCCCCTTTGGCAAAAGCAGTGCACAATTGCGCGGTGGCAAGTTTGGCGTTCCATTCATGAAATCGCAGCAGATCTGGGACAGCGACGTCACCGTGGAAGGGGCGACGGAAAAGCTGACTCACAAATTCGGCGACACCAAGCTGGAATTGATTCTGGGTCAGTTTGTGGTCGAGGAATTTTCAAACTCTGCGACCGATGGCGGCAGTGATGACGTCCATTTATTTGCCTATCAAGGAGTCGTCACCCAAACTCTGGGCGGCATTGGCAAAGCAAAAGTGGGGGTCGCCATGTATGACTTTCAAAACATACAGGGAAACAACCTGACTTTTGGGCCGGGAGCCAATTCCGTCGATGCGGATGGGGATCTGGCCAGCAATTTCGATATCTTTAATGTCCTGGCCGAATTCAGAACCGATCTCGTGATGGGCGTTCCCGTTAAGGTATTTGGCGGCTATGTGAAAAATCTTGCGAATGACGCCGACGATCTGGAAAACGATGGCTGGGAAGCGGGTGTCACCGTTGGAAAAAGAGTTAAGAAATTTGGCGACTGGCAGGCGACTTATTTCTTTCGCAATACCGGAAAAGATGCGGTGCTGGATGCGCTCAATCATTCAGATTTTTTTGAAGGCGGTACCAACTCCGAGGGCAGTCTGGTGGGTTTGAAGTTAGGGCTTTATGATGGGATTCTGCTCGAATTGGCCTACATGGATGTTGAGTCGATCATAGGGCCTTCGACCAAGCTTCAATTCCTACAGGCTAATCTCGTGTTAAACTTGTTCTAAGGTGTCACGTAACATTCCTTAACGCCTCAGCAGGAGGGCGTCATGACTTCCATCCCCTGGCTTCTTTAGACGTAGGACTATCCAGATACACTGGAAATATATATTACAGCCCAACAAGACCTCCGGGAAAACCGATGGTTCTTGTCCCTGGCTCAGTTGTAGTTTTTCTTGATCAAATATTCCGGCAGAGTCCACTCAACGGAGTCTGAATCCACACTGTAATGCCCAAGTGCGCCACAATAAGGGCAATGTTCGATGCCATGATCGTAATCAATGGTGATGGCGCTGACGTGCTCGCAAAACTTCCGCTTCGTTTCCGCTGGCTTTTCTTCGTCAAACCAGCCTTTTGAAATATTCAAATTCTTCATATTACTTTCCCCTTAAGACAAATCCTTCGATTTATGTTGCGAGAAAATTTCTAACGAGAGTTTTCTTACCACGATTCTAAATAATATTTTAAAGCAAAGAAATCAAGCTGACTAGGAAAATAATGTTCCAATCAGGTTCGGAATGTTACTATCGGATCAAGGAATCTCGCTAAACGTTTCTTCTATAATGGTTTCATCCTCTGGCGCAGGAACACTTTCCGGGAAAAAACTTGCTTCTTTGGGTGGAACTACCTTGGGAGGTGGGGCCGGAATTTCCTGTTTTGTGATTGGAATCTGTCTGTTTTTTGGGGAATTTCGGTCCACCTGCACGGTGTAAATCAAAACAGTCAGCAGGAAGGTGAAGATAATAATTTTTTCTAAATATTGCACCATATTCTAAGAGGCTCCTGAGTCTTGCTTTCAACCTACCGTATTTAATTTTAAAAAACAACAGGTGCGTATGAGAAACATTGAGGTGGTCTTCCAGGCTTTTGAGTCTTCACAATTGAAGGCTGAAGGAAAAGAAAATGGTCTATAATGATTAAGTTTATAAATTGTTAAGGAAGAATTGTGGCAGGTAAGGGCAGAGCATTTCAGAATATATTGATCTACTTATTGCTTTTTCTGTTGTCCTTTATGGTGTTTGATTCGGTGACCCTGATGATCGGGGTATTTTTTGCCCTGATTGCGCTGTATCATTTCAGCGTAAAAATATCACAACGCAAACAGCTTTAAGGCAACCGCCTGCATTCATCATCCACTCCTATCAAGTAAGGTCTTATGAAAATTTCCGGTCAGGTGCTCAAAATGACCCATGAAGACGCCACTCCCATCCAGTATTTTTTGAGCCTGGATGAAAAACCCATTCCGATTACAGAGCAGGTCGGCAAGGAGATAACTTTAAAATTTTCGGGAATCATCACCTGCGTCGAATGCGGTCGGAAAATAAAGAAAACCTACGATCAGGGATATTGCTTCCCCTGCGCCCGCGACCTGCCGGAAAACGCCATGTGTTCCGTTCGTCCCGAATTGTGCGAGCATGAACACGGCAATGAAGCCGACCGGGAGTTCTTCCGGAAATATTGCGCGGTCGATCACTATGTTTATTTGTCCCTGACCTCTGGCGTCAAGGTGGGCATCACCCGTCATTTCAATATTCCCTCCCGCTGGATCGATCAGGGAGCGGTCCAGGCGTTGATCATCGCCAAAGTTCCCGAACGGCTTCTCTCAGGAAAAATTGAAGTGGCGCTTTCTGAGCACATGGCAGACAAGACCAATTGGCGGAAAATGCTGAAAGGGGAAGTCGCGGAGGTTGATTTAATCGCGATGCGGGATCAGGCGCTTAAGTGGGTGCCTCAGGATCTGCGCCAATATGCCCTGGCGGATCAAACCGTGCAAACATTTACTTACCCGGTGCAATCGGTTCCTGATAAAATATCCAGCCACAATCTTGACAAGGTGGGCGAATTGAGGGGACGATTGACCGGCATCAAGGGGCAGTATCTGATCTTTGATAAAACGGTGATCAATCTTAGAAAGTACGGGGGCTACCATATCGAGTTTACTTTAGATGGCTGACATCCATATCCCGCCAAGAAGGCGAAATAAAAAACACCCCACGGCAGGATAACCGTGGGGTGTCTGAATATACAGAATTCTGTTGAGAGAAAGTGATCCTGCCGCTTTAGGCGGCTTGTTCGACGATTTCCCCGGTAAATATTTTTTTGGAAGTGGTCTCGCAGGTCTGCGGTTTCAGTTTTGCGATTTTGATGTCCTTGGCTAACCCAAGAAATCTCAAAACGCATATCGCCATCCAGGTCATATCAAATTCCCAGAAACGCAATCCGTGCTTGGCGGACTTTGGAAACGCGTGATGGTTATTGTGCCAGCCTTCTCCGTAAGCGATGAGACCGACCCACCAGCAATTGGTGGACAGGTCGTCTTTTAAGGCGATGGTTTTGTAGCCGAAATAATGGGCGGCGCTGTTGACGAACCAGGTGCTGTGGTAAACCGCGACGATACGGAGAAATACGCCCCAGACCACCCAGGGAAGTCCGCCGATGGCTAAAAGGATCAGGCCGAAGGCGACTTGAATTTTTACGAAGTGGTCATCCAGAAAACGATAAAACTTGTCATTGGCAAAATCTTTGGAGTAATTGAGGATGGTTTCCCGGTCGTCGAACTCAGGGTGCGTGAATAACATCCATTCGAAATGGGCCCACCAGAAACCTTTTTTAGCGCTGTGGGGGTCCCGCTCGGTATCGGACCCGGCATGATGCATGCGGTGTTGCGCGACCCACTTGATGGGTCCGTTTTCGCAGGCCAGGGTTCCGCAGAACACGACAAAATAGGCTATCGGTTTCGGGAGTTTGAACCCGCGATGAGTGAGGTAGCGATGAAACCCCAGACAGATTCCTATAGAGGCGGTCAACCAATGGAGAAAAAAGAACACAGCAACGGCGCTCCAGGAAAACGCAAACGGAAATAATGCGAGAAGGGCCCCTATATGTAAAAATATAAAGAAACCTGTGGTTCCTTTATTGAAAGTATATGTAGGTTTGATTGCTTTAATCGTTGCAGTCATAAATTTCCTCAATTTAATTATTTAATTCCTGGCTCCATAGTAACCATGAATCACCAAATCGAATGTAAAAGTTATGTAATATTAGGCCTTTTAAGCTGATATTCCGGATCTTACATTTGTCGAGGCGTCCTTATAATGCTTGTCATTAAATTAGTTACGGTGTCAAATACCATCAAGATCCATCGAGTCTTTTAAGGGTTGGTCAATGAGTAAGCTGAAGGCGTTATTTCATCCGATTTTTATTTTCGTGGGGGTTCAGGTTGCCTGGATTGTCTTGATGGCGGTCTGGATCAACTGGTATTTAAAGAACAGCCGAAAGTTCCAGGAGTTTGCGCAGAAAATTCGTCCGGATTTGTTTGCCGACGAATTTAACTGGCTCATTCTGCTGGAAGGTTGTTTGTTGATGCTGATTATCCTGGCCGGGGTTTACATCATATTTGTTTACTGGAACAAACAGGCGCGCTTGAACCGACTTCAAAGTAATTTCGTGTCCAGTGTTTCGCACGAATTGAAATCTCCCCTGGCTTCCATTCAGCTTTATCTGGAGACCATGAAGTATCAGAAGGTTTCCAAAGAAGAGTCTGAGGAGTTCGTGGAAATGATGCTGGCGGATACGGAGAGGCTCGGTTCCCTCATCAATAATATTCTGGCATCGAGTAAATACGATCCAAAGAATATGCAGTTGCAGTGTCAACCCGTCAAATTAGGATCGTTCCTGGGGGAAGTGGTGGAAGGCCTCAAACGCCAGTTTGAGGAGAAAAACTGTGAGGTCAAGCTGGAAATTCAGGAGGATTGTGTATTATTGCTGGATAAGCGGGCCATGCAGATGGTGTTCAACAATCTGATCGGCAATGCCCTGCGCTATTCGCCCGTTGGGGCGTCATTGACTATTCGGGTGCGGAAAAAGAAAAAATTCTGTGAAATTGATTTCATCGACCGGGGCATGGGGCTCACTAAAAAAGACATGAAGAAAATTTTCAGAAAGTTTTACCGGGTGACGAATAAAAAATCGCAAAATATAGAAGGCGCCGGATTGGGCCTTTTCATTTCCAAGGAAATTGTGCGGACGCATAAAGGGCAGATGCGCGTTTTCAGCGAAGGACCGGGGAAAGGGTCTGTTTTTACCGTCGCGTTGCCAATGGACAAAAATTCCAAACTCAAAACCGCCGCCAATGGGGAAGGGGAGTAATTCTAATTTATGGCTCAAACAAAGAAAATACTGGTGGTCGAGGATGAATCCCACCTTGCCAAGGGACTGCAGTTCAATCTCGAACGCGAGGGCTATGAGGTGGTGGTCGCGGATGACGGCAAGGCCGCTCTCCAATGTATGAGAGAACAAACTTTCGATTTGATGATACTCGATCTGATGCTTCCAAAGATGGGCGGACTCGAGGTGGCAAAAAATATTCGCGAAACCGACACCCGGTTTCCAATTTTAATGCTGTCGGCAAAATCCACCGAGGAAGACCGGGCCACAGGGCTTGAGGCGGGCGCAGACGACTATCTCGCCAAGCCGTTTCATTTGCCTGAATTATTATTGCGCGTGAAAGGTATTTTGCGCCGCTGGGAATGGTACAAGCAACCCATTCAGGGTCAGGAAAATTTTCATTTCGGAAAGATGTGGATCGACTTTGCCACAGGCAAGGCCAAAGGATGTTCGGGGGAATTTCTGCTCACCGCCAAGGAAGCTCTGGTGATGAAACTACTCATCTCTAAAAAAGGCGAAGTCGTGACGCGGGAGGATCTGCTGGAAACCGTCTGGGGATACGACCGGGAAACAGAGACCCGCACCGTGGATAATTTCATCGCCCGGTTGAGAAAACACTTCGAGAAAAAACCCCAAAAGCCGCAATTCATCGTCACGGTTCGGGAGAAGGGCTATCAGTTCAATCCCGATTCCTAGCCGGAGGGGCGATGGAAGAACAATGGCACAAGTTACCACTGAATTTTCATTTCGAGCCTATTATATTTAACTGCAATAGCTCATATTTTATCTGATAGATAGTGTCATATCTCGAATGACCGGACTCGAACCAAAGCGGATATTGATTTCTATAAAGCAAGGATCCCTTAGCTTTTTATCATTAATGGTCGACTATTAGCTGACATCAAACAGGTAGACGAAATCGCTTTCATGAAAAAAGTAGAGTAGGCTTTTCTGAGTGTTCCAATACCCTTTTGCAACTAAAGAAAAAGATTTCAAAGGAGGAATCACAACATGACCACCGTTCACGCATACGCAGCCCATAAAGCCAATGGGGAATTGGAGCCGTTCGAGTATGAGCTGGGTACTATTAACCCCTCCGAAGTCGATATTGCAGTAGAAACTTGCGGCATCTGCCACAGTGATCTAAGTATGCTTGAAAATGCTTGGGGAATGACGCAGTATCCCTTCGTTCCCGGGCACGAGATTATTGGAAAAGTCACTGCGACCGGCGAACAGGTGTCTCATATTTCTATTGGTGACAGGGTGGGTTTGGGTTGGCATTCAGGATATTGCATGATGTGCGATCAATGCCTGGATGGCCATCACAACATGTGCAAAAGCGCCGTCGCAACAATTGTAGGCAGGCACGGTGGTTTTGCTGATACTGTTCGTGCTCAGTCCGCGAGTGTCTTCAAACTACCGGAAGGTCTTGACGTGCAAGCCGCAGGACCTTTGCTTTGTGGTGGAGTCACGGTATTTAATCCTCTGATGCAATTTAATATTTCGCCAACACAAAGTGTGGGGGTCATTGGAATCGGTGGATTGGGGCATTTAGCTCTTAAGTTCGCACGAGCCTGGGGGTGCCATGTGACAGCTTTTACCTCCAGTGGGCCAAAGGAAAAAGAGGCACTGGAATTAGGTGCGAATAGCACGATCAATTCTCGCGACTCGCAAGCCATAATGGCGGCATCGAGTTGCTTTGATCTGCTACTTTCCACAGTGAATGTGAAACTGGACTGGAATGCGTATCTCGGAACGCTCAAACCGCGCGGTCGTTTACATATGCTGGGAGTTTTGACCGAACCTCTTGACCTGAATATAGTTCCAATGTTGTTCAATCAATATTCAGTAAGTTCCTCTCCTGTGGGAAGTCCCGCTACGATCCGTAAAATGCTCAATTTTTCAGCCCGGCATAACATCAATCCAGTCACAGAAAAGTTTCCACTAAGTAAGGTCAATGAGGCCTTGGAAAGACTGCGCCAAGGAAAAGCTAAGTATCGGTTGGTATTGGGCAACGATTAGTTTTAAACATTCAACTACAAATTGAACCAATTTCTAATATTTTAAACTTTGGATTAAACTATAAGGAAAACTGGGAGAATAATGGACGCGTTCGATCCAATACAACTACATTTCAACTTCGATAACAGCTTTGCCCGCACCTTTAAAGGCTTCTTCGTGCCTTGCCAGGCAGACCCTGCAGTTGCCCCGAAACTTTTGCAATTCAACCATGCACTTGCCGTAGAGCTTGGGCTTGATCCGGTCGCACTCAATTCGGAAGCAGGCTTGGCGATATTCTCCGGCAATGAAACACCCAATGGGGCAGAACCCCTGGCCCAGGCTTATGCCGGGCACCAGTTTGGCGGGTACGCATCGCAGCTGGGGGATGGACGTGCGCTTCTCCTCGGTGAGGTGATCGATACCCAACAACGACGCCGTGATATCCAGCTGAAAGGATCAGGCCCCACCCCATTCTCTCGCGGCGGAGATGGCAAGGCGCCTCTTGGCCCGGTGTTGCGTGAATACTTAATCGGAGAGAGCATGCACGCTCTCGGTATCCCGACGACACGAGCCCTGGCAGCTGTTACCACCGGGGAAGAAGTTTATCGGGAAAAGGCTCTACCCGGTGCTGTTCTCACCCGTATTGCGGCCAGCCACATCCGCGTCGGTACCTTTGAGTTTTTCGCTGCGCAGGGTGGTGTCGAAAAAGTTCGTGACCTCGCCGACTATGCCATTGCTAGGCACTATCCCGACACAACCGATGCTGAAAACCCATATCTGGCATTCTTCACAGCCGTTTCCGATGCCCAGGCTGCCCTGGTGGCGGGCTGGATGAATATCGGTTTCATCCACGGGGTGATGAACACCGACAATATGACGATCTCCGGCGAGACCATCGATTACGGGCCTTGCGCCTTTATGGACACCTATGTGCCGGGCACGGTGTTCAGCTCAATCGACCGCCACGGCCGCTATGCCTATGCAAACCAGCCAGAGATCCTGACCTGGAACCTGACCCGGTTAGCCGAAACGCTGATCCCGCTTGTCGATCCGGATAAAGACCGGGCCATCAAATTGCTGACTGACTCGGTCCAACATATTCAATCCCTCTATGAGACTCACTGGCTGTCCGGAATGCGGTCAAAGATCGGTTTGACGACGGAAGATCCTCACGATCTGGAACTGGTCAACGATCTTCTATGGGTGATGAAAGATGGTCAAGCGGATTTCACCCTATTCTTCCGCCGTCTCTCTCAGGCCTTGCGCGGTGATAGCGACTCAGTACGAAATGTGCTTGAACAGTCCGGTGCCTTTGACGTCTGGGCACGACGTTGGCGGAAGCGCCTGGAAAAGGAAGAAGTTGCAGCGGAGTCTAGCGCGCAAGCAATGGACCGGGTAAATCCGATCTATATTCCACGGAACCATAAGGTTGAAGAAGCCCTTGCCGCTGCAAGCGATCAGGAAGACATGACGCCTTTCTCTGAATTGCTTTCCGTTTTGAGCCATCCATTCGACGAGGTCGCCGGAAAAGAAGCCTATGCCGCGCCAGCACCGGTAACGGATACAACCTATAAGACGTTCTGCGGAACCTAAGCTGTCTGTCCGTTATCGGCGGTGTTCTCAAGTGGTCGATGCAACACTATAATCTTTAAATAAAAAGATGGAGTGTTGTAAATGACATACACTCATATAAATGAAAAATCCAAATTAAGTGGCTAACCTAAAACATGTTGCACTTCTCATAAAATCTGTGCAGGAATGGAACAGGAACAGGGAAAATAATCCGGACATGAAGCCTGACCTTGAGGATGCCGACCTCAAAGGTGCCTACATCCATAGGGCTAACCTTAGCGGAGCTTGTCTGCAGAGGGCGAACCTCAATAAGACAATTTTCGTGGACTGTGATTTAAAAAAAGCCAACCTCAATGAAACCCATTGTCGGGGTGTGAAGTTCAACAACGCCGAATTACGTGGATGCACCTTCCAGAAATCTAACCTGAAAAAGGTTGATCTCAGTAATCTTGATCTCCGAACAGTCGACTTTAGCGAAGCTGACCTCAGGGGAATAGATCTAAGAAGCTCCAATCTCCAGGGGGCAAGCTTCTTCAAGGCTGATCTTCGAAACGCCCTGCTTTCAGAAGCCAACCTAACAGGGGCGTATCTGTCCTCGGCATACATGCATGGAACTGATTTACAATGGTCCACCCTAAACAAAGCTGTCCTGCGCTATTGCGTGAACCTGATCCCCTCCCAGATCCAATCGGCGAAGATCGACCGCGAAACAAAAGTTCCCGACTACCTGAAGATCCACTGGGTTACTGAAACCGATTTCCGTTGCGAAAAAAAGACAGGGGTGACAATCTGACGCCACAATTGCTTTCTTTAATTTCTCTATTCTTATAAGGGGTCTTAATTAGTTATCTTCCACTATATGTTTGCCGTCAGCTAAAAGTGGAACGTTTGAGATAAAAAGCTAATAGTTACTTTCTGTTAAACTTTTTTATAAAAACCTATTTCTCCTCCGTAGCCTCACTAGAAAATTCTGCAAGCTTCAAGCTCTTTAAATAAGCCAGGATGTCTGCTACCTCCTGAACATCCAGAAGCTCCTTAAAATTTCCCGGCATCATGGAAATTTTTTGCGTCTTATATTTTTTGATTCGCTCCTTGCGAATAAATAGCTGCTTACCTTCTTTATCAACAATTCCGACTCCAGAGTCATCTTCGAACTTTTTTATTCCGGTAATAAACTTTCTATCCTTAGTCAATATCAAGACGGTTGAGTAGCCTGAAGTGATCACCGCTTTAGGTTCTAGAATGGATTCCAGCAAAAACACAGGCGACCTGCGGGTTCCTGCATGATCCAGAGCGGGTCCTATTGTGCCCCCATCCCCATTAACGCGATGACATTTTGAGCAATAAACTTTCCCATCAGGATCAAAAAATAGTCGTTTTCCATTTTCTGGATTTCCGGTAGCTTGCAAATAAGGCAGTTCCCCTTCAGGAGTTTCTTCGGCTTCGCCCTGTAAACCATTTAAAAATGCCGCGATGAATCGCGCTTCTTCCGAGCTCACCCCCATATCGGGCATTCTGGTTTCGGCCTTATAAGCCTGAGGGTTGGTTATCCACGCATACACCCATTCGGGGCCATATAGAATTCCTGACCGAGAAAGGTCCGGACCTATTCTGCCTCCTTCTTCGTCCAATTGATGACAAGCGAAGCAACTTTTTTTCTTTTTGAATAATTTTTCCCCTGCCTGAATCGTTGATTCCTTCTCACCTTCTTCCCGGAACCATTCTTTAAATGACTGGATACTTACAACGGAAACCAATTCACCCAAGGGGCGCTCCGTATTGACTCCCTGCGGCAAAAAGACCGGTTGCAAATCCTCCTTGCCAAAACTTCTAATATAAGCCACCAGAGACCATATCTCGGATTCGGACAAAGTATTACCAAATGCGGGCATCAAGTGAGATTTACGAACTCCCACCCCGCCTTTTTTAATGGTACGGAATATTTGATGGTTGGTTTTTTTTGATTGAAATTTTTCATCAGACAGTTCCGCAGGCTCCTTATCGAGATACTCTGCGTTAAACCCGTCGCCGTCGCCGGAAAGCCCATGGCAATGTGCGCAATAATGGACGAACAAGTTTTTTCCTTGATTCAACAGAGAGAGAGGGGTTTTTCTATTCAGATCCGCAAGATCATTCCCTCCACCCGCCCAAACAGGTAGGGCGGGAAAGGAGCCTGCAATTAAAAGGTAAGCCGTACTGAGGAAAAGAATGCGCAAGAACATAGTAATTACACGATTTTATGAGGTTATAAATTTTCAGAAATAATAGCTCAATTCCTTTTCATATTCATTAAATGTTTTATCTATGATATTCGGTTGAAACACAGACTTCCTGAATTCCGCCGGGTCAAACCGAGTTACAAAAAAAAACAGGGGAACCTAAAAAGGTTCCCCTGTCCGTTTTACAGATTCAAATTATCGAATTAACGATTCATCGATAATCTTTCATCCGCAGGAGTAGAAGCCGATTTGACTCCCTTGGGAGTTGCACTTCCCAAAGGCAGGATCGACCTTTCACCCTGCGGCAGAACCTTGAAGTAACCCCATTGACCCGCCTGCTGATAAGGGGTCCTGGCATTCAACCAGAGGTAGGTGCCCGGGTTCGAGTAAGTGCCACCAGCCCTCGTGAAGGCCTGGATGTACTCACCACCACCGAACTCCTCTACGTCGATCATATCAGAACCTTCCTGATTCAGATGACGCCTCCATTGATGTCCGTCTACATTGAACATCTGGTTCTGCTCGTTATGCGCGCCAAAAACGTTGATCATGACATTATC
>JAJDAZ010000003.1 GCA_029261595.1 Nitrospinaceae bacterium | reverse complement strand
TACATACCCAAATTACATGATATTGCAAACGGTAAACGCTGTGTGCTGATATCCGAACTTCCATGCATACAACAATACCGCCTACGGACTCATTCATCCACGGCTAAAGCCGTGGTGTTCTGTCTGCGACCGTATAAAATAAAAAAAATTTTCAGCACCCGCTACGCGGGAGGAAACTCTAGGTTCCGTTCGCTACGCTCACGAGCCTTGGAGAACCGTTATTTTCGTCATTGCGAGAAGCCAACGGCGACGAAGCAATCCAGAATTCTGGGTCTACCCCTCAGGGGCATGAGGAAAACGGAAAGATATCACAATCGCAACACAATTTTCTTCCCCGTGTAACGGCGGCTAAAGCTTGTGCGCGGGAGTGACCATGGACGGGCCTTTGATGTGGTCGGACAAAGTTTCGTTCTGAACTTTGCCCTGCAGTTTGATCAACGCGTCAATCACCATTTCAGGGCGCGGCGGACAGCCCGGAATGTAAACATCCACCGGGATGATCGTATCGATACCCATAACCGTGGCGTAGTTGTCGTAGAACCCGCCGGACACAGTGCACACCCCATAGGCCACCACCCATTTGGGTTCGGTCATCTGGTTATAAACTTTGACCAGGATGGGAGCCTGCTTGTGGCTGATCGTGCCCACGACCATTAGGAGATCCGCCTGGCGTGGGGAAAACCGCGGAAACGCGGCACCAAAACGGTCGAGGTCGTATCTGGGACCGGCGACCGACATGAACTCCATTCCGCAACACGCGGTGATGAAGGGATAGATAAAAAACGAATATTTTCTCGCCCAGTTGATTGCCTGGGTCATTTGAGTGACGATGACGTTGTTTCCGAGGCTCAGTTCGGTTTCCGCCTCATACAAATTGGCCATTCAAGGGTCTCCTTCATTTGAATTGACTGTGCTTTCATACAGACCGATGGCAGTATCATAAAAGATTTCCGCGCAAATTCCAAGGAATTACGCCTACCATTAACGAGTCACCAGGAGAATTCCTCGATCTGTAATTCGTTAAAAGCGCCATTTCGGGTGAAAATAATGATCGAGCTTGCGAGGGAAATGCTATAATCCCCCTAATCAGAAAATCTGAGGGGCTATAAATTCAGACCATTAGGCTGGCGGAACCCTGTTGTGGCATTCCGGGCAGGACGCGATCGGTCTTGATAATAATGACTTTAATGATATAGGGAAGCTATGGATCAATCTAAAAACAAGGAGGCCAAAGGGCAAAATCGGGCTTCAGAAGAAACCGAGATGATCGTCCGGGACAATTTGAGCAAGGACGGCAAAACCCTGGAATTGACCGCCGCCTATCTCAAGGAATATGGAGCGAAAGATGTTGCGAACTTTGAGTTTTTAAAGGACCTGACCAGTCTGGAATTCGGGACCAACCTGATCGGTCCGGCAGGAGCTAAACACCTGGCCCAAAGCAAGATCCTGACGAATCTGACTTCCCTCAACCTGTTTTACAACTCTATTGGCAATGATGGCGTGAAATACATCGCCGTGTCTGATAACCTGCAAAGCCTGCAAAACCTGGTGCTCTCAGACAATAATATCTCGGATGAAGGGGCCATCATGCTGGCCAAATTTTTGCCACTGTTTTCCAATCTGGTCCGGCTCGATATGCGCCAGAACAAAATTCAGGAGGGCGGAAAACAGGCCTTGAAAGACGCGCAAAAGTTGATGGACTTGAAACACCTGCTGTTGGATAAAGTAGAAGGTTTTCAGGTCAAAGCCTGACCCCACTACGTGGGGAGGAAAAGTGGGGCTGACGTTTGTGATATCCTTTCCGTTGCCTTCATGCCCCTGTGGTATCCTCTTCATTTAATTTCATGCCCCGAAGGGGTAGAAGGGGTACGTTGCGTTCACTTGCCCCGGACCCTCTGCATAAAAAGGCCCAAATAAGAAGCCCGGCACGTCTTGAGTAAACTCCCCCTCGCGGAAGCGAGCGTGAACAAATTAAAAATTGCTCACCGGGACCATTTGGTCATCGAACAGGGGACGCACGTCTTCAAATTGAATTCCGGCGATTTTGATGGACTGCCTGACGGGCGGATTGTTGTAAACCAGATTCCACAACAGAGTCCCCATTTCCTCAATATTTTCTAACGCCTGCTTGAGTTTTTTCTCCCTCAGCATGTGAAAAATGTCCAGCCCGAGGGCTTCCCACTTCCTGTTGGCCTTGCGGCAGGCGCGGTAAAACTCCAACTCGAACTCCACCTTTGGGAGTGTCTGGCGAAGCGGATGCGCTTTCATCGACCGTGGAAACTGCCCCTGAAATTCTTTTTCAATGCGCCTGGCTTTTCCTCCCGTCAGCAAAAACCCCGTGAGCTGACCGTTCAGTGATCGAAGCACCGTGATGTGATCCGCCACCGGGTCGAGGAGCTCGCCGGACATTTCCTCATCCAACAGCAGATCGTGATGATCCTTGGTGAGGGTTTCATGAATCGAGTTCAGGGTGCTGTAGAGTTCGCGCAGAACCGAGTTCAGGTTGCCGACGGTCACCGCATCGCCCGGCGTTCGGGTTTCCCTAAGGGAGATCACTTCCATCTCCAGCGTGCGGGTGGGCGTTTCGACGTAATTGATTTTCGCGATGTCGAGGAGCCTGTCGAAGGTGGCGGGAGAAATGGCCAGGTCGATAGCAAACTCATCCAGCATCCATTGCCTGGTTTTTCGGCATTTGGCCACATCCCGAAGAATCTGGGCGACCAGATCCAAAGGTTCGGACGTCTGGACCAGTTGCTCGACCTTGGCGCTGTCGCCCAGCAGTTTGGTCAGGACTCGCTTCGGATTCGGCATGAGATATATATTCCCGGCAAGGTGAAACATTAAAGTGAAAACCTGGAAAGCGGTACAGGTTCGCAGTTGATTTTTCAATTAATCCTGTTACCCTTTTTCACCAGTCCAAACGGGATCGCCCAGACCGGTCCCGCTTATTCTACTTCCAGAAACGCCTTAAACACAAGCCTGCCGGGGTGGCGGAATTGGTAGACGCACAGGACTTAAAATCCTGGGAGGGAAACCTCGTGCCGGTTCGATTCCGGCCCTCGGCACCATTTTATATTTGAGAGTTTCAACGCCACCTAACATACTGAAAGGTATGGTGGTTTTGGCGGTTCTAAGTCCTTCATTTCGCTTCCATGACAATGGCTCAGAAAACACCAATTTAAGCACGGTGCGCTTGTCCTCCAAGCGCTCAGAACCCCATAAAATAAGGGGGTTGGAGAGAAAGTCCATGGCAGTTCTAAGTGTTTCGTCATAGTCCCTGATTGGGCGACCACATTTGGCTATTCTTTCCTCTAATAGAAGTTTATCCCGCTCCAAATTGTTCAGGCGTTTCTCGTAATTGGCACGTAGATTGGGTGAGTTTGCATCTACAATAAGATCAACCAGCGTGTCGATTTTGCGCTCCATTTCTATGGTCTTTGTCTTGAGAGTGGTTGCCCGCTTTTTCTGGTAGTCCACGCGGAATGCCCAGATATCTTTGAACATTGCTTTGGCTATAGCATAGACTTCTGCGGTGGGTTTAAGCGCACGTAGTATTTTTTCAAACTCACCTTCTAAATCATCCCGCTTGATGGACTTGCCATAGCTGATACAACCCTTCCATTGGCAGTGATAATAAGGATGAAGCGCACTCCGCCCTTTTGACCAACAGGAGGTGAGAGGCCGCTTACAGTCATCGCACAGGATAAAACCTCTAAGAGGAAAGTCTTGATTGATATTCTTGCGAGCAGGCACTTTGGCGCGCCCTTTAAGGCGTTCTTGATTGCGTTGGAAGGTCTCTAAACTGATTAAGCCTTCATGCTGGCCTTTGCAAAAGCTGATGCCCCAGCGTTCGTGTTCGATATAACCCGCATAAGTCGGGCGGATTAGAATGTCGCTTACTTTTTCTTGGAGGACTTGGCCCTTAGCATTTTTGGGGAATTCGGGAAACGTCTCAAGAAAGCGCCTAATCTCGACCGGAGTTTGAAAGCGCCCACTGGCAAAACCTTCTAAAGCCTCGGCCACAATGGAAGCAAGGGGTTCGTTGCGTACAAGTAATTTGCCATGGTCTTTTATTTTCTCATAGCGAAACCCAACGGGTGCTTGAAAGACAAAATAACCTTGCTCTAACCTTGCCCGCATTTTCTGGCGAGTTTGTCGGCCTGTTTGCTCACGTTCAAGCTGCCCTTGAGCGGCATGGATGGTTTCCATGAACATGCCTTCGGGTGTGTCTTCAAAGCGAAAGTTCAAACACTCAATGCGTGCATTATATTGCGCAAATTCAGCCCTCAACTTAAGGTGAAACATGGTGTCACGAGCAAAGCGTTTGAGATCATCAAATATCACCACATAAGGGGTTTTCTTGTTTTTCTTTAAGAACTGCAACAAGGCCACCAGCCCAGGGCGTTTCATAAAATCACCGCCGCCAGAAACTTCATCTCTAAAAACGTGCACAATCTCATATCCATGAAGAGATGCATATTGGCGGCACCGATGTTCTTGAGAGTCCAGACCTGAGCCATCAAGGGTTTGCTTTTTTGACGATACCCGGCAGTACAAAAGCATTTTTGGAGCGTTAGCTTTAGGAGTGCTATGAGTTTGTTCCATAGAATTCAGGCCTTCTCTTGGGGTGTTGTTACGGCTTCATTAAATTGGATAAGTAAGGAAAAGCGTTTACAGGTTTAGACTCAGTGGAATGAAAGAGTCATGGTTTCTCGGTTAAGATAAGTTGTCGAATCTTAATCATTAAAGGAGAAACCAATGACTCAATCTCAATACGTTATCAGA
>JAJDAZ010000002.1 GCA_029261595.1 Nitrospinaceae bacterium | reverse complement strand
CTTGTAATCCCAACCCGGGAAAGATGTGACACACTCAAATATACCCTGCAAACGGCGTTGAATCAAAAAAGTCAGAATTACGAAATAGTTATCAGCGACAACTTCAGTCAGGATGATACGAAAAAAATCGTTGATAGTTTTAATGATCCTAGAATCAAATATTTCAATACCGGAGCTCGTGTTCCGATGTGCACCAACTGGGATTTTGCCTGTGAAAAGGCCCGTGGAGAATATATAATTATCATTGGAGATGATGATGGAGCACTCCCGGGAGGGATTGATTTTATCGAAAATTTTATCGAAAAACATCCTGCCAATATTTATTTTTGGGATAAGCCTAGATACACTTGGCCCAATAATGAGAGAATCGCTGAAATAAACTTTACAGCTGTCAGAAAAAAACCCTTCTCCGTTGACTTAGAGGAAATGGTTCGAAGTTCAATTCGTTGGGGGGCCAATGATGTAAAAGAACTTCCAACGGTTTACCATGCAGCAGTGTCCAAAACTATTCTAGATAAAATTAAGAAAACCACAGGAAAGATTTTTCATTCTGTGGCTCCAGACTATTTCCTATCTTTTGCTCTGCCGGTTTTCACCAACAACGGAGTCATCAATGTGGGAAGATGTGTAACGGCTTGTGGGCACTCCCCAAAAGCTAATAGTGGCGGGAGCCAAGAGGTTTTTGAAAAATTTTTCAAAGAATATGGCGGTTATAAATGCGATCCAACCTTAAGCCCGCTCCCAATGAGCATGGAAGTTTGCGTGGATGCGATTCTTGTCGCCATGAGGCTATTCCCAGAATATTATAACAAAATCGATTTCAACTACAGCGCAATGTGGGGGATATATAGAAAAAAAATGGGGCGAACCATTTTTGATATTATCAAAGACCGCAAAAGAATAAGGCAATATCATCCATTTCATATTTCGATTCTTATATACTATTCGTTTGCCCACTATGTCTTAAGCGTTAAAAAAAAATATCTTGAGAGGAGTTCACGAGTTTTAAGGAGAACACTTTCCTCAAATCCTCTCCCAAATAATATTCTAGAGTTTGTAAACCTCTTGCCTAAAGTTTAATCCTTTAGGCGACAGCTATATACATTCCTAGAATGATCATTTTGCAAACTGCATTTCATAATACTTTAGATACAATTTGCTATCGACGAGCAAAGATTCGTGCGTTCCCGATTCAACGATTTCTCCCTTATCGAGAACAATAATCCGATCAGCATTTTTCACGGTGGAGAGGCGGTGGGCAATCACAAATGTGGTGCGATTTTCCATTAAATTATGCAAGGCATCCTGGACGATCTTTTCGGATGTCGAATCCAATGATGAGGTGGCCTCATCCAGAACCAGTATCGGCGCGTTTCTCAAAATCGCTCGAGCGATCGCAATCCGCTGCTTTTGGCCTCCAGACAATTTAACACCGCGTTCCCCGATCTTCGTCTCGTATCCATGTTCCATTTCCAGGACAAAGAAGTCCACATGAGCGGCCCGGGCGGCTTCCATGATTTCTTCTTCAAGCGCGCCTTCTTTTCCAAAAGCAATGTTATTCCAAATTGTATCGTCGAATAAAAATGTTTCCTGGGTGACCAACGCCAAATTTGCGCGAAGACTTTTCAAACGATATTCGTGAATATCCAACCCATCAATGAAGATGCCGCCCTCACTTGCATCATGAAATCTGAATAGCAGATCCACCAGAGTTGTTTTACCGGCCCCGCTCATACCAACAATGGCGAGCACTTCGCCCTTCTTCACGGAAAGGTTGATGCGATTCAGTACAACACCTTTCCTAGAAGGGTACGAGAAAGACACATCTCGAAACTCAATGCAATCATTGAATTTTATGAGTTCTTTATCCCCTTCCCTGACCTTTTCTTTATCCATATCGAGAATTGAGAACACCCTTTCAGCACCAGCAAGGGCAATTTGCAAGCTGCCATAATTCTTAATCAAAACCCGCAAAGGTCCGTAAATCATAAAAAGAGCAACTATGAAGGCGATGAATGTTCCCTGGCTCACCTCACCCGTCATCACCTTTCCTCCGCCATGCCAGAGAATAATCGCCGCACTGATCACGCTGAGAAATTCCATTACAGGAGAAATGATCTCGATATATTTGACGTTCTTTTTCATTATCTTGAGATGCGTTTGGTTCAGATCTGAAAATTTTTTCTTCTCATTCGGCTCAAGCCCAAATGCCCGGACCACTTTGATACCGGAAAAAGACTCCACCACGGTGGAACACAAATCCGCCATCACTTCCTGCCCTTTGTGGCTGAGCCGTTTTAGCTTTCTTCCTATATTGGCAATCGGTAAGATAATAATTGGAAAAATAATAAACGCCATCAGCGCCCATCTCCAATTCAAATAAAACACCCAGCCAAGAAGCCCCACCAACATGACTCCATTCTGGATAAATTCCTTTAAAAGACGGGTCACCGTGGATTGCATGACGGCGACATCACCGGTTACCCGGGAAATCAATTGTCCAATTTCCATATCTTCAAAAAAACTAAATGGCAGACTGTGAATATGATCGAATAGTTTTTGTCGGAAGGAAACAACGAGATCCCACGAGATCCAGAATACAATCAGGTTCTGAGTGTAAAGCAGCACCCCTTTAATGAAGAATAATCCGATCAGAGCCAGTGGAATAATCTTCAACATTAAGAAATCTTTTTCCACAAAGATTTCATCGAATGTTTTTTGAATCAGGGGAACCGGAGAAGTCGAAATGGCCCCCACGATAACAGAGAAACAAATGGCCAGAGTCAACCTCCCAAAATAGGGGCGAATATTATAAAACAGTCTTTTGATTAAGCTAATATTCATGAATCGACTGGGGTGAGAAAAGCGAGTTTAATATTTATATTTCATACGCTATTTGCAACTACATTAAAAATCCAGTGCCTGATTAAAAAAAATAACATATAAATAAATTTTCGGTCATTTTAAAAAATCTTAATGTACCCAGTAAACCTTGAATGCATAAATTTGAAAAAAAATGTCGGGACTCCTTGTATCTCTATAGATATTGAAATCAAATTGATCCATGACCACTCCTACTCTTTATACGTTCCCATTACCTTCTGATACACCTCGATCATTTCCTTAATATTTCTCTCTTGCGTAAAATTTTCCGCCAGAGACCGGGCATTTTGTCCCATGCTTTTCCTGACAACGGGATCAAACAAGGGATCGATATTCTCCGCGATTTCTTTTGGGTCGGATGGATTTTCAACCACCATTCCACTTTTACCCTGTTCAAGGATTTCCGCCGCGCCACTGTGCACACTGGTCACGACGGGTAATCCGGAAGCCAGGGCTTCCAGGTTAGCGTTTCCGAAAGGTTCATAAATCGATGGCAACACAAAAATATCTGCCGCGGCATAATATTTTTCCAGATCATCCACCGGGTCCAGGCAATGTATCTTTTTCTGGTTTTCCTCAGTGGCACAATCCAGATAGCGGCTCCAGTTTCCTTTGCCCATCATCAGGAGGCGCCAGTTGTCCGATGACAAAAATTTAAGGGATTGAATCAGAAACTTCAAACCTTTGCGTTCAAAACCCGATCCCACAAACAGGATCAAAACTTCATTCTCCGTGACCCCAAGCGTTTCCCGGATGGTGGAACGGTAACGTTTTTTGTTTTCTGGATGGAACCGGTCCAGCGCCACGCCGTTGTAAACCACCGTTATTTTTTCGTCGGGAACCTTGTAATGCTTCTGGATATCCTTTTTGACCATTTCGGATATCGCCACGATTTTGCGGCATCCTTCTTTTTCCATCAATCTTTTTTCCATGAAAAGAATCCATCGGTGGAAGGGATTTATTGCGAGAAAAAATCTCCTGACAGGCGAAAGAAATTTTTTTCGCTGCTCCAGCCACTCCCGGTGACAACCATCTCCCGCCCGGTAGATATCCTGATGAAACAGGCGCTCGTGGCTTTGAACAACATCAAATTTTTCCTTTCCCACTTCCCGGTTGGCAAACCATGAAAAAGACAGGGAACGAAGAAAGGAATTGAAGGTCCACGCGGGGACCGGATGCACTATAAGTTTGGGATGATCCCCGGCCTCCCATTGATGGGCGAATATATGGACCTCGTGGCCTGCGCCTGCAAGCTGATTGGTGTACTGATCCACGAAACCTTCGGCGCCCCCGTAGTTCACGTATTTATATCTGATGACAGCAACCTTCATCGGATGGTTCCTTCAACCTCCCTGGCAAACTTTTTATTTTTGAAATGAGTCGAGGGCGTCATGATACACTTTAAGGGTCTGGTCCATTTTCTTATCCCAGGTCAGTTCATCCCGGCAATAGGCATAAGCATTTTGCGCCATTTCCCTGGCCCATTCGGGGTTTTGTAAAATTTTCACAATCCCCTCCGCCAGACTCTTCCCGCTTTTAATATCCGCCAGAACTCCGCGCTCGCCATCACGAAACAACTCGGCAATAGAACCGCCACGGGTGGCGACCACCGGGGTTTTCATGGCAAACGCTTGCGGGATCACCTGCGATGTGCCTTCCCCGGCAAATGATGCGAGTACCATAACATTCATCGCCGCGATAATTTCGGGAATGTCCTCCCGATGCCCCACGACGGTGACCGACCCCTTTAATTCAGGAGCACGCGCCCTTTCCTTGATCTCTTCATATCCCGGTCCCGCCCCGGCGATGACAAATCTCGCATCCGGAAATTCTTCCAATACCAAAGGAACCGCTTCCAGAAAATAATTATGCCCTTTCCACCCGCGGATCACCCCTATTTTCCCGATCAACGGTTGATCTTGAATTAGGCCCAGTTCGGCGCGAATTTTCTTCCCTGAAACTTCAGGGTCGAAACGTTGCATATCGACACCAGCGGGAATGGACACCACCTGCTCTTCGGTGACGCCTTTTAGCCCAATCAAAAGATTCCGGATGGCTTCGCCGCTGGTGAGGATTCTTTCAGGAAAAGTGGAATACAGCCAGTTATTGGGAAATATATTTTTAACCGGAATGGAAACGTGCCGGCTGCGGATGATAGGAATGTTCAGGCATTTGCCAATAATAGATACCAGCCAGCTGTCGATCGAACTGTGGGTGTGCAAAATATCCGGTTTACCCTTCTTGATGATCCGGATCAAAGCAGAGAAAGCCCCCGGACTGACAGGTCGCGGCATGGCGACAGGATAAAACTTGAACTCCGGATGGGCAATGGCCCGACACCGCTCTAATAGCGGGCTTCCCGGCTGGCAGACGATGGAGACCCTGTGGCCGCGTTCCAGAAGCATCCCGGTTTCCTGAATGATTCTGATTTCCTGCCCGCCCCAGCCAACGGCGGCTTCGGAATGTAAAATGTGGAGGGATTTCAAGGCAGGAACCCGTCATCAAATATCATGGATCGGTTGCACGTGGACGGCGAATAACTTAACATATCCCCTCGTAAGTGTCGATAACAACATGGCGATAACTCTTCCCGCCAGGGGTTTCAAATGGCGGGAGATAATAATCTCCATGCGTTTAATTTTTCAAAATCCCTGTCCTGTGCCAAAACAATTCGATCTCATCGCCTGTGAAGGTTGCGGCTCCAATCGGTTTTCCACTCTCACCGACTGGAATGATTTATCCAAAGTCGTCCAATGCGGTCAATGCGGATTGCAGTTTGTCAACCCGATGCCCAATCAGGAATATCTTGACCAATTATATCAGCAGGATGGCGAAGAGCACCCCTACTACAGGAATTATCTTCTGGAGCGGACTGACAGAAGAAGCTCCTACAGCAAGCAATATCACCGGCGTTTGAAGCTGATCGAAAATTATGCAAAGGGGAAAGGAAAATTGCTGGATATCGGTTGCGGTGGGGGTTTTTTTTTAAAAACCGCCGAGGAGCGCGGCTGGGAACCGCATGGAATAGATATCGTTCCGGGATTCATTCAGTTTGCCCGCAATGAATTGCAATTAAAAAATACCCACTGTCGTTCTCTTGAAGACCTGGAATACGACAAACACTTTTTCGATGTCATTGTCCTATGGGATTTGATCGAACACCTCCCCCGCCCTGCGAATTTTTTAGAAACCATCAACCGACTTCTACGCCCGGATGGGCTCCTGGTGATCTGGACCCCCAATGCCAACAATGCGGCTTGGCTGAAAGAAAATTGGTTTGGCTATAAGCCGTTGCAACATTTGTATTTTTTTTCACCCCGGACCTTGAGTCAGATTCTACAATCGGCTGGATTTTCCGTGGTATATAAAAACACCAACCGCGCGAAGAAGGGATTTTTCACCGCTCCCGAAAACAGACCTTACAAGAAGCCCGAGCGGCCTTTAAGCAAGGTCGATAAAATCATTTCAGGGACGAAAAGAGATTTAAAAAATTTCATCAATCCGGTCAATTATATCAGCCCGCTTCTGGATTGGACCGGTTACGGCTTCAACCTGTATGTCATAGGAAAAAAGACCGCTGAATGCACGAAAGAGAATGGCGAAGCGAAAAATGCTTCTGCAAAAATTTCCACGCCGTCCTCTGATTTAACGAAATAAATTTTTATCCAACAACTATGAAAAAATTTCTGATCGTGAGCACCACGGGAATGGGCGACAGCCTGTGGGGAACGCCGGCCCTTAGAGCTTTAAAAAAATCCTTTCCGGATTCAGATATTCATTTCCTCGTGAACACTCATTGGGGTGAGCTTTTCGTCGGCAATCCCAATATTGATAAGGTCATCAATTATTCTCCCAAATGGTTCCGCCAGCCGCTGACCGGCTTAAAACTGTTGCGGCACAAATACGACCACCTCCTGATTTTCCACGCCAATAAAGACATCATGCGCCTCCTGCCCTGGTTGCGGTACCGGTCCTTCCTGGCGCACCAGAACTCCACCTGGATTGTGGAAAAGAACCGGGTCCGGATGGCGGGGGAAGACGTGGTTCACGGAGTGCAGAGACGATTGGTTTTGATTGCAAGAATCGGAGTCCATCCAGTCGGCGGCCAAATGGAAATTTTTTTTAACGATGCCGACAAAAGGGACGCCCGCGCCTTCCTGGACCAACATGCATTATCGCCACAAAATTATATTTACATCAATATCGGCGCATCCGGCGTACATCGGCGCTGGCCGGAAGACCGGTTTTTGACGTTGACTGAAAAAATCCTGCAACAGACAAACTATAAAATTATTTTTGGAGGGGGGCCGGGAGAGAAAAAACATATTCTCGAAATGCGTGAAAAGCTGGAGCCCGACCGCTGCTACGACACCCTGGGGGTTCCCTTGAAGACAGACAGCAACATCATCAGCCAGGCCCGCTTGCTCATCACCTGCGACACCGGCCCCATGCACATTGGCTTCGCCCTGAAGGTGCCGACCGTCGCCTTGTTCGGGCCTTACGATCCGCGCGGCACCGGACCGTTTGAACTGGAAAAAAACATCTGTTTCATGGTCCACCCCACAGTCCAGGGAGATTTTTCGCCGAAAATGGATTTTGGAGGAGGCGATTTAAAAAAGATAGATGTCCCAAGAGTGTGGAATAAAGTCCAGGAAGCGTTATCGCACTCCCCCGGCCCATGATATCAGGAAAATAAAAAAGCTAGAGTTGAGACTCTTTGTTTTCCTGCAATATTTTATCGACGCCCTGGAGCACATCTTCCACCGTGATGATTTCCTTGCATTCAGCATCCCCTTTATAGCATTCCTTCTTGCGAGTCCGGTGATTGCAGGGACTGCACTCCAGTTGCTTGTAGACCACAACATCCCTGGCTCCCAGCGGTCGCCACACCCTGGGATGTACGGAACCGTACAAGGCGATGACCGGAGTTCCCAGTACGGAGGAAAGATGCATGTATCCGCCATTGTGGCAGACAGCAAATTGAGCTCCTTCGGTAATCACCGCCAACTCCTGAAGATCCGCCATGACAAAAGCGAACGGCGTGTCCTTAATTTTTTCAATCACTGCCTGGGACTGGTCCTCCTCTCCCGGACCGCCGGTGAGGATAACCTGAAGTCCATAACGGGACGACAGGGAATCGACCAAACGGGCGAATTTTTCATATTGCCATTGATTATAAATCTTCCGCGTCCCCGGATGAACGATGCAATAAGGGTCTTCAGGACGAACTCCCTTGTCCAAAAGAATCTGACGGGCCTTCTTCCTGCTGACTTCTGAAAGGTGGACGGCGGGGGTGATCTGATCGAAGGAAGCGCCCAGTTTTTTTACCAGGGCTACCTGGTAATCCAGAGGAAACTTCGGCTGAAGGTCATTGAACTCCAGTTTCACATTATAAAAAAAAGACCGTTTGGCGAATTTGTGCCCCACCCGAAACGTCGCCTGCGTCACAAAACACATGATCGCGCCCCTGGTTCCCTCGTGCATATCGATGGCCATGTCATAACCCCTGGAAAACAGTTTCCAGTAAAATTTCATCTGTTGCCCAAAATGGCCTTTATTAAAACAAAGAACCTCATCCACATCTGGATGATTACGAACCAGGTCATAGGAAGGTCGCTCCACCAGCACCGTCAAATGCGCATCGGGAAAGGCCCGCTTTAGGGGGGTGTACACGGCGGTGTTATAAATAACATCGCCGATGGACCGCAACTTTATCAGTAGAATTTTCGGGTTAGGTGGAAGTTTTTCTTTATCAAATTGAGGCACGTCTTTTATTCCAGAATTTTTTATCATGGGCGCTTTGTTTTAGGACGAACCGTTTCCACCAGGTCCAGCAACTGTTTTTCCATCACCTTGATATCATACCGGGCGACGCAACGCTCCCGCGCTTTTTTTCCTTTGGCGAGGGCTTCTTCGGGATGATGAAGAACATGGTCTATCGCCTCTTTAAGTTGGGAGACATTTCCCGGTTCCACCAGATACCCGCAGTCGTCCAACACATCCGGGATATCAGAAACTCGGGTGGACACGATGGGTTTTGCCATCGCCATCGCGTCAAAAATTTTGGCCGGCATCTGACCCACGGTGTCGCTGGTCCTGCGCTGGGGAATCACCACCACATCGGCGGCGGCCAGGTGCTCAGGAAGATCCTTGAAAGGGATCATGGGAAGAACCACGAGTTGATCCTCCTTCAATCGGCAATCGGTTGAAATATTTTTTAGCCCGTCTTCCGCCCCGATGATGAAAAGACAAACATCGGGGTCGTCCATCTGATTCATGGCCTGGACCAGGTCATCCACGCCTTTATGCTTTCTTGGAGTGCCCAGGAACATCACCACTTTTTTATTCTTCACGCCCAGTTTTTCTTTCGTCCGATCCTGATCAAATTTGTCGGGGTCCAGGATGGAGGTATCGCGGCAATGATACAACAAGGTTCCCGGAAACCGGTTTTCCAGAAATGCATTGCTCACCGTGATTCCATCCGCAAATCCCACCAGCTTCTCCATAAGCCAGGTGTGGGGCAGTCCATTGGGATTGGAAAAATTTAAAAACCGGCCCAACCGGCCCCAGAAACCGGCGCGATAGAAAAACCCCAATTCCCAATCATCGATATCCACCAGCAGGGGTTTTTCGGAAGCCCATTTTTTCAACAATCCGACGCCAAAGCTGGTGGGCCTCAGTTTACAGGCAAATAAAACGTCCCCGTCCAGGACCCGCATCATTTGGCGGACGGTCGGGGCGAAAGCCGGATAACGTTTCCAGGGAAAGGTTTTTATGGGAAGGTCCAGATCCTCTAAAGGATACCAGATCCTGCCCTGTTTCGCGGGTCCGACGAGTTCCACTTCGTGATGGCGCGCCAGTGTCCTAGCCAGAAGCGCCGCCCTACCCAAAGAGTTATCCGAAAGATCGAAGCATAAAAATGAAATTTTCACGGAAGTCAGTTGTGTGAATTTTGATTGATCGAAACCTTCCGCGGGAAAATTTTGACAGAGCGAATGTCCGTCGCCAGCGGCCAACCCGGTGTGGGGGTGAGGACGATTTGTTCATCCAGAATCCGTCGATAAAAAATTTCCGGCACCTCTATCGGCCCGACCTTTAACGTTTCCACCTGCGGGCGAATAGTTTTTTCAGGATCGAATACCAGTCTCACGGTGGCGTTTGCCTCAACCGTTCCCAGAGGAGGAGGAAGTTGATACTGCACTTTCAGGTGCAAACGATCTTTCCCTCCCATAAGACGCCCATGACCTTTGCCTTTCATCTCCATCAACGCCAGGTGTTCCAAGGGAGCGAAATAAAGGGTCGCTCTTGGAAACAACCGTCCGATTTCAAAAAAGATCAACTTGCCATGCAGAAACAATTCATACAGATTGATCTGCACATCATGAAAGGTCAACTCAAAATCATCCAACTGGATTTTGTTGGACACCGCCCTATCGGCAGTCACGGTGATCGATCGATACCGCCCCCGAAATTTATCCTCCGGGTTGTCCGTGGGAATAATGGAAACCTGGGCGTTTTTCATATTCTTGACCCCGTAAATGGGATACTCCTTTAAAGCGCCGGCAAACCGCTTTCCCACCTGCTCCAAATCATCGGCCCCTGCTAAATCTGTGGTCGGCAAAACATTTCTTTTTAATACCAGGCCCTGCATTCCATTGGGCAGAGGGTAAGACCGGAACAATGAGAAGGTTTTATTCAGCGATGGATCATCGAACAAACGGTCTCTTTTGGGATTGATTTGCCGAACCCCGGACTCCCCTTCGCGGCTTCGGTCTTTGGTGATAAAATAATCCGTCATTTCCCCAAGGTTTCGCTTCACGCTTTTCATGATGACAGGCAACCCCCGGATATCCGCAAAATCGCGAAATGCCCCCCGGTGAAACCAGGCATGATTGGTGAGCGTGCGCGCGGTGATGGTTTTTCCTTCAGGCAGGGCGGCGTCTTGAACCATATCGTCGAGGATGGCGTTGATCTGCCAGTTCTCTTTTTTCGGAAGCTCTTTAAAACCAAATGCCGGACCGCCCAGACCCGGCGTTTGAATGTCTCCAGGAACAAATCCGGTATAAATATAGGAAAATAGCCCGAAACCGAGCGCAAACCCCAGGGCCATCCGCTTCACCCGCAAGGTTTTCATTTGCACAATCCAGAGGGCGGACACGATGGATAACGCCGGCAGACACGGCATCGTGTAGCGCACTCCTTTATTATTGATGAATGTGAATGCTACAAATGGCAGAACAATCCACCCGAACAAGAGCCAGTTGAATTTATTCCGGTTCGATAAAAAAACGCCAAAAGCAATAATAAAAAGAAAAAATAAAGGAATCCCCATCTGCCGTCCCGCCACTTCCAGGTAGAACCCCCATATGGAGAGAGGCCAATCCATCGCTCCGGTGAGCACGTCGTCGGGAAAACCAAATTTGGACATGCCGCGCGCCATCTTCGCCAGATTGTGCGCATACCAGGGAAAACACAGCAACAACGAAATCAGAGTCAGCGTGATGATATTTAAAATTTTATTGAGTGGAATCCGAACCGCCGGGAAACTCCGCACCAGGGCAAACACCAGGGCAAATTCCATCGCCAATACAATCCACTTGCCGTCCGCCAGAACAAAAAGGACGAAAGGCAGGACCATGAGCGCACCTATCATGCCCAAATAATACACCGCCTGCCGGCCAACCTTCCCGGAGTTTCCCGGCCCGGCTTTAAATAATCCGATAACAATCGCGGGTAGCAGGTAGATGAAAAAAGTCCACTTGACCATCAACCCCACGGCAAACGAACAACTGAACCAGAAAGAGAATTTCCCGTTTTCAAAATTTTCCGTCCGCAGGAAAAGATAATAAGACAACGTGACCGCCGCCGTCAGCGTGGTCCCTATCAGGCATTGCCGGGAACTGTAGGCCAGGAAGGGATAACAGGAAATTAAAAACGCCGCCAGCAATCCGGCCTTCCGGTTGTACAATCTGCTTCCGATGCCATAGGTCGAAAGAATAATGACCGCCAGCGAGAACGAATTGGTCACCACTGCGTTGTCGGTGGAAAATCCCAGCCATGCAAATACCGGCAACAGCGAAAGATGATAAAACGGCGGATAAAACGATTCCACACTCAACAGGTCCAGCCACATGCGTTCCGACCCCGATGTGAAGGCACTCCAATACCCGAAAGCGATGCGAAGGTGAGCGGCCTGATCCCAGGAAGGCGGACGCGTGTCCAGAAGAATCCATATCTGATTGCAGGCATAGGTCCAAAGGATCATTGCCAGAAGAAGAAAATAATCCCCCTGGGCAAACCGGGAACCACCCGCCTTCGCAGAAGAAGCATGTTCCGCGTTGAAGTCTGGATGGTTTTGGTCTAGGATTTGAGGGTGAGAAGGGTTATCCATGATTGTTTTTTGAATCGGCTCAGCACCAGACCCATTTTATTTTTTCCATTGGAAAAGCACTCCAATAAGTTTCAAATCCGTTTTTCGATTCGGTGGAAAAGGAGTATAATTCATCCACTATAACATTTCATCTTAAAACCCTTTTTCAGACCCATTGCCTTTAGTAATCACCAGAAAACCAAATTCCATTGTCTTCCAGCGAGATCCCGTTTCCTCCCAACAATCATAATCCATGCAGATCCTCCCCTACTCATTAAAAACAAAATCAGTCAATAGCCTTGCCCTGGTTTTATTGACCTGCCTTTGTTTTTTCTCGTTTTCGTATCAACTGGGGGAAGTTCCGCCTTATCATACAGACGAGAACTTTTACATCCTCTCCGCTAAAAACATGATTCAATCGGGCGACTACCTGACGCCTGTGTTCCATGATGAAAAACGCTTTGCCAAACCCATTTTATTTTATTGGATGGTGACCGCGGCCTACAAAACGTTTGGCATCAATCTCGTGTCCGCCCGCCTGTGGTCGGTGGTGCTCGGGACCTTGTCCGCGTGGCTGGTGTTTCTTTTGGGACGGCGTTTGATAACCTCTCAGGCCGCCCTTGTCGGGGCGTTCATCCTGCCCTCCCTTTACCTGCATTTCCAGATTTCCCGCTGGGCCACAACAGACATGACGCTGAGCTTTTTCATCCTCTCAGCCTTCTATTTTTTTATCAAAGGGTTTCAGGACGAAGCGCACCGAAAGCGGAACTTTTATCTTTTCTATCTTGCCATGGCGTTGGGCTTCCTCACCAAGGGCCCGCCGGCGATTCTTCTTCCCGGCCTGACCATCGCCGCGTTTCTTTTTGTCAGGGGGGATTGGAAATTTTTCGCCGAAATGCATTTACCCACCGGCATCCTGATCCTCCTGGCGGTAGACGTTCCGTGGTTCGCCACCATGTATTTCCTGCATGGCGAGGAGTTTATGAACCATTTGATGGGCCCTGAACTGCGTGACCGCATTTTCCATCAAACCCCATTCAGTTTTTATTATCCTGGAGTTTTCGTTCGATATTTCCTGCCCTGGTCGTTGTTTCTGATATGTTCCTGCGCCTTGCTGATCAAAGACTTCAAATCTAAAATGCTCAGGATTTTCGATAAAGAAAACTACGCCGTTTTATTTTGCACGCTATGGATTGTGGTTCCTATCCTCATGTTTACGGCATTCAGAATCGAGCACAGCCGTTATCTGCTTCCGGTGGCACCGCCTTTGGCATTGATCCTGGGTCATTATTTTACCCAGCTGGCGGACTCTGCCCGCGGTTTTAAAAGACCGGTGTTTAAAATCCCCTTCTATCTGGCCCTCCTGATATTTTTTGGATTGACCCTCGTCACCGCCGTTGGCGTCATTGCCCTGCAATCCACCACCAGTGTTCCTTTCAGGATCATGTTTCTTCCTTTGTTCCTGGCCACAGGAGCCACAGTCATGATCCTGATGTTCATCGTCCGGCGCAAGATCACCTTGATCCTCACTCTGGCAATATTCCAGACCTTCAGTTTGTCCCTGATTCATGGCGACGCGATCCCATTTTTCAACCGCTATCCCATGAAAAAATTCGCCCTGGAAATTGCGCGAACCGGAAATGGGCAGGAAAAAATCGGGGTCTACCGGCTGGGCAGTCATCAGGCCCGGTTGGGAGCGCTGACGGGCCAACATTCCAAATACATTTTCACGTCGGAAATGTTGCACACGTTTCTTGAAACGGAGGAAAAGGTTTATGTCGTCATGCGGGAATCCGTATGGCAAGGAGAATTCAAAGACCTTACTCTCAGCCGGCTGTCCACCGACACCATCTGGAAAAAACGCCGGGTCGACAAACAATTCCTCGAGCAATTGTGGGATGAGGGCCTTGAACTCAAAGAAGCCGACCTCATTGAAACGATCGTCCTGTTCACCAATCAGCGTATCAGCGGCAACGTCATTTCTGAAAAATCATAGCGAATATTTTTCTTATTTTTCACGGACGTGAAGTAGGCATATTTTCGATTGGCCTGAATCAAATAAAACCGGCCGGGATGCCCCTGATCCAGCTTTATATATTCAGGGACGGAGGTCAGCCAGGTCGAGTCCGGTCGATGGTCCACCCGGCTCAAAAGCTCCAGTGAATCGGCGATCGGGTCCTCCAAAAACCGGTCCGAGTAAAACAACAGAGCGTTTCTCGGGTTGTACATGGACAGGCGATAATTGCCCAGAGTTTGATCGGCAGGCGTGTTCAAATGGATCACCGCCGCCAGTTGCCGGACCTCCACGCTGTTCGGCGACAGGGTGACCTTCACCTGAAACGGCGTGGCGTTCACGAACACCACGGTGCCCATGACGATCGCAAAAAGTGCGGGCAGGGATTTTTCTTTGGTCCCCTCGGAAATCCATTGAGCGATGGTCCGGGAACTGATAACGGCCAGCGCCGGAAAAATCATGAAAAGGTAACGCAGGGTTTGATTCCTGCTGGTGCTCATCACAAGATAAATCACCACGACCCAGGAAAAAAGCAATTGATAGCGGATGTCCTTTTCCCCAAAAGCCCGCCTGCCGAACTGCCACAAGCCGATAAGAGCCACAGGCAACCAGGGCCAGTAGTTTTTCAGGAAATCCTTGGCGTAGCCCAGAAAATAAAATAGCGACGCAGGTTCGCCATAAGCTCGATTCAACAACAGCACCCCAAAATGCTTGTCCACAAAAGATTGGCCGAAGGTGAACCAGTTCACCAAGTGCCAGCTGAAGCCGAGGGACAGGGCCAGCACCGTCCCCGCCATGAATGCGGTGCAGAATATTTCCCGCCAACGGCCCGACCACACCAGCGTGATGACCGCAATGACCAGAGGAAACCCTCCGAGAACGCTTTTGGTTAAAATTGCCAAAGCGGTCATCAACCCAAACGGCAGATAAAATTTTCTGTTCTCCAACCCCTTGACGAAAAAATACATCGCCCCGGTCACGCAAAACGCCAGGATGATGTCCACCATTCCCCGGCGCGAGGAATCCACAAACATGCCGGGAAATATCAAAATGAAGGCGGCAAAAAAACCGCCCCAGCTATTCTTGAAAAGGTGAAGGTATAAATTGTAAGTCAGATACACCGTTAAGATTCCAAACAACGCCGTGAAAAAAACGGCGGCGTAACCCGACACGCCAAAAACTTTAAAGGCGAGGGAGGTCAACCAGAACGGCAGGGGCGGGTTGGCGAAATCCACAAGGCCATTGTGCGTCACCACCCACAGGTTGCCCGAAGCAAGCATTTCCTTGGCTTTCTGGGCGTAATACGTATCGTCGAAATTGGGCAACCCCACATTCAACTGCCGGCCCAAAAATATCAAAGCCGATGAATACAGCAGAAATACGATTTGGAAATTTTTATTTTTTAACAGGGAGGTCAAGGCTCTCTCGTGATTCAAAAAACGTCAGGAGGGGGAAGATTAAATTTTTAAAGACGGGCGTTCAACCGTTGTTTATCTTCTTCAGACTGGCCGGGTAAATAAAGAAAGCCAAAAGTTTCCAGCCGCCAGATCAGCACGTCCAACCCTTTCAACATATAAAACCAATAGGGCACAACTAAAAAAATGGATTTATGATTCATCCCGCCCTGACATAGAAGAAAATCAATCAATTGCCGGCGCGAGCGACGGATGAGCGGAAAATTGCCACGCTCTTTTATGATCGTGATCAGCTTACAAAGATTGATCAGCCTGTCTATCATCGTTGGATTTCCTGAATAATATCAAGCCCATTCTCAAAAGAGAAGGCGCGCTGGTAAGGCATTTAAACCAGCGGACCTCCTATCAACAATACCAGATTCACGCATTTATTAAAGCAGGATTCGCACAAAAAATCATTGCCGGGTGAAAGGCCACAAACGAAGCGCAGGACAAATCCTTTTAGTATCCTAATAAAAAGAAGTGGCGCGTCAGGAAAATTAGAACAGTCGTTTGGTGGGGGAGCCTGGTCAAGACTCAATCGCTCAGGAGCAATTTAGGGTCTGATTTTTTTTGAACACCGGGAATTTGTTGTGAGGGTTCGGGTTGCATTCATTAGGGTGAGTGGCCATCAAGCCAGAAAAAACCGCAGCCTATGGACTACTAATGAAAAACCAGGTTTCCTGCCAGTTACGCTGTCCAACGACGGTTGGGTCGAAGGCGCCGACTGTCACGGCAACGAAATAGGCATCATATAACAAGGCCTGCGCATGGTGATAACCATCCCAGATCACACCCGGATCTGATGTGGTTTGAAGGATTTCCCTTTGATCAAAGAGGTCACGCATCGTTTGCCTGACTTCCTCTGTTAAGGAGCCGGGAGGAAGATCATGATAAAAGGTCTGCAGGGCGTTATTCAACCCGGCTATTGCCTGGTTGCGCATATCCTCGATTAGCTGTCTCTGTTGTTCGCGCTCAGCCTGTTCCCGTCGTTCTCTCTCCTGTTCCGCCAGTTCCTCGGCTGTAGGCCCAGAACCGGTTTGTGCGCCACCGGTAATACTTACATTTGCGGTTCGTACTCCACCAATACCGCAAGCCGTCAGGCCAGCAATAACGATCAATGCAATAGTCATGCGGAGGATATTTCCCCAGGTCCATTGGTTTCGTTTCATATTGAATTCATCGCTCATAATTAAAACCGGTAGCTGATACCCGCACCACTTTTGCTCACATCCCCCTCATAAAACGGGTCGTTGGCGTAGTAATCGGAATGAGTAAAAAATGCGTCTGCAGTCCAGTGTGCGTCGATGACCCAAATAACCTGTAAACCATAAGTGTAAATTTCCTGGTCGGTGCGGGTGGGCGCAGGCACAAAACCCTCGTAGTCGCGCGAATCTAATTCAAATGTAACGTTGGCCCATACCGGCCCTTTGATCTGCGATGTCAATTTAACATCGAGTTCATAACCATCGTACTGGAAGTTTTTACCCTCGGCATCGTTGGTATTATAAGCCATGCCCACTTCAATCGAACGGCTACGCCCCTGAAACCATTTTTTTGCACCGAGGCCAACGGTAAAAAACTCTGCATCACGATTACTCACTGGGGGTTGTTGCACAAAAAAATTATTCCAAAAGTAACCGGATTTAAAGCTGAATTGCACGTCCCGACGCATCATGATTTCTGCGTTCACTCCAATGGAGTGGGAATCGAGACCGACTGCCGAGATATCGGCCCATTCATTGAGGTAGGTGTAATTGGCCCCCAAGGTCACAGATTTTCCTCCCAAACTGAACCGCCGCTGGACAAAGAACGAAGGACTGAAAGCTCTAACATCGTACTCTAACTGATCGGCATTGAAAGCCGTCGGGGTATCCTGGTCGTCGGTGTGCAACACTTTATCGAAGCGCATGCCCGCACCCACTTTCCATCCCCCTCGGTCGTAAAACCGATACTTGCCGTCGATTATGAGACCAACATAAGGACTGTCCGTTTCACCCAAAAAAAAGGTGTCGCCGTCCGCTACGAGGGGAACATTATCGTTGTATCCCCCCATCGCCCGCACAGTGAGATCCCAAGGCCTGAGTTGGAAAGTATCTGAAATCAGTCCAGGAACCGGGCTCGGTTTCTCATATTCGGCGAAGCCAGTGACCGGCTGAACAAGAACGATGGCGATAATTATCCAGATATACTTCATTATTTTTTCGTCCACCTAAAATCCATATAATATGCACCTATTATAATGGTCATTTATATACTATATAAAACCTTTGGAATCAAATATATTAAATAGCAGGTTATTAACGCATTAGACCACTTGGAGTTGTTTCATTAAAATTATGCGGAGCTTATTGACCAGGTAAAATAAAAAATGAACGAAAACGAATTATTCAAAACAGCCAGCCGGGAAATTCAACCGGATTCCGAACTCGTCGCCTGGCATATGAATTTCCTCGACAAAATGGTGGGCATTGACAGCAGGAGTTTCAACGTCAACGAATTCGAGGGCGACCGCACGACCCCCGTCGACATGAAGGAAATTCTCCAGTGCGCCGAGGACTATCTTCGTCAGATCGGGTTCACCTGGATAAAAATCAACCAGTCCCCTGCAGAATGCCACGGAGCCACCCCGATATTACTGGCGGAAATTACGGTCTCGGAAGAAAAACCGACGATCCTGTTTTACGCCCATCTGGACAAGCAACCCTATATGGATGACGGCAGGTTCCAGAAATGGGCGGGCGTCCCTCCCACCGAACTGCGTTGGAATGAGGACAAGACCCGCGCCTACGGCCGGGGTGCGGCGGACGATTTGAGCGGCGTGGTGTCCATCGGCATGGCGATCGACGCGCTTATAAAATCCTTGCAACCGGATTCTTCAGCCAAACTTTTACTTGATGACCTGCCATGCAACATCAAAGTGATCTATGAAACCGAAGAGGAATGTGGCTCGCACTCGCTGGCCCGGCAAATCCAGCAGAATCAGGAGTTTTTCTCCACGGTCGATTGCGTGGTCATCACCGATGTGGTGAACCCCGCCACCGGGATTCCCGGTCTGACCACTTCACTCAGAGGCGTCATCCAGTTGGACGCCACCCTCACCCCAAAAAAAGAACCGCAGGGCATCGACGCACAAACCGCTTTATACAAACTTTTAGCAAGCCTGATTCATCCCGACCATTCGTTGGCTGTAAAGGAAATCGCCCAATCCGACACACCAGAAACAGTGGAGGAAATAGCAGGCTACGCCAACGTTCCCATCACCATTGAAATGATGAGAGAGGCCGGCGGACTGTTGCCCGACACTCAACTGACCGTCCCGTCCAAAAAAGAAGCCCTTCTGCTGGCCCAGCTCAGGAAGTCTTTCGTCAACGTCCGTCCGGGCCATCGCGTGTCCGGGTCCATAATTTTCGGGGCCGCCGGAGCCCGGTTGACCTTGAGCCCTTGCCGGGACGCCGACGGGCTGAAAATTGCCCTGGAGCGGTTGTTGTCCGCATTGAATAATTTCAACCTCAACCTGAAATTGACGAGGCTTGAGTCGGATGCCGGAGATGCTGTCTTTGATCTTTTTTTACAATCCGCCACCAAAGACCCCCATTCGGGGATGCATGGCGGCCCCTTCCCCATTGCCGAACTGCAACTGGCAAAAATGATCGACCGGCTCATTCTAAACGATGGCTCCCTCCATACGGATATCAACACTTTTCTCACGCCCAATGAGGGAACCCTGAGCGTCCAGTCCCTCTGGGTAGAGCCGGACGAGGATTCACGGCCTTTTGACAATCCCTCCTCCAAGGCGATCATAGAAGTCCGCCTGGGTCCCGGCAACGAGGAAACCCAAGCCGGGCAATATTTAATCAACCACCTTAAAAAGAATGCCTTGTCCGGGTTCGAGTTAGAAATGCACATGGAAAAGGGCTGCTCCCCCTGGATGACGGCATGCAAACACCCTGTTTTTCCACTCGCTATGGAAGCCCTGGAAAAGGGATTCGGGCAGCGAAGCTGTCTGTATGGTTGCGGAGGGTCCATTCCCTTTGTCGCCAAACTTCTAGAGGCCCTGGGAGACGTGCAACCCCTTTGTCTGGGTCCCTATGATTCCGACTCCCGCATGCACGAACCGGGGGAAAGCCTGTCGATGGTGGATCTGCTCGGCTGTACCCGGTCCATTGTTTACCTGATGGCACATGTGGCAAAGGCTTATCCACCCTCAAAAACCCCCTGATTCTGGGTCCATGGACCCCGCATCCCTAAAGTTCCCCTGGATAGCCCTCCGTTTATCAAAGGTCCCGGTGAACCCAAAAAAATACCATAAAAGCTATACTTTCAAATAGTTGAAAGTCCTGCCGCCTTCCCTTACAATTAAAATATACTGTTTTTTTGCAAAAAATCTTCATTTGAGGTGGGCTTTTGAAAACCGCGCTGGACCAGGAGGAAGAGCATTTCCGGTTAATCAATATTGAGCATTTAGGATATGACGCTCCTCAATCATACGACATTTTTTATAAGTCCTCCCTTTATGGAACCACGCGGTATGTCAAGTTTGCCAGCAACCGCCCCTCACACCAGGAAAAAGTCCGAAGGCTGATCGAATCGGGAGAGATTGGCGAGAGTTTTTATATTCGCGAGGAAGATTTAGTCAAGTATCACCAGCAGGCCACCCGCACCCTCCGCAAGTTGATGACAAACCCTCAAATGCCGCTTAAGGAGAAAACTAAAAAAGTTTACGACGTGTCCAAAGAAGTCATGAAGGATTTCTTCGAGCACAATGCTTCCGAGAAGATTTTAAAGTCCTCGGATGAAGTCATAGAAATCATGGAACAATGCTTATCCGTGAATGAAGGAGGGTTTCATTCCATCGCCATGATCACCAACAAGGATTATTACACCTATACCCACAGTGTGAACGTCGGGCTGTACTGCCTGGCGTTTGGGGTCAAAACAAAAATGAGCGCGAAGGATACCCGGGAACTTGGCCTGGGCGGCATGTGGCACGATATAGGAAAATCAAAAATCGACGCCAACCTGATCAATAAAAACGGCAAATTAACGGACGAAGAATTTCAGGTAATGAAAAACCATACCTCGCTTGGGCAGGATATTCTGGAATCCATGAAATGCTATCGAACCCATGTGGTCGATATGGCAGGCCAGCACCATGAAAATTTTGAGGGCAACGGCTACCCCAACGGCCTGGTGGGGGAGGAGATTTCCAGGTTTGCCCGCATCTGTAAAGTCATGGATGTCTATGACGCCCTGACCACCCGCAGATCTTACAAAAAAGCCCTGAAACCCTATGACGCCATCACCCTCATGAAAACAAAGATGGGGGGAGAGTTCGACCCCGAAATTTTACAAAACTTTATCCGCTATTTGGGCCCCGACCTGTAACACCCCTTCCTCAAAAAATTTAATACCAATATTTTCAAATAGTTGAAATATTACCGGCTTTCCTTTACAATTAATGTTATGTCGAGGATTATATTTACCGGGAATATTGTATGAAAACAGGGATAGATGAACAACAGGAGATATTTCGGCCCATAGACCTGGAGTTCCTAGAGGTTGGAGGGGGGGAGGTTTTCGACATATTTTACAAAACAGCCACCTTCGGAAATTCTCAATTTGTCAAGTTTGCCAGTAGCCACCCCTCTCATCAGGATAAATTCCGCAAGCTCATTCAATCTGGGGAGAGCACCGAAGATTTTTTCATCCGCGAAGAAGATTTGACCAAATATCATGGTCAGGCCACCAAATCTCTGCGCTCGATGATTTCCAATCCGGAAATCCCTTTCCAAGAAAAAACCCAGAAAATATACGACGTGTCCAAAGGCATCATGAAAGAGTTTTTCGACAATAATGCCTCACAAAAAATCCTCCAGTCTTCAGAAGAAGTCATGAACATCATGGAGGAGTGCCTGTCGGGAAACGAGGCGGGGTTTCATTCTCTCACCATGATCACCAATAAGGACTACTACACTTATACCCACAGCGTCAATGTGGGGCTTTACTGCATGGCCTATGGGATCAAAACCAATATGGGGCCCAATGACACACGCGACCTCGGCTTAGGCGGTATGTTGCATGACGTGGGAAAATCTAAAATTGACGCCAAACTCATTAACAAAAATGGCAAACTGACGGACCAGGAATTCGAAACGATTAAAAGCCACTCCTCTCTGGGTGTGGAAGTCCTGAAATCCATGCAATGTTATGGCCACAATGTCATCCGGATGGCGGGCGAGCATCATGAAAAATTCAAAGGCAATGGTTACCCTAAGGGTCTGGTGGGGGAAGAGATTTCAAATTTTGCCCGTATCTGCAAGGTCATGGACGTCTACGACGCCTTGACCACCCGGAGGTCTTATAAAAAAGCCATGGAGCCTTTTGAGGCGCTCACTCTCATGGGAAAACAGATGGTGGATGAGTTTGATCTCGATATTCTCGGAAATTTTGTCCGCCAGATGGGCCCGGACCTTTAAAATACTTCCTCCATTATTTTTTGAGAACAGTCTGTGAAAACTCTGGTAGAAAAAAAAGAAGATCAATTCCGACCGATCAACACCGATTTATTGCAGGACGGTGGGGATGATGTTTTTGACATTTATTATAAAACCACCTCTTTTGGAAACACGGAATTTGTCAAGTTTGCCAGTAGCCATCCCTCCCATCAGGAAAAAGTCCGCAAATTAATCAGTTCAGGCGAGTGCACGGAATTCTTTATCCGCCAGGACGATCTGATCAAGTACTACCACCAGGCCACGGAACAACTCCGAATTATGATTTCTGATCCCGCAATTCCTCTTCTGAATAAAACCCAGAAGCTTTATGATGTTTCAAAGGACATTATGAAGAACTTTTTTGAATACAGTGGGTCGGAAGAAGTTCTGGAATCATCTGAAAATGTGATGAGCCTTATGGATCAGTGTTTATCAGAAGGCCAGGCCAGGTTTGACACAATTACGCAGGTCATAAGTAAAGACTATTTTATTTATACTCACAGCCTGAACGTCGGATTATATTGCCTGGTCTATGGAATCAACGACCAGATGTCAGCAGTCGATATTCGATGCCTGGGCCTTGGGGGCATGCTCCATGATATTGGAAAAGCCAAAATAGATTCCTCCATTATCAATAAAAAAGGTCCACTGACCAGGGATGAACTGGATATTGTCAAAACCCATCCCAAAGTGGGCCAGGAAATAATGGAATCCATGCAATGCTACGCAACCAGTGTCGTCCGCATGGCCGGTCAGCATCATGAAAATTATAAAGGCAAGGGCTATCCCAATAACCTGGTGGGCAAGGATATTGCGCCATTCGCGCGTATCTGCAAAGTCATGGATGTTTATGATGGCCTGACAACGCATAGACCCTATAAAAAAGCGGTAAAGCCCTTTGAAGCTCTCATCATCATGAAAAACGAAATGAAGGATGAACTGGACCCCAATATCCTGGGGAAATTCATTCGCTATATGGGCCCCGGAAGTTAACCCATCTCTATCAACCACCGGATTAAGACGTTTTGCGCTCCCCTATGGTTTCCGCAGAAATTCAAACTCTCTCAAAAAACTCACCGAACACAAAAGAGGACACTTTGCCCGCCGGGACCTGAACCAAAAACAAAGATTTTTCGTCCGCGCCTTGAATAAAGCCGCGTGGCCTCATCCTTCCTGGGCCTGGACAACCAGATCCACGTTCTCGCGCAATTGCGGCAGCCAACCCTCCAGATCGTGTTCCGTAACCTTCAACACAGAAAACAGACGGTCCCTGCCAAGGAGAGCACCATCGTAAATTCCGTCCTCAAAACCCCAGGAGTTGGCCAGATTCCTTGCCAGACAAACCACTCCGGACAGTTGACCGAGGAGATCCTCATTCCGGGAGGAATAGCAATTCTTTAAAACGCCGATCAATTGTTCTGGAAGGCCAAAAGCTTCGACCATCCTCACCCCTATATCCACATGCGTGAATCCGAACGTCCGCTGTTCTATGTCGATCAAGGTCATCTCTTCACTCTTTGCCAATTGAACTCCTTCGAGCAATGAGTGAGGGCGGTAGGCCGCCAGAGAAATTTTTCCGACTCCATGAATCAGACCCGCCGTGAAAAAAATATCGGTTTCACTGTGTCCCAGACAACGGGCCAGGCCACTGGCCAGAGCGGCGGTCACGGTCATGTGCAGCCAGAGCTTCGAGTGATCCAGGGGAGAATGGAAACCGTCGTTGTCCTGATAGCGCTCCAGAATGGGAGTCGTCAAAACAATATTTCTAATCGCTCCCGGCCCCAAAAGGCCCGCCGCCTGTTGCAGGGACGAAATCCTGGAAGCGTAGCCGTAGAGAGGAGAATTCGCCGCTCTCAATACGCTCAGAGCAATCGCCGGGTCGTATTGGATTTTTTGCAGAATCGTATAATCCATCGCCGACGTTCGGCCCAGCTCGCCCAGTATCGTGAGGATCTGTCCGGGAAGCGAGGGCAGACCTTCAGCGGTTACAAAATCATCCACCTTTGAAAATTTCATCTCCACCACCCAGTATGGTTCTGTTTCTGCCGGAAGTTTTGGCCTGATAAAGCGCCCCGTCCGCCACCCCAATCAAATCCGAAAAACTCTGGTCCCCTTCAATGTCCAGTTCTGCGATGCCGCAACTGATGGTGACGGAATGGACTTTCCCCTCATGGCTGAACCGATGACTTTCCACTTCCTCACGCACCCGTTCCGCAATGTTCCTGGCCCCGGAGCCATTTGTTTCCGGTAGCACCAGAACGAACTCCTCACCTCCGTAACGGGCCGCCACGTCGTGAGACCGGCATAAACTTTTTATGATCGAAGCCACGCTCACCAGAACATCGTCGCCCTCCTGATGTCCGAAGGTGTCGTTGACACCTTTAAAATAATCCACATCCATCATCACCAGGGAAAGCGGGGAGCGGTATCTCCGGCTTCGAAAAATTTCACTCATTAATGCCGCTTCCAGATGTTGCCGATTGGTCAAGCCTGTGAGCCCGTCTGTGACAGACAACCTTTCCGCCTTTTCAAAAGATTGCGCGTTGCTGATCGAGAGCGATATGAATTCGGATACGTTCAGGAAATAATCCAGATCCGTCACGTTGAAATTTCCCTTCTCATTGTCGTTCAGATTGAGGACCCCGATGATCTCGTTTTCAATCATCAAAGGAATGGTGAGAAAAAAATTGTGCTCAAACAAAGAATTCGTTGTTCCGTGAAAAAACCGGGATTGAGCATAATCCGATTCCAGGACATAAGAACCCCTGGCAATCGCCTCGTCCATTATTTCAGAATCCCCCTGTCGGAGAACAATTTTTTCCGTTAAACCGGGGTGGTTGTGGCAGGCAAGACTGAGCGCTTTCTTATTTTTATCAAAAAGAAATAAAGAAAAATAACGAATGAACAGGATGTATGGAAGTTTGCCGGCCAACACTTTAAAGATGTCCGCCAGACTCATCAAACTGATGCTTTTCTGTAAATAAATCAGGTGGTCCAGATGCAAAAGGGATTGCCCCAGCATTTCATTTTGCTTTTTCAGCAAACTGCGGATCACGTTCACTTCTTGCTTCTTCAGTTTTTCAAACCGATCTTTATCCATAAACCCGGACGTTCAGCGGTTAACTAATTCACAAAAGATAAAAAGTTTTCACGGCGGAAATGAAAGCTTGTCAAAAAAATGACGGCAATATGAGGAAGGGTTCGAGCACTCAATTTTTCTGAAGAAACCCGGCGGACAACCGACCTCAACAATATTATTCAATAAAACAACACGTTCCACAAGAACAGAAAATTTTAATTATAAACTTTTCAAATAGTTAATGGAACCTCCCAAACAAGGGCTAGAGTGGTATGGAAATTGCTCTTATAATAGGATAGTTTTCAAACCGGCACTGGAAATCATGATCTTGTTCGACAAATTTCAAGTATCGCTTCGGACCCTCCTGGCAATCGTTACCATGAGTCTGGTCACAGCCTGGCCCGTTTATGGCCAGGAAACCCCGGTAAGAAACGACCAGAAAAAACCGTTGATTCAAAAAGTCCGCATCGGACCGCATCCAAAATACACACGCATCATTGTGGACCTGAGTTCGCCCACACCGTATAAGGTCAAGGCGGATTTTTTACGCAAGAGGATCACCCTGACCTTAAACGATGTCCGGTTGAACCCCCGCGTCCAGACCCGGTCGATCAAAGACCGCAACCTGGAAAAAATTGACATCAATTATTTACAGCAAACGCTTAAAATCGTCCTGCACCTTAGAAAAACCAATACCCTGCTATTTCATTTTTTCGACCCCGCCAAATCTCAAATCGTGGTGGATTTAAACGGCGATAGAAAACCCATCCGGAACTCGCAAACCCAAAAGTCAGGGCCCGGTCAGGCCTCTTTGCAGAAAAATCCCCGGATTAAAAAAAATAAAACTTCGAGACGGCAAAAAAGATTCAGTCCTAAAAAAAGGGTTCGGGTCGCAGGGATGACGGCGGGAAAACTTCAGGCGATCAACCGCCATGATATCGAGAGCAAATTAAAAAATGGCTGGGATGAATATCAATCCGCTCTCAAGCAGTACCAGGACAAAAACTACCCCGAAGCCATCGAATCTTTCAAAAATTTTATCGAGCTGTTTCCAGACAGCAAATATCTCTCGCACATCTATTTCCTGCGTGCGGAGGCAGAGTATCAGATCGCCTTCAGGGAACCCCACCCGGTCTACGAAAAGGCCCTGGAGGCATATATAGATACCGCCAGACGCTTTCCGAAATCGCAGTTTTTCGGACACGCCAATAACAGGATTGCGCATATTTATGCGGAGATGGGATATATCCTGGAAGCAAAAACCAAATATGAGGAAAGCTTACGAGCCGACCCCAAAAGCCCCTATACATTTGCTCGCAAAAATAATCTTGCCCTCATGATGCTGCGGGGAGGAAAGTATGAGCAGGCCTACGAAGAATTCAGTAAACTATTGAAAAACAGCCCGAAGAATATCGCCGCAAGGCCAGCCATCTTTGAAATCGCCAGCTACTTTTACGGACAAAAAAACTTCAAGCGTTCCCTCGAAGTTTATCAGGATGGCGCCAATCGCTGGCCGAGCGAACTCAACGAACAGCCGGAAATCAATTTCAATATGGGGAACATCTATTTCCGGCAGAAACAATATTCCAGGGCCCGCGAACACCTTTTCGACCTGATCAATCTCGCCCCCGACGATGAAAATGCCCACACGGCCCTGAACATGATTGGAGATTCCTATCTGCTGGAAACCCGGCACCGGGATGCCCTGGCAGTATTCGATGAATCCGCAAAACGGGACCAGGGAAGCAGCGCCTCGCAATACGGGAAAATCCGCATGGCCGACATCGGAGTCATCGACTCCAAATTAAAAGTAAAAGATATTATTTACAACACCGACCCCTATTATCAGCCCTTCAAAGCCTACGAGGAAGTTCTGAACGACGCAAAGGATGTCGACATTCTGGCGGAAGTCACCCAGAGCCGCGGCATGGCCTTTCTCAAGGAACAAAATTATTTAAAGGCCATAGAAGAATTTAAAAAACTATTGCCGCTCGGTCCCGACTCACCGTTTTACAATAAGTCGAAAAAATTTATTCAGCAGGCCCTGGTCTTCTCCGTGGACAAATATTCCCGCCAGGGAGGCGTCCTGCCGATACTTTATTCCTACAGCGATTTTGCCAGCCTGTCCCTTGGCAAAGTGAACAGCATCAAAACCGTGATGCAAATCGGCGAGGCCTATCAGGCCATTGGCATGTTCCCGCAAGCCCTCAGGTTTTACGAACGGGTTAAAAAACTGGACGCCAACAACCTTTACCGGGACCGCATCTTTCTCAACCTGGGGCAAATTCATCTGGAACAAAACAACTTTAAAGACGCGGAGCTGGTGGCCCGGTCGTTTCTAAAAAATTACCCCGGCAGTTCCCAGGCCCCCGTCGCCCTCAAACTTTTAGCCAGCTCGCACAGCGGCAGGAAACAATACGATCAGGCCTTGAAAGTGTATAAAAGGCTCGCCACCGGCTATAAAGATAATATTTCCGAAACCCATTTCCTGATGGGAGAAACCTATCAAAACCTCAACAACCCGCCAGCTGCCATAAGAGAATACCGGCAAGCCATAAAAACGTTCGACCGCACCGCCAAGATCATTCCCAACACCGTACGCAAGGCCTACTACAACCTTGGCTTCGCCCTGTTTAAGAGCCGCAAATACGCCGAGGCCGCAAAAGCTCTGGAATCCGCCCGGCTTTTGTTTCCCGAGCAACCCCAAACGGATTGGGCCGATTATCTTCTGGTAGAAAGTTATGAGAACATGAAAAACCCTTCCAAAGCCACCGCCACCCTGAACAGCCTGATTCAATCAAAAGACACCGACGATCTTTTGAAACAGGCCGCAGAATCCAAACTAAAATTCCTCGACTGGGAAAAAGAATTCAACACGTCCGGGAAAATTTAATCCGAACTCTGAGCCACCAGCGTACCGCTGGACCAAATTTGATGTGCGATGTTATGTGAGGAGAAATCATTTTCCGCATCACCTGGAGTTTTCCGGGGCTCGTGAGCATGTGATATTTTACCTTTGCCTTCATGCCCCGGAGGGGTATGTGATATTCGACCATTGCCTTCATGCCCCGGAGGGGTAAAAGGAGTAAAGCAAGCGTCAGCTCTCAATATCCCTCTCGCGGGAGCGAGCTGGCGATTGCAAGGGCCATTAATCAGCAATTATTTGAGATCCTCTTTAAAGATACCTTGTAATCCTTTATAATGTCTTGAAGTTTAGATTCAACCCTCACCTTGCCACACAATAGTTCATGAGCGAATCCCTCCAGGGAAAAAAAACTCCAAAAGAAGAACTGGAAATCCTGAGCCAGGCCTTTCAAACGTTCAATGAAGCGACGCAACAGCTTCAGGACTCCTACGACGACCTGAAGGAACGGGTGAAATTGCTCGACCTGGAACTGGCCAAAAAGAACGAAGAGCTGGAAAAAAACCTCGCGGAAAAAGAAGAAGTAAAAAATTATCTCAACAATATTTTAGAAAGCCTGACCACCGGCGTGATTGTCATGGACAGGCAGGGAACAATCACCACCTTCAACAAGACCGCAGGCTGGATCACCGGCCTCACTCCGGAGTCCTGTCTGGGCAAACCGCTCAAGGATCTTTTTCACGACGACCTGTTCGAAAACATGGTGTCCCGGCTGGGCAAAACGGGAAACGGCCCGTTGAGCGTGGACCGGGAAATCACCACCGCAAACGGAAGCAGGATCCACATCCAGGCTTCGGCGTCTCCGGTGCTCGACCCCGATGAAAACCAGATAGGAAGCCTGCTCATCGTGAAGGACATGACCCGTATCCGCCATCTGGAAATCGAAGCCCAGAGAAACCAGAGATTGCGCGCCATGGGGGAAATGGCGGCAGGCATCGCGCATGAAATCCGAAATCCTTTGGGAAGCATCGAACTGTTTGCCTCGCTTTTGAAAAAGGACGTGGAGCCGGACGAGGAAAAGTCCGAGCTTGTGGAGCACATTCGTTCCGGGGTCAAAAATATGGACCGGATCATTTCCACATTGCTGCTATACGCAAAGTCGCCCCGCCCCTCCCAGCAAAAATGCGACATCCACCAATTGCTGACCACTCTGCTAACCAGTTCGTCCGACATGGTCATTGCCGACAATATAAAAATTGTGCAACATTTTAGAGAAAGCAACACATGGGTCAATGGCGACCGGGATCTCTTGAAGCAAGTCTTTGGCAACTTGATCCGAAACGCAGTTCAGGCCATGCCTCAAGGCGGAGAACTTTGTCTGACCACAAAAAAAGTCAACGCCCTTTCCAACCAGTCGGACGCCGGCAACGATCACCGGCAGTTCATCACCATCACCGTGTCAGACACCGGCCAGGGGATTCCCGCCGACCATCTGGTAAAAATTTTCAATCCATTTTTCTCCACCAAGGACAAAGGCACCGGGCTCGGGTTGTCGATTTCCCACAACATCATCAAAGCCCATCAGGGCACCATCGACGCCGAAAGCGAACCGGGCAAGCAAACAACTTTTATCGTGAACCTTCCTAGCTGGGATGACGAATTTGATGAAAAATAATTTAGATAAAAAAATCCTCGTGGTGGACGATGAAAGCGAAATGCGGGTCGCCCTTGAAACCACCTTGAAGCGGGAAGGCTACCAACCGGTTTGTGTCGAAGACGGGAAAAAAGCCTGGGAACGAGTCCAGAATGAAACCTTTGACCTGATCGTGTCCGACGTCAAAATGCCAAAGATGGACGGAGTGGAACTGTTACGCGCCGTCAAACAGCATTCTCCAAAAACCATCGTTATCATGATGACCGCCTACGGAGATATCGACAACGCCGTCGAAACCATGAAAGTCGGCGCGTTCGATTACCTGCTCAAACCCTTCTCAGCCGAAATCCTGATTTCATCGGTGAACCGGGCGTTCATGAAAGAGCCGGAAGACCACAGAAAATCAACCGCCCCTGCCGCCAAACCCGATGTCAAAATAATTCCTGAACGGGAGATCATCACCTGCAATCAGGAAATGTTGAAACTCCTGAAATTCGTTGAAAACATCGCCTACAGCAAATCCACGGTGCTGATCATAGGAGAAACCGGAACCGGCAAAGAATTATTCGCCCGACTCATCCACCAATGCAGTCCCCGGGCGGATAAGCCCTTCATCGCCATCAATTGCGCCGCGCTTCCCGAAGGGCTATTGGAAACCGAAATGTTCGGCCATGAAAAAGGCGCCTTCACCGGAGCCGATTACCGCAAGGAGGGCAAATTTGAACTCGCCCACAAGGGAACCCTTCTGCTCGATGAAGTGACCGAAATGTCCCTGCCCCTTCAGGCGAAACTTCTGCGCGTTTTGCAAGAACACGAAATCGATAAAGTCGGCGGAAAAGAATCGATTCCCGTCGATGTCCGGGTGGTCGCCACCAGCAACCGCGATATCAAAAAACGCATCCGGGAAAACAAGTTTCGCGAAGACCTGTACTATCGATTAAACGTTATTCCTCTCAAAATTAACCCCCTGAGAGAGCGAAAAGAAGACATTCCGCTTCTGGCCGAACACTTTCTTGCAATGCATTGCAAAGAAAACAACAAACCCGTCATGTCCGTTGACGACTCGACCGTGTCTCTATTAAAAAAATACAACTGGCCGGGAAACATCCGCGAGTTGGGGAACATCATGGAACGCGCCGCCCTCCTGTGCAACGAAGACACCTTATTGCCGGCGCACCTGTTTTTCGAAGAAGATGCTGAAATGGACAGCGACCCTTCATCAAAACCCCTGTCCAATTTTCGGGGAACCATTCATCAGATGGAAAAGGAATTGATCCTGCAGACTCTTGAAGAGCAAAATGGCAATAAAACCCGAGCCGCAGAATCCCTGGGGATCAGCATCCGAACCCTGCGCAACAAACTCACTGAGTATCAGAGCGTCGATTGAAAAATCCGGAATCGGTGCAAAATTTTCCATTTCGTCAAAACCATGACAGTATTTTCCCATGCCAGGAAAAATCCGGTGTCCACCCCTCCGGCCCAAACCATCAAGGCTCAAGCAACCCCTTGAAATTTTTGATGTTATATGGCACCCCAAACATTAAAATCAAAGCAGATAAAATACCCTCTTGGTATGAAAATTGCTCATAGTTTAATGCGATCCAAGGCAGTAAAACCATAACTCATTGATTTCTTCACTTCATTAACATTCAGGAAGGCAAACCCTATGGATTTTTTGACAGCAATGCAGATCAGCTCTTCCGGCTTGAGCGTGCAACGCCAACGCATGGAAGTCATTTCCAGCAACCTGGCAAATGTGGAAACCACCCGGACCCCTGAAGGTGGACCCTACCGAAAAAAGAGCGTCGTGGTCAGCGCCTTGCCTTTGGAAAATGATTTTGCATCCGCCTTAAAAAATGAGTTGGGAGATACGCTCAATCAGGCTCTGGTCACCCAGGTGGTGCGTGACCAATCCGAACCGAGAACCGTTTTCAACCCGAACCATCCGGACGCCAATGCTGAAGGGTATGTCGCCATGCCAAATATCAATGTCATTGGCGAAATCGTGGACATGGTCACCACAACCCGTTCTTTTGAAGCCAATGTCACCGCTATAAACGCCGCCAAATCCATGGCGCTTCGTGCCATTGAGCTTGGAAGGTAAGATCAGGCCGGGGTTCGTAAGATCCGGGTCTAAGATAAAAACTTATGGATAAATTTCTCACATTTCTCAAACAACTTTCAGAACGCTTCCTGGCGCTTCCACAAGGGCAAAAATTCGCAGTATTGATCCTGGTGGCCGGCGGCATCGCCTCTTTGTTCACCATGTCCTTGTGGCTCAAAGCTCCCGACTATCAGCTCCTTTACGCCAAGCTGACTCCAGGGGACGCTTCTAAAATTGTGGAGGTATTAAAATCCGATAAAATTCCTTACGAACTCTCCCAGGGCGGTCAAACAATCCACATCCCGGCCAACGCGCTCTATGAAACCCGCCTCAAATTAGCCAGCGAAGGACTGCCGGAAGGTGGGGAGGTCGGCATGGAGCTCTTTGAGGACAGCTCCCTGGGAATGACGGAATTTATTCAGAAACTCAACTATCAACGCGCCCTGCAGGGAGAATTGAGCCGGACCATTAAATCTCTGAATGCGGTCGATCAGGCCAGGGTTCATCTTGTCATCCCCAAGGACACCTTGTTCCTCAAAGAAAAACCCCGAGGCAAAGCATCCGTCACCATTAAAGTCAAACCCGGAAAGACCATTACCAGCGAGCAAACCCAAGGCATCGTCCACCTGGTGGCGGCCAGCGTGGAGGGGATCGACGCACAAGACGTCGTGGTCGTGGACCTGAAGGGAAACCTTCTTTCAGGAGACCAAGCCAGTTCCGGTAACGCCATGCGCACATCCACAAATTATCAGCACAAGCTGATGGTTGAAAAAGAACTTCAGGACAATATTGTCCGAATGCTGGAAAACGCTTTGGGTGAAGGGACCGTCATCGCCCAAGTGAGCACCGACCTCGACTTTGAAGCTGTAGAAAAAACAGAGGAAGTTTTTGACCCGGATTCCCAGGTGGTCAGGAGCGAACAACTGGTTTCGGAAGCGACCCTGGGCGCATTGCCTCCAGGAGGCATACCGGGAGCCCAGGGTCTGGTCCCCGGCGGCACAGGCCAGTCCACAACGGGAAGTCAACCGGCGAAGCGGGACAAGGAAAACCAGACCTTCAATTATGAAATCAACAAAATTGTGCGGCAAACCTCCAAGCCGCTGGGTACCGTGAAAAAATTGTCCGTCGCGGTCCTCATCGACGGAACCGTTTCCGGGAACCCTCCCGCTTACCAACCCCGAACCGAAGAAGAAATGGCCAAGTATCTGCCCATTGTCAAATCCGCTATCGGCTACAATGAAAAACGCGGGGACCAGGTTCAGTTGGAAAATATCCAGTTCGACCGGACCTTTGAACAGGATGAACAGGAGCGGCTTTCAAAATCCGAAACCATGGACCTGGCCTTCAAAATAGCCAAATATGTTTTGGGGGCTCTTTTTATCCTGCTGTTCTTCACGCGGGTCATTCGTCCCCTCATCAACTGGATGACCACCTCCATGGAAGTGGTGCCTGAAGCTCCTGGTCAGTTGACCACCACAGAAATGGACGCCATCCAGGATGAGAAGAAAAGCCTTGGAGCTGCGATGGACAGTGAAATGGTGCAAATCCGGCAGGCGGTTACTGAATTTGCCGACAATGATCCGAAATTCACAGCCAGTATCATGCGTAAGTGGCTTAAAGATAAAAGTCCTCCCTCATAATTAATACGGGACATTCTCATGTCAAAAAAATACACCGGTGCCGAAAAAGCCGCCATTCTGATGGTGTCCCTGGGCGAACAACAAGCCATCAAGATCCTTGAAAATATGGATGAGCGGGAAATCCAAAGCCTTGGCAACTATATGGCGGCCCTGGGAGATGTGGACATGCCTTCCATGGATGCGGTGAACAAAGAATTTTATGACCAGGTAGACGCCGGAACCGGAGGTCTGGGCGTCGGCGGAATGGATTTTTTAAGGGCCGCCTTGATGAAAGCCCTCGACCCGGCGAAAGCCACGGAAATCCTGAACAATATCACCACTCCCGGCGAGGAAATGGGCGGCGGACTGGAAACCGTTCGCATGCTGGAGCCTGCGACCATTGCTTCTTTCCTGATCAGCGAGCATCCCCAGACGGCGGCGATCGTTATGGCCCATTTGGAACCCGCAAAAGCAAGCCATGCGCTGCGTGAAATGCCGGAAGAAAATCGTGTTGAAATCATGCATCGCCTGGCCACCCTCGGGCGTATTTCCCCTTCCATCCTCCGTGAACTTGACGAGGCACTGCAAAACGAGTTCCGGGCATCGGGCGCCGTGTCCGGCAGCAAGCTGGGGGGCGTGGAAACCGCCGCCCACATTATGGGCGCCCTGGACCGGGCCACAGAAACTTCGATTCTGACGGCTATGGATGAAGTGGACCCGGACATGGCGAATGAAATTCGCAATCTGAGATTCACCTACGAGGACATAGCCAAAATCGACGATCAAGGCATTCAATTGATCCTGAAAGAAGTCAACCAGGAAGATTTGCTCCTTTCCCTCAAAACCGCCAGCGACACGCTCCGGGAAAAATGGCTGAGCAATATGTCCGAACGGGCGGCTATGATGGTCAAAGAGGATCTGGAATCCATGGGTCCCACGAAAATCAGCGACGTGGAAAAAACCCAGCAGAAGATCGTCGCCGTTTGCAAACAATTGGAAGAGGAAGGCAAAATATCCATCGGAGGAGGACCGGGAGAAGAGCTTGTCTAATAATTCCCAAAATTTTATCCCCAGCCATTTTTCATCCGACGATCAGGAAAATCCTGCCAATTCGCCTGACGGGGAAATCAGGAACTTCCATCTCAGCGAGCTGGTTCCGAAAAACCCGGAAAAGCACGCCGAGTTTGTTTATGACCGTCCCGATGCGACCAATTTTGATGCTCACAAAGTCAAACGTGCCAAAGAGGGCGTCATTGAAGTCATGCGCGATGCTCTCAACAAGGCGAAGGCCCAGGCCGACGAAATCCGCGAAACCGCAGAAAAAGAAGCCCACGATAAAGGTTTTGACGAAGGCTTTAAGAAAGGGGAACAGGATGCCAAGCAGGAATTCCAGCCCTGCCTGGAGTCCACAGAGAACACCATTCAGGAATTGAGCGGGTTCCGGAAAAAGATGTACTCCAAAGTGGAGCGGGAGATGATCGAAATGGTGATCTCCCTGGTTAAAAAAGTCATTCATTTTGAACTTTCCACGAGGGACGACAGCATTCAGGAGATGATCCGTCTGGCGGTTCAGTCGGTTCTCGATAAAGAATCGATGACCATAAAAATAAATCCGGCGGATAAAGAACACGCCGAGAGCTTTCGCCCCGAACTGCAACATTTGTTTGGAGAAATAAAAAATATTTCCTTTGAAGCCAGTACGGGCATAGACCGGGGCGGTTGCATCATCGAAACCAACTTTGGAACCGTGGACGCCAGGATGGATAAACTAGGCGAACAAATCGATAAAATCCTGCACCTGGCACCCCCAGCTCTTGAGGAGGAATCCCAAAAGAGTGAAATCCAAAAAGAGGATGCCCCGGTAAATGAGGAACCCCCTGAAACCGAGCCTCGGCCCTGACTCAGTATTATGGAAGATATAATTGATCTGAAAAAATACCGGTCCTTCATCGAAAACACTTCCTTCGTTCGAAAAACCGGAAGGGTGAATCGGATCATTGGTCTCATTCTTGAAGGCAACGGTCCGGCAGCATCCGTGGGTAGCATCTGCACCATCTATCCAGGCAACGAACGGCCTCCCGTGGAGGCTCAGGTGGTGGGGTTTCGCGACAATCATACCCTGCTCATGCCATTGGGAGAACTCATCGGCGTTCAACCGGGGAGTGTCATCGAATCGGCGGATGAATACCCCACCGTGAATGTGAGCCCCAAACTCATCGGACGCATCATAGATGGCAACGGGCGCCCTTTGGACGGTAAAGAACCGATTCCTCCCAATATGGAATATCCCCTGATGGGAACTCCGCTGAATCCGTTGGACAGAAACCGGATAAAAGATCCTTTGGATGTGGGCGTCCGCTCGATCAACGGATTGCTCACCTGCGCCAAAGGACAGAGAATCGGCATCCTGGCAGGGACAGGAGTCGGGAAATCGATATTGATGGGAATGATGGCCCGAAACACCGACGCCGATGTGAACGTGATCGCTTTGATCGGCGAACGCGGACGCGAGGTAAAAGAATTCATCGAGGAAAACCTGGGCCCGGAAGGGCTGAAAAAATCTGTGGTGGTCGCCGCCGCCTCCGATCAGCCTCCTCTGGTGCGTCTGCGCGGAGCTTTCATCGCCACGACCATCGCCGAATTTTTCCGCGATCAGGGAAAGGACGTGATTCTGATGATGGATTCGGTGACCCGGTTTGCTATGGCGCAACGGGAGATCGGCCTTTCCGTCGGCGAGCCGCCTACAACCAGGGGATACACGCCCTCGGTTTTTTCCATGTTGCCCAAATTGCTGGAAAGAGCCGGCACCAACCCCGGAAACGGCAGTATCACGGGTCTGTACACCGTTCTGGTGGAGGGCGACGATTTGAACGAACCCATTTCCGATGCGGTGCGGGCGATTCTCGACGGCCACATCGTGCTCAGCCGCGAATTGGCGTCGCACAATCACTACCCCGCCATCGATATCTTAAGCAGCATCAGCCGTTTGATGATCGACGTCATATCCAAAGAGCATCATGAACTTTCCATGCAGTTCAACGACATCCTCGCCACCTACCGGGAAGCCGCGGACCTGATCAATATCGGCGCCTATGCAAAAGGAAGTAACGCAAAAATCGACCTGGCCATCGCAAAAATCGACCAGATGAACCGATTCCTTCAACAGGGCATGAATGAGAGAGTCGACCTGGCCGAAACCATCGCCCAGCTTAAAGCGATTGTGGAGGGTGGATCATGAAATTTCGCTTTGAAACAGTTCTCAAAGTTCATAAAGAAAAAGAAAACCTGATTAAAAAGGAACTGGGGGTGATCAACACCCATATGCAAAATCAGATGGACCGGTTGCGCTTTATGGAAGGAATCGCCGAAGAAAAAAAACAAGAACTGAATCAGACCCTGGATCAGGAAATGAACATCGACAAGATGGTTCTTTATAACAATTTTTTCACCGGGGTGAAGCTGGAAAAGACTCGTCAGGAGCAGGTGATCTCCGAGGTCGCGGAAAAGTTGAACTTGAAAAAGCAGGATCTGGTTCTATCGATGATGAAACGGCGCACCATGGAAATTCTCAAGGAACGGGAACAATCCGCATTGAAAAAGAAACAGCTGAAGACGGAAATTGCATTGAACGACGAAACCGGATCCAACCAGTGGCGGATGAATTCAACATGAAACAGCGCATGAAGGGTAAATTCATCATTGTCATTTTGGGCCTGACGCTGGGGTTTGCGCCAACCATCTGGATGAGCGATCTTTTAAGGCTACAACCCCCTCCAGCATTTGCCCAGGAGGAAGCTCCAGTTGAAGAAACAGAACCCGAGGAAGAGGACGCTGAACCGGCGCCTGAGGAAAAAGTCGCCCTCCCCGACCCGGTTCAGGGAATCAGCCCGGAAACATTCCGCATGATCGAAATGATCGAAAAGAAAAACCGGGACCTTAAAAGAAGGGAAGCGGAGGTTTCGTTAAAAGAACAACGGCTGAAAACCTTGGAACAAAATATCCTCAAAGACCTGAAAAAAATTGAAGACGCCATCGCGCGAAGCGAGCAACAAATCGGAATCCAAAAAAATCTGATCAAAGAAAATGTCGCGGGACTCGTGAAGGCCTATTCCGCAATGAAGCCGCAGGAGGCGGCCAAACTTCTGGAAGTCATCAATGAAGACCTGGCCATCCAGATTCTTTCGGGCATGAAAAGCAAGGTGGCCGGCCAGGTATTGAGCAAGCTGAATGTCAAGGTGGCCAAAAATATCAGTGAAAAACTGGCGGGGCAAAGAAAAAAATAAACCGGCAGGACTCGTGCATTGGTTGCAGGAAAGATTCCGTTAGGGTCCGCCTTCCAATTCCTCGCCGACGGCCTCCGGTTTTTTGGTGGCGCCAGCATTCACCATGCCAAAGGATATGATCATTTTAAGCCCCTCCTCCACGGTCATCTCCAGAAAAATCAGGTCTTTTTTTGCAACCATCAAAAGAAATCCTGTGGTGGGGTTCGGCGAAGTCGGAACGAACACATTGATCGCCTCCTCATTGGATTTTTCGGAAATTTCCCCCTTGGCGTTTCCGCAAACGATCCCCAGCGCTTTTAAAGGCGGGCGGGGATAAGTCAGCAGGACCATGTGTTGAAACGAGGGCGTCTCGGTTTCTGAAACCGTGTGCACCACTTTTTTGATACTGGTGTAGATCACCCGAACAAAAGGAATGGTGTTTAACAGACGTTCACTGCTCTTTAGAATTTCCTTGCCGAAAAAATTGGCCCCAAACAAACCCACCAGACCAATGAACGCAATGAGGATTACAAATCCCAATCCTGGGATATGATACTCGGCCATCCATTGGAGCGCGGTGGGTTCAAATATTTTTGTCGTCACCGGCTCCATCGCCTGGTCCACATTCCGGATGACAAAGGCCAGAATCAGATAGGTCAGGGCGACGGGAACGGTCACCAGCAATCCCGCAATTAAATTTTTCTTGATCGCTTTTCTTAATCGTTTCATATTATTAACAGGGAACGCGACAAAACCCTCTTCACAAAAGTTCGCGCGGGAAATAATAATAAACCCGCGCCAAAGGCTACACTCATCGCCGCCTGGGCCATAGTCTGCATGACAGATACTTTACACTGCCTTGTCACTGTTAACAATCGGGGAATTGTAGATAAGTTATGAAGAAATTACGAGGAAATCGCCTATTGCAGTTTCATGACTTCCAGATGTTCTTTCACCTGGTTGACCAGCGAAGGATAACTCACCGACCCAAGCTCGATAAACCGCCGGTAAAAATGCAGGGCGGGTTTGATTTCACTGCTTTCTTCGTAGAGCACGGCCAAATTATAATTGGTGCCGGGATGATCGGGGTTCAGGGAAAGGGCACGGTTTAAAATGCCTCTGGCCTTATCCATTTCATTCTGCTTTTTATAGATAGTCGCGAGATTATTAAATGCTTCGAGATTGCTGGGATTGAGGTCAATGGCCTTCAAATAATGCCGGATCGCTTCGGGATAATTTTTTTGCATATAATACACGACCCCGATATTGTTGTACGCCTTGGCGTATCCGGCATCGAGAAAAACCGCACGGAGAAATTCATCGAGCGCCTGGTCGAACTTTCCCATTTCCTTCAACACCACTCCCTTGTTGTTGTAGGTATCCGGATTGTTCGGGTCCAATTCTTCCGACCTTGAATAATTGGTCAGGGCTTTTTGCCAGTCCCTGGCTTGCTGGAAAAAAATCCCTCGATTGAAAAAATAATCGCTGTTATTGAAAACATTTTCCTGACCCGTGGGATCGGTTCGGGAAATTTCGGGTTTTGTTGACGACGGTGGCAATGAGGCGACTTCCGGGCTTTTCTTTAGAACTTCGATGGTCAGCTTGTCGGGTTTTTCAATCACTTTATCAGCAATTTTTGGAGCCACTTCCGCGGGTTTCAAAACCCGCTCTTCGGGTAACTTGACGGGGGGTACCTGTTTGGTGGCCATCTTTTGTTCCGGGGTAATGACCTCAGGTTCCTCTACGGGAGCCCCTATTGATGGCTCCGGCTTTTTATCCAGATCGGGCTTTGTCTGTGCCACAGGCTTTGGCATGGTCCGGGCGGGAGGGGCAGCCTTAATTTTATTCTCCGCAACTTCAGGAAGCGGTTTTTGAACGGGAGCGATTTCTGTTTTTTCCACAACAGGCTCCGCCGCTTTCTCAGCTAAGGGTTCCGGGTTGGTCGCAATTTCATGATCCGGGATTTCCACTGGCGCTGGTTCCGGCACCACTTCAGGAAGCGCCGCCTTCTTTTTAATGACCGGTTTTTCCACGAGTTCAACGGGAGAAGGCGTCTTAATTTTATTCTCCACAACTTCCGCGACCGGCTTTGGTTCGGGAGAAATTTCTGTTTTCTCCACAACCGGCTCTGCCGCTTTCTCGGCTGGAGGTTCCGGTTGGGCGGCCATTGTTTGTTCCGGGGTAATGATCTCAGGTTCCGCGACGGGAGCCTCTTGAGAAGTTTCCGGCTTTTTATCCAAATCAGTCTTTATGGGGACCGCAGGATTTTGCGGGATCCGGGCTGTGGATTCCGGGTTGATGGCAATTTCATGATCCGGGATTTCCACTGGCGCAGGTTCCGGTTCAGGCATCGCTTCAGGAAGAGCTTCAGGGAGCGCCGCCTTCTTTTCAACGACCGTTTTTTCCACCAGCGGTTTTTCCATCCGTTCAACGGGAGCAGGTACCGGAAATTTTCCCACCTCGTCGGCGGCGGCTATTTTTGGAATTTCGGGTCTTACCGCCTTCAAATTGGATGATGAAGGCGTCTCCTTTTTTTCCTTGGGGACATTCGTGGCCGCCTCTGGCGATTTCGCGGTTTTTTTCTCTGGCAGAACCGGAGCAATGACCTTTTTGGAAGCTACTTTTTGATTTATGTTTGAGCGGGGTAGTTTGGAAACTTTTTTGGCGACCGTTGCCCGGGGAACACTCGCCTCTTTGGGCAAAATGGTTTTCTTCTTTGAGGATGTTTCAGCTTTCGCCTTTGCCTCAGGAATCACCACGGATTTGTCCGGCGGGGTTTCCAAAGGAGTTTTTTGACGAGGCGAAACCCTGGCCTCTTCCAAAGGCGCTGAAACCGGCAAATCCGGTTTTTTGGCAACGGGAGCTTTCTTTAAGGCAAAGGCGCCGATGGAAATCAAATACACCAAAACAGCGGCGGGGAGCACAATCAATAAGAGAACCCGAAAGACCGTGAAAAGTCCAGGACGTTTTAATAGCTCCCGCTTGCCCAACGGGTTGGTGTCTGCCTCCCATTTAGGCAAAGACTTTTCTTTGACCGCTTTTTTCAGACTGTCCGCAATGAGGCTCACGACGTCTCCTACCGGGATTTGGCAACCGACAACAGAATCGGATTCCGCCCGGAAAATTTTAATGCGTCCACATGAATCCTGGCGGGCGGGGCTTCCTTATAAGGACCCACATAAACCATGTGCCAGACCCGGTCCTGGGTGACCGCCTTTTTCCAGTATCCCTTAAAACCTTCCTCCTTCAATTTCCTCACCTCTTCGATCGCCTGAGCCTCCTCCGCCAAGGAATATAATTGAATCCTGAAAATTCCCTCACCCTTTGGAGCGGTTTCGCCGGCAACGGGTTCAGCCGATGGAGGCGCATCCTCGGATTTTTTTAAAGGCTCCTGGCTTTCCACCACGGGTTTTTCAACCGGCACAGCCTCGGGTTCTGGTTCCGCTGCCCCGGTTTCGGGAACAGACTGAAGTGGGGTTGTTTCTGCGGGAAGCGCATTCTTGACAGTCCTGGATTCCACCGCAGGCGCTGGTTTTTTTTCCATAACCTGCATGACGCCGACCTTCGACAACAGGCGTTTGGCCTCTGATTTCAAATCAAGGTCCCATTGGGCAGAAGCAAAAAATGCCAGCCCGGCAAGAAAAAACAGGGCCGACAAAATCACCGGCAAACGAAAACGGATAAAATAATCGCGGGTATGGTCCTTTTCTTCTTCCCCCATGAGACTTTTTATTCCATGATTGACCTGCGCCCGGTCGATCGCATCCACCTGATCGTTATAACCGCTGAGTAGAGCGCGGTCACAAACAAGGTTGATCAGTCGGGGATACCCCAGAGAGTATTTGAATATTTCTTTAAACGCCGCCGGCTTGAACGACACGCGGGAACCCGCGCCCGCCACCAGAATCCGATGGTTGATGTATTGGGTCGTTTCTGGTTTGGACAAGGGAGTGATTTCATAACGGATCGAGATCCGCTGATTGAGTTGTTTCAGCTCCGGAGACTTTAATTTATCGTTCAGTTCCAGTTGGCCCACGAATATGATTTGCAGGAGTTTTTCTTTTTCCGTTTCCAGATTGGATAAAATCCGCAATTGTTCCATCACTTCGAATGAAAGGTTCTGCGCCTCGTCTATGATCAATACGGTGGACCCGCCCGCCTCGTGCTGAACGAGAAGAAAAGAGTTCAAAGCATCGATCAATTCCTTTTTCGAGGCCTGATTGACCCAGCCCATGTCCACGGTCTCTTCAGGCATCGGGAGAGGCAGAGAATCGGGTTCGACAAATTCCCCTTCGTAGAAAGTGTCCAAAGGAATCGTGTCCCCGGAGTAAACATGCGCGGGCCGAACGCCCAGGTCCTGAACGCAGGTTCTCAGCAAATCCATGTCCGAAAGCATGGGATTGAGAATCAAAGCCACTTGAATATTGTCATTGAGCCGGTCCAGCAGACAGCGGCAGAGGGTGGTTTTACCGGTTCCGACATCGCCCACGATGGTCATGAATCCTTCGCGCTGGTTGATGCCGTAAAGCATGTGGTCCAGAGCCCCCTGATGGTGTTTGCTCAGGAAAAAAAATCTGGGGTCCGGTGTCAGACTGAAAGGCTTTTCATTGAATCGATAAAAGTTTTCGTACATGGCTCAAATTCACCTTCTTTAAAGCAAGGGTTGTCGTTTAATGCGTTTTCCTGTTTAGCCCGAATCGTTTCAACCGCTTCTCTTCCATGCGCCACCGGTCATCAATCGCTTCCCCCACCATGATCTCCGGGGTCAACAGGATGACCAGTTCGGATTGTTCATAAACCGTTTTGTTTTCGTGCAACCAATTTCCAATGACGGGAACATCCGCCAAAGGCGCCGTCGATACTTTTTTGGGCGCCTTCTCTGATTTCATCATTCCGCCGATGACAACCGTCTGGCCGTTTCTGGCAAACACCACATTGTTCGACTCACGTACATCCACCACCGGAATTTCGTATTGTCCGTCAGGAGACTGCCTTTCTCCCGACTGCCGCCTCACACTGGTGAATACGCTCATGATAACGTCCCCGTTGACGTTGATTTGCGGCAGAACATCCAGAACGATGCCCAGATCCACGGGGTGCGGGGTAAACTTCATTTGGCCCGGGGATGAATTCGTGTCCGGGACAAAAACCGTGTCTTCGGTTCCCACTTTTATCACCGCCCGCTGGTTGTTCAGTGCGACAATTTTTGGGCTGGAGAGAATACTATAGTCCCCCTGACGGGAAAGCGCCTCGAGCATTTCATTCAGCTCGGCCTCCCCCTTCAGGAATCCCCTGGCCTGCCGACCGGTGCCGCCGGCCAAAACTCCTTCTGCCGGCTGGGAAGAGGGAGAATTCTTGATGTTGTTGAGCCGGTTCCAGTCGATACCCGTTTTGTACTCATCTTTGAGCACCACTTTGACAATTCGCGCCTGCACAAACACCTGCCTTTGAACAGAACCTTCCACCTCTTCCAGATATCTGGCCACACGCAGTAAATCTTCCTCAAAAGCCTTAACAACGATGACCCCAGCCTGCTTATTGATCGAAACATAGCCCTGGGTGAAACGGTTTCTCTCACCCTCATGCTTTATGCCCTTATCCGAAGAAGCCTGGGTCCCCACCATTCGTTCCAGCCCAAACGAAATCTCTTTCCAGAGGTCGGTTTCTTCTGAAGAAATCACCTGACTGGGGCTGTTTCCCGGAACCGCCGAGGTGCGCAAGGGGGCTCCAACGGAAGCCTGTAAATACCCGGACCCTTCTCGCCTGGAGATCAGATAGTTCAAACGAAATACCCTGGTCTGCATTTCCAGCGGGATCACCTGAATGAACTTATCATCAATTACATATTGCAAATGCAGGGGGTTTAATACGTTGTCCAGCATTTCGCCAAGCGTTACGTTGCTGAGGTTCAGCGTCACTTTTTGAGAAATTACAGGATCGATCATGATGTTTTGATCGATCTTTTTGGACAGAGCAAAAAGAATGGTTTTTACATCCACATCTTCAGCAGACAATGAAAAACGTGGACCTTTTGCTGGTGGCTTTTTGGGAACCAGATCCAGTTGAGGGAGGGTCAATTCCAATAAAGGGGCTTTATCTGTTTTCTTTAAGGATTCCGAGGGGGTTGCCGGCTGAACCTCGACCAGGTTTTCAAGGCGAGGTTCTTCCTTTGCCTTTCGAAGCTCATCCTGCGTGGCACAGGAAGCGACAAAAATCAGAAAGATGGCGACCCAATATGCCGGGTTGACTGGATATGATCGTTGGCCCATGAAATTTATTGATTTATCCGGAGTTTCTACTAATTCACCTCAAATTAATATAACGCGAAACCCGGCCTAAGTCTAATAAATTATTGATTTTACAGAGATAACTCCCCCTCTGCCCTTTTGGAAAATTATCTCCATACAGAACGCCCCGGTCTTGGATTCTGGAGAAAACCAGACACGGAACGACTCGATGGATCCAAACAACTTATTATTTTTAAAGGGATTGTTTAACTTTTGAGATCAAACGGATAACTGACAGACATTGTCAGCCGCGACCGCTTCATCGGCGGTGGAGGGCTTTTTGCCGTTTTGCGCGGTTTTTTCCTGGGGTTGGGGATATCGGTATACTTTGCCTTCGTAGTTTTTTATGACCACTTCTTTATCATTGTGCTCCAGAACCATATCGGGAAGCAGTCTCACCTTGCCGCCGCCACCGGGAGCGTCGATCACAAAATAAGGCACACCCATTCCGGAAATATGACCCTGCAAATCCTTCATGATACTCAGGCTTTTCTCGACGGTGGTGCGGAAATGATCAGTTCCCAGAGTCATGTCCGCCTGGTAAATGTAATAGGGCTTGACGCGAATCTTTAACAGCTTGACCATGAGTTCGCGCATGACCTCGGCGTCGTCATTCACGCCTTTCAAAAGAACCGTTTGACTGCCCAGAGGAATCCCGGTATCGGCCAGCATATTACAGGCTTTCTCCACTTCCGGCGTGATCTCGTCCGGGTGATTGAAGTGGATATTGAAATACAGCGGATGGTATTTTTTAAGAATAGAGCATAAATCTTCGGTAATCCGTTGTGGCAATGTTCCCGGAACGCGGGTCCCGATGCGAATGATTTCCAGATGGGGTATCGAGCGAAGTTCGCTCAATATGCGATCCAGTTCTTTATCAGGAACCAGAAGCGGGTCGCCGCCGGACAAAATCACATCGCGAATTTCGGTGTGATTACGAATGTATTCGATTCCCTGCCGGAGGGTTTCCCGCGTGACAATGCCCGGAAATCCGATTTTCCGCTTGCGGGTGCAAAACCGGCATATGATCGGGCAATGATTATTGACCATCAGCAAAACCCGGTCCGGGTAACGATGCACCAGCTCAGGGACGGGCATGTCTCCTTCTTCATTCAAGGGGTCTGATTCCAACAACTCCTCTTCACTTAGAAAATCATCCAGTTCGTCCAAAGTAGGGACCACCTGCCGCCACATGGGATCGTTTTCTTCCTTAATCTGGTCGAGGAAATACGAATTGATGCGGATGGGGAAAACTTTCGAGACCTTCTTCAGTTTTTCCCGGTATTCATTCGAGGTGTCTGGGAGAAAGGGCAAATCTTCGACTTTGACGACACTATTACTCAAAAGTTTTTGCCACGATTCCATGTTGACCCTTTTTTTGGTTAATTATTGACGGGGTAGGCTTGCTTCAGGTAATGAATGATTTCATACTCATCGTCGAAAATTTTATCGCCATCGACGAGTACCGGCACGGTGTATTGCCCGGACACCTGATACACTTCTTTGCGTTGCATTTGTGGCCAGGGCACATCTATCTTTTCGTACTCCACGTTGAGTTCCTCAAGAACTCTACGGACCATGCCGCAATAACCGCATCCATCAATGTTGTATAGTTTGATCATTTCCAATTTCCTGCCTTATTTGGGCTGTCTGCAAATCGCCCGATCTAACCCCGAACGGCACAGGGAACCATGATGGCATCCGACATGCCGTGAATTTTCTTTTTATCGTGCGGGCACAAGGTGGCAAGAATTCCACCCAATTTGGGCACTCCCTGCACCACAAAATAATATGGCGTCAGGCGCACCCGGCTTTTCATTTCAGTCATCATCCCGGTCTCTGGCTGGTAATAAGAACCAAGAACCGTTTTCCCCTTGTGAAACTCCTGCAATATCGAGGGTTGATTGGGAAACCCGGCCAGACTGTTTTTAAGCGTTTCCTGCCATTCAGCGCTGGAAACATCGTGCCCGATGACCACTCCCCGGCTTCCCCAGGATAACGGCGAAAAACCGGAGGGCTTGACCGCAAATTCCCTTTCCTTCTGGCTAAGAGAAAACAATTCCTGCCAGTTCCTGACCGGCGCCTGATTGACAGCCAATCCAGGGATCACGCCATGCGGCGGTAGTTCCCGATTATCGAGGACCCAGGTTTTGGGAATTAGATGAGATAGGGCCGTAAAAGTTTCGGGTCCCAAAGCTTTTTCCCAATATGGAATCAGTACGGGATGATGAAACAAGGCAAAACTGAGCTTTTCTTCCAGAAAGGGCTTATAAGGAGGTGTGGTTTCGACCCTGCCTTTTTTGTTGCTGTATACAAATAATTCGGATTTGGGGATATTTTTGAGATCGAATAATTCAAAAAACCGGTAAATCACATCCAGCCGGACCAGAGAATCTCCATCTAAAACAAATAATCCCTCTTCCTTGAAAATCACTTCACGTGGATGCACGGTATAAACCGCAACCCCATTTTGCTTCAGGAGACCGGCCAGATAAACCATTTCACTGCGGTAATCTTCCGCTTCATCGGAGACGATGATTCCCAGAACGCCTTTCTCCGAATCCGCCGTCGCGGTGGCCATTTTGTAAAATAACTCAGGAATCCCGCCATGTTCCTGGCCAATGATATTATTTTCATCCGTCTGGTAAAGAGACATCAAACGGGCTGTCAGACCAAAACCTCCCGGCACCGAATCGAGCTCGGTCACTGAAAAACCCCGGTCTGTCACGATCAGATCGGGCCGAATGATCCCCGGAAGGGCGTTCTTGAACCGCTTCATCCGGCTGTACCCGATCAAATCCTGGGGCTTGCCGGCATCCAGGTATTCAGCGATCCACCCCGGAAGTTTCCCCTTGGCGCTGTCCAGGTAAAACTGGTTCAGAACCGAGTAAAACTTGAGCAGGTGATGGCCCAGCCGGTCGATGAATTCCAATTCGCTGACCGATAGAAAATACGGTTCCGTGGATATCCGCCAGGTATTTTCCGCCACACCATCGTTTGCGTCCACGGAATACAGCCCGGCTTCGGTGAGCGAAGTCGCAATTTCAGAATAAATGTCCTCCTGGGTCGCGGTCATCGGGCTTAATTGTGGAAAAACTGAGGAAAATTCAAGGTAACCTTAAAAATCAATGATCTATAGAAATTTAGATGCATTTGGCTCGATAAAGTTTTATCGTAGCTCAGGAGAAACCCGGCTGATCCAAAACCAGCCGACATTTAATCATACTATTAATGCCGGAACGATATAAGCAAAAAAAATACCATGGAAAGCGAAATCAATCCTCCAGAGCACGGGGAACTCGTCCCCTTATTTCCTCTGCCCCAGACCGTGTTTTATCCTAACACCTTGTTGCCACTGCACATATTTGAACCGCGATACCGGCAGATGGTCGCCGAAGCTTTAGAGGGCGAGAAAAAAATCGGCATGGTGCTCCTGCTGCCGGGATGGGAAGCCAATTATTATGCCGCACCGCCAATCGCCACGGTCGGGTGCGTTGGGAAAATCGAAAAACACGTTCTGCTTGGGGATGGAAAATACAATATGGTCTTGAAAGGCTTGAGCCGGTTCCGGGTTGTTGGGGAAACAGAAGGAAAACCCTATCGCCGGGCAAGTATTGAAACCTTGAAGGAAATCAACGACCAGAGCCTGATTACAGGACCCAATCCCTTGAAGGAAGAGTTGATCCGTCATTGCTACGAATACATCCGCGCTTTGTCTTCTGGAAAAAACTTCAGAACAGAAATGATTTTGGATGACTGCAAAATTCTAAGTCACCTGGCCGATCAGATCGCCTACCAGTTAAATCTGACAACGGAGCAGAAACAAAAATTACTCGAAGAACAGGATGTCTTAAAAAGAATCGATAGCATTCATACGATGCTGAAGATGAAAATGGACATCATCCATCTATCCAAGATGCGGGCCAACCCCGGCGCCGATATTAATTTAAACTGAACCTCCCCTCCCTTTTCCCTGGTGGTTCAAGCCAGCATCATCAATCGATGGCGGCCGATTTTCCAGATCTGAATCCCCAGCAGATAGGCGTTTCCTAAAATCAACACGGCATATAAGGCCAGTTCCAAAGCATCAAAGAGAGAAAACACCACCACGATCATATTGTTGGTGCATAAACATAACGGGCTGATGTAGGTCAAAAACAATTTGTCCTGATACCAGGCCTTTTGCTCGCCCGGTTCTTTTTCGACCTTCGCCAGTTCACGGCTTTTCGTGTCAAACTTTTCGATCGCCTTGTCCTGCCAGCCGTACAGCCACCCATGCACGCGTTGCCAGAACAACTCTCCATCAGGGGCCGATTCACGATCTTCATCGACAATGTCTTCACGCACCCGGTTCATCTCATAGGTTCCCACCATCGAGGTGTAGTTGACCAGGTAAAACACAAAATAGGTGCAATGCAATAGAGCGCTCAACAACGCGAAAAATCCGACGGCCCAAAGGAGAGGATCGTGGGTTTCCTGAACCAATCGATAAGTGATCGCCCCATAGACGGCCACCGTCACCACAAAGTCGGTGAACGAATCCAAAAACCGCCCCACCCGGGAAACCTCGCCGCGCACACGGGCCAGGTTGCCGTCCACATTGTCCAGAAAAATTTTTCCGTAAAAAAAGATCGCCGCCCAAATCATAGCATTGTGAAAGTCGGACACATAAAACCCCGCCGCCAGGAGGCCCATCACTAAAGACAAAAAGGTGATCTGGTTCGCCGTAACGGGCAAGGGGTATAAAACGCGGATCACCCAGCGGTTGAAAAAATACCAGATCTCGTTGCAATCCAAAAACCGGTCGCCGGGCGGCAACTTGTGCATTTTTTCAATATTGAAAGACATAGGTTCAAAATCCACCAACGTACTGGTGGAAGAGATATTATCGTGCGATGAGTTTATGGCTGGCAAAAACTTGCATAATGCTGATATTTCCCTCCAGACGTTTTCAGGGCCTCGCGTAGCGTCAGGCCCAAGCTTCCTCCCCGTGTAACGGGGCGTAGTGGGGTTAGCAGAGGCCGCAAATCTTGCAGGTGGCCGTGTCACAAATGGGAGTGTGTTTTTGCCGCAGGCCGCGTTGGTAGTCCTGCCACAGAAAATGGTTTTTGTAGCCGTGATCGACGATGTCCCAGGGCAGAACGTCATCCCGTTCAAACTGGCGGTAGTTCACCTGATCGACACGTTCACGATATTCGTTCAGCGCCGCTTTCGAATCGTGATGATTATTCAGATAGGTTTTGAAGAAATCCAGGAGACGCCGGTCGCCGCGCGAAAGATAGGTTTGCAGGTACGCCTCGTTGGGCGATCCAAAACTCATCTTAAGATGAGGAATTTTCCCCAATGCCTTGCGCACTTTCATGAATTTTTTCTTCAAACTCTTCACCCGTTCCATGGGATGCCACTGAAACGGCGTGCCCGGCTTTGGGATCAGCGGGCTGAGACCGATGGTCACATTGCCGATGTTTCCGCGTTTTCGGCAGGCTTCCACATAGACGTCCATGACGTTATTAACCAAGGTGATGAACTGGTCGATGTCTTCATCCTCTTCACCCGGCAGTCCGATGATGGAGTATATTTTCAAATGCAGAATGCCTTTCTCGGTGAGAAACCGGCATTTTTCAATGATGTATTCGTCGGTAGCGGCTTTGTTGACCACATCGCGCATTCGCTCGGAAGGTGCATCGACCGCCACCGTCAGGGTTTTCTGCCCGCTTTGTAAAATCAAATCCACCAGTTCATCGTTGAGGGTTTCCATCCGCAAAGAAGAAAAGGAAAGTTTTTTGCCCTGTTCGGTAATCCTCTTGGCCAGACCGATCAAATCCGGGTGGTCCGTCACCGAAGGCCCCACAAGACCAATGGTCGAGGCCGATTGCCCGGCTTTTTCCAATGACTTTTCCAGCGATTGATAGGTCAGATCAAGATCCGGCAGACGCGGAGGCCGGTAAATAAAACCCGCCGTACAGAACCGGCAGGCCCAGATGCACCCGCGGGTCACTTCCATCAGGGCCATATCCTTAAAGGTCGATACGCCATTGTGAATTTCCGAATGCGTGCAAAGGTCCTCCGACTTCTGGGTCCAATGCCGCTCAATACGCAAAGGCAAATCAGGTTCCACCTGAAATCCCGCAAACTCGCCATCTTCATATTGCGGATGATAGAACCGGGGAACATATATTCCCGGCTGTGTTGCGGCCTGGTGTAACAGTTCGCGGGAATCATGCCACGGCGTTTTTAGATAGAGATCAAAAAAATTTCCCGCCAGACCCTCCCCTTCGCCGATGAAAAAGACATCGACAATATCCGCCAAAGGTTCCGGGTTGATGAACACCGCCGACCCTCCCGCCAATATCAGGGGATGACTTTCCCCCCTGAGTTTACTTTCCAGGGGGAGGCCAAAATGCTTCAACAAGGCCGCCACATGCAGGTAATCCGGCTCAAAGGAGATGGAAAAAGCGATCATGTCGAAATCCTGAGGATGCAATCCCATCTCATGAGACAGCAGGTCTTTTTGGGGAAGGCTTTCCATTTCCGGCTTCCAATCCACCGGGAAACTGTAACGGTCGCAATCCACTCCGTCGATTTGATTCAACAAAGCATGAACTCTCTGAAATCCAAGATTATCCAGAGCGACATCGGCCGTGCTCGGATACACCAAAAGGACCTTCAGCTCTCGCAGGATGGGATCGTTTTCTATAGAATGGGGACTGGTTTTTGTTGCTATCATTATTTATCGATTCACCAAACGCCCAGGACAATCCGCAGGGCATAAATATTTCTTCTTTAGATTAGATTCGTGCAGGATAATGATACCGCAGAACATGAAATAGAGCCACGATCCCTTAAAAAATAGACACCATGGACGAAACAGACGCTTCCAAACGGATGCAGGGCTACCTGCAAAAAATCGCCACCGGACCCAAAATGAGCAAAGACCTGACCGAGCAGGAGGCCGAGGACGCGCTCACCTTGATTTTAAACGGTTCCGTGTCTCCGGTACGCGCCGGAATTTTCCTCATCGCCGCACGCATGAAACTCGAAACGGTGGCGGAAAATATCGGCTATTGGAAGGCCCTGAATCGAACCACGATCCAGCATGAAGTTCCCTTTGAAAAAATTCTGCAAATCGCCGATCCGTTCGATGGATTCAACAGGGTGCCGTATTTCGGTTTTTTCACCTTGCCCGTTCTGGCCAGAATAGGCCTTCCGGCTTACGGTCATTCGACGCAATCGTTGCCGCCAAAATTCGGCATTACTTTTGAAGACCTGCTCGTCAAACATTATGGCGTGTCCAAAAACGACAATCATGAAAAACGGCTGGCGCTTTTAAAAAAACATCAGTTTGGATACCTCTCCACCAGACACACCAATCCTTCCCTGGAAAATCTGCGGGACATGCGGGTGGAGATCGTGAAACGCCCCATGCTGGCGACGCTTGAAAAAATGCTGCAACCGGTCAAGGCCCGTTCGAAAGGAAATTTCCTCGCCACCGGATATTTTCATCGCGGTTATGAAGTTTCCATGCTGGCCGTCGCCCGGTTGAGCGGTTTCGATAAAACCATCATCGGAAATGGTTCGGAAGGAACCACGTTTTATGGAGTTCACAAAGAAGCGAAGATGTTTATCGATTCAGGAGAGAAAAATGCCGTCGAAAAAAAACTGGTCTTACAAAATATGTATTCAAAAGTAACTCGTGACGAAATCCAAAACGCTTACCAGGACTTGAAATCCGAAACAACCACCCTGGAATTTTTAGCGAAGTGGGGAGAAACCGCACTCAAAAACAACCAGGGCCCGGCGGCTCCACTGATCGCCTGCCACGCTGGGACGCTTGGTCATCTATTAGGGATGTTTGCAACACCGCAGGAAGGGTTCGATGCTGCCCGAAATATTTTAAGCGGCGGAGAATGTCACAGCCAGTTGATGGAGTATTTTGAAGAAATCCGGTGACGATACAGGAAGGCAAAAAACTATCAAAATCATTCTGAAATTGGAGGGGACATGCTCAAGCGATTTTTATTTATCTTTTTGATCCTGTTAATTTCAACCCCAATGTCTTATGCCTATGACCCTGATGACCTTATGAAGCTGAAAGGGTTCTCACAATGTTTGGATTGCGATTTGAGCAATGCCAATCTGAAAGGGATGGATCTGACAGATGTTACAATAGACCGGACCAATCTCAAAGGGGCTGATCTGAACAGGGCCGACCTGACCGGTGTTGATTTGCGAGGGAACATTCTGAGAGGAGCTGATCTGACCAAGGCCAATCTAACCGGGGCCGATCTGAACGGGGTTGATCTGTTCAAAGCCGATCTGAGCAAGGCCAATCTGAACGGGGCCAAACTTATGGATGCCAATCTGAAAGGAGCCAATCTGTTCGGGGCAAGAAATTTGGTTTGTGAACAGGTTCAATCAGCGCAGATCACCAGAGACACAGCGGTTCCGATATACATGAAAATCGATTGGGTTTCAGATACGAAATATACCTGTGAAGATCAAATTACCCTTCTCAAACAAGGGGCTAAGGTATGGAACGCGTGGCGTGTGGAGAATCCATCAATAACCCCATACTTTGTTAATACCAACCTCGAAGGGGCCAAACTGATGGATGCCAATCTGAAAGGAGCCAATCTGTTTGGGGCCAATCTGAACAGGGCCAATCTGAACAGGGCCGATCTGAACGGGGCCAATCTGAGCGACACCATTCTGACCGATACCATTCTGATCGCGACCAAGTTGAACAAAGCCAAGTTGATCATAGCCAACCTGAAAGGAACTAATCTCGAAGCGGCCAAATTATTTGAAGCCAAATTGAGAAAGGCCAATCTGAGCGGGGCCTATCTGAAAGGAGCCATTCTGTTAAAGTCCGATTTAAGCGGGGCTAATCTGAGCAAGGCTGATCTGAGCGGGGCCGAATTGAATAAAGCCGTTCTCGTGAGAACCAACTTGGAGGATGCTGTTTTTTTTGAAACTAAGATGGTTGACACCGTTTACGAACCCATACATGTACCATTGGTGAGCACCATGTCGGAGGTCAAGGGTTTAGCTTCATTACGAATTAGTGACAAGGGTACCCCGAGTGGTTTGAATCTTCTTCGCGAAGCATTTAAAAAAGCAGGAATGCGCGAGCAGGAGAGACAGGTGACTTATGCCATAAAACACGGTGAACGAATTGATAAAGGGATCATTGAGAGAACTTTTCACCTTATTTTGTTTGAGTTGACTTGTAAATATGGGATGTATCCGGGAAGACCCTTGAGAATTTTACTGGTTCTAATATTGATTTTTTCTATTAGCTATTACATTGCCATTAGGTTTGGACACCAGAAAATTGGAAATATTTTTTTACTATCCTTTAAGGAGCAGAAGTCAGGAATCTGGCGCGTGTGGCCTGAAGATCGAATTCACAAGATGCAGGGACAGGATAATCCTGATCGGGTAAGAGCCACTGGTTTTGGGGCTTTTTTATGGGCGGTGTATGTCAGTTTACTCTCCGCATTTCACTTCGGCTGGCGTGATCTCAATATTGGCAACTGGCTGGCTAGAATTCATCCTCAAGAATTTTCGCTTCGCACTACCGGATGGGTGAAGGTGGTTTCAGGGATTCAATCCCTAATAAGCGTTTACCTCGTCGCTCTTTGGGCGTTGTCTTACTTTGGTCGGCCCTTTGAATAGAGATCATAATTGGGAAGGCAAACAAAAAAAGGTTTACGGCCAAAACCGTAAACCCAATATCCGATCAAATAAAATGGCGGGGTCGACGAGACTCGAACTCGCGACCTCCGGCGTGACAGGCCGGCGTTCTAACCAACTGAACTACGACCCCGCGATCTTATTCAATGTGTAAATCCAATCTAACCGGTTTTCTTCCACTCATAAAAACCGTGAAAGAATCCATTCTTTCAAAAAGAAAAGATTTGATTCCCTCCTCACCTCAATCCTCTCCTCCAATGGAGGAGAGGAGGAAACTCCATTTCCTCTCTGGAAGAAAGGGTTTCCTCAGAAACCCATCGCATGTATATTCTGGGTCCAGCGGCACGCTGGTGGGCGAAACAGGGCTCGAACCTGTGACCCCCGGCTTGTAAGGCCGGTGCTCTCCCAGCTGAGCTATTCGCCCTTTCAATCCATATTTTTTAAGGATAAAACCCAACAACCGGAAAGCGGGAGTATAGTAATGCGTTTTTGCCCTGTCAAGAAAATTCATTTGACCGGCAATTTTATTCTCTAAATTCACGGTGAAATTTTCAATGCGATTATAAATGATTGACACTTATTTTTCATCACTATATGATGCGTTTTCAAGAAGGCCAATGTCTCGATTCTGCACCGTTGCCAGTTCATTTTTAAGGTATGGACGCTCTTTTCGACGAGCGACGAAATAAACATGAGACGACAAATTTTATCTTTTCTGGATACCCTTCCGGCCAAGGAACTTTTAAAATTCCGGGAAGTTCTTGATAAAATCATCGATCACAAATTAAACGTAGCATTGGGAAGAAGAAATAGCCGACGGGCCAGGGTGAAGATTTCGGCAACCGCGAATATCGAAAGAGAATCGGAATTTTTTCAAAAATCGCATAAAATCACGATTCTCGATTTATCCACCAACGGTTTAGCATTTTCCACCACGGCTCCTGTCATCAACAACGATATTTTATCCGTCACATTTCGTTCTCCCAACAACGGGGAGCAGAAAAATATCAATTGCCAGGCGGTTCGCGTCAAAGAAACCAATCAAAATTCCTATTGGGAATATAAGGTCGGCGCCAAGGCGGTGGATCAAAAAACCGTCCAGGCCTACAGAGAAATGCTTAAAAGCAGGGGAAGGTTTTAAAGGCGTCCCGAATATTTTAAACATGCCGTGAAACCGTCCTTGATGTCCATCGGCAGGGGAATTTAAGCCCGAAAATTTTTCAGGTGGCAAGCTCCCTCAAGTTTCTTTGCCAATCCATTCCGGTCATGAACCGTTCTCAGCCCAGCCGGAAATCAAAGCATATATCTTAATCCTTTATGGCCCTTTCTGACATTTATTCACACCTCATCGAATTGACAAGCAACATCACCGATGCTTATGCAACGGTTTTGTATTCCGCGAATAACGAAGAAAAAACCTACCAATTACGGGAATACTTTTCCTTGAATCCCAACCTGGAGCCACCGGACAAAGTCCCCTTTGGGGAGGGCCCCGTCGGGCAGTCGATCGCCAGCCGGAAACCGCTGGTCATTGACCACTTTGACCCCGAAGCCAAAGAACTCAATATTTTTAAATCAATAGACGACTTGAAAAGTTTTCTCATTGTCCCGGTCGTTCATAAGGAACCGGAAGGCGTGTTGTTGATCGCCACAAAAGAAGCGTATGGTTTTTCTCCCAAATTGCAAAAAATTGTCGGCGGGTGCGCCGAACAGATCGCCTGGCATTTGTTTCATGAAAGGGAACCCCATCACGACACCGAAAAACCAGAGTCCGCCCTTCCGGAAATGAACACCTACCTCAAATTTCTGGCGGATTCTCCTGACAAGGACACTCTGGTTCGCCGCCTGGTCGAGATACCCTCCTCCATTCTGAAGTGCGATGCCGTCGCCGTCATCCGGTTCGACAAAAACGGTTTGGGAAAAATCTGGCAGCAGAAAGGGTTTACTGAAGACCCGTCGCTATATGAAGTGCACCAGGGGACAGGAATTGTCGGGACCTGCGCTCAAAGCCGCTCACCCATTATTTATACCGAATTTGAAAATTCGCTGATGGCCCTGTTTTCTGCAAATGAAAATACCCAAGCCATCAAATCGGTTGCCGCGACACCGATCATGCACGACAAACGCCTGCTAGGCGTGCTGGTTTGCGGATCATTGACCATGAATGGATTGTCCCAGCACGATCTGGATAAATTAACCCTGATCGCCTCGGGTGTGGCTTCTTCTTTGACCTTCAAGGAAGTGACGAGCGAGCGGGAAAATGAAAAAAACCGGGACCCGATCACCGGAATTTATAATCACCGGTTTTTAATCAACTATCAACGGGCGATCTCCCGGAAAGTATTTAACGGGACCTATCCGGTCTTTTTCCTGACCGTTCAACTGACCAATTTACCGTCCCTTTACGAAACGCATGGAGTTAGAAGCGGCGACTCCCTTTTTCGAGGGCTCGTTTCTCTTATTTCCCAGAGAGTGCCTTCCCCAAAAAATATTTTTAAATACTCTGACAACTCCATACTGATCATGATTTTGAAAAGAAACCGTGAGGAGGTGGATTCCATCGAATCCCGATTGAGAAATCTGTTCAATGACAAATCTCTTTCGGTCAATGGAGTTTCTGTGCAAGTGACAACCGCATGGGGCCTTTCGGCCTACCCTGAGGAAGGGGAAGACCTTCATGACCTGATCGGCCTGTCCTGGGCCAGAACCGCTCAACCTTTAAAAGTGACGCCTTAATCGTGAACTTTCTAAACAAATTATTTGGCTGGTTTGCAGCCGACCTGGCCATGGACCTTGGAACGGCAAACACCCTGGTTTATGTCAAAGGAAAAGGCATTGTCTTGAACGAACCTTCTGTGGTAGCCGTGAACACCAACGGGCAGGGGGTGGAGGCAGTGGGTCTGGAAGCCAAGCAGATGTATGGCAGAACGCACGCCCGGATTGAAGCCATCCGGCCCATGAAGGACGGCGTGATCGCAGATTTTGACATCACCAACGCCATGATCAATTACTTCATCAAGAAGGTGTTGAAGAATCACCGCTTCGTCAAACCAAGGATGGTGGTGGGCATTCCCACCTGCATCACCCAGGTGGAGAAAAAAGCGGTGATCGACGCTTCCATCATGGCCGGAGTCCGCGAGGTCCATCTGGTGGAAGAGCCGATGGCCGCCGCCATAGGCGTGGGCATTCCCGCCCACAAGCCCGAAGGCAATATGGTGATCGACATCGGTGGAGGCACCACGGATGTTGCGATCATTTCTCTTTCGGCCATCGCTTACGGGGAATCGGTACGCCTGGCCGGAGACGAAATAGACGAGGCGATCGTGCGTTATATGAGGATCGCCCATCACCTGAATATCGGCGTATTTGAAGGGGAACGCGTTAAAATGGAGATCGGAAGCGCCTATCCTCTGGTTAAAAAACTGACCACGGAGGTCAAGGGGCTGAACGTGAAAACAGGCGTTCCCATGTCACTCACTATTGATGACGAAGAAATCCGCGAAGCCATGAAAGAACCCATCTCCACCATTATCTCCATTGTTCTCAGAGCCTTGGAGAAAGTGCCCCCGGAACTGTCAGCGGATATTCATTCCAATGGCATCTACCTGACCGGAGGGGGCGGCCTCATCCGGGGACTGGACAAACTGGTGGAAGAAAAAACCACCCTCAAGGTATACACCCCTGAAGACCCCCTGCTCAGCATCTGCAAGGGCGCCGGCGCCATCCTGGACAATTTTTACGAAATGAAAAAAGTTTGCATCAATTGATTCTCCTTGGGTAGAATAACTCCTTTCGCAATAAAACCACATCAGGGGCGGAACCTTACTCCTGCAACTTATGGGAAATCAAATCGATCGTAGTTGCCAGGAATGCGGGACCCCGGTGGATCAACTGCCCACGTTGGTAGAGTTCGAAGGCCAGGAAATATTTTTGTTTGATCCAGTCGTTTGCAAAGATTGTCTGCTGAGCTTGTGCGACAGTTTTTCCGTCCGGTGCGAAAATTGCGGGGGGTCCATCCCGCCCTACTCCCAGGTGGGAGTGCTCAAGGCGGAAAATGGGCAAAAGGAGTTTGTCCACATGAATACTACCTGTTCCACAGTCGGCAGCGCATTTTACGGCTACTTGGGCAAGGGTAAATTACACCATTTCATCGAGATCGAAGCATGTTAGAAGTTCAATTTGAAGACCAGAACCGGACCTTCAAGGTAGAGCCCGGTGCCAATTTACGGGAAGCCGCCATCCAGCAAAAGTTGAGCGTCTACTCGCACGTGTTCAAAATATTAAATTGCCGGGGCCGGGGTTTATGCACTTCCTGCACGGTAAAAATCGTTTCAGGGAACGTCGATCCCAGAAACGATGTCGAAACGGAAAAACTCAAAGACAAAGACCCCGAAATTCGTCTCGCCTGCCAGCTGACCGTAAACGACAACCTCGTCGTACGAACCCACGTTTAGCCAGCGTGACGCTGGCTCCTCCGCGGAGGGCGAGTTTGCTCACGCCGTGCAACGTTTTTTCAGGGCCTCGCGCAGCGTCAGGCCCAAACTTCCTCCCCTGTAAGGGGGAAAATATTTTAATTCGCCGTGGGATTAAAACTATTTGACAATCAATACCCGGCATTTCACAATATTCCATGACTTCAATTGATAAGAACCTGTTGGTGATGATTCACTTTCAGGCCATGGAAGAATACCCCGATGAATGCTGTGGGGTCGTTCTGGGGCACCCCGAAAATCTGAGCGAGGATACGGTTTTTCGGTGTACCAATATTCAAAATCGATTGCACGAGAAAGACCCTGAAAATTATCCCAGGGATGCGAAAACGGCGTTTTCCATCGATCCCAAAGATCTGGTAGCCATTGAAAAAAAGACCCGAACCAAGGGATGGGCCATCAAGACGTTTTATCATTCCCATCCTGAGCACGACGCCTATTTTTCCGATGAGGATAAAAAAATGGCGCTGTCAGAGTGGGGCGACCCCTGGTATCCTGATGCCACGCATCTGGTGGTTTCGGTGTATAATGGGGAAATCAAGGAGCAGGCCCTGTTCGCCTGGGACCCTGAAACAAACAAGTTTGAAGAACGAGCAAGAGAATCCATCTAAAAAATAATTCATAGAAATATTTTCTATAGCTAGGAGAAGCAGACATGGCACTGTTAATCAATGAAGATTGCGTGAACTGTGGGGTTTGCGAGCCGGAATGCCCCAACGAAGCCATATCCGAAGGCGATGATATTTTTGTCATCGACTGGGAACACTGCACCGAGTGCGTGGGCTGGTATGAAGACGCCCAGTGTGTGGAAGTTTGTCCGGTCGATTGTATCCCCAAAGACCCGGAACACGAAGAAACAAAGGAACAGTTGCTGGAGAAAAAAGAATCTCTGGTGAACGGCAACGGCTAAAAACCTTATACAAAGAACAGGTCATTATGGATGCGGAAATGCAGGATGAAGTGGAAACGGTGCTGGATACCATCCGGCCTTCACTCATGGCGGATGGCGGCAATGTAGAACTTGTGGATATTGACGATGGCGTGGTCAAACTCCGCCTGATCGGTTCTTGCAGTTCCTGTTCCAGTTCGACCATGACCCTGAAAATGGGGATCGAACGCGCCTTGAAAAAAGCCATTCCCATGGTACGCTGTATTGAGTCGGTAGAATAAAATTTCCAAATCCTGACCACATCATAGCCAAACCCGGAGGATGTTTCTTGCCTGAATCCAACAAAAGAATTCTCAATTTCACTTCGTTAATCATTGGCCTTCTTTTGGTTCTGCTGAGCGCCACCGCAACCGCGGAAACGGATAAGGCGGTGCGCGCAACCAATTTCAGTTTGCAATCCTTAAATGGCAAGAACATCAGCCTCGATCATTACAAGGGCAAGTATCTTCTGGTCAATTTCTGGGCCACCTGGTGCGGCCCCTGCAAGGTGGAAATGCCTTCTCTGGAAGCTTTGTACCAGCGATTCAAATCGGATAAGTTTGACGTCCTCGCCATCTCCAACGACATGTTCGGCGCGACGGTGGTGGAACCCTACGTCAAAGCCCATGATCTCTCATTTACATTTTTATTGGATCAACAGTTGAAGGTGAGTTACCAGTACGGGGTGGTCAGCCTGCCCACCACCTTCCTGATCGACCCGCAGGGAAATATCATCGGCGCCATGCATGGGGCCGAAGACTGGACCGAACCCGGCACACTGCAATATTTTGAAAATCTCTTGAACACAAAAAGTTGATTCAATATCCTGCGGGATAGCCTCCTTCCTGATGGCCATCCTTTCCCAACCGGATACGATCCATTCCAACACTATGAAAAAAAATCCAATCCTACTCGCGTTTTTTTGCGCTGCCGTTTTCATATTTTCCCTGATATCAAGCGCTGCGGCTGAAAGCACGAAAGACAACTCCCTCGAAGGGCAGATGGTTTTTATTCCCGCAGGTCATTTTATATTTGGAACCAGCCAGACCGATGAATCCGCCGAAGCGCTTTCCATGGGCATTCCCAAACCCTGGTACGCCGACGAAACGCCGGAGAAAAAAATCTTTCTCAAGGGGTTCTATATCGACCAATTTGAGGTCACCAACCGCCGTTATAAAATATATGTGGACGATATAGGCGCCGAGCCCCCGCCCAACTGGAAAAACAACCGCTACCCGGAAGGGCTGGACAATCAGCCTGTCGCCTGGGTCACCTGGTACGACGCGGCAAATTTTTGCCAATGGGCGGAAAAAAACCTGCCCTCTGAAAAACAGTGGGAGCGTGCGGCCCGAGGAACCGACGGAAAAATATATCCCTGGGGAGAGGCTTTCGACAGCAAGTCGGCCAACCTGGCCCGTGCCACCGGGCAGAAAACCAAACTCAAGGTGGTGGGCACTTCCCCTGATGGGGCTAACGCCGAAGGAGTCCACGATTTGATCGGCAATGTGTGGGAATGGGTCGAGGACGACTACAAGCCCTATGAAGGCAACACTTTCAAAAGTGAATATTACAACACGGGCCTCAAAGTGATCCGCGGACATTCCGCAAGCGACATCGGGCATTTCCCAGGCTCCACGTATCAATCCGCCCTGGCAAAATTTGCACGAGCAGGCTATCGGCAATACGCCAACCCAGACCAACCCGGTCAGGATGTCGGGTTTCGATGCGTGAGTTCAGAAAAACCCGCAGCCCTGCAAAAATTATCCTTCGCCGACAAAACTCCGGGAACGGCGTCTGAGACGTCGGCGGCTAAAGGATCACCGGCGCAACAAACATCCGTCGCCAATAAACCTGCCATCAATCCTTTCGAGGCCAAAACCAATCTGCCGCAATCCGGGTTTCTGGCGCTGACCTTTCTGGCCTTCATCGCCGGTGTGTTCAGTTTTCTGTCACCCTGCACGCTTCCCATCCTGCCCGCGTATTTTGCGGTGACCGCCCAGGCGGACCGTGCGCGTTTGAGTCTGATGTCACTGGCATTTTTCATAGGTCTTGCCACTTTGTTTGTTTTAATGGGAGCGTCAGCCAGCTTTCTGGGACAGCTCCTGCGTGACTATATGTTTTCCCTGGCCACCATCGGCGGCGTGCTGGTGGCGATATTTGGGGTGATGACGCTTTTTGGCAAAGGATTTTCCGGAGCCAATTTCCAGGGCAAACCCGGCTCCACCTTTTTCGGATTTTTTCTGTTTGGCGCGACCTTCGCTCTGGGCTGGACCCCCTGCGTCGGCCCTATTTTATCCGGCATCCTCATCCTCGCCGCTTCCGATAAAACAGTTCTTCAAGGCATGACCCTGCTTTTCTCCTACGCTCTGGGGCTGGGATTGCCGTTGATTATGATCGCCACCTTTTGCGGCAAGCTATCCAAAGATGGTCTGTTCTGGAGAGTGTTGCGCGGAAAAGAGTGGGCCTTGAACTTTGGCGGCAGAACGTTTTATCTGCACACCACCAACCTGTTCAGCGGATTGTTGCTCATCGCCCTGGGCATCGCGCTGGCAATGGGATACCTGACCTACATCAACAGCCTGATCCCCATTGAACTGCAACTCTGGTTCAGCACCCTGGAAGAAAAAGTTTTACATCTGTTCAAATAAACCGACGGCACTCCCACCATCCCTCGAATAACCTATTGAATTCACTGGCGTTTTTCTATAGAATTCTATGGATCAGTGCGATCCGATTTGAAATCAGATTTTGGAGAAGCCATGAAACATTTAACCAGATCCGCCATCCTGCTGGTTTTGTTCCTTTATGCCTGTTCAGGCGCGCAGTCTGAAGTGAAAAAAAGCTGGCAAAACAACGTCAACACCCTCAACATCGAGGACTTGACCGAACAGAACTATACCCTCCTGGATGCGGGCACGCGTTTGCAGGCCAGCTTAGAGGATTCCATCAATAAAACAGGTTTCAAGTTGACGTTTGATGAAGCAAAGTTTCACCTGAAATATAAAATAGTGGAATACGACGAGGGCAGTCCGATAGGCAGAATCGCGACTCTCGGCGCTTCCAGTTCCTCCCAGGCAAAATTGCGGGTCAAAGTCGCGTTATTTGACGAAGATGAAATGGTCGGCGGCTGGGAGGTGAATTCCTGGTTGAGTGGCGGGTTGTCGGAGAAAAAGCTTTTTACCAAAGCGGCGGAAGAAATCGCGGGCCATCTAAAAGGTAATTATTAATCACAAGGAAAATTGGTTTAAGTGTGTGATTCACGGAGATCGTTTCAACTTTTTCAATCTTAAATCATCCTGATAATTTTGGGAACGAAAACGTTCTTTTGAGGGATCGTATTCAGAATAAACCTCTTCATCATTTGCGCCTGTGGCCACAAAATCCTTTAACTCGTCATGATCTACACCTGAAAATGCCTCCAGATGACTACATAAAAAGCAAGGCCAAAAGTTGTATGCGCCATTAATTCCTAGAAGAAAAGATCGACACTTATCTAAACAGCGAGAAAGAATTACATATCCCCCTAACATGTTTCTCGGGCTTCTCGGAGGCTCATTATTAAGGTCTTTAGCCAAAGTTTGAAGCTTCTTTTTATTCATTGAAATATTCGTTTATTCTTGCCTCGATCAAATTTATCAAGTCGTGGTAAGCTTTTATTTGCTTTTGCCAGCTTAAATCGCCGTCCCGCCCGCCGAGCCCCCCGTCGATCCTCTCTAGATGTTCGAGTTCCCAGCGGTAGTCGGATGAAAGTTCCTCCAACTGGTCCAAAGACGTAGCCTCGTAAATATCTTTCTTACCATTTATTCCTATTTTTTGTGAGTTAATCAAATCTACCAAGTCAATAAAAGCATTTCTTACCTCGTGGCAACTCACATGTAGATCATTGATCTTCTTGCTGTAGTCGGAGTCAAGTGTCTCCAGCTGGGCCAAAGTCGTAGCGGCATGAATCTCTCTCCCGCTACCTATTGTAATTTTTCGTAACTCGATCAAATTTATCAAGTCGTGGTAAGTATTTATTTCCTCTTTATAACGCCAATTATTCTTATTGCCCCTCTCTTTTAAATCATCAATCTTCTTTAAGTGGACGGATTTAAGTGTGTCCAACTGGTCCAAAGACGTAGCCTCGTAAATCTCTCTCTCACCAGCTATTACCACTTTTCGTAACTCGATCAAATTTATCAAGTCGTAGGGAGCATTTCCTTGATCGTGGCAACTCGCATCTTTTTCGTTGTAGTCGGATTCAAGTCTTTCCAGCCGGACCAAAGTCGTAGCGGCATGAATCTCTCTCCCGCTACCTATTGTAATTTTTCGTAACTCGATCAAATTTATCAAGACATGGTAAGCATTTACTCGCTTTTGGTGACCCACATCGATGTAGCCGGTCCTCTCCTCCTCATCTTCCAGGTCTTTTATTTTTTTGCTGTAGTAAGATTCAAGTGCCTCTAACCGGACCAAAGACGTAGCCCTGCAAATCTCTCTCTCACCAGCTATTGTCACTTTTCGCAACTGGATCAGATTTATCAAGTCACGGTAAGCTCCTATTTTCTCTTCGTAACGCATATAGACACATGTATTATGCTCCGAATGTGTATAGCGGGGTTTCAGCGCCTTCTCTATCTCCTCTAGTTCTTCGATCTTCTTGTTGTAGTTGGATTCAAGTGTCTCCAGCTGGGCCAAAGTCGTAGCGGCATGAATCTCTCTCTCACCAGCTATTGTCACTTTAAGTGCGTCTAGAAACAGTTGTGATTTAATCGCCTTATCTATAGAACGTATGATCACCCCACAACCAATGAAAGCGAACATAAATCCCAGGGTCCCTGTGAAGTATTGAACTATGCCCTCCCCGTCATCTAGCCCCCAACTGTCAGGTATCCAAAAAAGCATGGCTTTGAGGCCTGTGAACAGGCAAACAAAGAGGCCGATGATCGCGAGTCCAGGGAAAACTGCTTTTTTCCAAGATTTGTAGCTATATAACATCTCAAACAAAAGGGGCGAGTATGGACCATACCAAATCCCCTGAATACCAATGGCGACTATAGCAATGTAAACACAAAGCGCGATCAAAGATGCAAAACTGCCTACGATCACAATGCCTTTAAGAACTAGCATGACAATGTCTGAAAAATCCATCAAGTCCTCTCCCTCATTCCATGCCCCCAGGCCATTTTAGTTTTGCTGAAGACCAACGATCAAGATCTCAATTCTTATCTGGATCTTTACCGGTACAAGTCTTGCGAATTGCCAATTAGTCGCTCTGCGAAACACGGGCTACATAATATGGGTTTTGACCAACCGTGATCGTATACCGACCCTTTGCACGGCGGTCTATAAGCGGTTCGAGATGCGGAGCGTATTTTTTAGAGTTACGGCGGAGCGAGGCCGCAACGATCTCATCTTCATTCAAGTGCTTGGATACTAGCCGCTGCAAGAGGGAAACCATCTGGCCTTCTGACAAGCTATTCAATGGTAACTCTTTCATAAACAATTGTTGGGAACCGTTATATCCCTCAATTTTCCAGCACCGCTTTTCCGAGTTAATACAGGCTTTAGACATATCACCCTCCTTAAGCATCCCTTGCGCAACGGAAGCCTGTAAAATTGAAAGACGCCGTGGGCTCCATCCAGTTGCGAAAATACGTGGCGGAGAATTTAATCGACAGATGCGTCTGTATCAAACCCCCGCGAATCACTTTAAACTTGTTCCGCTCTGCGCCCGGCTGTCCCTTATAGACGTACCAGTCCTGGGTCCATTCCCAGACATTGTGCCCCATCCCATAGAGCCCATACGGGCTGATCCATTCCTCGCGTTTGTCCACCGGTTCGGGTTGAAAACCTGAAAACCCGGTATTGGGATGGTCGTAATACTGGCTCCAGGCCCACTTGCGGCTATCCCCGCCACGGGCGGCTTTTTCCCACTCCGCTTCCGCGGGCAGGCGTTTCCCCATCTTTTGACAGTAGTCTTTCGCATCTTGATAGGTGACCCGCGCCGCCGGAAACCTGGCCCATTTGGGATCAAACGATTCCCTTGGTTTGAATGCCTGATATTCCCCCCGGCTCACTTCATATTTATCGATGAAATAGGCGTCCGTTAAAACCGTCCGGCCTCCCTCGGTGCGCGGGTCATCCGGATGCCCCATGATAAATCCACCTTCCGGAATATAAACCATGCCTTCGGGAACGGTGACACCTGGCGGAATCTCCACTTGAATCTGTTCTACTTTATGGCTGTCGCAGGAAAGAAGAATGAGGCTCAAAAAAACGAGGATAAAGGCGGACCCTTTCATGAGGGCCGTTTGTCGAAGGGATGAAATACCTCTCCGCCATTGATCGGAAGCGGTTTCTTGTTGAAGTCCAGGGGATGATCGGTCCCCGGCTGGATGGTCCCGTCCACCGAATAAGGACCGTTGTTGAACCAGTAATTTCGTTTCCGGGTATCGGTAAATTCGATTCGCGTGATGTACTTGATATTTTTGTAACCGTATTTAAATGGAACGATCAACCGCAAGGGGAATCCGTGATCCTTGGACAACGCCTGCCCGTTCATCTTGAGCACAAACAGCACCCGGTCGCGCTGTAACTCCTCCAGAGTAAAACTTTCATAATAGGAGTCGGCAGACTCGAAATAAACGTATTTGGCGGCGGGGTCGGGCTGAACCCGGTCAAAAAGATCATCCACGCGAAAGCCTTCCCACGTGGCAGTCGCCGACCAGCACTCCACGCATTTCAATCGGGAAACCTGGGAGTGCAATTTGAATCCAAATAAATCCTCATAACTTAAGGCAATGGTTTGCTTGACCATGCCGGTGACCACCAGGCCCCAGTTGGCGGTGTCCACGCCCATGAAAGGATTGGCGCTACGGATATGAAAGTCGGGGGTGTCCCTGTTCTGAATGTATTGTTTGGGAATATTTTTATCTTTGCGGTAATCCCCGATTCCAGAGGCTTTACCGGGAATAAGCGAGGCGAGCGCCGACAGCGAAAACACCTTCAAAAAGGCTCTGCGGCTAAACTTTAAATTTGCGAATGAGAATTTCATAATCCTTCCTTCAGGTGAGGGAAGTTTTATTTTTTCCTGAAACCCAGCACGTCCTGCATATCATACAGCCCGACGGGTTGGTTGACCAGCCACTTGGCCGCCCGGACCGCGCCACGGGCAAAGGTTTCCCGGCTCTGGGCGCGGTGAAAAATTTCCAGGTTCTCGCCCATGCCGCCGAACAACACACGATGTTCGCCCACGATATCCCCGGCTCTCAAAGTGTGAACGCCGATCTCTTTGGGGGTGCGCTCGGTGATGCCCTTTCGGCCATACACGCCGACTTCATCGATGTTCCGGTTGAGCGCATCGGCGACAATTTCCGAGATACGCACCGCCGTGCCGCTGGGCGCGTCCTTTTTAAACTTGTGATGTGCCTCGACGATTTCCACATCGTAGGCGTCCCCCAGGGCCTTGGCCATGTCCGCCACCACCTTGAACAACACATTGACGCCAATACTCATATTGGGCGCCATGACGCAGCGGTTCTTTTTGCTGGCCTGCTCAATCTGACGCTTTTGTTCCGCCGAAAACCCGGTGGTCCCTATGACCAACGGTTTGATTTCCTTCACGGCGGCCTCCAGCGTTTGCATGCTGGAATCGGGAGCCGTGAAATCGATGATCACATCGCAGGCCTTCACCGCTTTTTCCAGGCAATCCTCAACAAAGATACTTTTTTTGCCAATGCCTGCAAGCTCGCCGATATCGCTATTGACCGAGGGGTTGCCCGGATTTTCCGTGCCGCCGGAAATCTCAACCCCTTCGGTGTCATCGATGCATGAGACGATGGTCCGTCCCATCCGGCCTGCGGCTCCAATCACAAGAATTTTTGTCAAGACTCCCCCTTCGCCAATGGATTGAGATGGTTTGTATCGGGCACCCTATTAAACCCCGGTTGCGAAAAATTTTCCAGTTAAGAAATCAGGTCATACCTGCGCAGGACGGTTTTCAGTTTATCGATATTATCCGCCGACATGGGAGCCAGGGGCGATCGCAACTCATCGTCAACTTTGCCCATGAGGGCCAACGCCAGTTTCACCGGCACCGGGTTGGTATCGATAAAGAGAATGTCATTGATCTCCATCAATTCATAATGCAGAGCCCGCGCCCGGCCCGAATCCCCATCCTTCGCCGCCCGGCACAGCTGGAACACCTTGTCGGGCAGCACATTGGCCGTCACCGAAATGACTCCCTTGCCACCAATCGCCAGAATGGGCCAGAGCAGGGGGTCGTCGCCGGAAATGACGGGAAATTCCTGGTCGCAAAGCGCGATGATCTCGCTGATCTGTTGCAACGAACCCGACGCCTCCTTGATTCCCACGATGTTTTTTATGTCAGCCAGCTTCTGGACCGTCGGCGGAAGCATATTGACCGACGTCCTGCCAGGAACATTGTATAAAACGATCGGCAAATCGGTTTCCCTGGCGAGGGTGGAAAAATGCAGATACAACCCGTCCTGACTGGGCTTATTGTAATACGGCGTGATCAGCAATGCGCCGTCGGCGCCTTTTTTTTCCGCGCTTTGCGTCAGCTCAATGGCTTCCGAGGTGGAGTTCGACCCGGTCCCGGCCAGCACTTTGACGCGCCCCTTACAGGCGTCCACCGTGATGCCGATGACTTCATCGTGCTCCGCATGGCTCAGGGTCGCCGACTCGCCCGTGGTTCCGCAGGGAACAATTCCCTGGGTGCCTCCGGCGATCTGAAACTCGATCAGTCCCCTCAGTGCTTTTTCATCGACCCTGCCGTTTTTAAATGGCGTGACGATTGCGACCATCGATCCTTCAAACATTCAAGTATTCTCCGGAAAAAATTTTTTATAGGCCCCCCTGGCTTAATATTCACCAAGGGTCCCCTCAAACGTGATCATCGCCGGTCCTTCCAGATAGACCTCCTCGACCAATCCGTTCGACGCCTGAAAATGAATTTTAAGAATGTCTCCGCCCCGGGTTTTCACTTCGATCGGCGGCTCCACCTGTTTGCGATAAGACGCTAACAAAGCGGACGCGACCGCTCCGGTCCCGCAGGCCAGGGTTTCCGCTTCAATGCCCCGCTCGTAAGTGCGAATGCTGATTGAGTTGCCGTTTTTTTTCTGCACCCAGTCCACGTTGGTCCCCGCCGGGGCAAACTTGGGATGCGTCCGGATGGCCCGCCCAATCGATTGAATGTCCACCGCCTCCAGATCGTCGCAATAAACAATGGCGTGCGGAACTCCGGTGTTGATGCTGTCCACATTATAGGGAACCCCCTCAAGGTCAAGGTCGATGTTTTGCAGAAAAGCCTGCGGCGGCGTCAACTTGACCTTCACACTGGTCCCGTTCACATCGGCGGTGATGATTCCGGCGGTGGTTTCAAAGGACAAATGGCTGGGGGCGATTTTATTTTCAAAGGCAAACCGAGCCACACAGCGGCCACCGTTGCCGCACATTTCGGCGGAACTGCCGTCGTTATTATAAAAATCCCATTTGAAATCGGCTTTATCGGAATTTTCCAGAAAGATCACGCCATCCGCCCCGACCGATGTTTTGGGCGCGCAGACCCGGCGGGCAAAATCGCGCTTGGCGTCGTCCTGAACCACGGGCACACGATTGTCAATGATGACAAAATCATTGCCGCTTCCACTCATTTTTGTAAAATTAATTCCCATCTTCCACTCCCGTCCTGACCAGCCTGAGGGCTGGGGCTTATATTAACGCCAGCGTGACGCTGGACCATTTATCAACGTGCTATGGGTTTACGGCTGACCACACAACCTGCATTACCCCTTCTACCCCTTCGGGGCATGAAGGGATACCACAGAGGCATGAAGGCAAAGGTGAAGTATCACAAGTACTGAGTTTTTCATCCTGAGGTTTTCTTTGCTAATTTAGATGTGCCTGCCTCTGAAATGATTCGCGCCCAAGCGATACGCTGGACCCAATAGGAGAATGCTATAGGTCTCCAAGGGTTGCGAGCATAGCGAAAGTTTCCTCCCACATAGTGGGGCGGATTTTAGCACAGGGCCGCTTTCCCCGTCAAACAAGCGGGATCGCGGGAACCAGAATGCCGGGCCGGGAAGGTCTTCGCCTCATAGGATGAAGGAATGTTATAATCAGGCAAACGATGAAAGAGGTGAATTATGGGATTGGATCTGAAAAAAAGCGTGACCCGGGTGCGGGCGGGGAGTGAAATCATGACGGAGCAGAAGTTGCCCTACTACGTCGGTATTTCCAGAGAAACCGCAGGCGCTAAAAGAATTTCGATGAACCGGGTGGTCATTCCACCGGGGGCCACGGCGAAACCGCACTACCATAAGGATTTTGAAACGGCGATTTACCTTTTGGAAGGTCGGGTCGAGACCCGTTATGGCGAAGGGTTGAAAGAATCCCTGCTAACAGAAGCAGGAGATTTTCTGTTCATCCCGCCGGGCGTACCGCACCAACCGGTCAATTTGAGCGACACCGAGCCCGCCATTGCGATCGTTTCGAGAAACGACCCCAACGAACAGGAAAACGTGGTGATGTATAAATCTGAGTGAATGGATTTTATTCAGACCATCCCGACAGGGCTGTGCGGGGCATGCAGGCGTTGGTCGGGGCGCATTTCCAACTGCGACAGCTTGTTGGTGCCAAAGCGTTCGACATAAAGGAAGATATACTCTCTAACACAGGTTCTAAGATCCCATTTTGGGTCATGCTTTTGCTCGAACTCTTCAAAAACATCCAGCGCTTCCTGGATACTCAAACCTTTTTCCACCGTGAAATAATAATCCAGCGCTAGGTCCCATTCCGGATTTTTATAATACGACACACCATACCTTTCCGGCTCGAAGGCGATGGGACTGTATTTCCCCAGAACAAACGTCATGAACCCAAGAGACTGGATGTTCTCTCGGTTTTTGTAGACAAAGTTTTTACTGTCTTCCACTTCTTCCAGAGTTTCTCCGGGGAACCCGAAAAATCCCATGATGTGATTCCAGATTCCCGCATCCGATGACATTTTCAGATTTGTCTGAATGGCTTCAAGATCGGTCGCCTTGTCCATCAGTTTTAAAACACGCTGGTTGCCCGACTCATAGCCGAAATGCAGGTAACGGCAACCGGAATCCCAGACATCTTTCCAGACTTCTTCATCGAGCAGGGACTCTTCAAAGCGCATGTGGGTGGTCCACACAATATCGGATTTTTTCTCGATCAACTGTTTGGAAAGTTTCCGGAACAGAGCCGGCGGATAAGACTCGTCGGTGAAATGAAAAAACTTTGTTTGGTGCTTGTTCTTTAAAAACTCGATCTCCTCGACGATCTGGTCCACCTGTTTGGTGCGAAAGCCTTCCACGTATCCCTGGAAATGATCGCAGAACGTGCATCTCCCCCAATAGCAACCCCGCGTTGCGAGGTAGGGCAGAATGAGTTCGGGAATAAAATACTTGTCCAGCGGCAGGCCGTCGAAATCAGGCGGCGGCAGTTGGGACAAATCTTCCGAGCGCACTTCCTTGTTCACATGAATGCCCTTATCGTCTTTAAAGATCAAATTGGGCAAACCGGCAAAACCGTTTTTATTTTCGACGGCCTCGATCAACTGCAAAAACGCATTCTCGCCTTCATACACCACTGCGCTGTCGAAATATTCAAACAGACTGTCGGCTTCCTTAAACACATCGCGCAGACGGGTGATGATGTTGCCGCCTAAAGTAATGTGTGTGTCGGGAAAGTCCTCCTTGATCATCTTGCAGAAGGTGAACGTCGAGATCAATTGCTTCTGCTGAACAACAGAGATGCCGACCACGCCGGGCCGTTCTTTTTCCATGACCGGATGAATCAGGCGTCGGTACACGTCGCGGTACACATTGATCTGGTCATCGTCCAAGGCTTCCAGAATCTCACTGGACATGAACGGTTTGTAGATAAGGTCCGTTTCAATCGGAGGAAAACAAATCTGCGCCGGATAATAGGCTAAGGAAATAAACCCCATCGTCTCGTGCAGGCAGTTGGTGGCCCATTCGAGATTGTCGATTTCGTAAAAAGCCTCGCTCCTTAAAATGGACTTGGCCTTGTCGATGTCGCCTTTTAATTTCGCTACCAGTTCAGGCGTACAGGAAAGTAGCTGATCCATGAGCGCCTGCTCTTCTTCATCCAACGCGCGCTGGCCCTTAACCACCTGAAGGTGATGCAACTCGCGCCCGATTCTTTCCGCCGCGTAATCGAGAAACGGCGGGCTGAAGAACATATCGTACATTTCCACGTTGATGTCTTTTTGCACCACATCGTGACCGGCAGGGCGCAGAACCGAGGTCAGTGAAGGCAGACTCAGATAAGGTTCCGAAGGCAACCAGTCAGGTGGAAACAGGAGCAGTACTTTCATTTCATCATTCCAGTCATTAGAAAATCAATCACGCTTTACAGAGCGCTTTGTCTTCATCCTCAGCCGCGGAGGATTTTCCGCTCAGCGCGTCCTTGCCATAGTGGTCCAGATAGAGCAGAAAATGTTCTCTCGGCAGCGTCCCCCAAACCTTGAGGGAAGGAAATTTTTCTTCCGCAAGTTGAATACATTTATCATTCATTTCCACCGCCTCCTCACGCGACATGCCCTTATCGGCAACAAAATCCAGGTTCATGGCGATGTTGGCTTCCGGGTCCTGAATGATTTCGGTGATGGAAAACTTTTCCGGGTATTGATAGCAACTTGAATCCCGGTTCAATAGAAACACCCCCGGCCCGAACGAATGAATGGAATTCAGGTTGTCCATCAGAAAATCCGTGGTCTCCTGAGCTTCTGCGCGTGTCTCGGTGGGAAATCCGTAAAACAGAAACGAATGATTCCAGATCCCGGCGTCACTGCTCTTTTTTAGAACATCGCGCTCTACTTCCTTACAGGTGCCTTTGTCGATCAGGGCGAGGATCCGGTCGTTGGCGCTTTCCAACCCAAACATCAGAAAAAGAAAGCCCGCCTTTTTCATTTTTCCGAACAACGTTTCGTCCATGACCTTTTCAAACTTAAGCAAAGCCAGCGCCCGAATGTCTTCCTCGCGTTCAATCATCAATTCGGAAATATCATTCAACGCATGCGGAGACATTGCTTCATCCGAAAACGTGAAATATTTGGTCTGGTATTTTTCTGACAAAGCTTTCAACTCGTCCACCATCTGCTCGGTGCGTTGTTTGCCATAGCGATGGCCGTAAATAAAACTGTGGGTGCAGAAGGTGCATTTGCCCCAGTAGCAACCCCGGCTCTGCAAAACCGGCAGGATGGGATAGGGCGACAGATAACGGTCCATCGGCAACCCTTCAAACGTGGGCGACGGAATTTCCTCAAATCGCAACTCGACCCGTTCCTTGTTGATGCACACTTCCCCCTGATCCTGAAACATCAGGTTGGGGACCTCATGCAGACTCGAACCCTTTTTCAAGGTGGTCAGCAGTTGATGAATCGGGTCTTCGCCTTCGAACAGCACAATGCTGTGGCAGAAGTCGTCAAAAAATTCCGCATGGCCTTTTAACTGGCTGGCATTCACACTGAAGATGGGCCCGCCCAATGTGACGTGTAAATGCGGATGCCTCTCTTTAAGCATGCGCGCCAGGGTCAACCCCGGAATGATCTGCGAGATGCCCACGATGGAAATCCCCACGACGTCGTAACCCTCCCAGGACTCGGTCGGCAACAGGACCTCGTCGTACAACTCAATAAACGGATTGGTTTCCTTATCCTGAGTGAACTGCCGCGCCTTGAACGTGGATTCTTCGGCCCGCGTTCCGCTTTCAAATGTGGACAGAGAAAAGACGGATGGGGAATAGGCATCGGACACCAGTTTGAGCGCCGACTTGATAATCATGTCCGCCTGCTGATAGGACTCGAAATTAAAAAACCGCTCCGGGGTTCGCATCACCGCTTTCGCGTCTTCCACCTGGGAAAGAATGACATCGGAAAACTGGATGCCCGTGGCAAGAACATCCAGGGTGGATTTTTCCTTGATCGTGAAAGATTTTTTGGCCCGCAGGGTCTCCAGGTTGCGCTGCATTTTTCCGACCACCTTGCCCAGACGTTCGGGCGATAAAAAATGGTCGTAGGATTCAATATTAAAGTCGCGCTGGGAAGCGTCCCATCCCTTGGACTGTAAATAAGCGGTCAGGTAGGGTGTGCTCAAATACGGCTGAGACGGGTACCACTGCGCAGGAAATATCAATAGCGTTTTCATGATTGAAATATCATAACATTAAAGGTCATAGTTTCTCAATCATGAGGCCCCGAGCGCCGGGTCAGCAAGCAAAAACTTCGGTTAACCTATTTATTTTAAAGGAATAAAATCCAATTGACATGGAAAGATCCCACCGTATAATCAGGTCCTTACAGGAAAACAAAATGGTAACCCACTGTTAGAGTGGAAGGTAAGGCTTACCCTGCCCCCCATGACTGTCAGATTGGAGCGTTGCATTTTAACTGCTTTTCGGCTCGAAAAGCTTTTTAGAATTTGCGATCATTTTTAGTTGATTGCCCCATCAACCTTTTTGTATTCTTAGACCATGTATAAAAAAATTGGCTTCCCGGAAACTTGACCGGGATGGCCCGGTTCTATTTTGAGGTTAATATGCGCACCAAGTTTTTAAAAATACAGTTTTTGACGGTTCTGACGGCTTTGTGCCTTCTGGCCCCAAGCTTAAGTTTCGCCAAGGGAGAGCCCGCGACTGAGATTGAGATTTCCCTGGTGGATGGAATCACCCTCGATAAAAAGGGAAATATTTATATTTCCAGACGGGATCACAACACGATCGACCGGATCGATAAAAAAGGGTTGTTGACCCGTTTTGCCGGGACCGGGGTCGCCGGTTATTCCGGCGACGGGGGTCCCGCACTGGAAGCCAGCTTGAAAATCCCCGCCGGTTTGCTTTCCGATGACAAAGGAAATATCTATATAGCCGACCGGGAAAATCATGTGGTGAGGAAGATCGACTCAAAAGGAATCATCACAACAATTGCAGGCAACGGCACAGCGGGGTTCAGTGGAGATGGCGGGCAGGCGACGAAAGCCAGTCTCCATTTTCCTTCCGGAATGGCTTTGGACAGTAAAGACAACCTCTATATTTCCGATCGCAGCAACAACCGAATCCGCGTGATCGATAATAAAGGTGTCATCAGCACCTATGCCGGAAACGGTGAGGAAGGGTACGGAGGAGATTCCGGGCCCGCCTTAAAAGCCCGAATCGACCGGCCCTTCGGTCTGGCCATCGACAAAAAAGATAATCTCTACATCGCGGATCGCAGAAACAACCGCATTCGCAAAGTCAATCCATCGGGCATCATCACGACTGCGGCGGGAGACGGCGGTTTCTTTTATATGGGCGACAATGGCCCCGCATACCGGGCCAGCATTGCAGGCCCCACCGGAGTCGCGGTGGATGACAAGGGCAATCTGTATATCGCCGACCGCAACAACAACCGCATTCGCGTTGTGGACAAACAGGGGATGATCCGCACCGTCGCAGGAACCGGACAGCAGGATTACAATGGAGAAACGGAACTCGCAAGAGACACCAACCTGTATCTCCCTTTCGGTGTGACGTTGGACAAGCAGGGCCGTCTGCTGATCATCGACCGTTCCCACTATCGCATTCGCAGGGTCGATCCGCTTAAAGGAAAAATCGAAACCCTTGCAGGCAACGGCCTCAAAAAATTTGGCGGCGACGGCGGCCCGGCAACCGGAGCGAATTTAAATTTCCCCCATGGGATCGCCGTTGACAAGGACGACAATATTATTTTTTCGGATAAGGGGCATTACCGCATTCGGAAGATTTCTCCCGCGGGCATCATCCAGACCATCGCCGGAAACGGGGAACGCGGTAATGTCGGCGACGGTGTTCCCGCTTTGGAGGCTTCTCTTTTTTCCGTCCAATCCCTGATTCTCAACGACAAGCAGGAAGTTTACTTTGTCAGCCCCAGCGGCTTTGTCAGCATGATCCGCTACATTGACGACAAGGGTATCGTTCACACCTTTATCCAGACTGCGGACAAAGAATACCTGGCGGCCCTCAATAAAGATCAATCGCAGGGGTTGTCCATGAAAAGCGAAATTGCAATGGTCACCCAGTTTTCGGATATCGTGTTTGACAAAGACAACAACATTTACGCCGCCGACCGCATCAACCATCAGATCAGGAAAATCGACACAAAAGGCACGGTCTCAAACTTTGCTGGGACAGGCGAATCGGATTATACCGGCGACGGCGGCCCGGCGAAAAAAGCTACCTTCCGGGACCCCCGGGCCCTGGCGATGGATAAAACGGGAAATTTATTTATCGCAGACACCGCAAACAACCGCATCCGTAAAATCGACACCAAGGGCATCGTGACAACCATTGCTGGAAATGGCGATCACAAGGACACCGGCGACGGCGGTCCTGCGCTTAAAGCGGGCATCCGGTCGATGGACGCGATAGCCTTCAGCCCGGATGGGGAATTGTACATCGTCGGGTTCAACACGCATCGAATTCGCAAAATCACCAAGGACGGCAATATCGTGACCGTAGCGGGAAAAGGCTATCAGGGGTATTTTGGCGACGGCGGCCCCGCCACCAAGGCCATGCTGAAGCAACCGACCGCGGTGGCTTTTGATTCCAAGGGCAACCTGTACATTTCGGATATGGGCAACAACCGTATTCGCAAGGTGGACAGTGAGGGCATCATTTCCACGTTTGCCGGAACCGGCACATTCGGCTGGGCGCACGACGGGGAAACGGTGGAAATCTATTTACAGAATTTTCCATAACATCTTAAACGACAAACAACCCGCCCGGACCCACGGGCGGCCATTGGTTTATTTGACAATGATCCTTCTGGAGAAAGTAAATGTTGAAATTTTTATCTAAAATCGTTCTTTCCACCTTCATGGTCCTGATATTTGCCGGGGCAAATCAAGCGTTTGCCGACGGTACCAAGACCTTCACCGAAATACTCAATAAAGTCGATACTTTAAACTGCACTCAGCCGGAAAAGATCCTTGATCATTATGGCGCGAAACTGGTCATCCTGTCCGATGACAAACGCGCTCTTCTGGAAAACCGGGTCAAAGGCTACCGTCAGATGATGTCAGAGTTTCGCGGCATGGAATGCCGCACCCAACGCCAGGTTCTGGCAGGGAATCAGGGCAAAGAGGTGGGCTACGTGCTGGTCGATGAAATCAGCAGCATCACCTCCAAAAGTACGGACACCGATGAACGTCAACACAGTGTCTGTAATTACGTTTTTAACAAGGAAGGCGGGGCGTGGAAAATCGTTCTGGAGCAATGCACCAGTTTGCCCGACTACAGCATCCGCCCCGGTGACGACGCCCTATATTACTTTCATAACCCGGTCTATTAAACCAAGCCACCCCTAATCAAATTGGACGCGCAGGCCATCGGGCCTGCGCAAGGCCCCCCTTCACTAACCACAGATAGCTACACACCCATTTTCCTTGTGAAACTCCCACATCCAGCCTAAAATAGAGGTAATGAGGAGGACGAAAGGAAAACCATATCCGCTGGGACCCACCTGGGATGGCCGGGGCGTAAATTTCGCTTTATTCAGCGAAAACGCTTCCAGTGTGGAACTCTGCCTGTTCGATTCCATCGATTCCCAAACAGAAACCCAGCGCATCCCGCTGGCAAAATCCTCCAACCATGTCTGGCATATTTATTTGGAAGAAGTGAACCCCGGTTGCCTGTATGGATACCGGGTGCATGGCCCTTACGATCCCGAAAGGGGACATCGCTTTAATCCAGATAAAATACTGGTCGATCCTTACGCCAAATGTCTGGCCCGAACCGATGGACTCGATGACCGCCACTTTGCCTATCCGTTGGATTCTCCTGGAGAAGACCTGGAAACGGACTCACGCGATAATGCTTCCGTGGCTCCCCTTTCCCTGGTGGTGGACACTTCCTTTCCCTGGGGCAATGACCGCCCCCCCAACACTCCCTGGAACAAGACCGTCATCTACGAAACCCATGTGAAAGGGTTGACCGCACGGCACCCGGACATTCCCAAAGAAATCCGGGGCACCTATTCCGCCCTGGCGTGCCAGCCAATCATCAGCCACCTGAAGTCCCTGGGCGTCACCGCCGTCGAGCTGATGCCTGTCTTTCAGCATTTCGGCGAACAGCATCTTGAAGACAATGGGTTGAGCAATTACTGGGGATACAATACTCTGTCGTATTTCGCCCCGGACACGAGGTTCCACTCGATCCATGCCAGAGACCCGGTGCTCGAATTTAAAATGATGGTACGCGCCCTCCACGCTGAGGGCATCGAAGTTATTCTTGACGTGGTTTATAACCACACCGCAGAAGGGAACCATCTTGGCCCCACCCTGTGCTACCGGGGCATCGACAACCACGCGTATTACAGGCTGAACGAAGAAACCCCCCGCCTGTACAACGACTACACCGGTTGCGGCAATTCGTTGGACACCAACCACCCCCAGGTATTGCAACTCATCATGGACAGCCTGCGTTACTGGGTCACTGAGATGCGCGTGGACGGTTTCCGGTTCGATCTCGCGACCACCCTGACCCGGAACCACCATGAACCGGACTTTCAGGGGTCTTTCATCAAAATCATCAAACAGGACCCGGTTCTATCCCAGGTCAAATTGATTGCCGAACCCTGGGACCTGGGTGAAGACGGATATCAGGTGGGAAACTTTCCCTCCCCCTGGTCCGAATTGAATGGAAAATACCGGGATTCCCTCCGGCGTTTCTGGAAAGGCGATGAAGGGAAATTGCCCAAACTGGCAAGCCGTCTATCCGGTAGTAGCGATTTGTTTCAGCACAATGGCAGATGCCCGCAGGCCAGCGTCAATTTCATCACCTCGCACGACGGCTTCACCCTGCAGGATTTAGTGAGTTACAACTCCAAACACAATGAGGCCAATAAGGAAAGCAACCGCGATGGCGACAACGGCGGCTCCAGTTGGAACTGTGGCGCGGAAGGACCCACCGGCAATGCCAAAGTCAAAGCCCTGCGCGCGAAGCAAAAACGTAATCTTATTGCCTCGCTTTTTCTCTCCCAGGGAGTTCCGTTTATTTGCGGCGGCGATGAAATGGGCCGCACTCAGAAGGGCAACAACAACGCCTACTGCCAGGACAACGAAATCAGCTGGTATGACTGGAATTTAACTAGGGACCAAAAACAGTTTCTCGAATTTTTTAAGCAGATCATTCAGCTTCGTAATGCCCATCCTGTGTTCACCCGGACAAAATTTTTCACCGGCAGGAAAACCGACAAATCCAGCGCCAAGGATATTTCATGGATTTCTCCCAGCGGACGCGCCATGACTCAGGCCAAATGGCACGAGCCCCATGCCAGATGCATCGGACTGCGGTTGGCGGGAGATGCCCTCGATGAATGGGACGAGCATGGGGAACCGATGCAGGGAAACACCCTGCTCATTTTGATCAATGCGCATCATGAACAGATTCCCTTCATTCTGCCCGCTCACAAACGCGGAACCCGTTGGGAACCTCTGGTCGATACCAGCGTACAAAAACCCCACGGTATGGTCCGGGGAGGAACCGCTTATCCCCTGGATGCCAGGTCCCTGGTCGTCTTATGCCTGAAACCGAAAAAGAAAAAATGACGGGTTTTGAGCCCGGCCTCGGTGCCTGGGTGACTCCAGAGGGCACGCAGTTTCGCGTCTGGTCCCCCGATTCCAAATCATTGGATCTCATCGTGGCACCATCCTCTGAAGCATCCGGGTCGGTTCGTCCCCTCAAGCCTTCCGGCGACGGCTATTTCACAGGCCACTTTCAGGACCTGCCCGCAGGAACCCGTTATCAATTCAGGATCGACGGTGAGCATGCCTATCCGGACCCGGCCTCCAGGTTTCAGCCTGAGGGCGTGCATGGCCCCTCAGAAGTGGTGGACCCTTCCCGTTTCCACTGGACCGATGCCGACTGGACCGGCGTCAACATGGAGGACTTGATTCTTTATGAGCTTCACGTCGGGGCATTCACACCCACCGGCACCTTCACCGGAGTGTGCGAAAAATTAACAAAACTAAAAGACCTGGGAGTCACGGCAATCGAACTGATGCCGGTGGCGGACTTCCCCGGAAACCGCAACTGGGGCTACGATGGCGTGGACCTGTTTGCACCGGCACGTTGCTACGGCACACCGGATCAACTGCGCCGTCTGGTGAACGAGGCCCATGCCTTGAACATCGGGGTTGTTCTGGATGTCGTGTACAATCATCTCGGGCCGGACGGCGCCTATCTGGGCGCATTCTCTCCGTACTATTTTTCATCCCGACATAAAAGCCCCTGGGGAGACGCCATTAATTTTGACGGCAAGCATTGCGCACATTCACGGAATTTTTTTATCGAAAATGCTCTCTACTGGGTACACGAGTACCACATCGACGGCTTGCGCCTGGACGCCACCCATGCGATGGTGGACGACAGTCCCACTCACTTCTTAAAAGAACTTGGCCAAAAAGTTCGCGCCTCCCTGCCGGGCGGAAGAAACCTTCTCCTCATAGCAGAAGACGACAGAAACCGGGCCAAACTCATTCTCCCCGAAGAGAAGGGAGGCTTTGGTCTCGACGGCGTCTGGGCCGATGACTTTCATCATCAGATGCGCCGCCTGCTGGCAGGCGATGACGAGGGCTATTTTCAGGATTTCAGCGGCACTGCCAAAGACCTCGCTCAAACCATTCGTCAGGGATGGTTTTTTACCGGGCAAAAATCGGCTTTCAGGAAACGTGCGCGAGGAACTTCAACCGAGGGAATTCTCCTCAACCAATTCATCCATTGCCTTCAGAATCACGACCAGGTGGGAAACCGCGCGCTTGGCGATCGCCTGCATTTTGCAGTGGACCCGGCTTCCTTTCGGGCCGCGAGCGCATTGCACCTGCTCTTACCCGCAACTCCTCTCATTTTCATGGGTCAGGAATGGGCCGCCAGCACCCCTTTTTGCTATTTCACCGACCACCCGGAAGCGCTGGGGAAAGCGGTGACCCAGGGTCGGCGCAATGAATTTCGCCATTTTAAAGCTTTTTCTGAGGCCGACTCGATCCTATCCATTCCCGACCCGCAGGCCCCATCCACTTTTATCAACAGCAAATTGAATTGGGAGGAACGCCAAAGAGGACCCCACACAGGCATGCTAAATCTATACCGGGATCTGATAAATCTGCGTAAGAGTGAGCCCGCTTTGCAGAAAAGTTTTCATCCCTCTTTTGAAATAGAAGCCCTCGGGAAAAATACTCTTGCAATGAAACGGCAGACCGGCGACTCATCTTCTCTGTTGGTCGTTGCGTGTTTGAAGGGACAGGAAAGTATCATCATAGGAACTCATTCCATCACCCAACCACCACCGGGAAAACAATGGAGCTTACAGTGGACATCGGAAGACACGCAATACACCGACCCACCCTCCGGCCCAGCGGTAAGGCTCGAAAAACAGAAAATCATTCTCAACTTTCAAGGACCCTGCACAGCTCTACTACGCGCTGTAGAGCCCGATTAGGCATCTTATTTCATTCCGCAAAACTTGACTTGCCGTTAGAGAACACACACAATCAGTATCAGGAGGTCCACAGAAAATGAATATCCCGCCAGATAAAAACAAAGTCCCCCTGAACGAACCGTTGAGCCTGTTCCAGGAATCCCTCGCCACCCGAAAAGAGTTTCCCGGGAGCACCTATCGATTGCAATTGAACCGGGGGTTTACTTTTTCCAAGGCCCGTTCCATCGTCAGTTACCTGGCAGGTCTTGGCATCACCCACTGCTATACATCGCCTTTTTTCTCAGCCGGGAAAGACTCCCCCCACGGTTATGATATTTGCGACTTCACCCGTATCAATCCGGAACTGGGCGGTGAAGCCGGATACGATGCGTTCTCGGAGGAGATGGTCAAACACGGTATGGGACACATCCTGGATTTCGTTCCCAACCACATGGGAATTGCCGATCCCGAAAATAACTGGTGGCAGGATGTTTTGGAAAACGGCCGTTATTCCCCCTACTCCGGGTTTTTCGATATCGAGTGGAACCCTGCCAAAACAGAACTGAAAGGCAAAATCCTCCTGCCCATCCTGGCGGACCAGTATGGCGTGGTCCTGGAACAGGGCGAGTTGCACCTGGATTTTGGGGAGGGAAAATTTTTTCTCAAATATTTCGATCACCGTCTGCCAGTCAACCCCCAGTCCAGCCCCACCGTTTTGTCGCACAACCTGGAAGACCTGCACAATGAAATGTCCGAAGAGGACCCGCACCTGCTGGAATTACTCAGCATCACCACCGCTCTCAACCACCTGCCCAGCGGTGAAGAAACTTCTCCTGAAAAAATCGAGGAACGCATCCGCGAAAAAACGGTGAACTGCGACCGCTTGCAACGATTGTGTGAGGAGTCCCCTAAGATCCGCCGACACATTGAAACCAACCTGAAAATTTTTAACGGAATCCCGGGTCAACCCGACAGTTTCGACCCCTTGCATCAACTCTTGGAAAAACAGATTTACCGGCTGTCCAACTGGCGCACCGCCGCCCACGAGATCAACTACCGGCGTTTCTTTGATGTCAACGAGCTTGCGGGAATCCACATGGAAAACCCGGAAGTGTTTCATCAAACGCATTCCTTGATCCTCAAATTGATCGGTGAAGGAAAAATTTCGGGACTGCGTCTGGATCACATCGATGGATTGTTCAACCCCGCCACCTATTTCAACCAACTTCAGGAAGAAGTTTTGTTCGAAATCGTGGCCCGGAACAAACTACTCAGTCATCGCAATCCAAAACTCATTAAGGAAATGGTTCGGCAATGGCGCAAGACAGAGTCTGAAAACGACCCGGAAGGACCGGTCCGATGCCCGATTTTTCTGGTGATTGAAAAAATTCTTACCGGCGCAGAATCTCTGCCGGAACATTGGGCAGTCCACGGAACCAGCGGTTATGATTTCCTGAACGATTTAAATGGGTTGTTTGTCGATTCTTCCAATGAGAAAAATTTCTCCAAAATCTACTGCCGGTTCACAGGCATCACGACATCCCTCGCAGAAATCGTTTACCATAGTAAAAAACTCATCATGCAAACGGCGTTGACCAGCGAGCTCAACGTCCTGGTGCGTGCCCTCAATATTATCTCCGAAGACGATCGCCGACACCGGGATTTCACCCTCAACAGTCTCAGAGAAGCGCTGAGTGGAGTGGTCGCCTGCTTCCCCATTTACCGGACTTATATTGATTCAGAGGGTTCCAATCAGGATGACCAGGAAACCCTGGAAAAGTCCATCGCCCGGGCAAAAAGCCTGAACCCGGCCATGGAATCCACCATTTTTGACTTCATCAAGGACACGGTTTTATTTGATGCGGAAGAAACCGTTTCCGAAAAAGGGGACAAAACCCGGCGAAATTTTGTCATGAAGCTTCAGCAATTCACCGGTCCCGTTCAAGCCAAGGGATTGGAAGACACCGCCTTTTACCGGTACAACCGGCTCATTTCACTCAATGAAGTCGGCGGACAACCGCAACGATTCGGCCTTTCGGTTTCCGGCTTTCATGCCCGCAATCAAAAACGGCAGAAAAACTGGCCACACACCCTGACCGCGACCGCCACCCACGATCACAAGCGTGGAGAAGACGCCCGCGCCCGGATCAATATTCTGTCGGAAATCCCCGATGACTGGCGAAAGGCCATCCGCCGGTGGGCCCTGCTCAACCGCTCCAAACGCTCGCTGGTCGATGGCGAACACGCTCCCGACCGCAATGACGAATATCTGTTTTATCAAACCCTGGTGGGAATGTGGCCCCCGGCCGCAGGGCCGTCTCTTGACGAAATCAAAACCCGGCTGGTCCGGTTCATGCACAAAGCGGGGAAAGAAGCCAAGGTTCATACCAGTTGGATCAATCCCAACAACCCCTATGATGAGGCGGTGGAAAAATTCATCGACAAAGCCCTCAAACCTGGAAAATCCAGCCGGTTTCTTGACTCCTTCATGGCCTTTCAGGAGAGAATCAGCCGGATGGGGGTGATCAATTCCCTGGCTCAGGTATTGATCAAAATCACCTCTCCTGGAATTCCCGATACCTATCAGGGAGGCGAGTTGTGGGATTTCAGTCTGGTCGATCCGGACAATCGCCAGCCAGTGGATTTTGACCATCGAAAACAGTTCTTACAGGGTTTGGAGCCTTTATTGGCCGTTCCCTCCGAACTCAATGCCGGGGAGCGAGCCGGAACCCTCCTCGCTATGCTGGATGACTGGCAAAGTGGAAAGATTAAAATGTTTGTCACCGCCTGTTGCCTGCGGCTCCGAAGGGATCATCCCGGTTTATTTTTGGAAGGGGATTACCTGCCTCTTACAATAATTGGTGAACGCGCCGATCATGTGGTGGCCTTTGCCCGGCAATGTCACGGAAAAATTTCCATCACCGTCGCGCCAAGACTGGTGGCGGGCCTCATGGAGCCGGAATTAAAATGGCCGGTAAATTCTTTATGGGAAGGAACCCACGTCATTCTCCCCCCAGGACTTTCAGCAAAACAAACCCTGCAGGACCTTTTCACCCGACAATCCATACCTGTCTCCCTCAACGACGGCCAACCCGCCCTGGACCTGACCCGGGTTTTCTCCCAATGGCCTTTGGCATTGCTGATAGACCCTCCTTTAGGGATCTGAGCTAAAAGAAATGCGAATTTACTTGTTGGTATGTGGCCTGTGATCAGGCCGCAGGGTCATTGCGGGAACAAAACCTTCTTCACATAATTATTTTTTGCGCAGACGAAGCGAATTGTGGGAAAATGCGCTCTGACAAAATAACTTCTGGTGGATCATGACATGGCTCTGACGGATGACGGAAACGATCACGAAAAAATCGTGGTGAAAATTGACCCCGACCTCGAAGAATTGATTCCAGGGTACCTGCAAAACAGGAGTAACGATGTCCAGGATGTGCAGGAACTACTGAACAAGGCGGATTTTGATTCAATCCAGAGAATGGGGCATACCATGAAAGGGTCCGGAGGAGGGTACGGTTTTGATTTTATCAGCGCCATCGGGATGTCCCTGGAAGAAGCCTCCATGGAAAAGGACGTCCAAAAAATTCAAAATTCACTGAGAGATCTTTGCGATTTTCTTGATCGGGTGAAAGTGGTCTACAAATGAGCCTGACAAAATTCAATTGATGAAAACGCCTAAAGGTTCGCAATCCCCCCACCCCTTTATCATTTCTATTTTCTCTTGTGTTTAATTTTCGCGTTGTTTATCTTTTTTTGATACCCGTGGTCTTAATCGCGCTTTCCGTCCAGGCGGAGGAAAACGATTGGATGACGTGGCAGGAATTGTTCAACCACCAACAAAGCGAAAAAGGCCAACCTCCGAACGACCCGAACCTCCACATCAAGGATATTGAAGTCACCGCCACCCTTAAGGATTATCCCAATGTCAGCGTGTCCAGCTACCGCCAGGTTTATCGCGAGCGATGCGTTACCTGCCACGACGGAATCGAGGAGATCAGCGACTCGCATCCCAGAAACTTCGGTTGCACCGTGTGTCATGGAGGCAATGGAAACGCAATAGAAAAAGAATCCGCCCACGCCTCCCTGATCTATGATCCCAATGCCGGAACCGGAAAACGCAATCCTTCCAGTTTAAAGGTGGTGGAAAAATCCTGCGGACAACTGTATTGCCATGCCGGCCATCCCAAACCCGACCGCAACCATATTAAGCGGGTAAAAAAATCAATGATGGCGACAATGGCCGGGATGATTTCGGGATTGCGTTATCAATGGTCCGCACAAAGCAGGCTCACCGCAAAATATGGCGTGACTCAGGTGAAAGATCAGGGAGCCATCGCCGGGCTGGAAGCCCTGCCGTTATTTTCCCCCCGCGACGGCCAAGAAAACCCCGGCCTCACCGGGAACGCCCAGACCACCAGGGTGTCCCGTCACATTGCCGATCGGTTGCTGCGAAAAAAATGTTTTCAGTGCCACCTGGATTCCAAGCCCGCACCAGGCCAGTTTCGCTCCCAGGGTTGCGCGGCCTGCCACTTCACCTATTCCAATGACGGGTTGTACCAGGGCGACGATCCCACAGTGTCCCGAACGGAAACGGGGCATCCTGCATTTCATAAAATGACCGCTCTGACTCCCACCCTGCTATGCTCCCAGTGCCATATAGGGACTGGCCCCATTAAGGAAGAAGCGAGTCAGAACTCTTTAGACTCGCTGATTTTTCCGGGCAGGGGACATATCAAACAGGATGTTCACTTTGAAAAGGGTTTTGAGTGTATTGACTGCCATACCCAGTTTGATATCATGGGCGATGGCAACCTTTATTCCAAACAACATCAGGCCGTTGAAATCCGATGTGAGACCTGTCACGGGGATGGCGATTCCCTGCCTTTTTTCGACAAAGTGACCGACCCGAACGACCGGGTAATCCGCCTGAGCCAGCACTACAACGGCTGGACCAATTCCGTTAATGACCAAATGATTCTTTCCGCGCGCAAGCGCAAATTAAGCAATGTCAAAATAGAAAAAAAGTCGGTCATCACCTATGGGAAAAAAAGCGGGAAAAAATTCATCTCTCCTCTCATACGTCGAGGAAGAAAAACCCATGTCATTCCCGCCCACAAGGAAAAACTGGAATGCTCGGCCTGTCATTCCCAGTGGGTCCCTGACTGCAAAGGCTGTCATTCGCTTTTGCTAAAGGGCAACAGTTCATCCAGGGTCGAAGATCAAATCGGCTCAAGGAATTCGTCATCGGCAATCAGGAAAGTCATCGCACCCGCACTCATGATCGGCCCCAGAGGAAAAGTGGCTCCCATGCTTCCCCAGCATAAACGGGCTTTGACGCTGCTCGACGAAAAGGGCAACCCCATCGCCGCCCTCGCTAAAAATGGTGACGCCAAAGGCCGCTATCGGGACTGGGAGTTCACCAATCCACATGGTTATTCCGGTTCCAATCTGGCTTATGCGGTGAACCCGCATTCCGTCGGCAAAAAAGTTCGGTCCTGCGCCAGCTGTCACCTGTCGCCGGAAACCCTGGGCCTTGGGGCGGGAGAAATTCACCTCGGTGAAAAACCGTCCGGGGTCAATGACCGCATGGAGCCTGTTGTCCGGTCGGATATCGTTAAAAGCAATTCCCGTTTTGCCCCCGACGCCAAAGTCGACATTCTGGGAAAACCGTTGGCGGGGATCAGTCAAACGGGGGCCCGGCCTTTTAATCAAAGAGAAATTACGCGCATCCTTAGAGTGGGCAATTGCATTCCCTGTCACGATCAATACAACGATCGAATTTATCGCAACATGAAAAAAAGTTACGCGTTTGAAAAAAAGCCCGCTCATCGTAAGCTCATAGATGATTTATTAAATAAAAACTAATTCTCCTCATGCCCCTGATTAAAAAATTCCAGCTGATTTTCCTGCTGGTGGCCCTGCCGCTTGCGGTCCACGCGCCCTCCCTGTTTGGACAGATCGAGAGCAACCCCAATCAGCCGGATTCGCCCCCCCCCTTCGAAGCGCCTCCTGAATTACCACCGGAGGGAAAAACAATGAATCCGCCGCCGGATTTATTCCAATGGCCTCCGGCCTCGGAGAACCTCGAACTGACCCGGGAAAAAGAAGATATTTTGGAATCCACCTTTGTGGAAGAAGCTCCCCCCGCCACTTTTCCCAAGGAAGCATCACCGAAGGAAAAAGGGCTTGCAGGCCTGCCTGCTTTTTCTCCACCGGAAAAAAGAATGGTCGAGGTTCCCGCGCCGTCTGAGAAGCCGTTTGATGACGCAGGTGATTTTCGTGATCCATTTTTCCCCATTCGCGGTTTCCAGGAGAATTCAAGCAAGGTCTTAAAGCCAGGGACCACCGTGGATGGCCTGCAGTTTTTCTCCTACGCCGACTCTGACAAATTCGTGGAAAAATTTTACCGCAACTCCAATTTTTCCCTGGACGATGTTTTTGGCAAGGTCACGCAGATAGAATCGCGCCAGGGATGCCTACGTTGTCACGTGGGAATCGAGGAAATCAGCCCCAATCATAAATTCAGGTGCACGAAATGTCATGGCGGGAACCGCAGGGCCAAATCCCTTGCCAGTGCGCACAAGGGCATGGTGTCCAATCCCTCGGACCTGGAACACGTCGGAAAATACTGCGGAAAATGCCACGCCGATCAAATCCAAAAAGTAGAACAATCTCAAATGGCCACCGCCAAAGGCATGATCAATATCACCCGCTACGCCTGGGGCGCACAACCGTACGGTAAAATCAATTTCTCCCTGCGGCCCAACGCCGAAAATTTGTCGGAGGCCGCGTTTCCACCGGCAGACACCAAGCATCCGGTCGATTCGTTTTTGCAGACCAAATGTCTGCGCTGTCATCTGCAAAGCCCGGCCCCGCACCGCCCCGGAGATTACCGCGCCACCGGTTGCGCCGCCTGCCACATGATTTATGGAAACGACGGCCTCACCATGACCCGGGACCGCGCCATTCAATCCAGAAAACAAAATCCGTATCAGGAAAACAAAGGCATTTTCCAACGGGGAAACGCCGCGCGCTCACTGACCAATAAACGCGGTTACCCCCTGATGCACAAATTCACCCTGGCCATCCCAAGCGTTCAGTGCGAGCACTGCCATAACAACAACGGCATCGGCAACGAGTTTGAGGGATTGCTGAGAAAACCCGCCCGGCCCCGCGTCTTAGGCTCCAAAGTCGATGCCGAAAAACCCCTTCTTTATGGCAGTGAGCATGAGTTCCTGACCCCGGACATCCACCGGGAACGCGGCATGCATTGTATCGATTGCCACGGAGATGCAGACATCAAGGGAGCCCCGTCTTCCCCGGACCTGCACTCTAAAGTGGAAATTCGTTGTGAAGATTGTCATGGCACCCACTCCAGGGGACCGGGTGAGTTTTTGCTGGTGCAATCCGATCCGAACACCAAAAAGGTTTTAAAAACCGTCAACAGGAATCCGAACCTTAGAAAAAGAATCCGCCCTGGAAATATCATTCTGGTCAATTCCCAGGGCACCAAGATGCCGCATATCAGGCGGGATAAAGATCAATGGGTGCTGTATTCCAAAGTTTCCGGAAAAAAACATGTGATCCCGATTCTGAAAAATATAAAGCCCCCTCCGGCGCATCAGATTAAGAAACACATGACATCCATAGAATGCCACACCTGCCACGCCCGCTGGTCGGCAAGCGACTGGGGCATGCACCTCATCCGTGAAACAGCGCCGAATCTTGAACAATGGAACAACTGGAGTTTCTCCGATCCAACCCTGCAACAACTGCTGGCCAAGGAAATCCCGGAAGGGGCCTCCGGTAAAATGCTCGACTGGTCAACGGCCCGTTCCACCTCTCAAGGGATTGAAGGAACCTGGGTGGATGGAGTGTGGTGGGACATTATTACCGAAACCAGCTGGCAGGACATGATTCTCGGAAAAAATACCCGTGGCAAATATTCCATCATGAAACCGAGGTATCAATATTTTCTAACGGACCGGGCCGGAGAAAATCAGCCCTCGGAAAAACGCGCCGAAGTCTTAAAAACGGTCGATGGCAAACCCGGCCTGATACTGATCCCGCATACGCCGCACACCATCCGCAAATCGGTCCGGAGTTGTGAAAGCTGTCATGAAAGCACTCTCTCCGCCGGGTTGGGGGATTCTCTCAAACGATCGGTTGCTGATGGAAATTTGTTTGCCCGCGAATTCAAAGCCAAAAACCGATTGCTCCCCAGGTTCCAGCTCAAGCAGGTGCTGGCGAAAAAAGGACCCAGACTGCAGACTGCGGTTCCTCCCGATGCCACCCGCTTTCTGAACATGGAAGAAGTCACCGCGCTTTCCAAAAAAGGCGATGCCTACCGGGCATTTCGTTATCTGAATTTACAGCATCTTAAATACCCCCGGCTTCTTGCCCGCAAAGAGTTTCCTTATGACCTGAGGCACAGGGCCAACGAAAAAAATTACGGCCTCCCTTCCCCCGTGGAGGATTTATATTATGACTTCAATAAAAACCGGTTCTTTGCATCGGGGACTACTCTGGAAGATATTCTGAAAATTCGATTGCAGGAATCTTTGACTCCTCCAGAACCGGAAGAACCTCCGGTGCCGGCTTTCACCCCACAGCAGGAGTTTCCCGACCTGGAACAGGGTGAAAAGATGGAAAGTCCCACGCCCGGACCAGGTTCTCCAGGGCCTGCGGCGCAGCAGGATTCCCAGAGACAGGGCGAAGGGTTCCCGGAGCCCTCCGAACCATCTCCGCCCCCGAAACAACCCACGCTGGATGAAGAGGGAAACGCCATCATAGATTTTTTTCAGGGCATCTTTAAGGAAGGTCCGCCCCCTCCTTCCAGCGACGAACCCAACCAACCACCTTTTGAGCAATAAAAACGGAATGCGCTTTATACCCTTTGCCATGTCCCTGGGATTTTTGATCTGGGTATCGCCCGTTCAGGCAGATTCTACCTTAACGGAAAAACATGGCTGTTCTTCCTGCCATCGGTTTTCAGCAGAGGCCTCTAAAGAGCCAGCTAAAACCCCCGATCTGTTTTACGCGGGCAACAAATTTCAGAAACCCTGGCTTGAGAAATTTTTGCAATCTCCCGTCGTGGTGCGCAAGGTGGGGACCTCGACGGACCCGGATTTTTTAAAGCAACCATTAACCTCAACGCCACCGCATCCTTCCCTCACCGAAAAGGAAGCATTGGCGATGGCCGACTATCTGATGTCCCTGACCCTGCCCGATCTTTCCCAGGGCACGGTGGACGACGTCCCCTTGACCAAGGGAACCCGGGTCCGGGTCAAAATACTGTTTGAAAGAAATTACGGATGCATCGCCTGCCATGAAGGGATCAACCTGGCGGGGCAGGCACGCGGCGGGATTTCAGGGCCGTCACTTGCCAATGCGGGAAACCGTTTGGCCGCTGACTGGGTTTTCCATTGGTTGAAAACTCCAAAAAAGTTCATTGCCAAAGGACGCATGCCCTATTTTAATCTGGACGACGAGTCTGCCGTCAAACTGACCAAATACATCCTGTCTCTTAAAGTCGGGGATTGGAAATAACACAATATGACCTGGAAGAATCCCTTAAAAATTTTATTTTGCGGCTGGCTGGTTCTGCAATTGTCCGGTTGCGGGGACAGTGAAAAGAAGACAGATGAGCCGCCTCCCGCCGCAAAAGCAGCCCCCGAAACGTCTTCTCCGCCGGCCCCGAAAATAAGTCTGGTCACGGCCAAAACCCGGGAAACTTATCAGTGGTACTGCTCCCAGTGCCACGGCCTGAAAGGCAAGGGCGATGGAGTGAACGCCAGACTTCTCACCGTGCCGCCGCGCGACCACACAAAGGCGGACTATCTTGAAACCCGCACCGACCAGCAATTATTCGATGCGATCAAACTGGGCGGGCTGGCGGTTGGCCGGGCGCCCTGCATGCCGAGCTGGGGCCACACACTGGACGAAAAAATGATCCACTCCCTCGTGCGCTATATCCGCGAACTGTGCGAATGCGAAGCGTTTTGAAAAAAGGCAGAATTTTTGAGACTCCCAAAAATCTGCTATAATTCGCTATTCATGTAAATAACGGCTTTTTTCGTATTTTCAAACCCAATCACTCAAAAAACTCATGGTAGATATCGTTCCCTTTCCAGGATATTTGTATGACCAGGAGAAAACAGGGTCCATCGATCAGGTCATCGCCCCGCCCTATGATGTGATTTCACCCGACGACCAGGAAAGTCTCTACGCCCGGAGCCCTTACAATGTCGTTCGTTTGATACTGGGAAAACAATCGCCGGACGACACCGACCAGGACAACCGCTACACCCGCGCGGCGGCGGTTTTCAGCGACTGGATTGCAAGCGGAGTGCTTATCCAGGATGAAACGCCGGCGTTTTATGTTTACAGCCAGGACTATGAATTTCAGGGCAAACAACTGAGCCGAACAGGATTTTTTGCCCGAGTCAAGGTGGAAGATTTCAGCAAGGGCAACATCTGCCCGCACGAATTCACCCTCGCCAAGGCAAAAAAAGACCGCACGCAATTACTGGAAACCTGCCGGGCCAATTTCAGCCCCATCTTCGGATTGTTTTCCGATCCCGAAGGGAATGTCGATAAAAAGTTGGATACCGTCAAAGGGGAGAATCCCCTGGCGATCGTGGAAGACGGCCAGGTGACGCATCGTTTCTGGCGTTTAAAAGATGCTGAGCTGATGGCCAACATCGCAGAAAGCTTTCAAGACAAGAAAATCACCATTGCCGACGGCCACCACCGCTACGAAACCGCGTTGAGCTATCATAAGGCCCACTCGGGCGATGCCCCCGATTCCGCCCATGTGATGATGTTTCTCACCAACCTGAATTCGGAGAACATGTCGATCTTCCCGATTCACCGGGTGGTCCGCTGTCCTAAGAATTTTGACGGCAAGGAGTTTTTATCCCGCATCGGCGAGTATTTCGACGTCGAACTCATTACGTCTGGTGCCACGGCAGACGACATTTCCGCGCTTCTTAAACATTCCGGCGAAGGCGAAAATGAAATTTCCTTCGTCGTTTACCTTGGAAAAAATAACGCGCATCTTCTGAAATTAAAAGACACGAAAAACGTCGTCCCCTTTCTGCAACCCGACGAACCGGAGGACATGCAGGTGCTCGATGTCATCCAACTGCACGCCTTGGTACTGCGACAATTATTGCATATCGACACCAAGCAGACAGACCATCAGCAATACATGTCCTACAAGGTGGACATGACGGTAGCCATGGGGATGGTCGAATCGGGAGAATACCACCTCGCATTTTTTATGAACGCCACGAAAATGGATCAGGTCCGCAGGCTGGCTGAAAAAGGCATCCGCCTGCCGCAGAAAGCGACGTTTTTTTATCCCAAATTATTGTCGGGCCTAGTGATCAATAAATTTACATCATGACCCGCGTACCTCTGGACGAAATATTAACGCGCGACCCGCCTGAGGGCTGGATCACAATCCATAATGAATTTTTAATACGTCATCATGAAAATTAATTCAGCAGAATTTTTGACCGGTGCGGTTTCCGCCAAACAATATCCCCGTGTACCCCATCCGGAATTTGCCTTTGCGGGCCGGTCCAATGTCGGAAAATCCTCTCTACTCCGATCCCTGCTCAACCGCAAAAAACTGGTGCGGACCAGCGCCACGCCCGGAAAAACCCAGCAAATCAATTTTTTCGAGATCAACGAAAATCTGATCTTCACCGACCTCCCCGGTTACGGGTACGCCAAGGTTCCAGCATCCGTTCAACGCAAATGGCAAAGCATGATCGAACAATACGTTCTCAAGCGGGAATCCCTGACCGCTTTGATATTTATCGTGGATCTCAGGCGCGACCCCACCCAATTAGATCTGGAATTAAAAGAATGGCTCGACGCCAACAACATTCGCTACATCCTGGTGGCAACGAAATCCGACAAACTCTCCGCCGGGGAACGAAGCAAGCAGACCCGGAAAATAAAACAAGCTTTTTGCGCCGGAGAGAACATGGGAGAACTCGTCGTGTACTCCAGTAAAAATGGTCAGGGCCGAAAAGAGTTGTGGAGTCATATCACCCGGCTTGCGAACCAACCAAAAGCGCCAACCAACGAAGAGGAGCAGGAAAACCCGGAGACCTGACTTCATAAGCATCCCGCTAATGCCACCCCCTCCGACGTAACAGTCTTCAGGAAACAATGTCCAGCAGGTTACCTTTATCCGCTGTAGAGGAAGAAGCAAAATTCTGCAGGAGGTTTTGCAGCCTCGGATTCGAGTCTGAAATTGCTGACGACCCCCTTCCCTGCCCAGCGGACGCGGTTTCAGATGCCGGTTGGGTGTTTTGAATGAAAGAAGCGGTTTTTTCAACGGGCTCTGCCTGTCCGGAGGTTCCGGCTCCTGAGGTCTGTTCCTGCTTTTCTGCGCGTTCTTCTTTTATTTCTTGACGCGCCTCGGCTTCCATTTGCGCGGCCTGGGACGCTACTTGACGATCTTGCGCGGAAGGATTCGCGGGCGCGGTTGCGGCGCGTTTGATGGTCTGGGCTTTGACCACCGTCGCCTGCGGGTTGCCCGGCACCGGGGACGTGTCGATCTGTACCTCTCCCCCGACGGCGTAGGATTGGCCATCGGGACCGGTTTGGAATTCAAACGAGGGCGGACCTTTGGCATAGGGCCCGGCGGCGGCCAAATGCGCCTGCTCATGGGCGCGGACTTCCCGGTCGCGGGCTTTGAGATCATCCAGCGCCTGCTTTTCTTCCGGAGAAAGTTCCGCTTCCGTTCGTGGACCCGCCGAACTTGCGGCTGGGGCGTTGTCATTTTCGCCGCTGTTTTCCAGGCTTCCCTGAGATCCACCGGATGAGTTTTCCGTTTGAAGTGGGGATTCTCCGGATAAGGAAACCTTGTCCGTTTCGGCTAATTTTTTTTCCTGCAATTCTTTTTGCGCTTCATCCTCTTCGCATTCTTTGCAGGTGGAACCCACGGCCTTTTGAATGATCGTGGGACCCTGAATTATCTCAATTTCCATGAGGTTCCGTTTACATTAGAAGAGATACTCGAAACTCATTGATTTTACTACAATTAAGCGTTAATTCACCAGCCAATAAATTCTTTTAAAGAAAACCACAGATTCAGTTCAAAGGGGTTGCGGGAAAAAATTTATACTAATTGTGAACAAATGATAAATGCATCACATCCTGTTGAAATTCTCACCCTTCTCTAACACATTCCTAATGCTGGCTCGGTCTGATAGGATAGGTCTTTTTTAAAAAGATAATTTTTATTAGAAAACAATGAGAAAAGAGTTGAAACATGTCTGAAGAAAACATTCTGATTGTTGAAGATGAAAAAGATATCCAGGAGCTGGTCCGGTACAACCTTTCCAAAGAAGGCTACCGGGTGACTTCCGCGGACTCTGGCGAAGAAGGGTTGAAGGCAGTTGAATCCCAGCGTCCCGACCTGGTGGTTCTGGACTTGATGCTTCCAGGAGTGGATGGATTGGAGGTCTGCCGGAGGATGAAAAAAGATCCCGCCACGGCGAATATCCCGATCATCATGCTCACCGCTAAGGGAGAGGAGTCGGACATTGTTGCCGGATTGGAAATGGGCGCCGATGACTACGTGACCAAACCTTTTAACCTGAAAGTTTTTGTGACCCGGATCCGTGCGGTGCTTCGTAGAAGCAAAACCGAGCCTCCCAAGGAAGAAGAAGTTTTGCGATTTCCAGATCTGGTGATTCATCCCGGCCGCCATGAAGTGCTGGTGAATGATCAACCCGTTTCCCTGACCTTCACCGAATTCGGCATACTAAAATATCTTGCGAGCCGTCCCGGATGGGTGTTCACCCGTTGTCAGATTGTCGAAGCCGTGCGCGGGGACGGTTATTCCGTGACCGAACGTTCCGTCGATTTTCAGGTCGTGGGTTTGCGCAAAAAGCTGACAGAAGCGGCGGACCGCATTGAGACCGTTCGCGGCGTCGGCTACCGGTTCAAGGAAACCTTCAATGATTAAAAGGCGCCTGTTGTGGCAACTTTACCCGACCTACCTGTTGATCACCCTGGCGGTCTTGAGCGCGGTTGGGTGGTATTCCCTCAATTCACTCAGGGATTTTCATTACAACCGGATCACCGTGGATCTCGAAGTTCGCGCGCGGCTGATAGAACGCCTGGTTGCAGAGAATTTATCCGCCGAAAACATTTCCTCCCTCGACACCCTCAGCAAGGAAGTCGGCAAAAGCGCCGTCATGCGGGTGACTTTGATCGACCCTGCGGGTCTGGTCCTGGGGGATTCTCATGAGGACCCCGCCCGAATGGACAATCACGCGGGCCGCCCGGAAATAAAAATAGCCCTTTCAGGCAATGTTGGAAAATCCACCCGGTACAGCCACACGATCAATGAAAAATTGATTTATCTGGCCGTTCCTGTTTTCAAGAAGGGGAAAGTCTCGGGAATCGTCAGGACGTCCCTTCCGATCACGTTCATTGACGACGCCCTGCGTTCGATTGAAATCAAGATCGCCTGGGCCGGGTTGGTGATCGCCCTTTTGGCCGCTCTCATCAGTCTCGTGGTTTCCAGGCGCATCAGCCGGCCTTTGGAAGGCATGAAACGCGCCGCTGAAGAATTCGCTCACGGAGATTTGACCCGAAAAATTTCAGCGACGGATTCATTCGAAATTTCCGGGTTGGCGGATGCTCTCAACAAAATGGCGCATCAACTGGATTGGCGTATCCGTAGCGTGACCGAGGAGAGAAACGAGCGGGAAGCCATCCTGTTCAGCATGATCGAAGGCGTATTCGCGGTGGACGCGGCGGAGCGGTTCATCAGCATGAACCAGGCGGCGGCGGATTTGATCGGGGTGGACCCTAAAAAATCCAAAAGAAAACATATTCAGGCGGTGGTGAGAAATAACGACCTTCAGAAATTCGTTAAAAAGGCTCTCAACAGCTCCGAAGTGGTGGAGACGGATTTTGTCATGGGAGGCGTCCGCGAACGACACCTGCAGGCGCGGGGAGCCGTATTAAAAGACGCCAGCGACAACAACATCGGCGCGGTGATTGTTTTGAACGACGTGACCCGCCTCAGGCAACTGGAAAACATGCGCCGGGATTTCGTCGCCAATGTTTCTCATGAAATCAAGACGCCCATCACTTCGATCAAGGGGTTTGTCGAAACCCTTCTGGCAGGCGCGATCAACAACCCGGAGGACGCTTCACGCTTTCTGGAAATCATCGCGCGGCAGGTCGATCGGTTGAATGCCATCATCGATGATCTTCTCAGTTTATCCCGGCTGGAGCATGACTCCGGTCGTTTTGCGATCACCCTGGAGAAAAACGGATTGAAAGGTGTGCTGCAGTCTTCCATTGAAGCCTGCCAGGACCGGGCCACCAAACACAATGCAACCATCGAGTTGAATTGCGATGCCAGTTTGCAGGCAAAAATCAACCCGCAATTATTGGAGCAGGCGGTCATCAATCTGGTGGACAACGCCATCAAATACAGCGGCTCTGAAAAGCGGGTGAGGGTCTCGGCGGAACCGCAAGGCAATGAAATCGTGATTCTGGTTCGGGACTGGGGATTCGGGATCGGCAAGGAACATTTACCCCGCCTGTTCGAACGGTTTTACCGGGTCGATAAGGCCCGAAGCCGGGACCTGGGAGGGACCGGGTTGGGCCTTGCCATCGTCAAACACATCGCCCAGGTACATCAAGGTCATGTCCGCGCCGAAAGTGTTTTGGGCAAGGGGAGCGTGTTTTCCATCCATCTCCCCAAGATTTGATTGCAGGGTTTCATCCGTGGGTTCTCAAAAATTTTCATCCGGCAACCCATAAAACCCCCTCCGTCATTCTCCTCAGAAATCCGGGTTATCGATCATTCTTCTCCCCTCGATCTTCATTTCACAAACCCTCAAATTTCGATCATCGAATAAAAAACCAAGATGTTCAGAAAAATCGGAATAAGGTTCCCCGGTTGGGGTCCGGCAAAAAAAAATTTGTTACGAATAGAAACAGAAATCGACTTACCTGCTGACTGTAAAATAAGTCCTCGAAAATGGGGGGTTCTTAAATTTTAGGAAGGGAGGGATATTTATTCGTGGGTGGTATTCCCCGTTAAAACTGGTGGGTCGTTTGTTCTCTAATTCCTGCTTCGTCCCTCCCTCCAACTCATATCAGAAGATCGGGACAGCTTCTCACTTTCCGCCTTTGGCCTGTTGGGCCACTTGCTCTGCGGCTTTTTTCGCGGCTTCCGGGTCGCCCAGATAATAATGCCGGATCGGTTTTAATTCCTCATCCAGTTCATACACCAGGGGAATTCCCGTGGGAATGTTGAGATTCACAATCTCCTCCTCGCTGACGCCATCCAGGTGCTTGACCAGAGCCCGCAAGCTGTTGCCGTGGGCACAGATCAAAACTTTCTTTTGCTCCTTCAATACCGGCACGATTTCCTCGAACCAGAAAGGCAGAAACCGCTTCACCGTATCGTTCAGGGCCTCGGCTCGGGGCAGATCTTCCTTTGCCAGATCCGAATAGCGGGGGTCGTTATCGGGGAGCCGTTCATCCCCTTCTTCGAGGGCGGGCGGTTGTATCGAATAACTGCGCCGCCATATGAGGACCTGTTCGGCCCCGTGTTTGTCCACCGTCTCGGATTTATTAAGTCCCTGAAGCGCACCATAATGACGTTCATTCAGCCGCCAGGAACGAACCACGGGAACCCACATTCTATCCATATTGTCCAAAGCAATCCAAAGGGTGCGGATCGCCCGTTTGAGAAGGGAGGTGTAGACAATGTCGAAGGTAAACCCGCCTTCCAGTAGTAGTTTGGCGGCCTCTTGCGCTTCCTGCTCGCCCTGTGGCGTGAGATCCACGTCCTTCCAACCGGTAAAACGGTTTTCCAGGTTCCATTGACTTTGACCGTGACGGAGCAGAACCAGTTTCAACATCTTTAAGCATCTCCCGGAATTTGAGTTTTCAATTAAAATCGGACCCGATATCGCCTCATCCTGATTTAGGCGGTGCTATTTAAACATATTATTTCATCAAGTGGCCAGATTCCATTAAAGAAACCTTTCCGTTTGGACGTAAAGGGCATTATATACACAACTCATGTACACCACATAATACATTGACTTTTAAGGTCTTACAAGTTAATCTAAAATTCTAAAGATATGCTTTATCACCGCCCCAAAAAGGGGAAACTTTTTAAAAAACCCGGTTTTTCAATGCAAATGCTCTCATAGGAAATTCATGACAAGTTCTATTGCCGACTATTACCGCGAAATCAATCGTGATTTTCTCAATAAAGCGTGGCAGGACGGCCCACAATTGGGATTTGAACTCTTTTATAAAGCCTCCAATGGTGGAGAAAGCCCTCGATTTTTAAAGTTTGGCACTTATGACCCTGAAACCAGGGAAAAAATCCGCAACTTGGTGGGGGCCGAGGACAGTCAATCCTTATATATCCACGAAAATGACCTGATTCATTACTACAATGATTTTTTGATCGTCAATCTTCGCCAGGCTCTGGAAAGGCAAGAACCCTATGAAAATGTTTTGGCAGACGTTTATCAGGTGAGTTATCGAATTCTTCAGGAATATTTTGACAGCATCGGGTCCACGAGAATCCTGCGGAGTTTGAAGGAAGTGGTGGAAATTATGCAATTGTGTATGTCTCAAGGAAAATTAGGCGCCGGGAGTGTTTTTAAAATCATCAGCAATGAAAACACCCACTCTTCACATTGTGCGAATGCAGGGTTTCTGAACATATTTTTTGCGCTTCAATTAAAACTGAGTCCCGCCGAAACCAGGGAGCTTGGCCTCGGCGGAATGCTTTACGATATCGGCAAAAAAAACATCCCCCTTGGCGTGCTGAAAAAAAAGGAAGAGCTTTCGAAGGAGGATTGGCAGCACATCCGAAAACACCCGAGCGCCAGCCGGAAAATATTGAATGACATGAAATGTTACAGTCAGAACATTTTATTGATGGCCGCAGAACATCACGAAAAATACGATGGAACAGGCTATCCCTTTAGGATGGCCGGGGAAAAAATTTCGTTTCCCGCTCAGGTGTGCGCCATCACAGATGTCTTCAACGCACTGATTTGCAATCGCGAACACCGGGAACCCCGGTCCACTTTTGAAACCCTGGTGGAAATGAAAAACAAAATGCCCGGCCATTTCAATCCAACAACCTTGCTCAACTTTATCAAAGCCTTCGCCTCCTCTATGAAGTAGCCCACCAAGTTCCCTGCCATCGTCATTCGGATACTCTTCAATAAAACTTGATTCCCCCAGAGAAATAACTTAGGCTCCGTAAATACAAGAATCCTGAATTAGGACCCTATGGGCTTGTTTTGCCTGTTGGTTGTGTTTATATGCCTCGAATCAGAAAAATTCTATTTGTGTTGGCGACAGGGGTGCTGTTTTGCTGGATGGGCGGTCCTGTGCCAAACTCTTCGGCCCATCCCTCGGACCATTCGCACAAACACATGGTTGCTTCCCCCAAGGGACATCAACACAATGCAGAATCCTCTGCAGGGAGCAAGTTTTACTGCCCCATGCACAAGCATCGTTCTCTGATGCCCTGTCCGCACAAGCACAGTAGAAAGGAAATGGCGGACCCAAAACAATGCGCAATCGGCCCGGATTGTAACGGCAGCCCGGTCAAATCCCTTCCCGTCAATACCGGCTTTGATTATCATCAGGCTTTGATGGAAGGCAGATGGAACTTGGGCTTTCCCGACAATGTCAGCGCCTTGTCTTCCTTGCCCGTCGCCTACGACGACCCGCCCCTGAATTCCCCGAAGCATCCCCCAAAGTCTCTGCAATAGCAATCCACATCCGTTTTATTTTTTCTATTCCGGTTCGCTGAGGCCTGGCAGGTTTCTCGCCTATAAACCCTGCACGAAATATGTCCTGGCCTGCGAACTCTAATTGCTATTATTGGAGAATTTATCATGCAACGCATGTTACCTTTGAACAGGATTTTTGTGGTTTTCTTAAGCTTTTTATTTCTTCTGACTTTAATTTCATTCGCCGAAGCCGCATGTGGAGGCGCAAACTGCTCTTTGATAAGAGGCACCCAGGCGGGTGTCACCAATAAGGGAAGATTTGTTTTTGATATATCTCACCGCTACATCCTTCAGGAAGACAAGCAGAGGGGCTCCGGCGATGCCTCGGAAGTTCTGGTGCCCAAAGTGGATTTTGAAGGCAGGGAATTGGAACTCGATCACCACCGGGAAATAAGGACGATCAATCAACTCACCCAGATTGATGTCAGTTATGGCATCACTGAAAAACTAACGGCGACCATGAACGTGCCTTTTCGTAACGACCGTTATCACGAGCACGACGATGAAGTAACACCATCCACCCCTGCAGGTGAATTCAATAAAGTCGATGGAACGGAAGGGTTTGGGGATATCACGGTGTTACTAAAATACGCCCTGTTGCAGACCTTGAAGCACCAGTTCGTCCTGGGAGCGGGGGTAAAATTTGCCACCGGGGAATACAAGTTACTGGACAACGAAGGTGGGATCAACGAACCCACCTTAATGCCCGGCACGGGTTCTTACGACGCTGTCCTGACCGGGCTTTATATTTTCTCTCTCATTCCCAGCCGACTGGATCTTTTCACATCCGTGACCCATCGATTCACCACCGACAATGACCTGGATTATCTTTTCGGAGAAACCACAACCATTGACGGAGGCATGATCTTCGCTCTATCGACCATCGTCAGCATCAGCGCCCAGATCAACGCGAGGATTTCCAGGCGCGATGAGTTTATTGGCACACCGGTGCCAAGCACCGGAGGTGAATTTGTAAATTTCACGCCAGGAGTCACTCTGGCCGCCACAGACAATCTATCTTTTTATACTCATGTTCAAATACCCATTTACCAACGAGTGAACGAGGTGAACCTGGTCCCGAATTACGGACTAATATTTGGAGCTTCCTATGGTTTCGATGCCCTTTAATAAATCATTGTTGCTCTCACGCTGTATTTGGACAGTGGTTTTATTTCTTTTTGTATCAGGAATGGCTAAGGCTCCCCCGTTGGTGGGGGGGCCTGCGCCGCAATTTGAACTGGAAACCATCCAGGGTCAAACAATCAAACTGTCCGATTTTAAGGGCGAGTTTGTGGTCCTCAATTTCTGGGCGACCTGGTGTGTCCCCTGTAGCCAAGAAATGCCGGAATTCCAGAGGGCGCATCAACTTTCAGGTGACAGTAAAATTAACATAATAGCCGTTAATTTAGGCGAGCCTAAAAAAAGGGTTGTTAAATTCACTCAAGATTATAATTTAAGTTTTCCGGTTTTGCTGGATGGCTTTGGCAATACTTCGGAAAAATACAAAGTTCGAAGCCTGCCGGTGACCTATTTTATTTCTCCAGACGGTATCATACGGGAAGAAATATTTGGTGGAGGCTTGACCAAAGAAATAATTGAGGCCAAAATAATTCAAATGAAACATCTCAGTGCAAAGGGTGGGGTGTTTAAAGAATAAGCCTAACGTTTGCTCACACACAAATCGAAGGGATGATTTATGAGCGGAAAAAGTAAATTTCCAAAATCGGAACCGATCGACCTTGTCCAATCCACCCAATATGCTGAGGGGTCTATCGTGAGCAAGACCCTGGCGGATCACAAAAACGGTTCTCTGACGCTATTCGCCTTCGATGCCGGGCAGGGCTTAAGCGAGCACACCTCTCCCTATGAAGCGGTCGTGCAGATCCTGGAGGGCGAGGCGGATTGGACGGTCGGAGGAAAGACCTGTACGGTGGTTACCGGCTAATGGATTGTTTTGCCAGCCAAAGTTCCGCATGGGCGTGCAGGCAAAAAACCGATTCAAAATGTTACTGACGATGATCCATTCCCGAGAAAGTTATCTCATGATATGATGGGGCCATCCTGTATTAATTTCTTTGGCAGCCAAAATGTTTATCGACATTGAATCCAACCCAAATACCGAAACCCGTTTCAATATGGTTTTCAGGGATGTCTCGAAAGCGCGTGAGGCGTATTGCATTAAATATATGATCGGCACGGAAGACCAACCCGTTCAGGTAACTGGATGGGACGCCGAAAACAACGCCCCCTGCCCTGCCTTCGCCTGCCAGGTCGAAGAATCGGGCGATGGCATCGCCCTCTTGATCTATGGCGGCTCCGGCGGCATCCGCATGAAACCTTTGGAAGACGAGTCCCCCTGGGATGCGTCCTCACCGACCCAGTGGGGCGAAACCCACCTCGTTTATCCGCTTGACAGCTTCATAGTATACAAAGACGAAATCTGAACCGGTTTTTTTCTGAACACCGCATAATCACGACAACGCGATTGTTTGAATTTCATCTTCGCCTACCGATTCTCCCCGGTCACTAAAAACACAGTGGATGAGAAATTCTTTATTGCCCTTTTGTCCAAATATAGGCGAGACCGTGACAGCGTGCATCACCCAATTTTGTTCTTTTAGAAACGCGTGGAGGGCGAGCAATACCTTGAGATGTTTGGTGGGGTCTTTGATGATGCCCTTATTTTCGACCTCACCCTTGCCCACTTCAAATTGCGGTTTGACCAGGGCGATCAAATCGCCGGCGGGGTGGAGGGTTGTGAGGACGGCAGGAATCACCTTCTTGAGAGAAATAAAGGAAACGTCGATCACCGCAAGATCCACAAGTTCGCCTAAATCCGCAACCGTCAAGGTACGCACATTTTTGCGCTCAAGGATGACAACGCGGGTGTCCTGTCTCAGTTTCCAATCCAGTTGACCGTACCCAACGTCAACTGCAAAAACTTTTTTTGCGCTCTGTTGTAGCAGGCAATCGGTGAATCCCCCTGTCGAGGCGCCAATGTCGGCGGCGGTTTTTCCTTCAGGTATAATCCTGAAAGCCTTAAGAGCGTGCTCCAGCTTTAGACCGCCGCGGCTCACATAAGGGTGCAAATCTTCCAGGAGGGTGACCGGGCAATCTTCCAAAACCATGCGCCCCGGTTTGTCCGCCACCACATCGCCCAAACGGACTTTTCCTGCCAGGATCATCCCCTGCGCTCGTTCCCGTGACGAGACGAGTTTTTTTTTACCAGCAGTTGATCCAATCGGATTTTTTTATTCGGGTTCGTCATCGCTTTCCTTTTCCACCGGAAACAGTTCCGCGATCAATTCGCCTTTATCATTCTTGGTGAGCTTTTCGATTTTTGCTTCGGCCTCACCCAGTTTTTTGGAGCACAGGCGGGACATTTTGATCCCCTCCTCAAAAATTTCCAGGGATTTGTCGATGTCCAGCTCGCCTTTTTCCAACTCCTCGACGATGTCTTCCAATCGCCGCATTGCTTTTTCCAGTTTCATTTCCGCCATGGTTCACCTGAAAAATATATTAATAATGAATCAGTCCAAAGTTTTACTCACGACGCAATCCAGCCGGCCCTTGGAGAGCCTCACCTCGACGGCATCTCCCGGTTTGGTTTCCGTACTGGATTTTACCGCATTTCCATTGAGCGTGCAGATGCTGTACCCCCGATCCAGGATGGTCAGGGGGCTGAGCGCGTTTAAATTATTCACCACCCCTGAGAACCGGTTTTTCTCCAGTTGCGCAAGCGACCGGATTTTTTCAATCAACCGATGGTGCAGGGAGGCTCTTTTTTCTTCCAGCCGAAGAATCGCCTTATTCGGCGAAGCTTGCAGGAGACTGTCCACCCTGGTTCTCAATCGCTGATTCTGCCAAACGATTCCCTGACTCAACCCACGAAGCAAACGAAGGTTTAAATTTCCAAGACGCTCCCCGCCAAGCTGTATCGCCCTTTTAGGCGATGCCTGGAACAATTGCTCGACCCGGTTGACAAGACGCTGTTTTTGAAGAATCACCCCCTGGCCCAAGGAGCGCACCAGACGCAGGTTCAAATCATCCACCCGTTGCTGGGTGGGAGCCAGAATATGCAGCGGGTCGCGGAAGAACCGACGGTCGATCAGCCTTTGCAAATGGGTTTTAAAATCAACAATCGGCCTTCGGGTCAAGACAACCGATTGACGGGCCAGATAGGCCAGTTGCCCCACAATGTCCTGCAACACGGGAACGGTCAGTTCTGCGGCGGCTGAAGGTGTCGGGGCGCGCAGGTCAGCCACAAAATCCGCAATGGTGAAATCAATCTCATGCCCGACGGCGGAGACCACAGGGATTTTTGACTGGGCGATGGCGCGAGCCACGACTTCTTCATTAAACGCCCACAAATCTTCAATCGAACCGCCTCCCCGGCCCACGATCAGTACATCCACATCCTTCAAACGATTCATTTCCCTGACAGCTGTGGCGATTTCCTCTGCCGACCCTTCTCCCTGCACCTTCACCGGATTAATCAGTACGGAAACTTTTGGATTGCGCCGCCGGATGATATTTAAAATATCGCGCACCGCCGCCCCTGTGGAAGAGGTGACCACGCCCACCTTCCAGGGAAATTCCGGAAGCGGTTTTTTGCGCTCTTCGTCGAACAAACCTTCTTGCGACAGTTTTTCTTTTAACTGCTCGAACGCTTTCTGTAACGCCCCCAACCCCATAGGTTCCAGCTTCTCCACGATGATCTGATACTCGCCGCGGGCGTCGTACACGGTGAACCTGCCGAACAGGATCACGTGATCCCCATCCTCCGGATGATGCTTCAACCGTGTCCTGGCGTTTCTGAACATCACGCAACGGACCTGGGATTTTTCGTCCTTGAGGACGAAATACGCGTGCTGGGAGGAGGGAATGCGCAGGTTGGAGATTTCCCCTTCCACCCACACCGAATCGAACTCGGTTTCGAGGACGCCACGCACAGTGCGGGTCAATTCTGAGACGGTGTACACATGCGGCTGGCTCTCCTCCGCCTCATCGAAATTTAAAGAATCTTGCAACTTAAAATCTCCTGCTTGCGTGAACCCGGTCACGCGGGAAAAAATAGTGAGGCCGACACTTATGATTTTTTTCTGCCCTGGCCCTGGGGATAGAAGGGGTGCGCCTGGCTCCAGGCCCCGCAAACCTTCTGAAAATAGCCATCTTTGTTGGTCTGTGGTTCCAACGTTCCGATCATTGGAGCAGTATGCCAGAAACAGGGAGGCAGGAAAAATGATTCCGCGGGATAAAGGCGGGAATTTAGAATAACCGTTTGTTATTTATGGAAAATTAGTTTCCTACCGGGAGCCTTATAACCCGCATTTTCTTATAAAAAAATTAGATGAAAGAAAAAAAATGGACTTTAAGGGTTAAATTCTATGAGGGGGGTGTTTCCTGGCAGGAAAATCAATTCATCACAGCTTTTTGCAATAGGCGTCTTTCAGGGTATAAACTTCATCTTCCTGGGTGGGGTAACCTTCTTTGCCCTTTTGGCTTCTGGCGTCATCTCTGTGAGTCTCGCAGGCTTGCAGGTTAGGATATTCCACGAAATTTTGAACTTCCAGCTCTTTTCCCGAAACGGACAACCACACCAAAATTAAAATGTATTTCATCTACCTCCTCGCCAATCCTTTAAATAAGTGAACCCTTAAATTTTTTGCCTTTTCAATTTCGTATTTTGCCAATGTCCTGGAATCGATCTTTTTCATGGCGACGACCTGGCTCAACTCCCCCAGCCGTGGGAGCCAGAATTTAAGCGCGATAAATATCCTTGTTCTCAATGGGACCATTTTTTGATTCCTCCAAGGGTTCATCTACTATGGTAGAGTCAATTCCTCCTCGCTTCAAGTCCATAGAATAGCCTAAATTGAGGCTGGTACTGGAAGAGACGGTTTTTCAACGAGAATGAATATAATATTTGACGATTTTTTTTTGGGTGCCTGACCCGGTTCCCGACGGATGACCGGGGCATTTCATGCGGATCATGATTTCCCCGAAAGCCCGGTGCAAAAAATGCTATCATGCGGTCATTAATCCTGGAGTGTGCAAAATCCAAAAAACGTCGTCAGACCGATCGGTCGTCAGGCGGGCCTGATAATTAATGGAGATTTGAACATGAAAGCTCGCAGTTTTATCTTTGCGGTTGTGGCCATTTTTTTGGCTATTGGCTCCATGCAGGCGTGGGCTCAGGAGGAGCATAAATCTTACAAAGGGTCCGAGGCATTCGAACGCATGAAACGGCTCGTGGGGGTGTGGGAAAGCACGACGGATATGGGAAAAGGGCCGGAGACGATCACCGCAAGCTACCGACTGACAGCCGCTGATAGCGCTCTGGTGGAGACGGTTTTTGAAGGTGGGCCGCATGAAATGGTTTCGATCTATCACGACAATTCCAACCGTTTGTTGACCATGACTCATTACTGCGCAGAACACAACCAGCCCAGATTGACGCTCACGAGTATGGAGGATAACAAGTTGACTCTGGATTTATCTAAGGATTCGGATATCGACGTTACTAAAGAAAGCCATATTCATTCCGCTACGATCCTCTTTGATGGGGAGAATAAAATGACCCAGCAGTGGACTTCCTTCGAAGACGGGAAAAAGAAGCAGGTTGTTAAAATCCCCTACAAACGCGTTCAATGAACGCCGAAGAAAGACAGAAACTGAAACATGCGATTGTCCGGGAAATCGCGGCGGAAAAACACCTGATTGAAGGTCTGGCCGACTCCGTCAAACCCGTAGCCCCGGACAACGCCATAGGCCGTCTCACCCGCATGGAAGCGATTGGCAGTCGGGCCGTTAGCGAAGCGTCGATGAACTCCGCCAGGGCCAAACTCGCCAGGTTGGAAACGGCTTTGAAAAAAGTGGATCAGCCCGATTTTGGCATCTGCATCCGGTGCGGAAAACCCATCCCAGAAGGCCGCATCATGGCCATGCCGGAAAATGTCCTGTGCGTCCCCTGCGCAGAAAAGAGATAAGTTTTTTGGTGGAAACTTTCTTTAAAAACGTGAGCTCGAAATTTTGATGTCTGCCCCAGCCCAGGCTTTTTTAAACTGCATTTTCACTCCATCCGCCGCCTCTGTTTTACCCTGGGCCCGCAAACTTAACTCAAGACCCAGTAACGACCATCCGTTTTCCGGGTTTTCCTGTAAATCTTCCAGATAAATCTGTTCGGATTTGGCCGCCTGACCGGCCTCCAGCAGCACGGCTCCCAGGGCTTGCCGGGGAGGGAAATACCAGTCCGAGGGTTCGGTGTAAATCAACCCGTCCTCAACCTCGATTGCCTGCTCAAGGTGCTGAATGGCTTTGTCAAAGTCTTTTCGTTTGGCAGCCATTTCTCCCTGCAACACTTCCATACCGATTTGAAGCAGTCGGTTAAATTTATTTAGACCAAAAATAGAATATTTCGCGATCTCCGGATTACTGGCAATGGCTTTGAGTTTTCCGAATTCAGCGGCGGCTTCTTTGAGTTGACCCTTGGCGTTAAATGCCAATCCGCGGCAGTAATGCCAGATCGCGTTATGATATTTTAGCTCCGCTTTTGGAGTAGGTTCCTTTAAAATAACGTCCCATTTGCCGAACCTCGCCAGAGCGTATAATGGCATCGTGTAAAAATGCTGCAGGGTGCCGCCGAACCCCGGTTCCAACATTTTGGTCTGGTCCACACTTTCTGCCGTTCCCCTGGCCGCTTCAAGGGCGATGGCGCTTTTGCCCTCCATCATCGCCGCTTCCCAGAGGAAATGGTAATTGTGCGGCACATAGCCCAAAGGATAGAGGCCCTTAGCCTTCACCTGCTTGAGATACGCCTGGTCCGCTTCGATGGCTTTCTGATTGGCGATGGAAGCGTCCCTGTAACGGCCAACTTTGATGTAAATATGAGAGGACATATGCACCAGATGACCCGCTCCAGGCACGAGCCCCCGGAGCCTGTCCGCCGCCGGTTCCGCCCGCTCAGGATGAGCAGCTTCCACCGCGTGAATATAAAGATGATTGGTGAGCGGGTGATCGGGTTTGATCTCTAAAGCAGATTCCAATATTGTCAGGATTTCCTGGGTCCAGGGTTTGGGTTCTTTATTTTTCGTCCAAAAGTCCCACGGATGCAGGTCCATCAGCGCCTCCCCGGTCAATGCCAGAATCGTCACATCATCGGGGAAGTTTTTCGCTACCTGACGCATTGCGTCCGCATAGGCCTGGTCCAGGAGTTTTCGGTCTTTTACCGGTTTGGCGGCATAGCGTTTGGATAAGGCTTGAATGAGGTCTTTTTCCTTTTCCGTGGCTCCCCCCGCAAGTTTCATGGCTTTTTGAATCGAGCGGTACGCCTCCGGGACGTCGCTGTCTTTCATGGAGGCGTTGAGGTTGGGTCCGAGGACCAGAGCCAGCCCCCAGTAACACAGGGCGCATTGAGGATCGAGCCTGGCCGCCTCCCGAAACGAACGCGCCGCCTCGGCATGGTTGAAGGCGTAAGCGAGAACCAGCCCTTGGTCAAAATAACGTTGGGTCCGCTGGTTTTGCGTGCTGACTGGAAAATGCGAATCGCCCATTCCCGCAAACAGCGGAACCGTTGTTGGTACGCCCTTGGCAAAGCCCAATGGCGATAAAGTAACCGTCAATGTGATAATGAAAAGTGCGTGAGCCAATTCTTGACGCCAACCCATGATTTCTCTCCTTCTTTTAATGCTGTTTGCGAAAGCCGTTTTAACTTTTCAGGGACCCTCAGCTTATCATCCGCGAGATTAAATGAAATGTTCATGACTCGCAGGTTGCTGAAAAACCCCTGATTTTGTTAGAATTCTTTTCCGTAGGATGAATGACGTTCGAGTTATCCTATCCACAGAAGCCGCGCCAACGATTATCTTTCAATAAAAAAAACCGCTGAGGAATTTTGATTCTTCGCTATTTTATCCCAACTTCCTTTGGGCAGGCCAGGAAACTGAAATGAGAAAAGTTTACACACAGATTCAGGCAATTTCCATTTTGAGCTTGCTGGGCATGGCGGTCTGTTTCGGAACGCTCCGGTCCCCGTTTATGTATGACGACCTCCACGCCATTGTCGACAACCCCCATATCAAAAACTTGCGGGATTTCCAAGCCCTGGTCGGAATCGAAAATATTTTCAACCGTTCGGTGGTTTTATTGACCTACGCGGTGAATCGAGAAGTGGGGCAGTTGGATGTTTTCGGATTCCACCTCGTCAATATCCTGCTTCATATTTGCGCGGGGATCACGCTGTATTTTTTGTCCCAGCGGCTACTCACTCTGGAATCCCGGGATATCCGCCGTCGGCTGGCCTCTCTTCCCCTGTTGGCCGCGGCCATCCACCTCATGCATCCTCTGGCGGTGGAACCGGTCGCCTATCTCGCCAGCCGGTCCTCCCTTTTGGTCACCCTGGTTTATCTACTCGGATTTTATTATTTCATTCGAACGGTTGAGGCCAAAGAGCCCCGGCAGAAACCGCAAAAACTGCTGTTCACGCTTCTGGTAATACTGTTTTTCTTTCTGGGGTCGGGAAGCAAGGGCATCATCGTCACCCTCCCGGCGATGGGGATGATCTTTCTGTGGTTCCAGACTCCAAAAATGGCGACGAAAAAACTGGCTTGGATGACCCTGCTCGTCCTTTCCCCCATGCTGGTTTACCTGGGGTTCCGCTATGCCCAGACGGGCGGTATATTCACTTTGCCGAATGATCCAGGATCTCTATCGATGGATCGCGGATTGTATTTCTTAACCCAGATGAAGGTCCTTGTTTCATATTACTTGGTGAAACTTTTCTTGCCGTTCAATCTCAATTTTGAGCCGGATATCCGCCTGGTGTCGGGGTTTCTCGATCCTGAGTGGATGGCTGGAGGGGCGGCTATAGTCCTTTTGGGCGTGAGTTTGTCCCTTCAGAAATCTCGCCTTGCGATGTTCGCGGGTCTTTGGGCATTGGTCACAATATTTCCCACCTCCAGTTTTATTCCGCTCAAGCAGATTGTCTCCGAGCATAGAATCTATCTGCCGAGCATCGGCATTTGCCTGGTTCTGGGAATCGGACTATTGACTGCGGTCCGCGCGCCCCTATTCCGACTGCCGATGGTCTTCACCCTTTTATCTATTTTTGCGCTTCTGACGCTTGATCGCGGTTTTGACTTCAGCACGGAAATTCGTTTGTGGCGGGACACAGCGACGAAGTCCCCTAAAAAAGCGCTCGTCCGCAACAACCTTGCCGCCGCCTATCTGGCCCAGGAAAAACTGGATGACGCGATGCTGGAACTGGAAGCGGTTTTGAACATCGACCCGGAATACACGGACGCTCATATAAACCTGGGTTTCATCCATTCCCGGCAGAAAAAATGGCAGGAAGCCGGAATGGCATTTGACCGGGCGATCCTGCTCGGTTCCCAGAAAGCCGCCGCCTTTTTCAATGCGGGACGGGTGAGAACTCATTTGAACCGGACCGAAGAAGCTCTCCCGTTTTTTGTCAAAGCGGTGGAAATGAAACCGCACAGGGCCACGTATCATTTTGAACTGGGCAACGCTTACCGGGCATTGACCAGGATGGACGATGCCTTGGCGCAATACCGTCTCACTCTAAAGTCCGACCCGGATCATCGGGAAGCGCATAATAATATCGGAGTCATTTTCTGGACCCTCAAACAATACGGCCTTGCCGAAGAAGCGTTCCGAAAAACTCTCGTCCTGGGCGCAGACAACTTTGAGATCCACAACAATCTGGCCAATATTTACATGATTCAAAAAAGGCCCACACAGGCGATCCCTCATCTACAGCGGCTGATCCTCCTGCGACCCGAAAACGCCAGAGCCCATCAGTTGCTTGAGATCGCCCTGACTCTGGAAAAAGCAAACAACCCATGACCATAGACGAAAAAGTTCACCCGCCGCTTTTTTGGTTCCAGGCGCGGTGTTGTCTCCTGATTGTTCTGCTCGGAATAATTATTTACGGCAATCACCTGAACAATTCCTTTCAGTTCGACAGCGTAGCTTATGTCGTCAATAGCCAGGACCTGCAAAATCCTGGGGAAATTTTGACCTTTCAATATTGGAAAACGGCATTTTTTTCCCGAGGCCTCCTGCAGATGTCTCTTGCTGTCAACGCTTCTTTGGGAGAAACCCGGCCGTTCGGCTATCATCTTTTCAATCTCGCGTTTCATATTTTCAACGCCCTGTTGCTTTTTTTTATCACCGAAAAAATCTGCCGGAGTTTGTTGCAGCACTCTACAATTGGTAGCCGAGAGTGCCTTTGGGTCCTTTCCCTGTTCACCGCCGTTTTGTTCCTTTGTCATCCCCTGCAAACCGAATCGGTGATTTACATCATGAGCCGGTCCGAGGTCATGGCGGCGACGTTTTATCTGGGCGGAGTCTTTCTATTTATATCCTGGTTCGAAAGCAGGGGCACCCCTTCGGCATCCATCAAATTTGGATGGGGTCTCCCGCTTCTAATGGCGGTATTTCTTTTGGGGTTCAGCGTGAAGCAGACCCTCATCACCCTGCCCGCGGTTTTACTTCTTTATTCGATTTGCCGGTCGGACAACGAGTCCTCCCTGATTCGGTTTTTGAAACGTTGGCGATGGTGGCTAGGAGGCATGCTTTTTTTCGCCGGGATTCTGCTTTTTAGAAAGCTTCTGGCGGACGAAACTTTTTTGATCGGCCCGTCCAATCCGGAAGAAATGGTCGGCAGAAAAAACTACCTGCTGACCCAGCCCTTCGTGCTGATATTTTATTATCTGAAACTCCTGCTGTTTCCCTTCAATCTCAACATCGATCCGGATATCCCGGTCGTGACTAAATTACTCTCCTTGCGCTTCCTCGTTCCGGTAGCTGGGATCGGAGCGCTGTTTATTTTGACGGCCCGAACCCAGGGTTCGCGGCTTTATTTTTTTTGCATCGCCTGGTATTTCCTTCTTCTGTCGCCCTCCTCATCCATCGTGACTCTGCATGATCTGGCGGCAGAACATAGGACCTATCTCGCCGCCTACGGGTTTTATCTGTTGTTCGCAATTACAATGTTTCGATGGATTGAGACCGACCGGCGAATGAAGCAACACAATAAAAAGGCCACCGTATTTTTTCTGCTGGTCGTTCTGACGAGTTTCCTCGGAGCGGTGACGGTCCAAAGAAATCTTGTCTGGCGGAGCGAGGTGACTTTATGGGAGGATGCGCGCAAAAAATCCCCACGGATCGTGCGCCCGTTGATCAACCTGGGAAGAGCTCACGGCCAGGCAGGTGATACGGAAAAAGCGATTTTTTATTACGAAAAGTCACTCAAACTAGCCCCCTGGGCTTTTGCTCCCAATTACAACCTGGGCGATTTGTATCTGGCCAGGGGCCATATTGAGAAAGCCTTAAAACTGTTTCACCAAGCGGAAAAACGGGATCCCGGCGTCCCGGAGGTGCACGCAAAACTGGGGGAAATTTATCTGGATGAGAAAAGTTTCGGGCTTGCCGAGGAGCATTTTAAAAAGGCCGTCGAGCTGAACCCGAAATATTCTTCAGCCTTCCGGAACCTGGGCATCCTGAATTTTTATCATTTGAGTCGGCCTGGGCAGGGAATCGCTTATTTTTCGCGGTCCCTGACCCTGGACCCGGACCAACCTCAGGCAGAAAAAATCCGTGAGCTCATTGTCAGTTCCCACGGCCTATCCCAGGATAGATAAAAGAGTGATCCCGATGAGTCGAAAGGTTGCGGAGGAAAAATATAAGGAATCTCTGCCAAGGAGCTATCATTTTCAAGGTTAAAATTATTTGCCAGGGGTTTGCATGACAATAGGACGGAAATCATTTTTCTCTCACAATTAACGGTCAAGGCCGCCAACCGGCCAGCCATTCTTCAACGGGAACGATCGAAGGTTCCCTACCGTTATCAAAAAACCAGGAATCCACGGCAAAACCTCGCCCGGATTCTTTTTCCTTGACCACAGCGCTGTTATGCGGCCAATTCCCGTCCAGCAAATAACCCCGCCGAACGGGGTCCGCAACTTCATGCCAGACCAAAAACCCGGCATCCTCCAGAAAATGCAGGTAGAGAGACGTGTTGACCGTCTCGTCAATGCAATCCATCTGTCCGGGGGTCGGAAAAATGAAAGAAGTTCTGCCCTCATCACTGGAGGTCCCTGTGGCGTCGCCTACAAACTGTTCCATCAGGCCGATAGCTTCCGCTATTTTACGACGCTCCCATTGCGCATTGGTGGCAGGTGGTTGAAACAGAACAATCAACTCTTGCCATTGATGTCTTGTGAGGGAAGCAGAAGAAAGAAAAACGCATCCATAACCGTGGCAGACCGTAAAGCGCTTAGCGGTGGATTGAAGATTGGTGTACCGCTCCACATTGAGGCCACCGGTACAACCTGCTGGTAAAAAACCAATGGCAATCAATAATACCGCCAAAATAATTGGGAGGAAACCCCTTCTTTGAAACGCATCCATCTGACCGGCCCTTTGTCCTGTGGAATTAAAAAACAATCGGCTAGCCATATCAAGAACCTCCGCCCGGCTATTTTGGCTAAAATAATTGTATACTCAACTCTAAAATTGCCTATTTTCCTCCTATTAACGTATAACTTATAATAAATTACTATACAAACTAATAGGTTAAATCGAAATATATTTGCCTCCTGAAAAGTAAAATCGTTCGTATAGCGTATAGAAGGAGAAACGCATAATGGGTAAACACCGTGTATTAGTAATTGTTTGTTTCACTCTTTTGGTAGTTTTCTCCACTTCGACAACTGCCCTTGCAAAATCTCCTGAGGAAGAAATCGGTATCCATTTGAAAGACCGAATGAAGGGGTTATTTGGAAAAGGTGGGTGGTGGCTTGATGAGAATTGTGACATCGAAAATAGCGATGTCCTGGTCGCTATTAAACAATTAGACGAATTAGATCTTCCAGATCCTCCTAAGCTTACCGGCATAAAGTTCAATGAATGTTCAATCGAGGGATTTTATGAAATCTGGCACAATTTACACATCACAGACGAGCATTTACGAGCCCGGGTATGTAAGGGATCGTGGACTCTTTATAAATGGGTGGACCTCCTCATTGAGTTGGAAAAATCGGACTGGCCCATGCCAAAAAACCTTGGGCCGCCACCGGCCGTTCCGGGTAAATCCGCAACCATCGATGAATTCGGTAAGTATATAGATGAGACGGGGACCTGGTTCTCCGAATTAGCCAAGAGCGTTTCGGCCTCAACAGATCCCTGTCCTTTTCCCAAAGAAACCTGCCGGGCCTTGGTGAATTTCAATACCGAAGTTTCGGGAAAAATTGACGATATTTTCTTTTATAAGGTCATCAAAAAAAGATTGGATGGCTATGCAGAACACTTAAGCAAGAAAATGGAGTTGCCCGATTGCCCACCCGAAAAACCCAAACGCAAACCGGTCACCACGTATGGCGGAGAGCGGGGCCCCGGCAAGAAAACAAAAACCCAGGGTAAATTAATAAAGGGTCCCTATCGCTATGTGGTTGTCAAAGACCCGTTAGGGCAAAAGAGGTTGACTCGCGAATGGCTGAAAAGTTTCCAGCCCCCTTACCAGGGCAACGACTTCATTCTGGCAAATGAAAAGATTATTTACCCTGCCAGAGAAGACCCGTTTCCGTTTGAGGAAGGGCCTGGCGGTCCTATCATAAGATCCCCACGTTGGACGTTTAAGACAGGCGCTAATCACCACTTAGGCTCGGAAATTAAGGTTGGACAGGACAATTTTGAACCTTTTGGAAACAACCGGACAACCCCTGATGCTTCTTTGGAATTCCGACCCGGAACGTATAATGGCCTCACTCCTTTGTTTAGCATTTTTGGAGGCGGATTTTCGGACCTGACGGATAGAAAAGGTGACAGTTCCCGCCCAGGGTTTCTTGCCGATATATCTGGAAATAATTCTTCCCTGACACCGATAACAGTTGCCCTGGCCCGAAAACTTTCCCTGGATTTTTTTAGACTGGGTGGATTGGCCGGGCTTGAAGGACGTTATAACGGGGTTGATATCACCACAGGGCTTCTTTTTGCTTACGGCTATTATAATTACCTGCTCACCGAGCAGGTTTCCGGCGGCGGTCCCTTTTTCAGCCATATCCTCGATCTGAAGATGCGCACCCTCTTTTTTGGACCGAAATTCGGCCTGGGAACCAGCTCCGTCTATAATGGCGTTATTCTTTTCGGTCACCTCTGGTTCGCTCCCGGATATCTTCACTATAAATTTGATGCGGATCAAAGAGGCACGGCGTTGCCGTTTGCCACCGTTAAAGATGAGGTGAATCAATTTGCAGTTAAGGGCGGGGTGAATGCAGGAGTTTCCGTTCCCATTGCTAATTTATTCAGTTTCATCCTGGGGGCGCATTGCACGCTCGACAGCGCGGAACCGAATATCAAGTACCCCTCTTCCGGAGGCACCAAAATTCGACCAACCACAGAAACAGCGGTTGAAGTAGGCGGCCATATCGGTTTTACCTTTTAGCAAGGTCCAGGCCAATGAAGGTTCTGGGGCCTCTCTGACTGTGAGTGCTGGAGCCAAACAAAAAGTCACCCCTTAAAAAGTCATTTTTCAGGCACGATTACCCAGGGCAAAACAGCCCGGATGGTCTGGAGCAGTCAGAAGGCTGGAAACTTCCCAATTATCCAGCCAGAGCAGGAGGAGAGTGTTTTGCCTGCAGATCCTTTATATCCACCCTCAATAAGAGGGCAAGGTAAAAAAGGTAAAAAAGGAATTGTCCAGCCCAACCGGTTGAAATGGATAACCGCATATGCTAACGTGACCCATCTTTTTTTATGCCGGAGTGGTGAAATTGGTAGACGCGCAGGATTCAAAATCCTGTATCCGCAAGGGTGTGACGGTTCGAGTCCGTCCTCCGGCACTCCTCTTTGGAGGGGGAATTTGCTCACGACGGGCAATCCTTCCCGGCTTGTTTTTCCATTTTTGGTCTGAACCCACAATTCTTCCCAAAAGCTAAGTCCGTCTACAAGGCCCAATACTTTCTTATTTGGACGCGAAATAGTATCTAGCGCATCACCTCCCTCCTACCCCTTTTTTTAAACTCTCAAAAGGGAATAGGGAAAAAAGGGAAGCGCGATTTAAGCCGTTGGAAAAACCTTCGAGTCTTTTCCATCAGCCCGCCAATGCATACCGCAAAAAGCCCATTTGGAATTTTTTTAATTTGGGTTTTTGATTTTTTGAGGGCATGTTATATGATGACCCTATCGGATTATTTTTTTCGGTTTTGGAATTATGGGAATCAGCGAAATTCCTGTGATGGGAGGTTCATCGGTCAAACGCTGGTATATCCATCCACTTTTCCCTTCACTTTATGATTGGGAAATTCTCTGAAAGGCAGGTAATTTATGAAAAGAGCGGTATTGATAGGTTCTTTGTTGCTGTTTTTTGCGGTCAGTTCCGGTTGTTCCAGCACAGCTGGGAATGTGGGCCTGGGCGCTGGAGTGGGTGCGGTGGCCGGCGCCGGCGGGTATGAATTTCACCTGAAACGCCAAAAGGAAAAGGTAGAGGACGATTTAAAAAGTGGCGCAATCGATCAAAGAGAGCACGATATACGAATAGATCAAATCAAAAGGGATTCTTTATTGCAATAGTTGATCGGTTGGCGGCAAGGTGACTTTGGAAGAAGGGAATAGCTCCTGATTTCAGATGATATCTCGAAGCCTCATACCTTACATAATTTTTCGCAATCGGGCCGGGCCTTCCAGAACTTTGGAACGGCCCGGTTTTTTATTTCTACCCATACTCATAATTTTATGACAGTGCAAAAACAGGAACCAGAAGTGATCCGTGTCTGGAGGGAGCGGACGCTCCCAAGGTGGGTTAATGAATGGATGGTTTTCCTGACCGGACAATACGGACTATAGGGAACCGTCCCGGCAGAGGATATCCTCTGCCGGGAGTTTTTTAGAAAAACTATTTGGGAACCACTTTGGTGGCCTGAGGGCCTTTTTGCCCCTGAACCATCTCGAACTCGACTGCCTGCCCTTCCCTTAAAGTTTTAAAGCCTTCCCCCTGTATTTCGGAAAAATGAACGAAACAATCGCTTCCTTCTTCCGATTCAATGAATCCAAACCCTTTACTTTCGTTAAACCATTTTACTGTTCCGCTAGCCATGCTTGAAACACTCCTTCTAAACGAGGTAACGACTCTAAAAACTTCATGAATTTAAAAAGTCCTCCCATTTCTAAAATAAGGCCGTGATGTTTCAGGACTTGGTTGGGGAAAAATCAGATGGCAGGCAAAAAAAAAGCCAACCCATAGGGATGGCTTTGCCAATTTAGATTTTTGTTTTGCCCGTAGTCACCATGTCTATTCCCCGAACCCCCAGCGATGCAACGACCCACCAACTTTAGAGGTAATGGTTTCATGGAACTTTCAGGTTGTCAAATTTTTTTAAACACGAAACCGGGGGGGGTTAGATGCCCTTGAATTGCAAGACCATTGATTTAAAGGCCGGCTTCCAATTCAGAGAGTTTTTGCTCGGTTAGGTCTTTTAATTGACTTTCTTTTCTGCCGGTTTTTCCCGGTTTTCAGGATCACGAATATCCACAATGCGGACCACTGGATTGGAGAACGCAAAGGTTTTATACGTTGGTTTTATCTCCTGGTAGGGATAGCTGAAAAGCCACGCATATTTTTTGTGAGTTTTGTAGACCTTATCGTCCTGACCCGACCACCCGGCGCCAATGAAGAACCGTTCATAATTGAAACTGCTTGCCAACAGATAGGAGACCCCCGCTTTTCTTGCTTCCTCAATATCCACCTTGGTGATGAAGGTTTTAGTAAAATTTCCACGCTCGAGGGTGTATCGTTCCGACCAGACCTTGTCTTTCGTTCCAGCGACCCATTCCTGCGCTTTCGACCGGGTATCGTTGACCAGATTGGATTCGAGCATCCAGGTGTCGTGTCCCGGTATGAACAGGACCACCCCCGTCAGCACCAAAGCAAGTCCCGGAGTAAAAAATTTCATGGTTGGAGTTTCCCTGATTCGTTGGCACATTTGTTCGATGGCTTTACAGGCAAAGTACATCATCGCAGGCACAATGGGGATCATATAGCGCATGAAATCGGGGAAGGTTTTCATCGGGCTAATTTCGTGAACAAAGTAGAAAACCATCGTATAGGCCAATAAAAGCCTGTCGGCTGTGGAGGCGTCATTCCACCTTCCAAGTGTGATAGCGAGGCCCCCCAGAGCCAGAAGGGTCACCCCAAGCGTTAATCCGGGAACGAGGCTGTTTATCAGGTGAAACGCGAACCAGTGGTGAAAGGGATAGACGTTCAGGGTGTGCCCGCCTATCGCATGGCCCACTTCGTCCCCCAACCCTGAAAAGAAATTTCCCATGTTGAGAAAGAGCGGGTAGTTCACCAAAAGGAACACCCCCGCCATGACTCCAAGACCGCGGCGGAAATTTTTATAAACCCAGCTCCGGTCTGTTTCGGGAAGAATTCTGGGAAATATAAAATAAAGTAAAATCAGAAAAGCCCCTTTGTATTGCGCCGCGACCGCAAGACCTGTTGCCAGACCCCACAAAATAGTTGCCGAACCGGAGCGGTCTTTTAACATTTTAAGAAAACAAAGCAGGGAAAAAATACTGCAGGCGGTGAAAATAAGGTCTTCCTTGAAATAGTGGGCGTGAATTACAAATATGGGAGATACCGCCAACCCCAATGCCACCAGCAGGCTAAGGGTTTTACTCAACCCCTGTCTGCTCAGCAAATAGATCAGCAGCACCAGCAGGACGCCGCAGGATGCGGAAACCATTCGGCATAAAATAATGAGTTTATCAGGCTCCGTCAATCCAAACACCTGGTTGAGCAGTCTCGCCGATTGAAGCATCAGGATAGGGTGACGGAAATCCTGATGGCCCGAAAGGACAAATTGAACTTTTTTATATTCGTCCGGATGATGAAATTCTGAAAAATTTATATTATATGTATTCAGAAAACCGGACAGCAATAAAACCAGCAGCAACCCGGAATAATGAATTTTGTCTTTAAAAAGGATATTCAGGAAGTGAGTCATCGTTCCATTGAAGCGATTGATTGAAATTACTTGGGACAAACCTGATTGATGGACAGAGCATGGAAATTTATTACGAAATTTGAACGGAATCAACTGGGGGTTCAGAATAAAATTTGAACGGTTTTGTCAACGTGCCATTTAAGGTCAGGTTTATCTTTCCTGACAATCCTGCGGCCATCCTTTAAACGGGTGGGTTTTCCAGGTCAATTGTGGTGAATTGCACTTCATGTTTGTTGCCATCAATCAAAAAAAAGATTTGTTTTGCTGAACAGGATTCTTCGTCCAACCGCATCTTTATTTTATCCCCGTCCCGCCAAAGATCAGGGTACAGAATCAGCTCTTTTTCTTTAATAAGTCGGCTCTCCTCCCCCTCAAAGCGAACCTTCATCGCGTTTCTAATTTTACTGACATAGTAGTTGTCCGGAGATTCAAATCCAAGCACAAGTTTACAACGGTCCTTACCCTTGCGCGCGATCAAGAGGTTGAATTTTTTCCAATAATTGTCCGGAAGGAATTGGGTTCCGGCATTATTATTTTCATAAACCAGTGTATTTTCAAATTTTCTCGACATCTCAAATTGCCCGATTTTACCGGTGGCCCATTTCGGAAATTCTCCCCCGACTTTGTGAACCAGCAAATACCGCACCCCAAACGCATATAAGGACAACAGGGTTTCCGGTTGCGATAAGTTTTTCATTTTGCTCAATTTTTTATGCCCACGCCACTGATAACTTCCAAACCCGTTCACCATAGGTTTTTTGTGAATCAGGGACCTTTCCACATACAGGGCTTCCCCATCAAAAGGCGAATGAATCGGCCATTCCAGAACAGGGCCCGCCCCTGCCTGACCTTTAAGCCATGCATATTCAGGATTGGAGGGCTCGTCCTTTTTATAGGGTGGGTTGACTCCTTTGCCAGGAAAAATTTCAAATAGAAGAAGACCTATAAAAATTATGTAAAACAGATTTTTTAAATAGGCTTTTTTGAGTCGTTGGGCGATCAGCATCAGAGCCAACCCCGAGGTGATAGAAAGCCCCAGCGGAACCAAACCGGATATTCGTGAAATAGCCCGAATGGAGTCAAATCCGGGAAACACAAAAAACAACAATGTGATGACCGGATTCAATGCGAACGCAAACCCGTTCACTTTCATGGCCGGCCCCAATGAAATCAGGAAAGCTAGAAACCCGATGACAAAATAAAGAAAAAATACTTTTTGTCCTCTGAGGCCCGAAACAATGCTTCTGACCATGTCTGTCAGACCGAGCCTAATCAGGGCCAGCCAGGAAATGGGGGTGAGAATAATTAATTGCCAAACCAGAGAATCCCAGTTTTCCGTGAAAGGAAACTTGCTCACACATACGGGGATCCATGTCGTTTGGGATTTCCATGTGAAAAAGGATAAAACCGCCAGGGCAACGAGTACCAAGTCGAATTTGCTGATAAAAGTTAAACGCGCAACCGGGATTCGATACAAAATCATGGCGGCGGCGGTAAGAAATAAAGCGGTAAACCGGGGGGATGCGTATCCTTCGATGTGTCCGAAATCTGCGGTAAGGGGGCCTAAAAAATAGGAATGCGCTGCAGACAGATAGACTTCCACATCCGCTCCATACCGGATCTGTTCCCCGAAGGGCCTTGAAAATCCAAAATTATGAGACACTTTCAAATAAGGATAATAGCAGGCCGCCCCCACGGCCAGGGTCAGGATCGCAGGGCCCACGGCATCACCAAACAATTTTTTCCAGCTCGTTATTTGCTGTTGCAAACATAAAACCCCGGCAAAGGCCAATACGATGATGGAGAAAAAAATCGCATAATGCGCGCTCGCCGTGATCTGCATACAAAAGAATAAGGCGGCCCAGTACAGATGGGTCTTCCTTCCTTCATCAATATATTTATGGATAAACAAAAGTGTGAAAGGCATCCACTGCATGGTCAACAAGCTGAGATGGCTGGTGAAATACAGTCTGAATTCGCTGAAAGAAAAAATGAATGATGCGGCGATGGCACTTGGAATATCCAGCTTTAATCGACGAGCCAAAACAAACATCCCCAACGCGCATAAGATGAAAGAAAAGTGGATGGACGCGGTGAAGGAAAGTTCTGGGTTGCCCGTGAGCCAAAAAAGAGGAATGTTCAGGATCACCGTTGACAGCATATTGATAGAGAACACCACCGAATGGTCCAAAGGGTAAAACATATTGCCCGTAAACAATTCCGTTAAGTTCCCCGAAGACAAATGGCTCAATTGCCAGTCAAAAATCCAAAGCGCCAGACTGGGATCCGCTTTACCCAGATGCGCGCCACGGCTGAAAATGTCGAATGGATAGGCGTACAGGTAGGACAAAACGGTTATCAGGAGGACCCAAAGGCAAACCAGGGAAAATGATTTATTTGAGGTCATATGATTAAGAAAACCAATTATATTTCAATAGGTTAAAGCCATTACGATCGCCCGCCCAGAAACTAAGAGGACTCAAAAGGCTGATTAAATGTATTTAATGGTTTTCAGGGTTGCGGAAACCTGCCCAATGTATATTTTTGTTAAAAAATAGAAACGCCTGCCGCTACGATTTTTGGATTTTCTTTACAGATACAAATAAGACGTTGCATGATACCCGCCTGTTCGTATTTTAAGAAATGAAATTGTATATTCCGAGTTTTTTGTGGAGTTAATCGATGAGAGGTGGTCTATTATCTGTTAGCATTTGTTAAGAAAAACATTTTGGAAAAGAGAAGAGCACAAAAAAACTATTTCCTCATTTTTCTTACTGTGGCCGACTTTAGGACAGGAAACCTTTACTCTTTTTTGACGGGAAACAGCGGCATTTTTTAGAATTTTTTATCAATAGGACGCCTGACTATGAATTTCTCAAAACTTTGGATCGTCGGTTGGCTGGTAATGAGTGTATTTCAAATCACTCCAGCGGTAGATGCCCACGAAAAGAAAGCCCGCCATAATGATACCGAAACGGTCTGGGAATCGGACCGTCTGTTCACCTTCTGGTTTGGAAATGTGAACCGGATTCGATTGGGTCATGATGGCGTTTTAGCGGAGTGGGTCATTGTGAAGGCGGGTGAGCATTGGGACTTGAAAGTCGATCAAATCACCGTGAAGTATTTGGACCCGAATCACGACCATCCCGTTAGAAAAAATTTTTATCCCTACGAGCGAATTCGTAGAGGGGGACAGGTTCGTTTTAAATTGCCTGAACCCAGGCGAATCATCAGTATCAAAGTGATCACTTCGGGTTGGAGTGGAAGCCGCGCAAGAGACGGTTTCCGCATTATCCTGAAAAAAAATACCCATCGCCCCCCTTTAGAAACGATCCGGACAGGCTATTTTTATGGCCAATGCATTGGTGGTAGACGATGCCCTGGATACCGCAGGACACAACTGAAAAGTTTTACCATCGATTTGGAGGATGTGAGAAACATCAAAAGAATTCAGTTTTATTCTCACGATAATATCGGTTCATCGCATAACGCGAAAATCAGCGTTTATGTAGACGATGAAAGAGTGGCTCATCTTCTCAATATAAAAAGCCGGGGCTCCGTGCATATCCTTGATCTTAATCGGGGATTTGGGAGATACATCACCTTTGAAGCCACCCATCAGGATGAGGCCGTGGTGCAGCGGATCACGGTGGACTACCGCGATCTTCCAATGGAGAAACGCCGAAAGCACCATTACCGCCCGAAACATCATAAACCGCAAGACGATCATGGGCGCCATGAGCCGGGCCGACACGGGAGACATGATAACCGCAATGAAAGGGGCAATAAATCCGGAGGACCGCACCGGTAAGGAAGATTTAATATGCGACCAATAAAAAAACCCCGCCAAAAGCAACGGGGATCAGATCAAAAAATATAGTTTAAATATGCCTGATGGAGAGTCTCGGAACCTCGGAACCCGAGGCCCGGCTTAGCGCCAATTTCCAGGATTCATTTTCTTATTACCCATGAGAGTGGTTGCGAAATGATTTATTGGTGAAGCGAAATAGTCCTCAGAATTTCTCCGCCAAAATATCTTTTTTAGATTTTTTATTCATAGAGGAATAATATTCGGTGAAATATTTTCTGTGATACTCATAGTACTCATCCCGGTGATATTTCACTTTATTCAACACAACCCCAAAAATTTTGGAATGATGCTGGGCCGGGTTGGATTCGATTTTCCCGTTACTCCCATTTAGCCCGGCATGCTGTCCATTCGCCTCCCGGTGGTGTCCATTGCCATTGGTACTTGATTTAAAACTCCCATCTGACGTGGCGGCGTTCAATCTGTTAATGGACCGGGTGATTAACTTTTTATCCTTCATTCCCGAACCGATAACGAACAACACCCCGTCGGAAAGTTGAGCCATAATGGAAATATAGGAAAACGCCAGAGCCGGGGGAGTATCGATGATAATAACATCGAAAAGCTTTTTGGTTAAGGCAAGCAGTTTTTCCATGACGCCAAAATTTATCATATCCGGATATTCCATTTTCATGTTGCCCCGCGGTAGAACATAAACGCCATCCACCGAAGACTTGATAAAAATTCTGTCAAGTTTTTTCCTGTCCTGGTTATGACTTTCCATAATACTTTTAAATAATCTGGGGCTGTCCAAAATATCAAGAACACCTGGTTTATTAATTGTACCCATAACTTCCGCAACCTTTGGTCGAACAAAATCCCCCTCAATGACCAGGACGCGTTTGCCCTCTTGCGCAAACGTTGCGGCCAGATTGGTAGCTACCGTGGTTTTTCCTTCTTTAGGCGTGGAACTTCCTATCATCAGGATTTTCGATTCCCCGACAAACCCGTTCAGCATTAAATTGGTTTTTACCGTTCTAAACTCTTCCGCGATAAATGCATTAGAGTTATTGATCACAGGCAGGGGGAGTTCGTTTTTTCCGACAATTCCAGTCGCTCCCAAAAAGGGAAACGGGACCTGCCTGACAACATCCTGAACCGTGATCACGGTTTTATTCATTGCCTCCATACCTATGACCCACGACAAGGAAACAATACCCCCTAAAAATAGGGAAATAATCAAAATAAAACCCTTCTTCGGTCGCACAGGGACAAAAGGGATTTCCGCGGTGTCAACGATCTTGATGGAACTTTCATTACTGTAGCTGGCGATATCGATCTCTTTAAACCGTTTTAAAAGATCGTTGTGCAAAATTTTATTGGATTCATACTCATCCTTCAGAGAATTGAAACTGAACTCCTGATTGTCCATTTTCATTATCTTGGCTTTTTCCAGTTCCATGGCGTTCTTCAACGATTGCTCATGCAGGGTTGTTCCCCGGAAATCGAGATTGATTGACGCGATCAAACGGTCAATTTCCCCTGGGATCTGGGATTCAACTGTTTTCAATTTTTGATAAACAATCTGAACTTTTGGATGTAGGGAGCTGTACTCTTTGCTCAGGCTGGAATATTCCTTGGTCAAATTCGCATAAGATCCGATCAAATTATTTATGGTTTTTGTTTTCAAATCATCGGGCAAATTATGAATTAAATCGACAGGATTCTCTTTCAATTGAATCATTAAATTCCTTAGATCAGAAAATTTAAGTTTTGTCGATTCTACTTGCCGGATATCATCCTGATACTTACTCAAGTTGTATGCGGAAATTTCCCGGTTCTTTTTAAAATCGATGATGTCATTTTGTTTGCGGAAATTTGCCAGTTTTCGTTCCGCAGAATTCATTTTTACCTTCAAGTCCAAAAGCTTTTCGGACATCCACTTCTCAGAACCATCCAGAACCTTGCTTCGTCTTTTAATATTTCTCTGAATCAGCGCGTCCAAAAAGCTGTTATTTATATTCGATATCGTGACAGGGTCGTACCCCTCAAACCCAATGCCAACGACATGACTTTTTGATACCGGGGAAATACTCAACCGTTTCAAAAATGTTTTCACCAAACGAGCCTCAGGATCAACTTTTACCGCTTCTTTACTTTTAACCTGTTCGCCGATATCCAAATATTTAATAATTGATTTCACCCAGCCCCGGACTATTGATAAATCAATGAGCGGAGGGTCTGATATAAATTCAGGATTTTCCACCAAATTTAGATCTATAATCAGTTTTTTGATTAAAGAAGTACTTTTCAACAAGGCGTACTGGGTTTTGTAAAATTCCGAATCCGTGGGGTCCACCTCTTCTAATCCCTGATCTTTCTTACCTTGAAAGCGGTCCGAGGTCTGGGTCCCGATCAGGATAACGGAGTCTGCCCGGAAAACCGGCTTGACCATATTGACATACGCCAACCCCGCAAACAAAAAAAGGAATATAATGCCTAAAAAGGAATACTTCCGTCTTTTTATTATATTAAAGGAATTAGATAAATCGGGAACCTGCAGATCATCCCCTTGACCATTCTTGTTCATTCAACCCTCAAGTCAATAGTATTTTAGTTACTGGTAATAACTCAACCGAACCCGTAGAATCCACATTTTTTCGGACAGAGCCCAAAACTTCTAGCCCCACTAAATTGATGACCGTAACCAGATATTTTAAAGGCAAAAAACCCTGAACCCTTAAAATTAATCAATTTATTTTGTTTTCACCATGCAACGCATTTATCATGGCAGGTGATGTACCAGTAATATAGGTTACTGGTACAACGAAACAGTCACTATTTGGTCACGATCTGGAAAAAACATCATCCCTGAAAAATGTCAGTTGCCCATAAAAGCCTTATCAGTTCTGAGCTATTTTCGGAAATTTATCTAACGTTTTTGGAAGGGAATAAATTTATATGTATTTTATTATAGATAAAGCTTTATAGTAGCATATTTAATATTTTTTCATAGAAAAATCCGTCATCCAAACCCATTCCGTCCTGTGCATAAATCCTCCCACAACAAAAAAACCATGTGCTTTTTCAAGAGCCATTGATATTATAGCAGTTAAATCCGATACCCGGACTCCACGATCCCCCTGCAAGTTAAAACCAGACTAAACATTCAGGGAGTTTATTTCAAAATTCTGAATAGGTGAAGCGCCTGCCAACCAAACTTCGAATCAGAACGTAAGCGATTGAGTTTAGTATCGTTAAATAGCCACCGGGCCAATCTGAAATATTTGAACCAATGGTGAGGGCAGCTCGGAGAAACACGTGTCCCGCATCAGATGGGTGGGCAAAAACAGTTGGGAATCCTGAATTCTGCAGAACAATTGAACTATCTCAAAAAACGTGGTGAGAGGCAGGCAATAGTAACTCAGGCCCAGATTATCGGTGGCACCGCTATTTGATGACCCGTAAATGACTTCGGTCCTTTTTGGGCCGGGGCGTTTGCTCGGGAATATTTTTTTTGCCTCCCGCCTTGACCTGGGGCTGTGTTTTCACAGATTTCGGTGCCTGCTGGGCCAGATGCTCCGAAAGATCGATATCCGTCGGAATACTTTCCTCCCACACCTGGCCCTTTTTCAAAGTGGGGTCATAAATGGCCCACACCGCATTGAAAGGCACCACGCACGGGTGCGGCCTGCCCTGGAAAGCCAGCGTGACATAAACGCCCTCTTTCTCGATATCCAGGGGCCGACGAAAATTCAGGTTGAGAATCAGGTTGAGCGAAGGATTGTCCTTGTGATCCCTGGGAACATCGACTTCGGAAAGACGCGCATCCAGGCAAATCATGGCGTCCCCTTCACTGAGTAAACTCAGCAGAAAGTCGTATTTGTTCTTGTTTTCATCTTCCATGCGCTTAAGATATCATAAAATCATACTTGAAAAAAGCCGTCTTCCTTCGTAGTCTGGCGGTTATTCATCCCTGAAGTTTTTGTTTTTCCGGGGCAACAATTTTTGTCGAGAGAGTTGATAATGGTCAGAAAAAAAATGCAGATCGTCGTTTCCGTGTGGGTTTTGGCAGGCTTGTTGAGTGTATTTCCGTGGACCCAGGCCGTCGCCAAAACGGTGGAAGTGTTCCCCAATGTGTTCACCATCGTGCATGGAGAGGGGATCGATTCCAACACCACCTTCATCATCACCAAGGATGGAGTGATCGTGGTCGATACCCGGGTGAGCCCGGCGGAAGCCAAAAAAGTCATGGCGGAAATTCGCAAACGCACCGATTTGCCCCTCCTGTACACCATCAACACCCATTACCACGGCGACCATACCTTCGGCAACCAGGTGTTCAGTGGAAGCAAAACCATCATCGCCCATAAAAACGTGCGCCGCTCCCTGACAGGTGAGGCCGGCCACGACCATCTGGAATTTTTCAAAACCTTCAAACTTGAGGGGCTGGACGAAGTCACGGTGACCCCACCCAATATGGTATTTGAGAAAAACATGGAAGTGTACGCCGGGGAATATTACCTAAAGTTGATCCACTTTGGTCGAGGCCATACCGACGGCGACTTATTCATCCATCTACCGACATTGAAAGCCGTGATCGCAGGCGACCTCATATTCAACGGCCAGTTTCCCTATATGGGCGACGGCTACGTCGATGAATGGATCGACGCTCTGGATTTCATAGAAAACGAAGACCTTGAAATCGTGATCCCCGGTCACGGCGCTGTGGGGGGCAAGCCGATCATCATCGCCATGAAACATTACCTGCTGAATCTGAAAACCCTGGTCAAAGAACAGATCGAAAATGGCGCGAGTCTCAAGCAGGCCAAAGAAGCTCTAAATCCTATCCTCAAGGAAAAATATAAAAACTGGGGCAAACCGGAAAGAATCGACGGCAATATCGAACGCACCTATATGGAGCTCAGCTTCAAGAAAAATTCTTAAAGATTTTTTTGAAACCATAGATGCCTGTCCTGAGCCTAGTCGAAGGGGTCACAGATATACACAGAGGTAGGAGGGGGTTGTCGAAGTATAAAAAAACAAACCCCTTTTTCACCGCAGAGAACGCGAAGGACGCAGAGAAAACCTAAAAATTTTATGGGGTATAGGTTTCTTTGCGATCTCTGCGTCTTTGCGGTGACCATCCGTTTTTGTTTTTCTCTTCCCGCTTCATTAAGACCAAGACAAGTTCTTTAGAAATAATTCTCTTCATTGCGGAGCCTCCAAAAAGTTGACTGGCTACATGAGGGGGTTATTTTGGCGCGGCGTCTGGAACATATTGGATCAGTTGGAATTGTCGCCGCACCCGCTTGTCGGTTTGCAGAAGGATTTTAAAATGGGGATCGGCGCCTCTCACCAACTCGCTATGGCCTAACTCGAGGACCAAAAAAGTTTCTGGGTTTTTGCGCAGGATCGGGCCTGCTTCGGGAATAGCAACTTCGCGCACCGGCCAGTTTATATAATAAAGCAGGTCTTCCCTGATTTTCCATGTGTGGATCACGGGGTGGTCCCCTACCAGTTGCCCTGCCTTTTGGCCGAAGGGTTTCAGCGAGTAATAATGGTTCACGGCGTTGGCCACGGGTCCCCGGATAATCAACAGGACAAGAAACGTCAAGCCGAGAATTTGATAGCCCGCCTTGATCGGAGAATTTTTTTTCAACGCCCGGATGAGGGCCACCGCAAAAGCCAGCACGATTGCCGACAGGAGGGTCAGTGTGATTCCAGAGGGATAATAATCTTCGATGAGACGTTGGGCCATCCAGCGGTCATTGCGATGCACGATTTCCAGATTATAAATGAATGAAAGGGTTTCAGGATAGATCGTGGTGAAGGGAAGTAAGATCGCGAATCCAATTAGAAATACCACCGACGCCCACAGGGTGATGGTCCAGACTTTTGTCAGGCGGTTGTCTTCCTCGCGGGCCACGGATAGGCCGTGGGCGATCATCAACGCGGCCATGGGAAAGATGGGGGCCAGGTAGGCTTCGCGTTTTCCGGGGATGAACGACAGAAAAACAAACAGGGTAAAAAACGCCACAGCGGGGAAAATCCAGCGCGCGTTTTTTCGGTGCAGTCGCAACCCTTGCCATAGCACCACGGGCAAAAAGACACTCCAGGGCAGGAGCCCGGACGCGATCCTGATAAAATAATAATAAAACGGCTGGTTGTGAAAGGCGATCTCGGGGTCGTCGGTGATGCGTCCGATGGATTCCTGATAAATCATCGCCATGAATTCCTCTCCCCCTTCAATGCTTCCTTCGATGACCCATAGCGCCGTCATGGCAAAGGGAATAAGCAGGAGCCTCCCCCAGGAAATTTCTACTCTGGTTATTCGGGAATAAATAAATAAAGCCAGTAGCGGAAAGATGAGGCCCAGAGGGCCTTTGGTCAGAAAGGCGAAACCTAATGCCGTGGCCGCCAGCCAGGAAAAACGGGATCGGGTTTTTGCATTATCGTCATGCATCATCCTCCAAAAGGCCGTCAATGCCAGGAGAATGAAGAATGCAAATAACATGTCAATACGGGCATGGGAACTCAAGTAGGAAAATTGCAAAGAAGTAGCAACGATCAAACCCGCGAGCGCTCCTGTGGTTGGGGAATAAAGCCAGAACCCGAGCATGGTGGTCAGAAAAACCGCTCCCGCCCCGGCCAGAACGGATGGCAGTCGGATGGCGATCTCATTTCCCTTGCCCAGCGCTTTCGATGCCACAAGACCGGCCCAATAGAACATCGGCGGCTTGGTGCGGTACCGGTCGTCATTGATTTTAGGAAGCCAGATGCTTTCTCCCTGAAACATGTTGACGACGGGAACGCCTTCCCGGGCTTCGCGGCGCGAGAGGTCAAACTGGAAAGTGCTCCACAGATAAAACATCAGGGCGACCAGTGCAGGCCCAAAGAGTAAATAACGGGTTTTGACGTTGGTCACGTAACCGTCCTATAGCCGGAAGAGTGGGTGTATTTTTCAATGAAACCAAACGCGACACAGATGGATGGCTCCTCTTGTCTCCATCGCAATAACCGAGTTACGCTTTTTAATGAGGCTGATAATTTCGATAAAATTTCAACACATCAAAACTGTAAACCAGAAAAAACAGCGCCAGTAACTCCTCGTTGAGTTCGTTGGGGAGCAGGGTCCCAAGAGCCATGGCGATGGCCAGAAAATAATATTTCTGGAGATTCAATAAACCCTCAAACGAGGGGCGTTGAATGTGTCTTCCCCAACCCGCAAAAAATAACAGCGCCAATGAAAAACAAATATTAAAAATTATTTGCATGAACTGTAGGCAATACTTGGTGTGAAAAACCTTATTGCAAATATTATGAACGTTGGTTTCATTTTGTGAGTTGACTTTCGCGGCCCATTCCACAGAGCCGTAATCGATGATTCGTTGTCCCCAGCTAATTTCTTCCATGCAGAAAAAAAGACAAAACAAACCGAGAGAACTTTGCAAAAACGGTATCTTCCAATCCAGTTTATTTTGGATGGAAATTATTGCAGAAGCGAAAAATGCCAAAGCGGCTAGAAAAAGAAAAACCGCCGTCAACACTTCAAAAATTCCATCTTCCTTGTAAAACAGGGTTTCAAACTGGGTCAGCCATTCAATGTTGATGACATAGGGGCGGGGCGATATGAAATAGAACAGGATAAACATAATAACCGCCAGCCAGGAAAGTTTGTTGAACCGGATGCTTTGAATCCCTTCAGCGCCGGAAAAATATTTCAGGTTGATGATTAAAAACAGTAAACCCCAGACAGCCAATATCAATGCCTGATAATGATAAGATGTCAGGTCGTTGACCGGGAAATCGGGAGACACGGTTTCTATAAACCAGAGGAGAAGCCCGTTTTCAAACGTTCCCGTTAAATCGCCCAGCACCAGTATTATAAAAACGACTGACAGGCCTGCGGCTCCTCTTAAAATTTTTCCGGCAAACTTCAGCCAAAAATCTGCGAACTTCATCTCACCTCAAATTTTTTGCATTTTCCCAAACCAATCTATCGTTTGGGTATCCGGCGTTTAGCGGGTGGGGGTTGGAATGGGAATGGCTGATCGGGAAACCTCCGTGTGCGTCACTTTGACCTGGAATTTTTATTCCGGGAGAACACCCTTCTTTTCCCAATATTCCTTCAGGGTGTGCTTCTCATCAAGGAAGGTATCCAGATAACTGTGATTGGAGGGAATCATGGGCATGACGTGTCCCATACTCTTGTCATTATAGGGATATTTTACGTCCAGGACGTAAGGGCCCTTGTGCTTGAGCATTCGTTTTAATGCGGGAACGATTTCCTCGGGTTTGCTGATGCTTTCCGATTTGATGCCAAAGGCCTTCGCCACATCTGCAAAATGAGCGTCTCCCAAAAAGGTGTGACCGCGCAGGGATTTATAAAAACGGTCCTCCCACTGCGCGACCATGCCCAGATGAGCGTTATTGAGAACGACATTTTTTACCGGAATATTTTCTATTTTCAGCGTTTGCAACTCCTGAATGTTCATGAGAAAACTGCCGTCCCCTTCAATATTGATGACCTGCCGGTTCGGGTGGGCCACCTGGGCGCCCATCGCGGCGGGCAGACCAAACCCCATGGCTCCAAGGCCGGACGAGCACAGCCAGTTCAAGGGCTCCTCAAAATTCCAGTATTGCGCCGCCCACATCTGGTGCTGGCCCACGCCTACGGAGACGATGGCGTTTTTCTCTGCCAGTCTATTTAATTCAACGATCACGTGTTGCGGAACGATATTTTTTTTGTGCATCTCATATTGCAACGGGAATTCTTTTTTCCAGCCCTGGACCTGCTTCGTCCACGGCTTGATATCTTTTTTCAGTTCCGCAAGCTCGTTCATCTTGGTCAAGGCGCGTTTGACGTCTCCTTGAATGGGAATATCCACGATCCGGTTTTTATTGATTTCCGAAGGATCGATATCCACCTGAATGAATTTGGCGTCTTTGCAAAATTCGGCCAATTTCCCGGTCACGCGGTCATCAAAGCGCACGCCTAAGGCGATCACCAGATCCGCATGGTTGATGGCTATATTGGCATAGACCGCGCCGTGCATACCCAGCATTCGAAGAGACATGGGATCGTCGGAGGGGTAAGCCCCAAGGCCCATGACAGTGGTAGTGACCGGAATTCCGGTTTTTTTGACAAAGGTGCGCAACTCTTTGGAAGCGCCCGAGACAATGATCCCGCCGCCTGCGTATATGAGCGGTCGCTTGGCTTCCTTGATCGCATGCATGGCTTTTTTAATCTGCATGGTCGAGGGTTGCAGATTGGGCTTGTAGCTGGGCAAATCAAACTTAATGTCAAAGTCGGGAATGGCTTCCTGTTGCTGGATATTTTTTGGAATATCAACCAACACCGGACCCGGTCGCCCGGAACTTGCGATGATGAAGGCTTCTTGAATCACTCTTGGGATATCGTTAATATTGTGCACCAGATAGCTGTGCTTCACCAACGGGAAGGTCGCTCCGACGATGTCCGTCTCCTGAAAAGCGTCGCTCCCCAATACCGTGGACGGGACCTGCCCGGTGATCGCCACGAGGGGAATGGAGTCCATTTTAGCGTCGATGATTCCCGTCAACAGGTTCACCGCTCCCGGCCCGGAAGTGGCCATGCACACGCCCACTTTTCCGGTGCTTCGGGCATATCCACCGGCGGCAAACGCACCTCCCTGCTCGTGCCGGGGCAACACCATGCGGATCTGTTTGCTCAACGTCAATCCCTGGTGGATCTCCATGGAGGTCCCGCCGGGGTAGCCGAAAATAACTTCGACGCCTGCAAGCTCCAGCGCCCGAACAATGATATCCCGCCCTTTCATGATGCGGTTTTCGGCGGAGGACTTTGATTTTCCAGTGGATTTTGGTTTTTTTGTTTTGGCTTGTTTGGTCTTCATATCCGGTAAAAACTAACTGAATTGGGGGGGGAAGTCAAATTCAATCCCCGATAGAAATATGAAATTTATCAGGAACCGCTAAGCGCTTTTAAAATGATTCCCTCGCGCAGGCTGTACTCGCTGACCAAAAGAGCGGGACAGTCAAATGTCCGAAGGGTTTCCAGGACAATGGCGCTCCCGGCGATGATCAAGTCCTCCCGTCCGGGTTCCAGGGGTTTCAGCTGGAGCCTTTGCTCGATGGATTGGGCTTTCAGGTCGTCTTGAATCTTCTCGATATTAGCCAATGGCAGGGACACGGCGTGCACTTTTAGAGGATCATAAGGATAAATATTCTTGTCCAGCGCCGCCAGGGTGGTCACGGTTCCAGCGGTCCCGATGACAATTTCCGGGTTAACCGCTGGGAGACTGTCCTTGGCCCCGGCCAGTTCCTCCTGGATATGCGCGGTCAGGTTTTCATATTCCCTCTCTGGAACCGGATGCCGGGTGATGTATTTTTCTGTCAGCCGCACAGTTCCCAGGGACGTGCCAGTCGCCCCCACCACCTGGTCGCCCTCGGAAAGAATGAACTCGGTGCTGCCGCCGCCGATATCGAAGGTCAAAATCCTGCGGTTCTGGTGGGGAATTTTCCAGAACACCCCTTTCAGCGTGAGCCGGGCTTCTTCCTCCCAGGGGATCACTTCGATATGGATTCCCGATTGTTCCCTGGCCTCCCGGATAAACTCGTCCTTATTTTTCGCTTCTCGAACGGCGCTCGTCGCCACAGCGCGAATGGGAATCACCCCATACTTTGAGCAAGCCTGTCTGAATTCTTTTAAAACCGCAAGGGTGTTTCCCATCGGTCCGGATGCGAGGCGTTTTTGAGTGTCCATGCCCTGCCCTAACCGGGTGATTCGGCGGATAGAGTCGATTTCACGGAATTCCCCCGGCTCCCCGGATTCCAGGATCAACAGCCGAACGGTGTTGGACCCTATGTCGATCGAGGCGAATTTTTTCATTCAGAAAAAGGTAGGGGCTTTTCGCTGTCCATGGTGAGGAGGAAATAAAAACCGATGGCGGTGAACAGCGCGATGGGACCCCAGGTGGCGAAAACAGGGTCGAAGGTTCCCCCGCGTCCCATGGAAACGCACATGGCATAGAAAAAAGAAAACGCCACCCCAATTGCCAGGTTGACGGCAACGGAAAACAACAACCCCCCTTGCCGACTGGATCTCAAGGAAAGGGGAATGCCTATCAAAGTCAGCACAACGCCGATGAAGGGATAAGATAACCGGTTATTAAAATTAAGCCACCGTTTGGTAACATCTTTTCCTTCCGCGCGCTCCTCCACGATTTCTTCATACATATTTTTCAGGCTCATTTCTTCCGGGCGTCTGGTATAGGTGATGAAGTCGGAAGGAATTTCAGGGACCACAAAGGACCGGGTCTCAAAAAATTCCGTTTTTTCCAGACCCGCAGGACCAAACGTCCGAACCGTTCCATCCATGAATTGCCACTGTTGATCGATCCAGACCGCTTTTTTGGCGTCGATTCTTTTTTCAAACAGTCGATTGTTGTTGGTTAAATATATATTGACGGTATTCAACGTCAAATTATCGGGATCGTAATTTTCAACGCTCCAAATGGCCCCGGTTTGGGATTTGTACCAGACATCGGTTCTTCTGATATTTTTGAAGCCGGACCCTCCCCGGAGTTCGACATAATAAATATGGTTCATCCGTTTACTGGTATTGGGTGAAATGAATTCACTGTTGGCAATCACCAGGAGGGCAAGGACCATGGACATGCCAATGAGGGGAAGGGTGATGCGGGTGATGCTGACCCCGCAGGCTTTCATGGCGATGATCTCATTGGTTTTCGATAATGAAGAAATGGCGAGAACGGTGGCCAGCAATATGGCTTGCGGAGCCACGTAAAACAAGACAAAGGGAATTTTATTTAAGTAGTAAATCACGACGTCCGCAAGGGCAGCGTTTCTGCTGATAAATTCATCGGCCCGCTCAAAAAAATCCGCGATCAAAAAAATTCCCACAAAACAACTGACGGAAATCAGGTAAAACGAGAAAAATGTTTTTAATAAATACCGTTTAAGAACCATGCGCGTCCTGATTTTCCTGGGGGGTTTTAAGGGTCAATCCGGGAAGGTATCTGACCAGGGTTTTTTTCATATCTATTAGGTCCGGTCCCGCGTCCAGGGTTTTCCGAACATACGCCAGAGTTTCAGGAATATAATCGAGATACCGGCTGTTTCCCTTGACCGTGGCTTGATAGGCAAAGGTCCCCACCGCTTTCAAGTTTCGCTGGAGAGACATGGCTTCAAAAATCCGATGGAACTTTTTACGATCCACCATCCGGTTCTCCGCCTTTTCCTGTAACTGAATGTAACGTTCGATCATCTCGTTCCTGAAACCATCCTGCAGACGGACATAGGAATCTTTCAGCAAAGACACAAGGTCATACTGACAAGGGCCCATGCGTGCGTCCTGAAAGTCAATAATTACCAGTTCACCGTTTTGGGCCATTAAATTTCTTGAGTGAAAATCTCTATGGGTGAAAACGGTTTCCTGCTCCGCCAGGGTCTTCGAAAGCTCAAGGAAATGATTGCGGATATCAGAAATCTCCTCATCCTTAAGATTCAATCCATGCAATCCTTTAACATAATGCTCTAGCATGAAGTCCAGTTCCCACATCAGTTTTTCGACATCGAAAAAAAGTCCAAACGCCGGACAGTCGGCTGAACGGTTTTTGGTGGCCCGGTGGTGAAGGTTTGAGAGTAGATCCACGGCCCGACGGTAATACGTTTCTTTATCCCCAGGATGGTCCCGAATCCAGTCCTCCAGAGTGTGGGACCCGCAGTCCTCAAGAAGCAGGAGTCCTTTCCGGGAATGATAATCAAATAATTGAGGGACCGGTAACTCCAGCGTCCTCAAAAATTTCAAAATCCGGGTGAAATCATTCTCTTCGCCGGGCAGGGGTTCTTTTAACTGCATCAGGATCATGGATTGGGATGATTTACCGGTGATTTCCGTCTGATAGGAAACCCGAAAATATTTTCTATCCGAAGCGTCTCCCTGAAGGGGGCGGCTGGTGACATCGTGCACGGAAGAACCCACGATCGATTCCAGGGATTGACACAGCCAGTCGTGATCGATGGGGGTGGAGGATGTGGGGCTTTCAAAAGAAGGTCGAATCTTCATGCTCACAATTTTATCCAAAAAAAATCTATTTCACTATATTGCCATCTTAAAGTAAAATTTGCGCCTTCTTTAATCGAGCGGTCAGCGGTTGTAACGATTAGAAAATATTAATATTGGGGATTCCCTAATGTATCCTTTTGGAGAAAAATAATGCCTAAACCAAGTTACCACATCCTAGTCTGCACCAACAAGAGACCGCCGGGACATCCCCGGGGTTCCTGTGGCGAAAACGGGTCTGAAGCCTTACTGGAAAAATTTTCGATGGGCATCGAAGAAAAAATGCTGTTCGGAAAAGCCATCATTTCCAGTTCCTCGTGTATCGGCCCCTGTTCCATCGGACCGGTCGTGGTGGTCTATCCCGATGGCGTCTGGTACAACAAAGTCAAACCTGAAGACGTGAGTGAAATCCTGGACAAACATATCGGCCAGGGCCAAAAAGTCGAACGGTTGGAAGTCCCGGACGAACTCTGGGGGTAGCCCCCGTTTCTGGTGAACCGCTATTTGGACTTGCCTTGGGCCAGCATGGGCTCGAGGTGCTCCCAAACCGTCCGTGCCACGATTTCGTATCCGGACCCCAGGGGATGGATTCCGTCGGCCTGGGTGTATTCGCGTTTGGCGGCCACTCCTTTCAATAGAAAAGGCAGTAAACGCAGTTCATACTCCTTGGATAATTTAACGAATACGCCCTCAAATTCCTGTGAATATTCCTCCCCGTAATTGGGGGGGATTTTCATTCCCGCCAAAAGAACGTCCGCTCCGCGCTCCCGGCAAGTTTCGATGATCCGTTTCAAATTAGAATGCATTTCCCCAATGGAGAGTCCGCGCAGACCGTCGTTGGCCCCTAAAGCGAGGACGACTATCTTCGGTTTCTGCTTCAACAACCAGGTGACGCGCCGCACTCCGCCGGCTGTGGTGTCGCCACTCACCCCGGCATTGATCACTCGATGGGGATACCCCTTTTCCCGCAATAAAATCTGCAGACGGGAGGGGTAATTTTCCGGCTCCGGGACTCCAAAGCCTGCAGTCAAACTGTCGCCAAATGCCAGTATCACGGGAGCGGGTTCTCCTTTCAGATCAGGGATAATTGCCAGAGAGAGAAAAAGGGCGCCGCTAACAAAAACCGCGCACAACTTTGTAAGCACCGAAATATTAAAACAGGTATTAGGGTTCTTCATGACTTTATATTAAAATAAAAAAAATCCCACTCCAACTCAAATGGAATTTTTCCAGTGATACAAATCAGCCAACTTAGAAAGAGCCTTTTTGGCGGCGGCCACAGGGTCGACATTTTAAACGGCATCGATCTGACCATTCCAAGCGGACAATTCATCGCCATTATTGGCGCTTCAGGGAGCGGCAAAACCACCCTGCTCAGTCTGATGGCGGGTCTTGACACGCCCACCAGCGGAACTATCGCGGTCGATGAAAAGGATATCACAAAACTGGCGGAGGATGAACTGGCCGCGCTGCGCGCCCGGCGTTTCGGGTTTATATTTCAGAATTTTCATCTCATCCCCACCCTGACCGCTTTGGAAAACGTGGTCTTAGCGGGCGAGCTGAACCAGACTCAAGGAGTGCAGAAAAAGTCTGAGGACTTGTTGGGGGTGGTTGGCCTGGCGGACAGAATGCACCACTACCCCGCCCAGATGTCCGGTGGCGAACAACAACGGCTGTGCCTTGCCAGAGCATTTGTCAACGAACCGGAAATCGTCCTGGCGGATGAGCCCACCGGCAACCTGGATTCCAAAAACAGCGAACACATTCTGGGATTGCTTCTGGAAATGCACCGCGTGAAACAGGCGACCATCGTCCTGGTCACCCATGAACCGGACATCGCCGCAAAAACCCAGCGCATTTTGACTTTGGCCGACGGCGCCATCATTGCGGACACAAAACCCCAACCATGAACACTTCGGAAATAAAATCGAATCAACTCACTGGTGCTCAAATTTCAAGGCTCGCCCTGGCCGAATTCAAGGGTGCCTGGAAGCGGTTTATTTTTTTCATCATTTGCATTGCCATCGGAGTCGGTGCAGTGATGACGATCAAAAGCCTGGCGAACATCCTCAATAACGCCATCAGCAAAGAATCCAAAAGCCTGCTCGCGGCAGATATTTCCATCCGGGGCAGTTGGGAGCAGACCGAAACGGATCTTGAATTTCAGAAAACCGCTCTACCGCCGGAAACGGATTTTGTTTTCATCAAAGAATTGCACGCCATGGCGCGCTATAAAGTTTCAAAAACATCCGGCGGGCCCAATAATTCCGGCTCGCTCATCGTCGAGTTAAAATCCGTTCCTCTTGATCCTCCGCATTATCCCCTGTACGGAGAATTGACCATCGACCCGCCGATGCCTCCGACAGAAGGATTAGCTCATAATGGCGCGATCGTCGAACCGTCGTTTTTGATGCGGACCCACCTGAAAGTGGGCGATACGTTTGATCTGGGAAAAACCGAGGTGCGCGTTGTGGGGACCGTGGTTTCTGAGCCGGACCGGATTTCCCGGGCTTTCAGCATCGGCCCCCGGGTGTTTGTATCGCGGTCCACGCTGGATGAAAGCCAGCTGGTTCAGCCGGGGAGCCGGGTCAAACACAGGACGTTGATCGGGCTTCCGGCATCCATGAAACCGGAAACCGCTCTTGAAATTTTGCGAGATGGGTTAGAGGACAAATCTCTCCGCCTGCGTTCTTATAAGGACATGCAGTCGTCCCTCACCGATTCCATCGAACGCATGGGCCAGTACCTGGGCGCCTTAGGGGTCATCGCCCTGATCCTGGGAGGCATCGGCGTGGCCATGATCATCCGCACGTTTCTGGCGCAAAAACTGGACACCATTGCCATCCTCAACTGCATGGGAGCGTCGTCTGGAACCATATTAAAAGTCTATCTTTTGCAATCGCTCCTGTTGGGATTGGTCGGGAGTCTCCTGGGAGTCAGCATCGGTTACGCATTGCTGTATCTACTGCCAGCCAAACTCGCGGGTTTGCTGAATGTGGAAGTTCAGCCCGAATTTTTCTGGATGCCCGCCGTTCAATCCCTGTGCCTGGGAATGCTGACCACCTTGATTTTCTGCGCCTGGCCATTGATCCGCGCCGTAAAAACGCGCCCGCTTCGTTTGTTTCGTAGAAACTTCGATGAAGAAGAAATCGCACCGGGCAGTAAAATCCAGCGTTGGACAGCGGGTTTCTTGATGGCGGGCGGGCTAACGCTGATGGTCATCTGGCAGGCGGAGTCGTTCAAACGCGGCGTCGTGTTTCTTCTGGCGCTCGGGGTCTCGGCCCTGATTCTCAGGCTGGTCTCTGTCGCGCTGCTGAAATCATTACGAAAAATTCCACCGCCAAAATCGATGACCCGGCGGTATGGGATGGCCAACCTTTACCGGCCCAACAATCAGGCGGCCTCCATCATCACCTGTCTTGGACTGGGGATCATGCTGGTGCTCACCATACGTTTGGTCCAGATGGACATGCTGTCGATGCTGAAATCCAACACCGCCGGCACGCCGCCCAATTTTTTCTTCATCGACATCCAGAGCGATCAAACAGAGCGTTTCACCGAAGTTCTGGACAAGGCCGCCCCCAAGGCCGAGCACGAGTTGTTGCCTTTGATTCGCTCCCGTTTGTACAGCGCCGATGGGAAAAAAATGTCCGAGTGGCAATACAAAAACCGGCGCGAGGAAGAATGGTTCATCACCCGGAGTTTTGTGCTGACCCACAGTGTGGATTTGCCCAAAGACAATGTGATCGTAAAAGGCAAATGGTGGAATCCGGAGGAAGCATCCATTCCCCAGGTTTCTCTGGAAGAAGATGCGGCCCGGCGTCTTGGCGTCACCATCGGCTCAGAGATTACCATCGAGATTCAAGGGGTGAAAATCACCGCTCCCATCACCAATATTCGTAAAGTCAACTGGCGCAATATGCGGACCAATTTCTACATGATATTTTCGCCGGGAGCCATGGTAGGCGCACCCATCACCTATGTCGCCACGGTCCATGTGCCTGAGGAAAAAGAGCAGGCCCTGCAACAAGCCGTGGTCGACGCCCTTCCCAACGTCACCGCCTTGAGCACCCGCGACATCGTCAATACGGTCGAAACCGTGGTCGGGAAACTGAAAACCCTGGTCGATTTCATGTCCGGGTTCAGCATTCTGGCAGGGTTGATCATCCTGTCCGGGTCGATCGCTTCCACCAAATATCGCAGGCTGAAGGAATCCGCCATCCTGAAAATTCTTGGCGCCAGAAGAAACATCGTGATGGGAATTCTGGGAATCGAATACGCGATTTTAGGTATTGTTTCAGGAGTCATGGGAGTGGGGCTGTCCTGCCTTTTGTCCTGGGGAGTCATGAAATACCTGGTCAAATCCGACTGGACTCTTTACCCTGCGGTCATGTTTTGGACGGTGGTCTTGAGTGTCCTGCTCACGGCTATGACGGGCATCCTGAGCAGTCTCGATGTGTTGAAAAACAAACCGGTCATCACCCTGCGTCAGGCGGATGGATGACATGAGCTTTTGTAATCGGAGGTTGGTTATGTTTCGGCGGACTGGAAACGCATGGATGGTTTTTTCGCTGATTTTTTGGTGGCCCTCAGCCAGTGGCGCCGGGGTCGGCGATATCGGCCCCAGGGGAGCTTATGTTGCCCCTCAGTACGTTCCTCCCCCGCCTCCTGTTTCCCGGTTGCACTTAAAGGACAACGGCGACGGCACCATCAGCGACCCCGATTCGGGCTTGATGTGGACACAAAAGGACAGCCACGCTGATTTGGGAAAATGCCAGAACTGGCATCAATCAAAGGAGTATGTCGAAAATTTGCAGACGGGAGGGCACGACGACTGGAGAATGCCCGGCATGGGTGAAATGGCGGGAATCTACGATAACACCAAGGAAAACGTCAACAGCATGGATCATGATCCGGACCATCCCCTGGCTCTGGATGAAAAATTCGCCGATGGCGCCGCCTACTGGTACTGGTCTTCAGATTATTTTAAAACCGATCTGGCCGATTGTTGCGCCCGCACGTTTTACTTTGTCACCGGCATGGGCCATTCAAACCCGATCACCCTGTGTAATAAGGGCGGGGTGCGCGGGGTGCGCAACGAACCATAAAAATTCCCGCCGGTTGATTTATTTTAACCGCCTATTTGGCGCGGCGACACAACCAGGCACAGTTGCCGAAATCGCTTTTGCAACGCGCCTCTTTGTCTTTGACACAATGCCTGAACTCGGACCGGTTGGGGTCGCCCCGATGACACAGGGCAACCACCAGATCCATGCATTTTTTCATGAAGCCTCCGCAACAGGTGGCGCACTTTCCGACAGAACCGGCTTCGAAACACGCTCCTGTTTTTTTACCGGCATCAGCGAGTTCGGCTAAGGTGGACTGGATGTGCCGGGTTTTAGAAAATTCCGACGTTTCCTGCCCCGACTGCAATCCTGCCGCCCAGGCAGGCTGAGACATCGCCAGGACCCCCGTCAAAATGACCACCATCGCAAAGCTTAAAACTTTAAACCATCCGTTGACTTTCATCGTGTCGGTCCCCCTTGGAATGAATAAGTGAATTGACCCGGATCCTTTTTAAAAATAAACCATTCTCGTCATTCATGCACCATCTTTATCGCTTTGATATGGGCATAGACTTTCTGCCCCGGTTCGAGGCCCAGGTTCGCCAGGGATTTCCGGGTGATCGTGGCCAGGAGTGCCTGCCCCACATCCAGTTTGACATCGACCGAATATCCGGTGGGATCGATCAGCCCTATCTCCATCACCGTGGCTTCCAGAACATTGAGGACACTGGTCCGAATATCCGAGGGCGAGGCCACGACACTCACGTCGTTGGAATGAATATGAAGCCTGATGGACTGCCCCACCTCAGCGGCTTGCCTGGGAACGTGCAACTGGTATTCCATAAACTGAACGCGGGTGAGCCCAAACTCCGGTTCGTGAGCGATGACCCTGGCATCAAAGATCGCGCCCAGGATTTCGCTGGTTATCAGTCCCCGCAGATCGAGATCGGAAAAAACTTTTTTCGCCGGGCCTTGGGCGACGATCTTCCCTTCTTTTAAAAGAACCATGGTGTCCACCAACTGCAAAATTTCTTCCAGGGAATGGCTGACATAAATGATGGGAATGCCCCAGGTGGTTTGCAGTCTGCGGATATAAGGCACTATTTCGCGCTTTCGCTCACTGTCGAGCGACGCCAGCGGTTCATCCATCAGCAACAGGCGCGGGCTGGTGAGCAACGCCCGGCCGATCGCCACCCTTTGACCTTCTCCACCGGACAGGAACCGGGGCCTTCGGTCCAGCAGATGGCCAATGTTCAAAACTTCGACCACGTCGTCGAGAACGATCCTGCGTTCCTGAACCGGGATGCGTTTGAATCCATACAACAGGTTGGAACGCACACTCAGGTGAGGAAACAACCGTGGCTCCTGAAAGACCACTCCGATCGAACGCTCATGCACAGGAACGAACAGGTCGCGTGATTCGTCCTGCCAGATGGTTTCCCCAACTTGCATGAATCCGGCGGATGAACGCTCCAAACCCGCCAGACAACGCAGCAGGGTGGTTTTGCCCGACCCGGAGGGTCCGAAGAGAACGGTCACGCCGCTTTCAGGAATGTTGAGCCGGGCCTCTAAATGAAAGCCCGGAAAGCTCACGTCAAAATTTGCGGACAGATTGTTCATGAAATATGAATCGGCAGTCGCCGGTTGATGGTATATACGGTCAATAACACCACAAAGGAGAACAGCAGCAATCCACCGGACAGAATATGGGCCTCTGCGTATTCCATGACTTCCACGCGATCGTAAATATCGATGGAGATCACCTTGGTCTTTCCGGGGATGTTTCCACCGACCATCAACACGACTCCAAATTCGCCCAGGGTGTGGGCGAATCCTAATACAATCGCCGTGATGTATCCCCTGAGACCGAGCGGGGACGCGATGGTTAAAAACGCATCCAGCCGGGAGGCGCGCAGGGACCAGGCGGTTTCCAGAGGAACTTTCCCCACCGCTTCAAAGGTGGAATGCAGCGGTTGCACGACAAACGGCAGGGAATACAAAGTGGAGGCGATGACCAGCCCGGTAAAAGTAAAGGAAAGGGCCGAACCGGTCGCGGCTTTCACCGGGCCGCCCAGCCAGCCATTGGGGCCAAGAGCGATCAACAAATAAAACCCCAGCACCGTGGGCGGAAGCACCAGAGGAAGCGCCACCACTGCTTCCACAATCCCCCTGAAACGCGACCGGGTGTGAGCCAGCCACCACGCGACGGGTGTTCCCACAACGAGTAACAACAATACGGTGACGCCGGCAAGTTTCAGGGTCAACCAGACTGGCGTGAAATCAAAACTTGAAAAATCCATCTCGGTTCTTTCTGAAAGTTTGGGGAAAAAATCACTTCAATCGGTAGCCGTAGCCTGAAATTATTTTCCGGGCCGCCGGTCCCCGGATGAAACCCATCATTGCCAGAGCAGCGGGATTGTCTCTGGCTCGTTTCAACAAAACCACATCTTGATGGATGGGGTCGTGTAATTCGGGCGGCACCTCCCAGCGGCTGCCTTTTTTGCGGTTCTTCGGGTCCCTGATTTGAGAAAGTGCGACCAACCCCAACTCCGCGTTCCCGGTCGCCACAAACTGAAACGTCTGTCCGATATTTTCTCCCTTAACGAGCTTGCCCTGAACCTTGCCCCAGACGCCCAGTTTTTTCAGCGCCTGCATTGCGGCCCGTCCATAAGGAGCGGTTTTCGGGTTGGCCATCGCCAGGTAATTGAAGGTTGATTGCTGAAAAATTTTCGCGCCCTCTCCCTTAACCCGGTCAGGGCTCGCGCTCCATAAAGTGAGCCGGCCCACGGCATAGGTGAAGCGAGACCCTCTGACAGCAAACCCTTCTTCTTCAAGGAGCCGGGGACGCAGGGCATCCGCGGCCAGCAAAAGGTCAAAGGGAGCGCCGTGTTTGATCTGGGCGAACAGTTTTCCGGTCGAACCTGAAATAAGGACCATCCGGTGACCGGTTTCTTTTTCAAACCGGGTTTGGATCTCTTTTAGGGGGCTGATGAAGTTGGACGCCACCGCCACCTGCACTTCGCCCGCCTGAGCGGAAGAAAAAATATCGGCCATGAGAAGCATCGTTATGCAAATAAACCGGAGCACAATAATCCCCTATCAGGAATTTTAGATCAGATCGGTCCCGAATCGAAAAATCGAAATATACTGTTATATATAACGAATTTTTTGGCTATATACAAGAAAATACAACGAAATACGAAGTCGATCGACCCCCGCAAAAATTTATCAGGCCTGCCTCAGGGCTGTGTAGATAGATGGAACTCTTTCTTTCGATTATCCCTAAAATTTCTTCGAAATAACCTATTTACTTTCAATCTAACGGACAGGCTCCGGTTTTTGAGGACAAAAAAGCAACTATTTGTTTTATTGTTGTTTTTACCCCATAAAATCAATTGTTTTCTTGACAAACTTTCATAAAATTGGGTAATATTGCTATAAATGTAAAGCTATAAAAAGTATTTTACTGTAAGTGTAAATTATCTTGCGTTCAAGGTTTGTTAACTTGCAACCTGATTATTCTGTCTATCCTTAAAGTCCCTAATTCATATCCAGACTTTTTCTCGATATTGTTGCCAAACTGTGTCGGACAGTTCATCAATTCTTAACCTTATGGTGGCATCCTTATCTGCATGGAAGTTGATTCACTCTGAGTCTTCAGGAGAGAAACATCCCTTCAGGCTTACTGTTCGATATATTTTTTCCTCACAAAAGGGAAACCGGGTTTTCAAAATATATCGATATTGCAATATATTCCAAAACTAAAGGCTTTAAATGCGACACAAAGTTTTGATGCCATTATCTCTTTTAATACTGGACACAATCACCCTTGGGGTCATGTTTTATATTTTCATCCTCATTCGTTTCAATGGTGGATCCCTCCCCGTGGGCGTTTGGCCGTCTTTACTGGTCCCGCTGGCGATCACCCCAATGATGATATCCCTCATTGACGGGTTTTCCCTAAAGAACAATATGCGGAGCTTAAATTACGCGACGGAACACATCGTCGCGGGGCTTGCGGCGCTTGGGTTCACGATTTTGGGTATATACATATTTACCTTCCAGCCGGGGTATTATTTCAGCCGAAGTGTCCTGCCGTTGAGTTTCCTGACCTTTATCGCGATTTCTTTATTTTATCGCGGTTATATATATTCCTTGTTCCATAAGCATCAGAAGCAACGCTATTTTGTCATCCTCGGTACCGGAGGGTTGGCCAAGGATTTTTATCTGGATTGCTTGAAGTCGGGAATCAGCCAAAACTTTCGTGTTTTGGATTTAACCCAAAGCAAGGTCGGACAAAAATTATGCGGAAGCAATTCCCCGGTTATTGAAGCGGCGCCTGCAAGGCATTTTGAAACGTTGAACGGTTCGCATGATGCCGTGATCGTTGCCGATGACAGGCGCAGTATGAAAAAGGAGTTCGTTGAAAAATTAATCAAATGCCATTTCAACGGAGTCCCCATCATTTCCGTTGAAAAGTTCTATGAAAACTATCTTCAAAGGATTCCAAGTTCTCTGGTGCATCCACAGCTGTTACTGAGAGAGGGTTTTCACTTTCCCAGAAATCCGGTATTTGAAAGAATCAAAAGGATCTCAGACATCCTGCTGTCTTTCACCGGGTTGATTTTAACGTCTCCGTTTTTCCTGCTGATTCCTATTTTGATTCGTTGGGAAGACAAGGACCCTATTATCTTTAAACAGGAACGCACCGGGAAAGATAACGTCCCTTTCAATTGTTACAAATTCAGAACGATGGTCACGACTCAAATTAACAGTCCCGCGTGTACGACTAAATATGATTCACGGATCACCAAGGTCGGCAAATGGCTCAGATACCTGCACCTGGATGAGTTGCCCCAGTTGTGGAACGTTTTAAAAGGGGACATGAGTATGATCGGTCCCCGCCCGGAACAGGCAAAACTGGTGGATGTCTATGAGAAACAGTATTTCTGTTATCGTTTTCGTCATCTGGTGAGGCCAGGCATCACCGGGTGGGCCCAGGTCAACTACAAATACGGAGAAGATCTGAACGACGCCATTAAAAAGTTTGAATATGACTTATATTATATTCGACATTTTTCTTTTAAGCTGGATGCCAACATTGTTTTGAAAACCCTCACAAAAATGTTCATGGGAGCAGGAAGATAATTTTCATTATAAATGAAGGGTTCATGTTGACCATATAAAGTTAGTGCCTTAAAATATAATAATAGTATGGTCACTTAACCCAAAAAAAATCAATTGATTATGGAAATTTAACGTCACCGAAAAAAATCGCAGTTCAAATAATTAATGGCCACTAGATGCTGAAAAACCGGGAGTTTCATTTTGCTTATTCAAAAAATTAAAGAAAGAGCAGCGTGTGTTGGAGTCATCGGCCTGGGATATGTCGGGTTGCCTCTGGTACAGGAATTTGGCAAAGCAGGATTCCAGGTGGTCGGCCTGGATGTGGACTCCAAAAAAGTGGAGCGGCTTACCAAAGGAGAAAGCTATATCCGCCATATTCCCAGCGAAGGTATTGCAAAAATGGTGGAAACCGGAAGGTTTGAAGCGACCACCGATTTTTCAGCGGTTTCCCGGTGCGATTGCCTGCTCATTTGCGTTCCCACGCCACTCAATGACAACCGGGAACCCGATATGAGCTACATCGTCAAAACCGCTCAATTGATGGCCCCGCATTTGAGAAAAGATCAACTGGTCGTCCTGGAATCCACGACTTATCCCGGCACAACACAAGACGTGTTAGTGCCGGAACTGGAGTCCGGAAGTGGTCTCAAAGCCAATCAGGACTTTTACGTGGCCTATTCTCCCGAGCGGGAAGATCCCAACAACAAACAGTTTTCAACCGCCACCATTCCAAAAGTAATCGGGGCGGATGACCCAAAAGGGTTGGAAGCCACCAATATTCTATACTTATCCGTTATTGACAAGACGGTTCCCGTTTCCGGAACGAAAGCGGCAGAAGCGTCAAAATTAATGGAAAATATTTTCCGGTCGGTCAATATTGCCCTGGTCAACGAGTTGAAGGTCATATTTGATAAAATGGGCATTGATGTCTGGGAGGTGATTGAAGCCTCCAGCACCAAACCTTTTGGCTTCATGCCGTTTTATCCCGGCCCTGGTCTCGGCGGCCACTGCATTCCCATCGATCCGTTTTATCTGACCTGGAAGGCCAGAGAATTTGGCGTGCCCACAAAGTTTATCGAGCTTGCCGGGGAAATCAACGTGTCCATGCCGGAATTTGTATTACAAAAGATTCTGTTGGCCCTGAACAATGTCGGGAAAAGCCTTAAGGGCAGCAAACTTATTATTCTTGGCATGGCCTATAAAAAGAACGTGGATGACGATCGTGAATCCCCCAGCTTTAAAATCATGGAACTTCTGGAAGAGTACGATGCGGAAGTGGATTTTAACGACCCTTACGTTCCTGTTGTCCTTGGCCCCAAACGGGAATACAATCAATTCGTCGGAAAAAAGAGTGTGTCTTTGGATCAGTTGAATCAGTATGACATGACCATTATTTTGACCGATCATTCGTGTTACCCTTACAAAGAGATCGTCAAAGGATCCAAGATCGTTTTAGATACGCGGAATGCCTGCGGAAAAATTGAATCGGATAAAATCATCAAAGCCTGATCCATCACCCCGCTCATTTTTTTGGCTCATCCTCAGAACTTATTGTCCGTCATCGAACCCGCCGCCAGCATGCGTATCGCCGGGCCAGGCATTGGCGTGAAATGCGTTTATAGCTGACTATTTCCCGGGCACTGGTTATTTACTCCCCCTGATAGTTTTAGGCGCTTGTGCAAAGGAAAATATCCCGATATGGGATTTTGGCAAAGAGTAATTTTGCGTTATTTTTTTGGGTTTATTACTCAGGCAACCGGAAAATGCCTGGCAAATCAGGCGCTGGATTATTACAAAAATATTCGCCACGGTTTCCAGCAAATATGATGGGCCCGGCAATTAGTTTTTGAGATTTTCGATAACAAACTTTATTTTAATTTCAAGAGAGTAATTCCCCTATGAAAATTCTTGTCACAGGTGCTGCGGGTTTCATCGGATTCCACACCTCGAAACGGCTTCTGGAAGAGGGGCATGAAATTATCGGGCTGGACAATGTCAATGATTACTACTCCGTCGAATTAAAAAACTCCCGTTTGGACATATTGGATAAATTTGAAAAGTTTAAACTGTATAAAGATGATTTGGCAGACAATGAAGCTGTTGCCAATCTTTTTAAAAAGGAACAGCCAGAGCGTGTCATCCATCTAGGAGCCCAGGCGGGCGTCCGGTATTCCATAGACCATCCCCATGCTTATATTAAGAGCAATGTCGTGGGGACCCTGAACATTCTGGAAGGATGCCGCCATAATAAAGTGGAACATTTGGTGTTTGCCTCCACCAGTTCAGTATACGGGTTGAACAGAAAGTATCCTTTTTCCGTAAATGATTCGGTCAATCACCCCGTATCTCTTTACGGGGCCACAAAAAAAGACAATGAACTGATGGCGCATTCCTACGCCCATCTTTACAAACTGCCGGTGACGGGTTTGAGATTTTTTACGGTGTATGGCCCTTGGGGAAGACCGGACATGGCACTGTTCCTTTTTACCAAGAATATTCTGGAAGATAAACCCATCGATGTGTTCAACCACGGGGACATGGTCCGGGATTTTACTTACATCGATGACATTGTCGAAGGAGTGGTTCGTGTTGTGATGAAAGTTACTGAACCAAATTCCAGTTGGGATGGAGCCCAACCCGAGCCTGCCTCGTCACAGGCACCCTACCGAATTTATAATATCGGATCGAATGCACCGGTCAAATTAATGGATTTCATTAAGGAGATCGAAAAAAATCTGGGCAAAAAGGCCGATATGAATATGATGCCTTTTCAAAAGGGCGATTTTCATAAATCCCACGCCGATGTATCCAGCCTGGTTGAAGACATTGGCTACAAACCGAAATTCAATGTTCAGATCGGAGTCAAGAACTTTGTGGAATGGTACACCGGCTATTATAAAAAGAAAACTCGGGTTTCATGATTGAAAGAAAGCGGAAGGATCTTTAGTTTGCCGTTTTGGGCGTCTAAGCCTTGCATTAAATATTGAAAACCTGGAGAGAATTACCGGGGGGCATATTCATGAGCTTGTTTCGTGTTGTTAATCAGTCCCATGGTGCTCACTATTTTAGCATTGACCTTATCCGCATCGAATTTTTCAATGGCATAATTTCGACTGGCTTCTCCCATACTGGAAATTAAATCCGGGTCAACAATGAACCGCTCCATCGCCTCGGCCAAGGCCTGCGGATCTTTTATGGGAACCAGGAATCCGTTTTTCCCCTCAATCACCGTTTCCCGGCACCCCGGCGCATCCGTGGTAATAATCGGCCGTCCCATGGCCATCGCCTCCAAAGCCGAACGCGGCGTCCCCTCCCGATAATAAGAAGGAAGAACATAAACGCTGGAATCAGCAATAAACGTTCGTACGTCATCGGTTTCCCCGCAATAATTGATGAGGTTCTCACGATGCCATTTTTCTATTTGAGGTCGCGAGAGCGCAGACGTGTTGTTGCTGTCAAATGGGCCCAATAGCATAAAGGTCGCTTCGGGATACCGGCATTTTAAAATCCGCGCGGCATCCACATAATCGACAACGCCCTTGTCTTTGATCAACCGGCAGATCAGCAAAAACACGGGTCCCTGTTTTACACTGGGAGCGGGCCGGTAATAATCCAGGTCCACCCCTGATCCATTGACCAGAACGGCCTGTTCTTTTCGCGCCAATTTTAAATCCACAAACTGGGAAAGATCATCTGGATTTTGAAAGAAGACGGTTTGATTTTTCGGAAGGCTCAAACGGTACAGCGAAGTCACCACGATGGTTATCAACCGGGTTTTTAAAGAGATCTTCATAAAAGCATAACCCGACCCCGAAATCAGGGAAAATACCCTGGGAACTCCTGCCAGGCGGGCAGCCAGCGACCCGTAAATCGCAGGTTTCATGGAAGCGGAAAAAACGTAGTCGGGTTTGATCTTTACCAACGTTTTGACAAGGAACCCAAAGGCATATAAATCCTTTATCGGGTTCATGCCATTGCGCGCTAAGGGAAAGGTGATGAAAGAAATACCCATTTCGGAAAATTTATCGAGAAACACTCGATCGTTTTCCGGGGCGCAGACGATCACCTCGCACCCAGCTTTGACAAACTCAGTTAGCATTTGGCCGCGAAAATTCATCAGGGATTTTGTATGGTGCGAAACGACGACAATTTTCATTTTTCTGCGCTCTCATTTCTAAACCAGGCCTGAAACATCAACACATCCCACAGCCGGAATTCCCAATTTAATTTTTTTGAAAGGTGTTCGCCCCAAATTCGACGAATGGGCTCCGGGTTGAAATGGCCCTCTTCTTCCAGTTTTCGTTCATCCAACAAATCCTCTGCCCACCCTCGGAGAGGGCCGATCAGCCAGTCGGCGATAGGAACGCTGAACCCTTTTTTAGGACGTTCCATCATTTCCTTTGGGACATATTTGTACAGTACTTTTTTCAACAAAGCCTTACTCTCTCCTTCAATCAGCTTCATCTCTTGCGGAATGCGCCACGCATACTCCACCACCCGGTGGTCCAGCATGGGAATGCGGGCCTCCAGACTGACCCCCATGCTCGCGCGGTCGACCTTGGTGAGAATGTCGCCCGGCAAATAACCGATCGTATCCAGAAATATCATCCTCTGGGTAAAATCCGTGAGTTTCCCCCAGTGGCAACCATTGGAGAATGGCGTGGAAGGCTCAACGGCACCCTTCACGAGAGATACAGGGTCGGTCCAATGGGAAATCAGGTGCAGGTAAAGAGCCTCCGGGGATTTGGCCGACAAGACATCAGATAATAAATGCATTTTATGGCCCATGTCTCCTGCCCTGCCGAACCTTGCCAAAATGGGCTTCATCCACGACAACCCCCGGTCATAGACGCGGCTTGGAATGGCGGATATAGATGTCGCCAGTAATTGGCGACCCGGCTTCGGCATCCAGCTGATCTTTTTCCAAAGATCACGGCCTTTAATGTAACGGTTGTAGCCCCCAAACAACTCGTCTCCCCCATCTCCGGAAAGACTGACTGTCACCTTTTTTCGTGCCAATTCTGAAACCATAAAGGTGGGAATCTGGGAAGGATCGGAAAATGGCTCATCGTATAAAGTCGGTAGACGAGGAATCACCCCCATGCCCTGTTCGGCTGTCACATAGAGTTCCGTGTGGTCGGTTCCTAGGTATTCGGCGATTTTTTTTGCATACGGGGCCTCATCGAACCCTTCTTCGTTGAAGCCGATAGAAAATGTCTTTACAGGCTCATTGCTTTGAGCCTGCATCATCGCGACGATCATGGTGGAGTCGATGCCCCCGGACAGAAAAGCCCCCAAAGGAACGTCGGATATCATCCTTAGTTTGACCGCATCTCGCAAAATAGAGTCTAGTTGGGCGATTACATCTTCCTCGGATTCCACCAAGGGATGGGTGACCCCCGCCTCAGCGACTTCCAGCATGGACCAGTAAGGCACGGATTGCGGCGTCGCATGCGGGTTGCTTTTTTTAAGGGTTAAAATATGGCCGGGAAGAAGTTTGTTAATTCCTTTATAAATGGCATGAGGCGCAGGGATATACTTATAGCGCATTAACAACGCCACCGAGTCAGGATTGATTTCTCTCCTGAACTCAGGATGTTTCTTGAGGGCTTTCAACTCAGACCCGAATAAAAATGAATCGCCCTGCCATCCGTAATACATCGGCTTGATGCCCAAACGGTCACGAACCAGTGAAAGCTCCTGTTCCTTTCTGTCCCACAAGGCAAAAGCAAACATCCCGATAAATTTTTTGACCGCATTCGCTATCCCCCATTGTTCGATAGCGGCGAGCATCACCTCGGTGTCTGAATGGCCGCGCCATCTTGCGCGCATTCCGGATTCGGTGTTTTCCCACAAGGCATCCAATTCCCTGCGCAGGTCGTTAAAGTTATAGACCTCTCCATTAAACGCTATCACGTAGCGTTCACTGGCCGAAATCATGGGTTGGTGCCCCTGGGGGGACAAATCCAGAATGGAAAGCCGACGGTGGGCCAGCCCCATTCCCGCATGGGAATCCTCCCAAATGCCCTGATCATCCGGTCCGCGATGGCGAATAGCGTCTGCCATCCTTTTCAACACCGGTTCAAGGGAATCTTGTCCCGGACCTAAATTTAATATTCCCGTGAGACCGCACATCAGACGAATTTTCTCCTTGTCCTTAAAAAAAAGGCCGCGCAGTCTAAAGCCATTGGCCGGGAAACAATCATTTTCACAACTTCCGTATTTTTTTCGATTTTATCCATCACAGATGACTAAAAAATGAATGGCTCATAGCCGTATTATCTTGGGAATTTTCCCACCAATGCAGGGTCCGGCCTTCCCCAGCTCCATAGTGAATAACCGTTTACCTTCATGCAACAAACTAAGGGCCCGGGGAAGTCAAAGAGTAAGAAATAAAACTGAAAAGAAATAATCCAAACCTAGAAAATTTAGAGAAAGCTTCAAACCAAGGTGACCTAATTAATCAAACTTGAATAAAGAGCTTCGTAATTGGAAACAATCTTATTTATTGAAAAATTGTTTATAATCCGCTCTCTGGCTTTGGCTCCCAGAGCCTTGCGTCCATCCAAACCGATATCCAGCAAGTCTTCACAGGCAGACGCCAGGGCCGCGGGGTCTCGGGGTGGGACCAACCGACCCGTATCTCCAACCATCCAGTCGCTATCACCCACATTGGTCGCGACACAAGGGACTTCGCAGGCCATGGCTTCCCCTATGGTATTGGAAAATGCTTCTGTAAATGAAGACGATGAAGCGATGTCCAGACTTGCAGTCAATCGGTTGATGTCATTGCGCTCGCCCAAGAGATGAAATTTACTGGTGAGACCCTGGCTTTTTACTAAATCCGTCAATTCGGTATTCTTGCAATCAACATCTGTCCCCGCGAGAACAAAATGGATGTCTGGATGGGTCTTTGAGATATAGGATGCCGCACGAACAAAATTACCATGATCTTTCATGGGATGGTAACGACCGATCAAACCTATCAGGGATGAGGATGCAGACAAACCCAGTTCTTGACGAATTTTCAGTCTGGCTTCCTCCGATGAGGAAAAAATATCTGTATCAAAGCCATTGGGAATCGTCACCCGCTTTTCGGAAACATAGCCCAAAGCTTCGTGTTGTGATGCGCTAATTTTGGAATTATAAAGAATCCTTGAAGGCTTATTTGAAAATTTTGCGCCAAGGCGGATCATCCAGGCAGTCATTTTTTTTTCATTCTTCAGGTCATAGATCGAATGGCGAACATTCCATAAAACAGGGACAGGGTTTGGCAAAAAGGCATTGGTGAATTGGGCCGCCAGGTTGCCATGATACATCCAGCCCTGGAGTAAGTCGGGCTGTAAACCTCTGACCCGTCGAATGAACCGCCAGATCGAAAGGGGACCAGGAAATTCAGGGCGCATCCCGATGGCATGCACAGGAATGCCCAGTTCCTGAATTTTTGGACCCACCGAGCCGATATCAGTCAGGGAAACAACCTCGGGCAAAAAACTTTCCCGGTCCATATTGGTCAGGACCTTCAAAAGCATCGTTTCGGCTCCACCGGTATTGAGACCTGTGATAATGTGAAGAATTTTTACCTTATGATTGGTCTTCATAATTAGACGATTATTCCCTGCCGGGGTTTGGCAAGAACCGGCCCATTGGACCTCTCCAGATAGGCCAGCGCCCCTAATATTCCAAGTAGCACAACAAATGTTTTGTATTGCAATAGGTTATGATCAAAAAAACCTGACATAAAAAATATGAACACCAGCATCATGCCTCGCGTATCTCTTAATATCCTGAAGTGGATAAAAGCGCAGATAATAAATACCACCAGGATCACAATGCCCAAAAGACCGTTTTCCATCCAATGCTTTATGTAAATATTATGGGGCCTTTTCGACCGCGATAAAGAAGAGCCTGTGCCATAACCAACTAACGGCTCCGCCGAAATTAACTCCCAATACTCATCGACCAGGTGGCTCCGGGAATGATCTGTTGCAAAAGTAAAGTCCCCCCGGGTCATATTTAAAATTTGATCAATCCTATCTTGGGAATTCTTATTGGAAAATGCCTTGCTGTCTTCCATCATATTGAGCATCACTGGCTGAATAACGAACAGTATCAGGACCAGGACTGTTGGGATCAAAGCCAATTTCATCACAAAATGCTCGCTCTTCTGTTGTCTGAGCTTTAGAACCAGATATCCAATAAGAACCATCAAATAAAGGACAAGACATCCCACCGATAAGGTTGCAAACACAGCCAACCCAGAAATGACCAAAATCAGCAAATTCCTCAAATTATTTTTCTCCCACTGGATGGAAGCGATGGCCAGGAAAATAATGATCCTGCCTCCCCAATTCGAATTTCCTGCAAATCCCGCGGCGCGAGTTTCCAGACCGGAAAATGTTCCAGGATAAACTAAATCCACCCAGATAGCCCCGCAAGCGCCCGACAGTATGAATAAAAATATCAAATGATTGTATTTTTGTATTGTCCTCGAATGCGCAAGCCCAATAGAAACCATGAAAAGAAACCAGGTGTATAAATCCATTACCAAAAATCGGTAGCCCCTTTTCCAATTTGCGCCTGGGTGTAAACTCCAGACCGCAGAAACGACGGTGATTAATAAAAATGGCAGAGCGATCAACATCATTTTCTGATAAGTCCTGCTGAGAGATTCTCCCTCGTTTTTTGTAGAGTATTTGAAAAGGACTGGGATTAATATTGCCAGCAAAAACAATAATGGTGGCAAGGGAAGTCTTACTGGAAATGACGTAGCCACAAAGTGATCCGCCTTGGCTAACACCGGAAAAAGGAAAAGGGTGACATACCCCAAACTAAAAATTTGATTTGAACGACTCACGGTATAAAACTTTTTATTTGATAAAAATGAAAATTAAAAACATCACCTCTTTCACACGGTAATGATATTTTTAAGTAAAAAAAACAAGTAGCTTTAAACACCTTTACCGGGGACTTCAACATAGTCACTCCTTTTTGGAGCACACCTTAACCTTCTCCACCCATTAGTAACAGTTACCCACGGGCCCCAAAAACCAGGCCTCTGTTGTTCCATCGCCTGTGGACTGCATCATCAAATACTCCAAGAGGTCCCTGCTCCCCACCCTTAATTTTCGCAACCCGGTTAGCGGTCGCTCTTTTTCAACACAAGGATGTCATGCAAATTCCACCAATGGGAGACTATTTTGTCCAATACCAACCCGTCGTGACTTTTTAAAAACTGTAAAACCGTATCGCGCGGCAGAGGCGTTGGGTTATAACCGATGATCAACCTGGCGCCCTCATTCATAAAGTCAGGAACCTGTTCGAAAAGGCCATCCAGAAACACAGGATCTCTGTAATAAGGCAAATTCCAAAATATCAGATCATATTTTTTGCCTTGAACATTCGAAAACAAATCAGATTGGATGGCATTCACGTTAGCGCCATTTACCTCGATGTATTTACGGGCGGACTCGACGCACCCGGCATCCACATCGGTTGCGTCAATGGTTTGATCGACATGCTTCGACATCCATCCGCTCAAGATGGCATAATTCCCCACGCCAATTTCGAGAATCCTGGAATTTTTTACCCGAGGCAACCATTTTTTTAGTTCGATTTTTAACAAAACCGTTGTCAAATCAAACAAAAATCTTTTAGGAATCGAACCCGGAATCATTTTCAGGCCAAATACCCATCGGGCCGCCAAAGGGGAACTATTAAACTTCCATACGATCCTCCCCACCCAGTTATTATCCGAATTTTTGTAAATTCTGTAAACCGTCTTAAGCAAACCTTTCATGATTCTCTTACCTCAATAAAGGATCTAGCATTTACTAATTCACTAATTCACACCCATTTGAAAAGCTTTATTGGGCGATATTTTCTTCATTCGTAAATAATTTTTTATCTCCTGCCATGGACCAATAAAACCATCTCTTTTCGTCAGGTTTTTTTCCTTCATATAAAGTTCGGCCATATTTACTCAAAACTTTTTCGGAGAACCCCATCAGCGACAAGGTGGTTGGAAACATTTGATGTTGGGAGTAAATCTTTTTGTTATCCACGGGAAACTTCTCCCTGGCTTTGGAATTTATTACCAGCAAGGGGACGTTGGCCTGGATTTTTGGTGCATTTTGATTGCTGCAATGTGTCCGATTGATGCCTTTATGAATGATGCTTTGCCCATGATCGGAGGTATAAAAGGTTATGGTTTCGGACAAGTCAACTTTTCCCATAAAACTTAATAAAAACTCATTGACCGTATAATTTAGAATATTCAAATAAGTATTGATCGTTTTTTCCCGATTGGCTAAATTCATGGCGTCATGGGTCGTCTCGCTGATGGGTGTGTAAATCGTCTTATCCTTTGGGTATGCCAGCAGGTAGGGCCAATGCGCTCCCCATTTATTGAAGACAATAAAGTTTTTTTCACTGTCATCATTTTTCAAGGCACTTTCTATCATCGACAAAACCACACCGTCCCTTTCGTGAGGCAACGGGCGCTTGTCCAGGGTCACGTATTCATCGACATACTGCATATCATCTGTGGTCATACGGTGTTGAACAACTCCGTGAGAAACAACCGCATCATAAAGATAAGTTTTGTACCCCGCCTTTTTTGCATAATGAAATATAGTGGGAAGAGTACTGATGTCTTTCTTAAAATCTTTGATGGTCGCTGGATTGACTCCAACCCTTAAAAACAAGTTACTTCTTGAGGAACAGTTTCCTATGGAATTTACAACCCCATAATTTGAAATGGTACCTTTTGAAATATATTTCCCAATATCCGGAGTTGTATCCTTTTTATATCCATTGATTGACAAAAAGCTGCCGGTTATGGATTCATCCACAATCCAGATGATATTTTTTACGCTGGACGGTTTTTCAACTTTCACATTTTCGTCCAGAACCCTTGGAGGAAACTCTTTATGCGTTAAATGGTAATTGGAAATTATGGCAGGGACTTTTATGGGCGCAGGGAAAGCACCGCTTTTAATGGAAAAAACCGAAGTGGAAGAAGTAAACACAAAGATCATCGAAAGCGGAAAAACCAATGACCAACGAATGGGCAACCTTTTGGGGATAAAATTTCGCACTCTGGAAAGTACAAACCCGATAGCAATAGAGATAGCGATTGCTTTTGCGATAGCAAAAATAAACACAATCATGTTGCCATAATTATGAAGTTGCACCATGGCCAATTGATATTCAAATTTAGTAAACCCTCTGGGGGAGCTTAATAACTGTATGAAAATATCAAACGAATAAAAAACCACCACGGCGGCAATAAACAGGCGCCAAAGGCGGTTCGACTCAATGATCACCATAATAAAAATTGCCGCCAGACAACTCATATAGGTTGCAAAATAAATACCTGCCTTGGCGTAGCCTCTCAAGTCATAGGGCTGGCTCAAAAACTTGATCTCATAGAAGACATTCAAAGGATCAAAAAACGACTGAAACAAAGTCACCACCAAAAATAGGAATATAAAGGCTCCTAAGTAGGGGTATATGAAGGATATGTTTTTGAGAGATCTCATTTTACGAAATATCGGGTTGATTGATCACAACGCGCCCATTTATAGACAATGCTTCTTGTGTTCGTTGGACCAGATGATTCAGGCTAAAATTATTTTCAATTCTTAAACGCGCCTGCCCGGCCTTTTCTTTCATATCTTCATTCAAAATATTTTCCCATCCCTTAGCCAGGGCTTCCGGATCATTCGGGGGAATCACGATCCCCGTTCCCCCCACTACCCAGGACGAATCTCCCACATCCGTCACCACGCAGGGTATTTTGCAGGCCATAGCTTCTCCAAGGACATTCGGAAAGCCTTCGCCAAAAGATGAGGAAGAGCAAACGATATCAAACGCATTAAAAACCGCCGGCATATCGGCTTGAGGGCCCGCCCAGATCATACGATCGGATATGCCGAGTTGATGGACCAAAGCAACAAGCTCATTTTTATACCCCTCTGATCGGTCTCCACCAACACACACATAACGAACGTCCGGCCTCTTCCTGGCCAATAACGCCGCAGCCTGGAGAAAGGTTGGATGACCCTTCATAGGATGCAAACTGCCGACGAGGCCAATCGCAATTTCCCCATCTTTCACTCCCCATTCCCTACGCATACCCAATCCGGCTTTTTTGTTCGGTTGAAATCGCTCGGTATCGATTCCATTGGGAATCACGATCATTTTTTCCCCAGGAAATCCTTGCTTTTCGGAATCCTTAAAGCCCTTCTTCGAGTTCACGATGATGAGATCCGAGAATCGTGACAATGTGCATAGCAGAGAATCCGTCCACCGGGCAAGCCAGTCATCGTGCTTGGGATTCCTTTTAGAACCGCGCAGGCCGATTACTATGCGTGTATTTGGGAACAACGGCTTCAACAAAATCACCAGAATATTTGGAAGGGTCAAATAAGCGTGAATGATATCCGGTTTCAAGGCCTTTAGCTTTCTGAATAGACGAAAAAGAAAACCGAAAAATTCCCACCGTCCGGTTTTCTCCAGCGAAAAGGTTTGCGAATTCGCTGATTTTAACTCCCCTTCCAGAGGCCCGGAATAAAAGGTAAGAACCGATGGATTGAATTTGTTCCGGTCCATTGCCTTGACAAGGTTGACCAACTGCCTTTCAGCGCCCCCATAATTTAATGAACGAGTCAAAAAAACAATGTTTTTCATAAAAAGCCCAAGGTGGTGAATTTGGTAAGGAACAATTTTGTACTTATAAACCTTTGCATAATACTATTTTGCCCTTGAATCATTAAGAACCAGACAAGGGTTTGTAACGATTTATTTACAATTTAATGACAGGTCAAAACGGTTTCTTGCAATTGATCTCCCCCTGATTACCAGACCGAATCCGACCAGCCCGAAAGGGATCACCCATTTCGCCCAATGGGAATATTTTTCCAATAAGAAGCGGTCGGGCGAAGTGGGAAACTCCCTTAGAAAATTATTCTCCTGACTCACATACACCCGCGAAAAATTCCGGGAAATTTTTTCTGAATATCCAAGGGCTAAAAATTTATTTCTCACATGCTCTTCATTCGGGTTGACTCCAAATGATCCCAGATCGTGATCCCAGAATATTCCCATATCGGGGTCGACCACACGCCATCCTTTATCAGGTAAAAAAACCTCCGCCACGACATGCCCGCTCAGGCCAACGATCCGGGTTTTCAAACCCAATTGCTGGCCCTTCGCGACGAAGATCGTGACGGCCTGACTGCAATGACCGCCCCCGCGCTTCCATATAAAATCGGGATCCTGGGATTTCAAATAACGCCTGTCCAACAAGGTCCCACCCAGCCACAAAATCCAGTTTTCCCATAGTTTGATATTGTTGTAGGACTCGGTATGTAGAAAGGATTCAAAAACCAGTTTAAAAAGACCCCGCGCCTTGTCCTCCGGGGAAATAGGGTCACTCCTTAACTCCAAAAATTGGCGCTTGGCGTCCGGCCAGGCCAGTGTTCTATTGTCGTAGTTTGCAACAGGTGCTCTTTCCCCCGGGTTGCTTTCAATTTCGGGGCTGACCAAAAAACCAGCGGCATTGATCAGGAGCAAAAAGACCCCCGAATAAACTGCGAGTGAAGCCACTTTTTTTTTTATGCTACTCATAAATTTGGCCCTTCAAATAAGAGGTCAATTTAGTGAGCTCTTCAAAATCTCCATGTGTCAATCCTTCCTCAACCTGCTGAGCTTGCGGTGCAATCCGACCGATAAAAACACGAGTGAAACTGCATAGGCAATAACTGTCGACATCGCAATCCCCAGGAGCCCATAATATTGCATCAGCACATAATTCATTATGATGTTCAGAGGCAATGTAATCATGGAGCCAAACATCAAAAGTTGATTATATCTTAGCGAGGAAATCAAGCGTGTGATCAGGGTGGCTGATAAAAAAAAGGGGACCTGCAGAAAATAGACCGCCTGCACCTTGCCCACCAGAATCGTATCGGCACTTGTAAAAGCCCCACGCTCAAAAAGGGCCCGAACAAGGGGTTCTGAATAAAAATAAAACCCCAGGGTCAAGGGAACGGAAACCTGAATGATTTTCCACCGATAAGTTTTCAGGGTATGCTCTATGCCCTTCCAATCCTTATTGGCCACCATTTTCGAATAGAACGGCAGTATCGCCGTTCCCAGCGCCAACGCTCCGACCCCAAGCAGGGTGGCGGGTATCTTATTGCTGTAACCAAGTGTGGCAACGCTTCCCGCTTCCAGCATCGCCGCCATGGACTGATCCACCAGAACGGTGCTACTCATCAGGAACCCGCTCGCCACCAGCGGCATGTATTGACCGATCACCTGACGGACCGGCTGAGTGATACCAGCCCATTTTGGCATCAGGCCGATTTTTCTTTTTTTCAGGCAATATGCCAGCAATGACAACTGCAGTCCAAACCCTGCCAGAAAACCAAAGGCCAGCGAGTAGACGCCCCATTCCTCGGCAAGGGTCAGGATCATGACTGCGGACACGACGGGAACCACTGCGGGAATACAAGCCGCCAAAGCAAAGCGCTCTTCGGCGTTGAGAACTGCAGAATAGATCGTAACCAGGCCATTTAAAAAAATCATGGGAAGCAGAACAAAAAGCAATTTCTTGGCGAGGATCAATTTCTCTCCATCAAACCCCGAACCCATGAAGATCAAAAGCTGAGGTCCAAAGACGACCAGCAGGATTATTGTAAGGGTCATGATCCCCAAAGCGAGGGCAACGATTCCTGAAATCAGTTTTTGAGCTGCCACCGGACCTTCCTTTTCCCTGACTTGAATATAAGTCGGGACCGTTGCCGCGCTGAGAGCCCCGGCCACAATCCCCCCTACGAAGGAAGGTAGAAGGAAGGCGATTAAAAAAGCATCCAGTGCGTCATTCGTGCCAAACACCGACGCCACCACCAACTCTTTCAAAAGAGAAGCTAACTTTACGGAAAAGGTGAAAAACCCGATGATGAGGGTGGCACCAAATATTTTTCGGTTGGTGGACCCCTCCGCAAAACGGTTCCAAAAGTGGGTCAACGAATTTAATGACAAGGAATAGGAAGAGTTGCCCATGCAATCCTGAAACGCTGAAAGTTCATAATGACTAATCCAAAGCCCAACTAAAAAAATATCAGCTCAAACCGGCATTGAAAGCTCTTGGCAGTTATCCGTGAATGAATCAACTCATCCTTTACGGTAAGAACAACCTGTCGGGGACAATTAATTTTTCTGTTCATTTGTGGAATCTTCCAACGAAGCCTTCACCACGTCTTCCCACATCCCCATGACTTTTGTCAATTCAAACCGTTTAACGACTTCGGGTGCCCCTGCGGACATACGATCCCGCTCTTCCTCATCACCCATCAAGGATTCCATGGAGGCCCTCAATGCTTCCACATCGTTCTCGGGGACTAAAATTCCACCAATATTGTGCCCGATAATTTCCCTCGGGCCATGGGGACAATTAAAGCTGATCACAGGCGTTCCGCACACCATTGCCTCGCAGATAACATTCGGGAACCCCTCCCACCGTGAAGTGAGCACAAATAAATCGGCTCTTCGCATTTCTTTTGCCGATGATTGAGTCAGTCCAGGAAATCTCACTCGATCGTGCAACCCCAATTCATCCCGAAGGTTCTCAAGATCAGCGCGTTGGGGCCCCTCCCCCCATACTTCAACAAACCAATCGGAGTTTTTTTGCGCGATCTGTGCAAACGCTCTCAGTAAAAGATCAAATCCCTTTTGCTCCGTCAACCGCCCCATCGCCAATACAATTTTATTTGCCGATTTCGATTTTTCACTTTCCAAAACAGATTCCCCGCTATTGAACGGTATCACCGGGTTGGGAATCACTTGCATTTTCAATTTTTCTATATCTGAGAAAAAAGCCCGGACACCCTGGCTTTGCACGACGAGACAGGAGCAATAGGCGTAAAACCTGCGACGCAACCAACTCCATATTTTTCCAATTTGACGATGAGAAGGGACGGATCTTTCCGAGATGATTATGGGAATTTTAAGGGCGAACGTTGCCAAAAGCACCTGCACATTGACCCGGCTAGTAAAAGCAATCACCGCTTGTGGATCACTTTTTTTTATCGCCTTCCTGAGCACGAAGAAGAGATTGATATTATTTATTAAGCCCAAAAGGACATTGGAAGACTTTCGGGCCGCTCCAAGAGGACGGTGCGTTACGGAAGGATGGAGATTATAAAATGGTTTTTTGCTTCCATCGTCAAAAGTCAACAATGTGATCGACCAGCCTTTTTCCGCCCAGTAATTGGCCATAATTGACATGACTCGCTCCGCGCCTCCTGCCGATAGGGAATAAATTACAAGAGTCAATCGCATCACTTACCTTTTTGTAGAGAAAGTTTTTTCACTCTGTCAAGCTTCATTCTCAATCCCACGCTTAAATAGACAAAAGACACTACATAAACAAGAACTGTCGACAGGGCGATTCCCGGCAAACCCATGATTTTAATTAAAAGGAAATTAAAAATAATATTTACAACCACAGAAATCATGGCTCCGTACATAAGAAGCTTGTTGAATTTGAGCGATGAAACCAGGCGCACCATCAAAGTCGTCAGTAAAAACAGGGGTATTTTTAATACGTACATTGCCTGGACCTGTCCGACTAAAACCGTGTCTTCTACCGTGAACGCTCCCCGCTGGAAAATCATTTGGACGATGGGCTCCGAAAAATAATAAAATACCAGAGTGAACGGAACGGCAATCTGGACGATTTTCCATCGATAGGTTCTTAAGGTATTTTCGATTCCCTGCCAATTTTCATTGGCAACCATTTTTGAATAATACGGCAATACCGCCGTGCCCAGGGCCATCGCGCTGATTCCGACCAAAGTGGCCGGCAATTTTTCACCGTAGGTCAAAGAGGCAACGCTTCCGGGCTCCAGCATAGCCGCCATGGCCTGGTCCACCATTGTGGTGCTACCCACCATGAGGGCGCCGGTCAGCATGGGGAAATATTGGTGGATCACCTGGCGGACAGGAGGTGTGATTCCATACCATCGGGGTGTAATAATGATGTTCTTTTTTTTCAATACCACCGCCAACACAAAAAGCTGTAATCCAAACCCAATCACGAAACCAATTGCCAGCGCATAGATGCCTATTGCATCCGCATAGAAGAGAATAGATAGGACCGAAACAACCGGCACCGCAGCGGGAATATAGGCGGCAAATGCAAAACGTTCTTCTGCGTTTAGAATGGTGGTTAAAGTTTTTATTAGCCCATTCAGAACAATTATGGGAAGCAGGAAATATAACAACTTCTGGGAAAGGATTATTTTCTCCTCATTGAATCCGGAGCCTAAAAAATTCAGCAAATACGGTCCGACAACGATCACCACCGCAATCGTCGCGAATTGAAGCAAAAGCGTTAAAGTAATAATTCCTGATAAAAGCCTCTGTGCCTCTAAAGGCCCTTCCTGCTCCCTCACCTGAATATAGGTCGGCATGATAGCCGAATTCAGGGAGGTCCCGGAAACCACATTCACGATAAATGCCGGAATGAGATTGGCAATTATAAAGGCCTCCAAAGCATCGCCCGTGCCAAATGTGGATGCAATTACCAATTCCTTTAAAAAGGAAGCCAACTTTACCAGAAGGGTGAAAAACCCGACGATGAGCGTGGCGCCAAAAATGCGCCGGTTGGTGGACCCGCCCGCAAAACGGTTCCAAAGGGGAATTAGAAAGTTAACTGACAAGGAGTTTGTAGGATTGCCCATGCAATTTTGGAATATTTCGAAAGTTCTTATCGATAAACATACAGGCTGACCCCATGAGAATCAGCCCAAATGGACATTTAAATTTGCCGTCACTTGTTGAGAACCCAGATCCTGAAAAAAACCGTCATTTAAGGAATCGGAGCACAGATGAATATTTTTTCCCCGGGATGGAACCTTTGCCTCAAACTTCCGGCCAAATTGAATACAGATGGGCAATAAAAGGATTGACTCCCTCACCAAACCAAACTGCCAGAAAAATTATCGCATTGATTATTTGATACACATTCGGGAGTTTGAAACAATTATCCAACAAGGTCACTAAAAACCTTCCTTTACCATGAGGCCACTAAATTACATCAACTGTAAGTAGGATTGACCTCGGTTTTTTTATATCGCGATCCACAATTATAACGCATAAAATACATTAAATTCAACAAATTAATAGCTTTTCAGCGGAAGTTTCATTTTAAAAATTACGGGGAAGACCTTTACAGAATAAGGTGTCGCCATGAACTCACCGGCTGCTCAAGGTCCCTGAATTTTGGTCCACTCCGGCAATGGGCAATTTCCATTTTGCCGACCCTCTTTAACGGGTTTCTAATTCGAGGCCATCTGTCATCAAAAAATGAACTTGAAAAGTGAAGCATTCCAGTGGTAAAAATCGATTAGCAATAGATTAGGGTGAAAAAAGTTGGGCACGGACTGAGGAAGGCCGATCGAAAGAAACTGCTGTTAAACCTTGACTCAACCTGTTATCTCATAATCAAAAAATTTTTTGGAAGGTTTATATCCAAACGGTCTTCAGGGTTCGGGAGTATCTGAGCTGACCTTTATATTCAGGCCCCTTCGACCAATGAATGTTTGACAGATACACTTAAGGTTTTATTTAATAGCGGGTTGTATAAAGTCTGCTCACATCAAGTGTGATCTGGAACCTTGGTTCCTGTGGAATAGAGGAGTAAACTCCCCACTAGTGTTCCATTCGATCCTCACACCTTTTGATGGTGCCGTTTAAAAACCTGCCTGGTTTTTCCAAGCTTGTCTTTTCATCACCCCCTAGAGTCAAACATACAAATTGCAGGCGCAACGCAAAATATTTAATCACAAAATTACCTAACCTAACTTTGAAGGGTGTTCCATGAACCTGACAACCAAAAGGCCGGCCGAGTATTTAATCGCCAATATCAAAAGGGAGGAATTAGTTCCTGGCAAAATTTTTGAATTATTTAACAAAGGAGCGATCGCGGTGGTCCTGAAAGAAGATGACCGCGTCCCCACCCTCTGGAAAGATCTTATGGGTTCCGAAAATGGCGGGGGGCCGCCGGATAGCGGAGAAACTTTGCCGTGGCAGGGAAATCTGATGGATATTGCCAAAAACTATCATTCCAGAGGTGGCCCTGGAGATGATATAGGCGATGTCATATTTTTGATAAAAGACCGTCTTGCCTATATTGCCCGAAAATTTGATGTTTTTAAAGAGAATGGCTCCAAAATGCTGGCGACGGACCCAGGAAGTTTTGTCAACGGAGACCAACCGTTTTCGGTCCCTGAGGATATTCGCAGCACATTATGGGATGTTGGGGAGGAGGTTTTTAAAAGCGCCTTACCAGCAGAAACAGAGCTGTTTCCTTATGCCATGTCTGTTGAAAGGTTGAAATACAGCGATACCCCCGCCGATTTTGATAAACTTGTCCAGCTCATCAACAATTCAAGCGATCGATGGGCTCAGTTCGGTCGAAAAATCGATCATAATATCATCCAGGCCGCCGGCCCCTTTAAATACCGGTTCATCAAATCCCTGTATGCTCTTTTGTGCGAGATTCCGGGGGCCAAGGCCGTTTTTCCGAAATTAAATCATATCTTTCAGGCCAATAACGTGATGACAGCCATTGATGATAACGCCAACATGATTGGCCGCCCTCACACCGACGGAAGACTCATCACCTGCCTCAGCAGTGTCAGAAACTCTATAAAGACAGAAATATTCAATGGGGAAAAGTGGCTGGACTTGCCCTTAACAGGAGATTCGCTGGCCATTTTCCCAGGAAGAGGATTGGGAAAATACAGCATCTCTCCCACCTGGCACCGCATCCTGCACTTAAAGAAAGTCGACACCGAACCGGGTCAATCAAAATCAAATGTATCGTGTATTTTCGGGATCAGGTCTATATCGAGAATAAAAAGCTAGCAAAGTATTAAGAATACTTTACTTTTATTTTAGCGTTCTTTGTTTTTCGAAAAGCAACCGTTTCAAATCCCTCCTGGCCAAATGCAGGACAGATCGGACCTTGTCGGGTTTTCCTGATCTCCCGGCGGGTTATTAAGAAAAGCAGATCCATATTCCTCCTGTGGGCCCCAATTATTTTTTCCCCAGGAGCAGGACCTGCCTGATGCCCCTCGATTTTTCATTCCAGACAGTGACCCGGCTGTAGTCTTTCAATAAAGATCCTACAACCGAATTCCAATTTGGCCCCTGAAATGTTTCCCTGAAATTGCCGGAAATCAGCTGACTCCCCACATTAAATTGAATATGGGTTACATTGGCCCATGTTGCAGGACCTCCGCCAGAGAAATCAATAGACAGGGTTATTCCTTTAATCTGTGGACTCAATATGGGTCGAGGAACCCGTGGCCGAAATTTCCTGGTTTGGCAGAGGGGTTTGTTTTCAAGGGGCTGCAGGAATAACCTGGGTGAAACCTGATACGATGCCACCAAACCTGAAAAAAGACACACAGCAAACCATTATCTGGATAACTTTGTTCTTCACCCAAAAAGCCCTGGCAGGCTAGGATCGATGCTGACTAAATTCCCAATCAATAGAAAACCAAAAAGGCTTTTAAATTTTCCAGCCTGACCTTCACTTCAATTGTGACTTAAATCACTGAAAATCAAAATAATTACAATATTATTTTTATTAATATTAATATATAATATGCGTAATCAATAGATTAACAGCAATCCTCATTAGATAGCAACTAATTATAAACTTTATAAAAAACTTTGACTTCTAAGTGCCTATATTCCCTCTCATCTGAAACTAGTTTCTTTAAACTGAAACAGAGAGAAAGTGTCCGTGTGCATTCTTAAAGTCACTTCAAAGGTTTCTAAGTCTGCCCAAACCATTTCCCCTGGATTGGTATTTTCGGCCCTCCTCCAACTACAAAAGGGGAAATGGCAGATTAAAGCTTTCAGTTTTCTTTTTCTATTTTTCGCAGTTTCCCTACCTGCAATTACAAGTGCGCAATCCGCAGTTTCCACCTTCCATAGCACAGGCATCTATTGGAGTCCTGCTCAAGGAAGTGCCAGTAACGAGGCCAGAGTAGAATACCGACCTCTTGGTTCCTCAACCTGGAAGGAGGGACATTCACTTTGGTTTGATATAAGAAATGGAGAGTATCGCGGAAGCGTCGTACACCTCACCCCGGACACCACATACGAAATCAAACTGACTTTACAAAATACCGGAACGACCGCAACACTGACTACCAAGACATGGAGTGAGGATTTTCCGATAGCACAAACCATTCAACTTCCCCAAAATTCATCTGACACGCTCACCCTTAATCAATCTGGCAGTGCAAGTGGCTATATATTATATACTGCAGAGCCAGGACAAACCGCCACCATTGATGTTGCAAACAATAGGTCCTACAACATCCTGGTCAATGCACACCACGTTATCATCAGGGGGCTCACACTCAAAGGTGCTTCAAGAAGCGCCATCCTACTTAATGGCGCCAGCCATGACGTCGTCATAGAACAAAACGATATCAGCGGATGGGGTCGTACAGACAGTTTGGGTTGGAGTTTAGAACACGACAGCGGTGTCAAGTCGACAACGACAACCAATAATATCCACAAAATAATCATTCAGCGAAATAAAATCCACCACCCCCGTGGTGATACGAATAGCTGGGAAGAAGCGAGACCCGATGTGACGCCTAATAGCTCTGGCTATCACCCCAAAGGGTCAGGCGGTATCTATTTTACAAACACGGGTGGAAACCACGTGATTCGCTACAATGAAATATATTCAGATGAGGAGCACTATTTTAACGATGGTATTGGCGGTGGAGCTAATGGTGGCACTGTGGGCAACTTACACAGAGACTCTGATGTCTATGGCAATTCTATCTCGCAAGTTTGGGACGACGCAATAGAGATCGAGGGGGGTAACATCAACATACGGATTTGGGAAAATTATCTGGACTACACGTATGTAGGAATTGCGACTCGCAAAGTGAATGTGGGACCTCTCTATGCCTGGAGAAACGTAGGTGTCGAAAGTCGTAAGCAACCCGACATAAGTTCAGATGACGATCCCAGAGGGGTCTTTCATAAAGCTGGCAGTGATACCGGGGGTGGGGTGTTCTTTTTTCATAACACTATGTTGCAAGCCTTTGTTCAAGGGTTGCAGTTCCCGCTGGGTTTTTCGCGCGGTATTAGCGATAGCTCGGTACAGGACACGAAAACACGAAATAACATTTATGAAATCGCATTTCCAGATACTGAATACTCTATCAGGACAACCACCAGTACCTCAAATAATAATGATTTCGACTACGATCTCTACAACGGTCAGCTCAGGGTTCCTAGTGGCGCTGAAGCCAACGGCATTTTTGGCGTACCTACCTATGATTCCGGTAATGATTTTGTCGGTGAGTTTTTCCTTGCGCCAAATAGCCCCGGCGTCGATGCTGGAGAAGTCCTCCCAAATTTCAATGACAACTATACCGGCGCTGCACCCGATATGGGAGCGGCGGAAAGAGGCACACCACCGATGCAGTTTGGGGTGAATGCTTTTCTTACTTCTCCCCCGCCCACTGGAACCAACGCAGCACCTGCGGTAAACGCCGGTTTGGATCAAACGATCAACCTGGCAATCGGTGCAATTCTTAATGGTTCGGTCACTGACGATAGCCAGTTGCAACCGTTTCCGACCATTACTTGGAGTGAGCAGAGTGGGCCCGGCACGGTTACTTTTGCGAATCCTAATTTGGAAGATACTACCGCAAGCTTCTCCTCGGTGGGTACTTACGTGCTGCGCTTGAGTGCCGATGACGGCGAGTTTACAGAATTTGATGAAGTGACCATCGTGGCAGAAATAATCTCAACTGATACAACGCCACCATCAGTGACAGCTCCGCCAAATGCCACGGTTGAAGCCACTGGCACTTTGACGCTAGTTCCTTTAGGTACCGCCACAGCCACCGACCAGGAAGATGGACCGCTGGTTCCAACGAATAACGCACCAGCAGGAGGATTCCCTGTAGGAACGACGGTAGTGACCTGGAGCGCCCAGGATGCTGCCGGAAATATAGGAATTGACACCCAGACGATTACTGTTCAACTGGCCTCACCCCCTGGTCCCTTAACCGAAACCCTGGTTTTTCAAGATGACTTCACAGGCGGTCCTAACAATGGGTCCCTGGATAGCACGATTCCCGATACCACAGGAACGAACTGGATTGAATTGGAAAACAGCACCGGTTCAGCCTTCGCATTTTTACGGCACCCGGAAGACACTGCCGGGGCGACTTCATTCGATGACGACGGTTACACTTACCACGCCAATTACGGTCCGGTGGGTTCGCCAGATGTAGACATTGAGACGACAACCTCTCGTCTGGACACAGACGCCTTCCAGCCGATTTGGATAATTGGAAGATGGACGGATGTTGACAATATGTTTGCAGTTGCGATAACCAAAAATGCAACGGACAAGGCGAAACTTTATAAGATTGTTGCCGGCACAGCCACTCTTCTGGGGACAAGCTCTTCACCCCCCGCAGATGGCGATACGGTTAAACTTGAGATGCACGGATCGTCCATCAAGGTCTTTATCAATGACGTTTTAGAGATCTTTGTCACGGAGGCATCCGACTTAACCGTAGCAGGAAAATCAGGCTTGGGATTCGGGGCGATACACAATGAGTTTTCTTCTTACGATCTCAGGAACGTACAGGTATCGAGTTTTAAAGTTACTGAGTTTTCAGCAGGGAATTCTTCCGCACCGACGGTAACTACCCCACCAAATATAACGGTTGAGGCAACGGGCGCATTGACGACCGTCACTTTAGGTACAGCCACCGCCACCGACCTGGAAGATGGATCGATCACTCCAACGAATAATGCTCCGGCGAGTTTCCCGGTCGACTCAACCGTTGTCACCTGGTCAGCCACGGACTCCGACGGCAACACAGGAACGGCGAACCAAACGGTGACAGTGACAGACACCACATCGCCTTCGGTGACCGCTCCAGCAAATTTAACCGTTCCGGCAACCGGAACATTGACGACCGTTACTTTAGGTACCGCCACCGCTACCGATCTGGTGGATGGCGCGATCACACCAACCAACAATGCCCCAGCTGGGGGATTCCCGGTTGGCGCCACCACAGTGACCTATTCGGCGACAGATTCTCAAGGCAACACAGGGACGGCCACTCAGACAATTACCGTGGAACCAAGCTCATCCCCTGGTCCCGGGACAGCAACCGTGGTATTTGAATCCGACTTTAGTTCATCAGAGTCCGGCAAGATAAATGGCGATTCTCCGTCACAAATCGGTACCAGCTGGGAGGAAGTTTATAATAATTCAGCAAGAGACATGAATCAATTTAGTGGCAATATTATAAGACTTAACTCAAGTTCTCCGGCCTTATCAAGTGGGCTCGCTTATAAAATGAACTATGGCCCGGTGGGTGCGGCGGATGTCGACATTGAGGTCGATTATAATAATCTGGACTCCAGTCAAGGCCAATATATCATAGCCAGATACATTGACAGCGA
>JAJDAZ010000001.1 GCA_029261595.1 Nitrospinaceae bacterium | reverse complement strand
AGACGCGAGAATCTTTTGTCGGCAGCAGTTGTTGATGAAGATATGCGGATGATTGGAGTGATTACCATTGATGATATTGTGGACGTTATTGATGAAGAAGCTCATGACGACATCCTCAGGCTGGCGGGCGTAAGTGAGTCGAGTATTTACCGTGACATAATTTCTACCTGTGGTTCTCGTTTCGGCTGGCTATTTATCAATCTTATTACTGCTATTCTGGCTTCAGCAATTATTTCCCTTTTTGAAGCCACGATAGAACAGATCGTAGCACTGGCTGTGTTGATGCCTATTGTGGCTTCCATGGGTGGAAATGCGGGAACACAGGCTCTAACGGTAGCTGTCCGGGCATTGGCAATGAGGGAAGTCTCGAATATTAACTCCTTTCGAGTGATTTGGAAGGAAACTATGGTGGGTGCGCTCAATGGCGCAGCTTTTGCCCTGATCATAGGTGTCATTACTGTTCTCTGGTTTGAAAATTTCCAGTTGGGGATAATTATTGCTGTTGCCATGATTCTTAACCTCGTAGTCGCTGGCTTATTCGGGGCAGGAATTCCTATCTTTCTAAATAGAATGGGGAGTGATCCTGCTGTTGCATCTACTGTACTTTTAACCACTGTGACAGACGTTATTGGATTTTTTGCATTTTTGGGGTTGGCAGCTATTTTCTTAATTTAGTGTTTTGTAAAAATGTTCAACTATCGTTTGAAAGCCTAAAGAAAATAGAATTTTCCATCAAAATTATGGTTGTTTTTATAGGTGAATTAACAAATGGCCCAGAAAACTAACAAGAGGAAGGTAATTACTTTCCAAAGAAAATACCTGTTTTTGGAAAAAATATTTCCTATTTATTATCTTTTTGTTTTCATAATCTTTTTCTTATTTTCCTTCTTTGAGATCCGTCCATCCTACTCTGAAAACAATAATCAAACAAATTCACATCCGGAAATATCAGTATTGGAAAAACAGCAGCAGCAATTAACTCAAATCATCAAAAGAAAGCTTTTATTGGGAAAGGAAATCGAGAAATTAAAAAAATCCCCTATTACAAAAGAAACAGAGGAAAGGATTGAAGAAATTCAACAAAGTCTGGGAACTCTAAATATAAATTTAGAGACCTTGGCCACTCAAATTCAAGAAGAGAAAATTCAGCTAAACGGAAAACCCGAATTCAGTTGGATGGATGAATTAAGAGATATAACGAAGCCGATCCTGATGGCCCTCAGGGAAGTCACCGAAAAGCCTAGAAAAATTGATACCTTAAAATCAAAGATTGAATCCTTAAATAATCAAATCTCAAGTTATGAAATCGCTAGAGGGAATTTGGACAATCTGTCGAAACTTGGACCCAGTGCGCTAACCCTCACGGACGAAGAAAAAGAAGCTGGAATCCGGACTTCAGATATTGAAAAAAGTTTGAAAGAAAAATTAGAATCCCTAGAGAAAAAATATGATCCGGAAGTTCTTAGATTCGATTTAGAAGAATCCGAGAAACAATTGACAAATCTTTTGTCGTCTCAAAAGTCATTATTTGAATTTGGGACCAGTTTTATCACGGAATTCGTACAAATCCGAGGGCGAAACTTGTTCATTGCTTTCGTAACCTTTTGTTTGTTTTGGGGAACATTAGCGGGTATTTTTTGGTTCGTGAAAACTAAAACCATTCTGATGGAGAAATTGAGTCCTCACTTTCGAAAATTTATTAGCGCTGCTTATAACGTTTTTAACATCCTTTTTTCTTCTCTGGCCAGTTTATTTTCCCTTTATATTCTTAATGACTGGTTAATACTCAGTATCCTGATTCTCATTTTTATCGGTATTGGGCTGGGCTTCAGGCAAGTTTTACCCAAATTTCTTAAAGAATTAAGATTGATTCTAAATTTAGGAACAATTCGAGAGGGTGAACGGATGATCTGGAATGGGGTCCCATGGCTTGTTCAAGAGATTGGGGTCATTGTCTTACTTCGAAATCCTAGATTGCAAGGAGGAATGCTCAGATTAATGGTTGGAGAATTACATGGACACCATTCCAGACCACTGGTTCATGAGGAAGAATGGTTCCCCACAAAATGTGATGACTGGGTGATACTTTCAGATGACACATATGGCCGCGTGGTTAAACAGACCTCAGAACAAGTTGTTCTTGAGAATTTAGCTTCAAAAAAATACTACAGCACGCAGAATTTTTTAAGTATGAGCCCACTTAATCTATCTACTGGATATCGACTTGTTATTAAATTTGGACTGGACTATGGGGTGCAATCTCGCATTTGCGAAGAATTACCAAAAATATTTGAAGAATATTTAAAAACACATTTTCAAGAAAAAATGGAAAAAGATCCACCAGATATCATATCGATACATGTTCACTTCGATAACGCCGGTGCCAGTTCCCTAAATCTAATTATATTGGCCAAAGTAAACGGGAGTTGTGCAGAAGATTTTTATCCCCTCAAATGGGAACTAAACAAAGTGCTTGTGCAAATATGTAATGAGAACCAATTGGTGATTCCTTTTACTCAACTTACTGTCAGCCCGTCAAATGATCTAAAAGCTATGATAAAACCAACTGTTTGACGTCAGCTAAAAGTGGAACATTGAAGTAAAATCCAAATAGATATTTTCCGTTTAGTGGTCCTTAGTGGAATGTTTGCTTTGTGGCCGAAAGCAGGATTTAGGGATTCAAAAACGCCTGATATGGTCTTTCAGATAGGATGCCGACCCAAAAAAGTAATTTTTTAGGGTTTTCCGCATTTTATTTTGGAAAGAGTTCTTTCTGATCTTCGTGGTCCTTGACGATTTCGCGGATGCGGGTGACGGTGACACCGTATTTGTGGGCCAGGGGGATGAGGTTGTGTTTTTTCCATTCCTTGCGGATCAGGGCGTGCCAAAAGGAAGTGAACGCTTCCTTTAATTTGTAAAAATAGACTTCCTCGCCTTCGAAATGCTCCATGACCTTCAACGTCGCCTGGATCCCAATCTTTTCACCCAGGCCCTGGAACCGTTCCGGTAGCTGATCGATGCTTTGAATTTCACGCATCCAGGGATATTTGAAGGTGTCGGTCATAATTTATTTGTAACCGTTGATTATTTCTATGGCTTTTACGATGCGGTGAATTTCTAATTCCTCGATGAAACGCATCCCCGAGATCCCGAACCGGTTTTTCAGGAAGCGGCGAAAGGCTGTTAAGTTTTTCTCGCGGATTCCTTCCCCGGTCATCCACATCGCCTCGATCATCCGCAACTGTTTTGGCGTTGCCATGCCGGGCCGGTTGGCCAGGTCCTGGTATTTCAGCTTTTGTGGTCTCTGTTTCTTCGGTTTCCAACCCAGCTTATTAAATTCTTGCAATACCGCATCGACCTCTTTCCCGCTCAAATCCCTTGCGCTTTCCTTGCCGGTGAGACCGCGAAGCAGGTCCCGGTAGTTCCCGTCGGTCAGGGCAAGATCCTTTTTGGCGATATGGATTTTTGCGAGTTGTTGTCTAGTTGGCATGATCAGGCCGATTTCAGTTTGTCGACCGCCTCTTTATACTGCTCGTAACAAAGGGTCTTGACGACGAAGGTTTCTTCCTGGTTGATGGTGATTCCCACTTCCTGCAACTGCTCCCTGGTTAAAATGGCGGCATCTTCAAGGATCAACTCTTTATTGATCTCGTCCTTCCTGCGGATAAATTTCGGGAGATGCTCTTTTATTTTTCCTAATGCCTGGTCCCAGTTTTTGGACACCCTTTTTAACAACTGCACTTTGGGTTGGCCTTTGCGAAACCCAAGGGTGCCAAAAGGCGTTTTTAAACTCTTTCCTTTCCATTCCCTGCGCGCTTTTTCGGCCCACTGTTGAAGCTGGCGTTCCCGGTCCTGCTTGAGGGTTTCCAGGGCGCGCCGCTTTAAGGAATAGCCGCCTGAATGGTGCTTGATGCGCACATCTTCAATGTCCGATGCCTCGTCGCGGTAGAGCTGGGCAAGGGCCGCATTGTATTTATTGAGCTGTTGCATTGCTTTTTTTGCCTGTTCCTCGGTGATGATTTCTTCTTTAATTTTCTTCGCCATTGTTTGCCTCTAATAAAGTTTGGTTCACTTCACGGTTACATTCGATTTTGAATTCCAGAAATTCCCTGAAGGTCATTCCCCATTCCCTGGTGCTTTTTTGCGTGTATTCGGAAGCATAGAGTTCCAGAAGATCGTCATCTATCATCATGGGTTATCCTCCTCTGACGGGGCATTTAAGGCAGGTTTTATGAAGCCGCATGGTGTCCGGGTTGCCGACGCGGATGCCCACTTTCCTGGCGCGGCCGTGATGGTCGGCGCATCTTTGCGGCGTGATACCGCCGAGCACCGGGCACTCGACCTTGCCGTTGTTGCCGTAAATCGCCATGACGCGCGCTTTGACTTTTTCGGTCTTTTCGTATTTTCCGTTTTTGCAAAGGTTCAAGGTTGCCGTTGAGTAACCCAATTCCGCGCTGACTTTTTTCGGGCCTTTTTGCTTGAGGTTCTGCTTGAGAAGTTTTAACCAGGTGTCGGTCATGCGGCACCTTCCTTGCTGACGCCCTTCGACAGGCTCAGGGTGACATCATGTTCAGGATATTCTTTGAGGGCTGGACGGTCTGGCCCATCATCGCGGATGAGTTGCCAGTGGCATCCTTCGCGCGGGGCGCGGAGGCCCACTTTGCGCGCATATTTGTTGCGTTCGAGAATATGGATATAGTTCATCGCAGTTGCTTCTTTTACCTCGGCCAGCTTCATGATGTCTTTTAAGAGAAAAATTCGCTTGATGCGCATGGCTTTCCAAATTCGGTCGCGAATATTTCCTGACTTTTTCTTTCGCTTCAAACGATTGGGTAAGGATTTTCGGTTTACGATCTTCCAGGTCGGGTTTTTGCTGTAGGCTCGGCCCGTATTGCTGTTAGAAATTTTTCCTTTATCAATCAATTCAAGATGCCCTTGTTTCGTTAGCCTACGCATGACCCGGAGAACTGCCTTATGCTCCAGCCCCGTTTCAGCGACGACAAAATCAGAAGCTATTTTTTTTCTGCGAGTTTTGCAAAGGCAGTCGATAACAAGTTTTAATTTGTTTAACGGTTTGCTCATGCGCGGCGCTCCCGTTGTTTTTCTTTTTCCCAGGCGGGAGCCAGGTGATCGACGGTGACGGCCTTGATTTGTGGAGTCCGCTTTTGCAGGCGCTCAGCCAGATCAAAAAGATCGTTGGTGACACGGAACTTGCCCTGGCCTGTCTTGGCGATGTATTCGTAAGCGCTGTCGTCGATCTCCGCCTCGCAGACTTGTTTGCCCAACATCTTGATTTCTCCCAGGTCGAACAGTTTGAATTGAACGATGGCGCGGATGCGGTCGACTAAATGAGGAAACCGCTGAAGCTTTTTATCAATATTGCCCATGCCTGAAATGATGATGGGGGTGTTGGCCATGTCGTTGAGGTCGCGGATGATTTCGATGATTCCCGCATGCACCATGTAGTCGGCTTCATCGAGAATCAACGTGCGCGGGCGCATCAATAATTGCTCAAGGGCCTGGTTGAAAAGGTGGGATGTGAATCCACGCGGTTCTTCGCCCAGCTCTGCGACGATGGCATGTAACAGGCTTTTGGGTTTGTCGATGTATTTGCAGCGGACGTAGACGGTGTCGTCTTCCATCGCCTGCTTCTGGGTGATGAAGGTTTTACCTGTGCCGGGCGGACCGAAGATCAACATCATTCCCATTCGGCCCTTGACGCCATTTTTCAGGACTTCCAGCCCGGAAAAAAACGCCTGGACGTTCTTGGTTTTGACAACCTGGTGATTCATGTAGTAATCTCCTTCTGAATTTTTAGGTATTGGGGCCGGTCGTCGTTCCCGCGACACCGGTCCTTTTTTATTGCTCCGCAGTTGCGGTTTTCAAACGACCGTCCATTTGCAAAAAAGCCTTCCCTGATTCGGTCCTGTAAAATTCTTCCAAAAAAAGGATTTCTGATTCACTGAGTGGACGGACAAGCCCTGCCAGGTGGTTGTAATAATCGGCGTCGGTCGCAAAGAATGGGATCACTTCCGCCTGGCTTTTCTCCGTATCTGGTTCCGGTAACTCTGGAAGGCTTTCAGCGTCGATGACCGGGACGGCCTCCAGAGCTTTGAGTCCGGTGTACTCGGCTTCTATCCGCTCAACTTTTTCGGGAAGATCGGGCGCGGCTTCCACTATCTTGTCCCAGGGCAGGGCTTTGACGATTTCCATGTCGCCTGTCATATCCAGCGCCTGACGCGCGATTTTTGTGGTTTGTTTTTTCAGGGAGCGTTGCTGACCGATATGGAATTTCAGGTCTTCCACGTCTTTGGCTTTACCCAGTAAGGCCGCCATCGGATGCACCTTGTCTTTGCGATCCGCGCGGCAAATATAATCGCCGTTTTTTGCATAGACGTGAACGTGGGCGATGTCGCAAAAGTCGTAGCGGATGACCACCTGTTCGCGCAGGCCGTAAAGGGATTCGTGAAAGTAATCCGCACCCAGGAAACTGATACCGTTTCGCCCGATGCGTTTGATTTCTGAATCGAGCATGAGGTCGTTTAGTTTTCCCTGGTCGATGCCGGGTCCACGACCGGATTCAAACACCTGGCCTTTTTGTTTACCTTTCAACGTCGGGTGCTGGGTCCAGGCGTGAAAATCCCACCATTTTTCCAAAGCGGCCATGACCTGCGGGATTTCCATGACGTTTTCTTTGTAGAACGCCTGCATCAGTTTTTCGTTGCGCATTAATGAAGCGGGTTTGTCGGTGATGGAAGCGCCTGAAAAGGACGGCATGAAGCGTTCGAACTGATTGCTAAAATCGCCGAAGAACCTCTCTATAGGCTTGGATCTCGCGTTGTAGGGCCAGGCGAAAACGGTCTTGATGTCCAGACGGGCGAACATGCCGCGAATGCCGCTTTGTTCCAGGTCCATATCCCCTGTAAATACTTTTGACTTGAACGCGGCTCCGTTGTCGAGCAGGACGATCTTTGGCGTTTTGCCCAGGCGAATGATGCCGTTTCTCAAGGCAGCGGTGATGAGTTGGGTATTTTCTTCCAGGGAAATGGACCAACCGCAGAGGATCCGGGATTTCCAATCGTAAAAGCCGACTAGCATGGGTCGGCAAGGCTTACCGGTCCACGGATTTTTCACGCGGAAATTACAGCGGTGCCCGTCCGCCACCAATACGTCGCCCACGTCAATCAGTGAATCATCGCGCTCTATGAAGGGAAGGACTTTATCGACAAGGGCTTTTTCACCTTCGCGATAAAAGGTCCATAGGTCAAAGTGGCGATTTTTAAATTGGTCGACGGCGCGACGCATGGTGGCTGGGCTGGAGGGTGATGGCGACCCTTCCAATTCCAGAATATATTTTGTGACGGTGATTGCGGTTCCGGTTTTAACGCGGTTCTGGTGAAAGACCTGGGTCATCAGGACTTGCGATTCCCGCTCGGTCAGCTTTGTGGTTCCGCTTCGATGCCTGCCCCATTTGGGTGCGAGGACGTGATAATCGTAGTTGGCTTCTTCCAGATCCTTGCGCCAGCGTTCCAGCGTTGATCGGGATACCGCTCCCAATGTCTGATAAAGCTGGGGGAAGGAAAGCCCGGAACCGTAGGCTTGCAGGAATTGATTTATGATGTCCGCGTTTTTTTGTTTTTTGGATTTTCCGTTTTCCTTCGCTGTTAAATAGGCGGCGACCAGGTCGGCGCGGGCGCGGGCGACTTTATCCGCCTGATGAGGGAGGCGTCCCACCGCCGCTGAGTGGGTCCGTAAGGTTTGAGTGTGGGACGTTTCAGCGGGGAGGGACGACAAATGCCCGGTCACTGGCGGTACCGGAGCAGGTGCGTAATGTTTTTGAATGACTATTTGTATTGTCGCGGGCAGGGAGGAGAAGGGGTAAAGGCGTTTCTTGCCGCCTAAACCCTTAACCTCTGAAAACGACCAATTTTGTTTTTTTGCGAATATCTGAACCGACCTTAACGTCTTTCCCGTGGCATCGGAAATTTGTCCGGCAGTTAGCTTTTCAGGGATTGTGGTCATTTCTTACCACCCAAATAATTCTGTGGAACGCCGATTTGCTTAAGGTGTTCCAGCACCCGCCGGTTGTTTCCATTGCCGGTGATGGCACGCGATACAATGCCCTCATGAACGCCGATTTCCTTGGCGAGATCCTTCTGTAATATCCTGCGTTTTCTCAGCCAGAACTGGATCTCCAGCGATTTTCTTTCTGCCCTGGACCGGCTTTTATTTTTCCCTTTCATAAATTCATTTTTCCTTCGAGAAGTTTTTGCCTTTTCAGAATTTGTCTTCTCTCTTTTTCCGCTTTTGACCATTCAAACATCGCCCACTCCTCGTTATTGATGATGTGCGCGTCTAAGGGAGCCAATAGAGGTTTCATGGAATCGATGGATTTCACGACGAAACAAAAAATGGGGAGCAACTTCCAGGGGATCAGGTGATCGGCACTTTGCGATAACCATTTTTCCAGGAGGTCGATGGAAATTTCCTTAGCCCTTCCTCCCGTGGTGATGCCTTCGATCCGCGCCAGTTCGTTCATTTGATCGACGACCTGTTCGCGTGAAAATCCGCTTCCCTTTATGGACTGGCGCATGGCCTCTTTCACCCGCGCGATGGGGTTGAAGGATTTGCCATTGAAAAGGGTGAGTTGCTCGGACATCTAAATGCGGATTTGAAGGTTTCTAATTCAGGAAAACCGAAAAAATAGATATTGAACGACTTCTGGTTTTCCTATAATCTGCGATAACAATTACTTGCTAACGGACAATGAATATATTTTAAGACTATATAGTCTGTCAATATAAAAATAGCTTTTCGCACTTACTTTATATTCTAAAGCTATACAATCCTTTAAAAATAACAACCTATGGCTATAAAATTTTTCGCACTTTTTTTCGCGCTTTTATCTGAAAAGTCCGAAATCAATTGAAAATGTTGACTCAATTTGAACAGGTATGGGAAAGAATAAAGATAGGAACTGGCCTTTCCACGCAAAAGGATGTCGCGGATGCGTTGTCGATAACCCAGCCACCTATATCAGACGCTAAAAAAAGAGGGATTTTTCCGGCTGAATGGGCTTTAAAAATAGCTTCAACCTATAATGTGAGCACGGACTGGCTCATGACCGGTGAAGGTTCAATGACGCGGGATTCCGGGGTTTCTGAGAGGGGATCGGTCAATAACGGCATGAAAAGTCGGGATGACTATATTTATGTTCCGAGATACGATGTGCAGGCAAGCGCCGGGCATGGGGCCATCAACGAAAATGAGGCTGTCGTCGACCACCTGGCCTTTAAGCAAGACTGGGTCAAAACCAAGCTGGGAGCGGATCCCAAAGCCCTTGCGCTGATAACCGCCAAAGGGGATTCGATGGAACCTACCATCGAGGAAGATGATCTGTTGTTAATAAATACGGCGGTCAATGAGGTCCAGGATGATGGGATCTACTGTATTAAGAATGATTCCACGCTTCAGGTTAAGCGCATCCAGCGGATGATGGGGAAGGAACTGGTCGTTAAAAGCGACAACCCGGCATACAAAGAGTTCACAGTCGGCGAGGGCCAACTGGATTTATTGCAGGTGGTGGGGCGTGTGGTCTGGTACGGGAGGCAGATTTAATTTTGTTTATTTCTACTTTATAGACAGTGTCAGATCTCAAATGACCGGATTCGACCCCTTGCAGCCGTTCGCGATGCAACCAAACGAGATGGTGTCTTCATAGATGACTTTGCCTCCACTTTACAAGTACCTTGACGTTACAGGTGCGAAGCTGACGTTCGCAAACAGGACATTCAAACACGCAAAACCGTCGGATTTTAACGATGTAGAGGATCTGACGATCCAAAGTATCTTCTCAGAGGACACCGAGGAAGCGCTGAAGAAGATCGCTGGTGGCTTCACTGACATGATCCTACGTCACCTTGACGAGGAGCCCACATGCAGTTCGCCGATGAAGGAAAAAATCAGGGCCATTCAGCAGGGTTACCGAGCGAATCCAGGTGCCGCTGACTTGGTTAGGGCCGAACTGATGAACCTGCCCGATAACGTTGAGTACTACCGTGACAAGGCACAGGCGCATATCGCAGAGATCAACGAGTTCATGCAGGATTATCGCGTTCTTTGCGTCTCTACCCACAAAGACTCGGAGCGCATGTGGACTGAGTATGCTGAAAAGCACAAGGGCGTTTCCCTGCGAATCCAACCAAATTTTTCCAATGACTCTAAATTCCAACTCTTTCGTCCCGTCATATACCGAGAGAAACGCCCTCCGCTCTACGAAGATACGCTTAAATTTAGTGCTGGCGCTTTATTTGGCAACCATGAATCCCAAGTCAGAGAGATCGTCGAACGGATCATTTACACCAAAACGTTGGATTGGCAACACGAAGGGGAATATCGCCTAGCTATTCCGATCAGGAAAGACGAACGGCCCTGGAACACTGTCCCATACCATCCTGAAGAGATCACGGAGTTGTATCTCGGACTCGAGATGGAGAAGTCCGACATTGAGGACATCGTTGGTAAGGCTCGCGACGTTAATCTTGACATCGCAATCTATCGAGCAAAACGTAACGGTGGTGGAAGGCTCGTTTTCGATCAAGTGTAAGGCGGTGGAGATATCCGCTTCTGGTCGATAGCGGTTGAAACATTGGACACTGTCTATCAGCTCGGATGCCGATGAATACAAATTAATCTTCCTAATTTCCCAAACTAAGTGCAACAAACACCCCTGTTTTGTCCGATTCCGAGTTGCAGTTACTTTGGGATAAAAAAATTTCGCCTGGACCACAAACCCCTTTAAATATCCCACTTTCCACCACTTTTTCCCGGTATTTCCCGCCTTTTCATAAATCCCATATTAACTGACACTTAATAACCTCCCTGAAACCTCATTCCATAATCCAATACATACCAAGCCATCAAAATATTTATTTCTTCGGTTGTGTGATATTATAAATAGGGTTTCTGTTCCTGTTAGCGATCGGAATTCAGATTCCGGTTGCGTCTTTCAGGGAGTCATCAAGGCCGCATAATTGCCATGATGGCGGAGTGGATTTGGGAATGACCTTATCCTCGTCATTTGAATTGAGGGTGGAACTTTCCATCCAATCACTCACAGTAGTCTCTTTCTGCAACCGGGGTAGGCGTTAATCGGAGGTTCCCCAGAGCAGAGAATCCAATATAAATGTCCCTCGATCAAAAGCTACGTACAAATGACTGCCTATCCAATGCTTGGAAAAAAGTATACGAAAATGGTTTGCAATCTCAGTCGCAAATAACCCAATCCGAAGTTATTAAATTCAAAGAAAAAGAAAATACCTACCTCAAAACAATAAAAGATCAACTTAGAGGAGAGAGGTACTCTTTTAAATTAGCCAGAGGCGTGGAAATTGAAAAGGAAAATGGGCAATTAAGGCCTTTAGTTGTACCGCACCTTCACGATCGGATTGTTCATCGAGCCTTATTGGATTGTTTGTGGCAAAATCCGCAAGTAAAATCCTTCTTATCTAGCCCTAGAAGCTTCGGAGGCCTTCCAAAAAGAAGTGTGAGCATGGCCTTAAAAGAAGCCCACGAGATCATTAAATCTGGATGCCGCCATTATTGCAGGGCAGACATAAAAGGGTTTTTCACAAAAATTCCAAAGCAAATTGTGCTCGATAAAATTTTTGATTTAATAGATCCCGACCAATCAATAAATATATTGCTAAAAAACGCAACTAAGGTTGAATTAGAAAATATTAACAGATTAAAAAATAGGCATTTATTTCCTGATCAAGAAATTGGTGCACCGCAAGGCTCATCTTTGTCACCCTTTTTTGGTAATGTTTTGTTAAAAAAATTTGATGAGGAAATGAATTCGAACAAAATAAATTGCATTCGTTTCATCGATGATTTTTTAATTTTATGCAAAACAGAATCGAAGCTACAAAGGGCTGTCAAGCTTGCTAAAAGACACTTAGAGAAATTTGGTATGGAAATTTATGATCCTTCTGAAAATAACTCAAAAGCACAAAAAGGGAAATCAAAGGACGGGATCAATTTTTTAGGTTGTATTCTTTCGGAAGACTCCATCTTGCCAAACCAAAAGACAATCGACAATCTATATCAAAATATTGACATAATTGTAAATGCAGGGATTGAGCAATTAAAAAATTTTAAAAAGAAAAATGTTAGAGACAATTCATTGGTTTCTACACTCTCTCAAATTAATTTCAAATTAATGGGATGGGGAAATCATTATAAGTTTTGCAATGCAAGAAATTTGTTTGAAGAAATTGATAATAGAATTAGTCGACGAATTAGCCCATTGTTAAGAATTTATTTTAAAACCATTGGTAATACAAAAAATGACATTATTTCGCAAAGACGTTTTTTAGGGGTTCATTTATTAAACGACAGCAAAAAGGAACCTATCATCTATTAATAATAGTTCCATATTGGCACTAAAGTGCGGTATTACTAGAACCACACTTGATCGATGCCCCAGCCCCCCAGGGACCAAAGCCCCTGCACCCTACAATTAGCCTCTTTCTTCCTCTTGGCCGCCACAACCACTTCCATTTCGTCCAGAACTTCTTTCCCGGTCAAAATACCTTTCTGTTCCAGGACGTTAATCATGGCTTCCAACTGGTAGGCGTTGTAAGGAAATTTATCGATATCTACGTCCGCTTTTGGCTGACGTCAAACAGTTCTAATTTAATAAAACTTGTCAACCGAAGTCGTGATTTTTAAAGTTTCATAAATCAAATTTCACTTTGTCCATTGTAGGCTTATTTCTCTTCAGCACTTTTGTGTTTATAAAGAGCAATTTCGATATTTGACACTAAAGTTTCCGGGTTAAATGGTTTAACAAGGAATCCATAATGTGTAGAAATTTTAGCTCTATCCAAAATCTTCTTACATGAAAATGCCGTAAGAAAAATTACAGGGATCTTATAAATTTTACTTATTGTATCCGCAAGGGTAATACCATCGATCTTACCCTCAAGTCTAATGTCCAAAATTGCCAAATCTATTTGTTCTTCATTCAATTTTTGAATTGCCTTTACAGCGGAAGAAGCGGACCCTACTACATCAAAACCGGCAGCCTCTAAGATCAATTCAATATCAAACACGACAATATCCTCATCCTCCACAATTAAAATTCTGGCCTTATCAGAAGACATTGTTTTCTTTCCTACTCATAAATTTTATTTTAAATTCGGTTTTTTCCTCCAGATTGATAAAAATTGTTCCTTTTAATTGATTTTCAACCAATCTAGAAACAAGTTTTAAACCCAATGTATCAACCTCTTCAAGGTCAAACTTTTCGGGCAACCCAACTCCGTTATCGCTTACGTTAAGCTCTATATTATTTTCACCCTCAATAATATATTGCATACAAATATCAATTTCACCTTTCCCATCAGGAAAAGCATGCTTCAATGAATTGGAAATAAGTTCCTGGACTATCAAACCACACGGCAATACCGCGTCAAGGTCCAAAGGTATATTAGAAACCTGAATGTTTACCTTAACTGCCTCGGAGGATATTCCAAATGTTTGAAATAAATATTTAACCAAATTTTCAATATATTGATCAAAATTAATTTGCATATATTTAGAGGTTTTATAAATATTTTCATGGAGAAGGGCAATAGATTGGATCCGGTTACTACAATCAGAAAAGATGTGAGAGTACTCCGGCCCTTTATATTGGGCCTGAATATTTAGAAGGCTGGAAATGATTTGAAGATTATTTTTTACACGATGGTGAATTTCTTTGAGCAGAATTTCTTTCTCATCAAGAGAATTTTTAAGGTGATCTTCAAAATTTTTTCGCCTTTCTACTTCAATGCTAAGTTGAGAGTTGATAAGCGATAATTCTTTAGTTCGTTTTTGAACCTTGTGTTCTAAATGTTTCCTATAGTCATTTAATTGTATTTCTCTTTTATCAATTTGGGCAATCATCTCATTGAAACAATTGTATAGTTGCCCCAATTCATCCACATGTGGATAATTGACCCGTAAAGAGTAGTTATTAGTATTCGAAATTTTATTAGCGGTATTGGCTAAATTTAATATTGGTTTGGAAATGATTCTTTGTAGTTTGATTGATAGCCAAATAACCAATCCTATAGTTGCAAGCAGAATAATTCCCACTAGTTGAAAGTACTTTCTTTGCTTTTCTCTGAATTCATTTAAGTTTGCAATTATTAAGATGCTCCCAATAAAAGCACCTTTCAATAAGATCTGTTTTTTTAGTTCGATATAATTCTTTTTATTACCACTGGATCTATATTTATCTCTAGAAAATCCAGCAGATTGATATTTAGCGAAAATTTTTCCTTTTGAATCATATAAGCCAGTAAATTCAATTTGCGAATCTTCCATTAACAATGATAGCACTTTCGTGGCGGCTTCATTATCTTCAAAATATAGAGCTACTCTTACATTTGAACCAACTACGCTGGCTAATATAGAAAGTTTATCTAGTAAGCTTTTTTTGAAAATTTTTATATCGTTATATATGAAAAACGTGGTTAATATTATGAGTGTAGTTCCTGAAACAAGCATGAACAGGTAGGTTAATTTTTTTTTAATTGAAAAAAAATTCAAATCCTTCATATTATCCAACAGCCCGTTAAAACCCTTTCCATCTAAACATTCTGAAGTTTATATTGCTGTTTTTGAGTTTCGGGTAAGGTGAATTTAAAAGTAGCCCCTTCTCCAAGAATACTGGATGCGGTAATACTTCCTCCGTGACGAATAATTATTTTTTTGCAAATAGTTAAACCCATTCCGCTTCCCTCGTAGTCACTTTTCCCATGTAACCGCTCAAAAGGTTTAAATACGCGATCAAGATATTTAATGTCGAAACCAATCCCATTATCCTCGACAATGATTTCCCAAAGATCCGGTTCAATTAAACGGGCATAAATCTTTATGACTGGATGATCATTCGTCTTTTTATATTTAAGAGCATTGGAGATTAAATTTTGAAATAACTGGAGGATTTGAAAGGAATCGACTTCAAGAGTAGGTAAGTTTTCACAAATGACTTGAGCTTGAGATTTTGATATTTGGATTTCCAAATTTTCCATTGCAGTAGAAAAAATTTTATTGAGATCTTCTCTTTTAAAAGGCCTGGCTTTTGATTCTATTTTTGAATACTCTAATAAATCATTGATAAATTTTTTCATCCTATCGGAGGCATTTTGCATTCGAGCTATATAATGTTTCCCCTTTTCATCTACTTCAGTGATTTCAGTAGTAATCCGATCTCCAAAGGTAATGATTTTTCGTAAAGGTTCTTGAAGGTCATGCGAGGCAATTGTTGCAAAGTCCTGTAGCTCCTGATTACTTCGTTTTAATTTCTCCGAGTAAACTTTTAAGTTATTTTCAGCACGCCCTCGTTCCTCTACCTCCTTTTTTAAAGCACTGTTAGTTAAAGTTAGTTCAATGTCTCTTTTTTCGATTTGAGAAATCATCTGGTTAAAACCAAAATATAATTCACCAATCTCATCCTGATATTGATGGTTCACTCTTATTGAGTAGTCATTCTTATTTGAAATTTCATTGATCGCTTTGGCAAGAGTTTGGATGGGTTTTGAGAGGAATTTTTGTAGTCCAAATGATAATACTATAGCTATTCCAAAGGTGGATAATAGGACTAACCCTACAATAAGAAAATACTTTTCAATGATTGCATTATATTGATTTAGATCTGCAGAAATATGTATGTCCCCTATCTTATTCCCTTTTAGAATTATTGGCCGTTTTAGCTCAAGCGCACCTTCCTTAAAAAAATGAAAGATATCATCCTTTCGTTGGGACAATTGATTACTTGAATTCTTCCCATCGTACGTTACAAAAATATTTCCATCGGAATCATAAATAATGGCATATTGAATTTGAGGGTCTTCTTTTAGAGAAGATAATATTTCGGCGGCAGTTTCCTTGTCCTCGAAATAAACAGCGGATCTACTGTTTGCCCCAACGGTTCCTGCCAAAGCAGTCAGGTTTACAAGTAAATTTTTCTTAAAAATCTTGAGATCGTTATAAACAAAAAAAGTGGAAGAAACGATCAATGTGACGAATGATACGAGCAAAAGTAGGACGAGTACTTTTATTTTGATAGGAAATTTTTTGAAAAACTTCATATTAATCAATTCTGACTATATTTATTGCTAATTTTAGAAGCTCTGAACTAATTTTTATCCCAGATCGTTCAAAAGCAGATAAATTTATCTCAAAACGGATTCGGTTATTGATTTTACGAAAATTAATCGCGACCAAGGGGTGGGATATTGCTTTGCTTGTTGTAACCACGAGAACGGGAGATTTTCTAATTTCCCTAGCTAATTTGTCAATATCTTCGATTTTATGAGTGCTGATAAATACTAGATGACAACTTTTTAACTCATTAATTGGGACAGAACGAGTAATTTCTATTTTTCTTCTCAATATGTCGTGATCATTTACATAATCGAAGATATTTCCAAACTTATCCTCTCCATGGAGGCATATATTAAGAGGTTCTTCGGAATGAAGAGAACTGTAATATTCTGGCCATTGGATAAATTCGGAAAATTTTAATAGAAAACCCGCTTTTATAGTGGCCTCGCGAGCTACGAAATCCCCGGCAAACGCATAATTAGAAATGCCAAAAATTCGACCCGCTAGGCTAGATAGGATAAGAAGGAAAACGATTTTTTTGAGAGAGTTATTTAGCATGAGAAGTTAAAATCGGAAGAGTTTAGAATTAATTGGAGTAAAAATAAATGCTTGAAATATTTCTACAATCACATAAAAATTATCCTTCAAATAAGCTATTAGTAGTAAAATTTCGCTGGCAAGTTTAACACAATTGCTGATATCTTTCGAGCAACCATTTAATAACTAGCGGAAGGACAATAGATTCCGTTAGGTTCAAAATATTCTCCTTTTGACATTAAAGTGAAAGGTTTCACAATCCGAAACCCTTCTTCCAAACACCATCGAAAAAGTTCTATTCGACGGACTGGCAAAAGGAAAACAAGTGGCTCAGAAGTTAATTTTGCAATACCCAGAAAAAGCGCTTTCATATCTTCTTCTGTCTTGGCCACACAGTGGTTCGTCATTGACATGGTCATTGAAGAGGAATATGCGATTAATCGGTTTCCACGCAGAGCAATAAATGGGATGGAAAAATTCAATGCATCTAAAACCTCTTGAGTGCGCTCAAAACCATAAATATCTGCACATAACTCTGCGCACAGATTTTTTTCTTCCAAAGTAAAAGGGCGAACAACAATTCCTTGCTTGGAAACATTGGTTTTCGGTCTCCCCGTTAACAAAAACAGGGATTCCTTTACTTCAAAACCTAGCGAGATATAAAGAGAACTTGAAACAATATTTAGGGTTTCCTGAATCAAGCGAATCCCAAGAGAGTCTTTGGCCCTACGCAACACTTCTTCCATGAGCCTGCGCCCAACCCCATGGCCCTGAAAATCAGGGCTAACACACAATGGGCCGACACTACGGATAGGATTTATTTCATTTAAAAAATTACATCCGACTATTGATCCATTAATTTCAGCAACGATGCTGAATACCGTACTTTTCCTAATTAATATATCTGCAAGCCCGGCAGCGACCTCCATTGTTGGAAAATCACACGGGAATCCATGCTGATTGGAAAGGTTTTTGAAACTTTCAAAAATAATTCGACCGCATGTTTCTGCATCAGTAGAAATAGCGGGTCTAATATTAATTTTCATATTTATTATTTAAGAATTTTGTCGATCAATCAAAAATTAAACGTCGCTTTGAAATAAAAACTTCTTTCAGTTTCAGTTCCGACTTCTAAAAGTTCCGTGAGTTCTTGATGACTTTCATCGAATATATTTTGACCGACCAGGGATAGTTCCAGTTTTTTTATAGGCTTCCATCCCAAACGAAGGTCAACCCGGCTGTAACCGGGTATGCTTCGGGCCGAGTTGCTACTCACATAATAAAATGAGGTATCAAATTCAAGATTATGAGGCAAATTCAGATAGGAACGTAAGTGAATTAGATGATTTGGTTCTCCTTCTGCGTCGAGATCGCCTTCTCCACCACTGCTTTGAGGAAAGACAATGCCACTCTCTGTTGGACGCAGGTCAATTTTTGTGAAGGTATAGCTTCCCGAAAGACGCCAGTTTTCTATGGGTTGCCACTGAGCACTTAATTCCACTCCAAAAACTTCTCCTTCCAGGACATTGTCATTGAAGGTTTCAAATACCAGGTGCGCAGGGGTGGGAGTCGCCTCAAACAATATGGCGCCTGTGCTGACACTTTCAATCAATCGATTGTAATCAAATAAAAACCCGGCCAAATCAAAACTCAGGTCAGGATTTGGCTTTACCCGGTATCCCATTTCATAAGCGATCAATTCTTCCGAATCTGTTCTTCCATCATTGCTTTCCCGAATTAAAAGAGGGGGGGCTCCCGGAACCAGAGATCGGTTGGCAAGCGCGCGGTCTTCGGTAATGCTAGGGGTTCTTACAGCGCGGGAAACCGAAGCCCAAAATGTGTTTTTAGAATCAGGTGTCCAGACAGTACGTATGTTTGGCTGGATTTCGATACCAGTGAACTCATTATGTTCTAATTTGGCACCGAGAATTAAATTCCAACGATTTGGAATAATCGTAATTTCATCATGAAAAAAACCGCCAAAAAGGTTGGTTCTTTGATTCGAAAAAGTAAGAATATTAGTTTGCTCAAAATCGAAAAAGGAAAATCGGTAATTCAATCCCCATAGGAAATTGTGCTTTTCCCCGATCAAAAAATTGTGCTGAAAATCCAAATCGACTTGATCAACAATATTTTTAAAGGGCAACGCCGATTTTCTCTCTAAACGATCATAATAAGCCTGGAATTGGAAGGAAGATGAATCGTCTAACTTCCGAGTCCAGCGTGAGAGAAAATTAGCGCCTGTTTGAGTATTGTCCCCCTTAAAAGGGCTCGACCCGGCGGTTAAGGAAACAAACCTGCTGGAAAAATCCAGCCCCGCGTCCAGATGATAATAATCCCCCTGCATCGTGAGATTGTCTTTTGAATTTATCTGCCAATCTGACCTGAACCCCGTCTGGCTTATTTGTTTATCGTCGATGGGCTTCGTTCCATCAAGTTTCTTACCCTCATCTCGATCCCGGTATTTCCCATAGACCCTGTAAGAAAAGTCTTTGCCAATTTTTCCTCCGTATCGAAGGGTCCCAAACCCGCTTTCCTCGGTACCAGTGCCTCCGGAAAGCAGAATACCCTGAGTTTCAGGAGACTTCTTAGTGATAATATTGATCACTCCCGCCACCGCATTGGAACCCCAGAGGGAAGCCCCAGGCCCCCGGATCACTTCGATTCGATCAATGTCTTCCAATACCGTGTCCTGGCCAATCCAAAAAACCCCCGAAGCGGAGGGGCTGTACACGGTTCTTCCATCCATCAGTACAAGCAGTTTGTCTGATCCCAATCTCCGGTTGAATCCCCGTATGGAAATCGCGTAACGGTTCTGATTAATTTTGGATACCTGAACGCCTGGAACAATCCGCAAAGCCTCCATTATATTGACGGCGCCTGTCCGGCGAATATCCTCTTGCGTGACAACATAAACCGCAGAAGCCGTCTGGTGAAGGGATTGAGGCCTTTTACTGACAGAGGTAACGATGACGTCGGTTTGCATCAAGTCCTTAATATCCATTCTAAGAATCTCAAGCTGCTCTTGAGACAAGCCCTTGGTATCGTCTGAATAAACTTTTGAGGCAGGAATGGAGAAAAATACGGAGAAAAAAATAAAAATTGAAAAAAACTTTTTAGAGAAGTTATTAAAAGTTTTTTGGATTTTATCCCTTGGAAAAGCCATGAATAAAAAAAATCTTACTATATAGGTGAGCCAATATAAGTCCAACTGATTGACCCCGCATCATACCGGATTTTGGGTATGCCAGATTAATTTATTTCGTGTCTGTTAAAAAAAAATCGGACTTTTGATAATTCAGAATATTTTTTAAGGTGAACAAAATAATATTCGGAGTGCTCGTTATTATCCCTAGCGCAATAGTTTTCCGTTTAATTTCAGCATCTCGAACTAATTGTATAATAAGGTTTTGTATCCCTCTCCCGAACTCAATATAGCCTGGACAGGCTTTATTTCTATGTGCTATAGGGAGGGCAGGACTAACTCCATTTGGGATTAAAATTTCGAAAAAAAGGAGACTCACTATGGTACACGCAGATTTTCAAGAAGCGCTCAAGCAGTTGTCCACAGATGAAGAGTACAGAAAAGCATTGGTTTCTGACTCTGGAGAAATCAAGGTGGAGTACGGAATGAATGAAAAGGGAATGCTGGCGGTAAAATCCATTGACCCCATTGGGATTCAAAAGGAAGAATTTCGGCCCGTCGCATGGTGTTGCACATGCTATGCGGCTGAATAATTAGCATTCGGTATGATGTTTTTGGTAAAGACTTTTTCCTATTTTATAAACTTTAACTTTCGGGTTGAATACGGGATGAGGAGTGAACGATGGTAGCGGCGGTAAAGTATGCAACTATATCCTTACCCCAGAAACCTCGGTTAGCGCCTTGGGTCACTTTTGTGGCCCTTGGCGATAACCGCCTGCAGTTGCGGGGGGCCGAATTTACTTACACGCTCAATCATGAGTTATTTATCGCTGCATTAGAAGTGATACGTCCCCTGTTGAACGGTGAACATGATGTAGAAGAAATCGCTTCATCCGGTGGCCAGACTTATCTGCCAACGACCATTACTTTCCTGCTAAAGATGTTGCGCGCCAACGGTCTTTTGCAGGAAGGAAATGTTGCTCCTCCCGCTCCTCTTAAATCAGAGGACCTGAAAAAACATGACAATCTCATTCAGTTTTTGTCTCATTATGTGTCAAACCCTATTGGCGCATTGGCTTTACTGAAGGAGGCAAAAGTTGCCGTACTGGGTTCTCCCTCATTAAGAATCAGCATTGAAAACTCTTTGTATGACAACGGCATTGACCTTTCTCCTGATATTCAGACCGCTTTAGACAAAACATCAAAAAACAATGGTTCGAACTTAGCAGATTCTATTAAAAATTTAGATTATCTGATCGTCTGCCAGGAAACGCCAGATCCAAGAAATTTTGAAACAATAAATTCTATCTGCCTTGAGAATGGCGTTCGTTGGATTCGAGTGTCCGTTGAAGGGACCAAAGCCTATTTAGGGCCCACGGTGATTCCTCACCAGTCCGCATGTTATGTTTGCTATCAAAGACGAATCGATTCCAATATGGCTGATCTGGAAACGCACTTGGCCTATAGGAAGCAACTGGCGTCCACTGACACTTGTCCTAATAGTGAGGGGCTGTTCCCGGCCTTGACCTCAGTTATTGCGGGTCAGGTCGCGCTTGAAGTGGTGCGTTCGATCACGGGGTTTGCTCCGCCAAAGACCATCGGTCGCTTTTATGAATTTGATGCCACATCACCAACCATCCTTGGACACGAGGTCCTTCGACTTCCCCGTTGCCCAGCATGCATTCCACAAAATGCAAAAATGGAAGCCTGGGATGACACCATCTTTCTTTCCAAAAAAGTATCTTGAAAAATTCAGCAATTTCCTTGTCGACTCTCAAAGACGGACCTGAAATTGATCTCCACGAGAGCATCGAACGCGCCGAAAGACTCGTTAGCGACCGGACCGGAATTATTTCAAAGATTGATTTTGAAGAACTTTTTCCCGGCGAACCTGATGTGTATTCAGCCCACAGTGAACCCGCCAATGTTTCGGTACTATGTGGGCAAGAAGCCTTGAATCACGGAGATGCAGCTTCAATAAGCCCAGAACGCGCCATGATCAAATCGGTGGGAGAATGTGTTGAGCGGTATTGCTCCGGGCAATACGATGAAAAAGGCTTAGTATTATCCACCTATAAAGAACTGAAAGTTGATGCCGTAGATCCCCAAACCTTTTCTCTTTATAGTGATAAACAGTATTCACAAGAAAAATTTCCTTTCTCTCCTTTGACTCACCGAAAACCTCTCCGTTGGGCACAAGGGCATTCCCTGCGAGATGATGTTCCACGGTGGATTCCAGCTGGATTTGTTTACGTTCCCTACTTGTTTGATGCCCCTAAGGAAACTCCATATTTTAATCCCATCTCAACGGGCCTGGCTTGTGGACCGGATATTTCCTGGGCTCTGTACAAGAGTATCCTGGAGGTCATTGAACGGGACACATTCATGCTGGTATGGAAAAATCGACTGAGCCAACCGCGCCTCAATCCCTGGAGTTCAAATGATCCCTTCGTTCATCAATTGTTGAGAGTATTGGAATATGTTCCTTTGGATTGCGAAGTTTTCTATTTAACTTCAAACATTAATGTCCCCGTTCTTATTGTTATTCTGAAAAATTCCAGTGGGGTGCCTTATACCACCATGGGGATAGGAGCCGACCTCGATCCCAACCGAGCACTTGCTCAAGCCTTGGAGGAGGCGTATTTAACATTCCTGGGAATGAGTCGCTACGCAAAGTTAAGGAAGAATTACAAACCTGAACCGAATTTCGAGGATATTAAAACTCCCACCTTACACGCCCTTGCTCACGCCGTCTGCCCAGAGCTTCGTTCATCATTAAATTTTCTAAAATCCTCTGAATCACAACTTTCATTCGATGCTCTTCCCAGCTTATCCACTAACAGTAAAGTGGATAATGTCCAAACATTGGTGGAAATGCTCGCTGATAAAGATTTCGATGTGATCAGCTACGACCTGACTACGCTGGATATAGATGAAGTCGGTTTCAAAGTAGTTCGCTCCGTTATTCCTGGAATGCAACCTTTGGATATAAATCATTCCAGAAGATATGAAGGAGGCAAAAGATTGTATGAAGTGCCAGTTCAAATGGGTCTTCTAGAAAAACCACTTAGTGAGGAGGGTTTAAATCCCTATCCTCACCCATTTCCCTGATAAGACGAGGACCAATTAAGATGCCAGGAATTATTGTTCAATCTGCTGTGTTGGGGCCGAAGAAAGAAAATCCAAAAACCTCTATATCCGAGTTGTATCACGAGAATAGCAAGTTGCACCCTTCAATCCCAACTGAAATGATTGCTGCCGGCAACTACACCCAAACAGAAATTCTTGCAATGGCCAGAGGGTACAAACGCTACCGGCTGGCGCCTCAAATCAAACTTACTGAAAAGGAAAGTTTATTGCCCAGTGACAGAAAATTTGATGAGGTGGTTGATTCCAGAAGATCAGTTCGAAGTTTCAATAACGACGAAGAATTGAGCCTGAATGAATTATCCAAACTCCTCTATCAAAGTTATGGGATTACGGGAGAAATGAAACGCCCGGACGAAGGATCAATACCTCTACGAGCGGCACCTTCAGGAGGCGCTCTCTATCCCGCGGAGATTTATCTGGGGATCAGGCATGTTTCAGGAGTGGAGCCAGGAATTTATCACTACAATGTCCCTGATCACGCTCTCGAATTATTATTCCCAGGAGACCCGACAGAAAAATTATATAACGTTTGTTGTCAGCAGGAATATACCAAAGAAGCATCAGTCGTATTTCTGATTTCAGGTGTTTTACAACGTACAAAACGAAAATATGGAGAGCGGGGTTATCGGTATGTTTTTCTGGATGTGGGGCATCTCGGGCAAAATATCTATCTTTCTTGTACAGCACTTAACCTGGCCGTGATGACAACATGTGGTTTTTTTGATGACGAGGCCAACAAATTACTTCGAATCGATGGAATCGATGAAACAACTCTATACGTTGCTTTTGTAGGAAAACAAAAAAATTAAGAGGTTTAGTTTTTCCGTTCATCATCGCCCCGATGAGTACCTCTCTGTTGAGGTCCGTCCCGATGAGCCTCCCCGCGCTGAAGTCCGTTCCGTGAAGATTCTCTCTGTTGAGGTCCGTCCCGATGAGCCCCCTCGCGCTGAAGTCCGTTCCGTGGAGATTCTCTCTGTTGAGGTTCGTCCCGATGAACCCCCTCGCGCTGAAGTCCGTTCCGTGGAGATTCTCTCTGTTGAGGCTCGCCCTGATGGATACTGCCTTGCAGGGGGCCTCTCCAGGATTGCTTGGCCATAATCTTTGTGAACTTTTTTCGGTTTCTGGATCGATTTGGGCAAGATACTACGGGAAGGCAAAACCTGGGGTTTTTTATTCTTTTTTTCGTTTGTCGGCTCGTAGGAGAAGTAACTCTTCTCACCGTCCTCGACCCATTCAAACTCAATGCCTTTTAACGGAAGGTCCGAATAATAGGTCGTTCCATCGTCATCGACCCACTTCAAAACATCGGCTTCCAATGAAGGTAAAAAAACGCAGGACCATATAAGAACTGCCGTCCACACTGAAAATATTCGCACCACCACACCCTCCGTAATTTTTTTATCTTATCTTTAAGTATAAAGCCGGATGAGAGGGGCCGCTAATTTAATGCCCTAATTAGCGAAATATCAGTGTTTCTTATTTACGTCCGTTCGGTCAAAGAAAAGGAACGAGTACAGGCAATGAGAAAAAAAAGACCACGATTTCGAAAAGAATCTCTTAGTCGGCAAGACTCCCAGTGAGCTTCAACCTGCCGAAAGACAATCATCCATTTCATCTGAAATCAACACCCAAACCAATAAACAAAAACAAGCCCAAAATGGCACTCCCCTCAGGGCAATCCGGCGAAACCTCAGCCGCGAGGATTTTCATAAAATATATAGCTGGTGGAATAATCGCTGAATTCAAAATAAACTTTTTTCTCTCCCGGGTCTTTTTCGAGATTTTTATTCTCATCCAGGATGCCGTAACCGTAGCGATACGGCCTGGCGCTACTGCCACTGGTGCTGGTAGCCGTGGAAATCTTGTCAATCTTGATAAAGCGTTTGACAAGCTCGCCCCCCGCATAGATGTCCAGAACGCCATCCGTCCCGGTATAGTTTTGGACCGCCCGGCCTATTTTGTTTTGCGCTTCCTGAGTGCAACCCGTGAAAATAAAACAAGCAATAATAATGAGAAAGATAAAAATTATTTTATCCATATTGACCCTCTCTACTTTAAGGAAATCCCATCAGGGAGCCAAAAAAATTCTCCCCCCCTCAAATTTACCCCTTCTTCTCTTTGATCCCGATCAAAATACCTTTCCGCTTCAAGAAACTCATCATGGCTTATACGAACTCAATCAATCGAGGGGTTCTTTTGTTTGCTGAGAACCCGGTTCGGCCACCTGATTTTTCCTAATAGAGTTCAGCACCTTTTCCAGATGCTTTTCTTCGCTAAGGATTTTGTCCAGCTTATACTGAATGGCCTCGACCCCCTGGCTGTTTCTATAAGTCAGGATGATCAGCTTGACCGAAACCAGGAACACCGCCGCCTCCAATAGCAGGTCATGAGTGAACCCCTTCACGAAAAGCGCGGAGACGAATAAACCCAACGTAATTAAAATAACCCAAATGGTTCCAGGCCCGAGATGCTTATTCTTTAAGTCCAGCATGGAGGTTCCTCAGGATGGTTGGCGGGTCAATCACTCGGTTTAGATTCTTCGGAATCCTCATCCGTTTCGTTTTCCTGAAGAAAACGCTCTTTCAAGGAGTGCAGGTCTTTTTTATTTTTGGTCACGCTTTTTAAGAGATGCTTGATGTCCGCATCCGGAAACAACGCATTAAGGTCGGCTTCGGAATCGGGGAATAGCAGGTTCAGATCAATCTCCTTTTCGACCGGTACCAACGGGCTTGAAGACGCTTCGCCCATTTCTTCCGGGGCAGATGGAGATACTTCGGAAACAGGTTGTATTTCTTCGCTCATTTTTCACCTCCCTCTCAATTCCCTTGCTTGCCAAAAAAGAGAATAATTTTTTCGTTTAAAATCTCGCCAGCCAGATACCAAGAAAGACGGCTACTGTGAGGGTGGCCAGAATCATTTGACCCAGGGATTTCATTTTTTGCACGGTAGCGGGAACCAGTTTCCGGTTCTCAGGGCTCAAGTCCAGGTTGGCGATGCGCGCGCGCAGGGTGAAGGTGTGGTACACACTGAGAAACAGGGTGATGATCACAAACACCATCTTGACTCCGAACAGATTATAATATCCGGGAGCCAGATCCACCTGCCGGGTGTAGTTGGTCAGCAGATAATAGATGCCTGTGCCAATGAGCACCAAAACAGCGGCCAGGACCGACGGAGCAAGCACCTCCAGAGCCTTGTAGGTCGCCGAATGCTCCTCCGGTATTTTTTGCTCCGGCAGTTTTTCCAGGACGGGCAGATAGAACAGCAGGCAATAGGCCAGACTCCCCACAGCGATCGCCGCCGCCATCAGATGAATGAAAATGAGAACATTATTTTCCATGTTTCTTGGCGGATTTTGCTTTCCCGCTATTGGCCTCCTGTTCCAGGAAATTGACCAGAAGCCGTACGCCGAACCCGGATGCGCCTTTAGGGGTGTAAGGTTTTTTCGCACCCCAGGAAGTGCCCGCGATGTCCAGGTGCGCCCAGGGCTGGTCGCCCGCGAACGCTTTTAAAAAGGCCGCGCCCATGGTGGTTCCAGCTCCCACTCCCGGCGAGGCAATGTTTTTAAGGTCGGCGATGTCGCTTTGGGTAGCCTTGTCATGCTCGTCCCAAAGCGGCAGGTGCCACAACCTTTCTCCCGCGAGGGTTCCGCTGGCCTGCAGTTTTTCGATCAGGTTATCATCAGTGCCCAGGACACCTGCGGCAAAATGGCCGAGCGCCATGATAACGGCCCCCGTCAAGGTCGCAAGGTCGATAACCGCACGCGGTTTGAAACGGGCCGCATAACTCAAGGCGTCCGCCAGAATCAAACGCCCTTCCGCATCGGTGTTCAGCACTTCAATGGTTTTTCCCGACATGCTGGTTAAAATATCTCCCGGCTTGATAGCCGAGCCTCCCGGCATGTTTTCCGTGGCGGGAATCAACCCGACCACATTGATCGGCAATTTCAGGCTCGCGACCGCTTGCAGGGTTCCTATCGTCACCGCCCCACCCGACATGTCCATTTTCATTTCGTCCATATTGGCGGGGGGTTTGAGCGAGATGCCACCGGTGTCGAAGGTGACCGCTTTGCCCACAATGGCGATGGGCGCGTCGTTCTTTTTTCCACCCTTGTATTCCAGGATGATGAACGCGGGCGGCTGATGACTGCCCTTGGCCACACCGAGCAAAGAACCCATACCCAGTTTCTGCATTTCTTTTTCACCCAATATTTTGCAGGTGATTTTATGTTTGGCGGCGATTTTTTTAGCGGTATTCGCCAGGAAAGTAGGTGTCGCTGTATTACTCGGTTGCGATTGCAAGTCACGCGCCCGATAAACCCCTTCGGCCACTATAGAAGCACGTGCACTGGCTTGTTTGAGGTTAGAAAGCGCTGCCTTGGAGTTTGACAGCAGGATGATCTCTTCAATGCGGTTGGGTTCTTCACCTTTGGCAACACTTTTATATTGGTCGAAGTGGTACAGGGCCAGATAACTTCCTTCAGCCACCGCCCGAGCGGTCTCACCGGACGATTGCTTTTTATCTTTAGTCAGGGCCTTTTCGAGGTCACCCTCTGGGATATAAAAAGTTACCCTTTTAAACTGGGAGGCTTCCGCCAGACTGGCAGCGGTTCCCGCGGCCTGACGCAAATTTTCTTCCGTCACTTCCTTAGGCTTGCCGATTCCCACGATGAGAACATTATCTGCCTTCATGGCGCCACGGGCATTCAGTAAGAGAGTCTGATTGGGCTTGCCCTCAAAACGTTTTTCCTTGAAAGCGGAAGCAACCGGGCCGTTTAAGGCCTGGTCGATTTTTTTCAAGTCACCTGCCGGTTTTTTGTCTTCGGGACAAAACAGCACCAGGCAAGGGGTTTTATGTTGAAATAGTTTCTCGGATTTTTGGGTTGTTTTTATCATTAGGTTGATTTTTGGAGGTTATTTGATGTTCCAGAAGATATGATCCAGAGTTTATGGATTTTTTTGAGATTACGAGTTTATATTCAAGCGGCCTATCTATCAACCATAAACTTTTCCTGGCAGACTGAATTCATTTGTCTTTACTGGCCATGCCCGCCTCTGGAAAAATCATCAGCCTCTAGGCGGTTTCGGCCTATTTTCAACAACCAATTCCCTCCATTTTCCCGTCTCATTGAAGATTAAGGTGAAAATCCCGAATTTATTGTGAATACCCATCAATCAACCACCATAAAGGTTTCCAGGATCGGAAAAAATAGCCTTTTCTTTGATCGGAAATGCTGGAAATTTCCGCATTTTTATGCCATTCTTGTGCGTTCAATTAAAGGGTTTTCAAAGGGGCTCCCTGTTGGGTCCTCCTTTTTATCGAATATAAGCAAAGCTTTCCAAGTTTTTTAGATAAATATCCAGGAAAAGGGAGATAGTTTCATGGAAGCTGTTGAAGAACAAGCCCAGGCGACTGAAGAAAATCAGGGGACCGTAAAAATTACAGTGTGTCTCAGCCTGAGCGGCGTGGCCGAGGGGGCAGAGGAAGTCTATAAAGAATTCGAGAAACAAATCGCGGCCATGAGCGCCAACGCCGAGCTTGGCGACAAGCAATGCAATATGGGTCAGGTGGGCTGTCGCGGTTATTGCAGTCGTGATGTTTTGGTCGATGTTTACATACCGGGGCAAGACCGGGTGACGTACGAAAAAGTCAAACCCGCAATGGTTTCCAAAATTTTAAAGGAACATGTCGTGGGCGGCAAAGTATTCAAAAAAGCCGCGGCCAAGGAAGACTATTACGAGCAGTTGAAGAAACAGACGCGCGTGGCGATGGAGTTTGGCGGCGCGATTGATCCTGAAAATATCGACGAATACCTTGCGGTTGGCGGCTACGAATCCTTGAAGAAAGCCCTCACAGGCATGCAACCCAAAGCCATCCGGGACGAGGTCCTAAAATCCGGCCTGCGCGGCAAAGGCGGTGGCGGGTTCGTCACCGGTCACAAATGGGAAAAAGCGGCAACCGCTCCCTCTCATGATGGGTCACGCTATATTCTGGTCAACGGCGACGAAGGCAACCCGGCCTCCTATATGGACCGCAGTGTCATGGAGGGGAACCCGCATCAGATGCTGGAAGGGTTGATCATTGGCGCTTTCGCCATTGGAGCCACCGAAGGAATCATTTACACCCGATCCGATTACACGATTGCCGTTAAGCGACTGAATATGGCGCTTAAACAGGCCCGAGAGCGCGGGTTTCTTGGCAAGAACATTCTGGGGACGGATTTCAGCATTGATATTACCGTGCATGAAGGGGCCGAAGCGTTTATCGGCGGCGAGTCCACCGCACTGATGGCTTCCATCGAAGGCAAACGTCCCTTCCCCAAGGCGCAACCACCACATTCCACCGAAAAGGGATTGTGGGGACGGCCTACTTTGTTGAACAACGCCGAAACCTGGGCCACAGTTCCCTCCATCATCAAAAAGGGTGCCGACTGGTACGCCAAAATGGGAACCCCAAATGCCAAGGGCTGCAAAACCTGGGCGATCGCGGGCAACCTAAAATACAACGGCCTCATGGAACTGGACATGGGGCTGACCTTCCGTGAAGTCATCGATGATATCTGCGGCGGCATCGTCAAAAAGAAAGAACTCAAACTCGTCCACATCGGCGGGGTCACCGGCGGGTTCCTGCCTCCGGATAAAGCCGGTATCACCATGGACTACGAAAGCATGCTGGACGCCGGAGTGCTCATGGGCCAGGCAAGTTTCTCGGCTTACGATGAGTCGGCCTGCGTGATCGATCTGGCAAAATTTTCCATCGGATTCAACGAAGGCGAAACCTGCGGTAAATGCACACCCTGCCGGATCGGTTTGACCCTCATCAAAAATAAGCTGGACGATATCTCCGAAGGCCGGGGCAAGATGGAAGATCTGGACAAGTTGCAAGCCTTGTGCGAAGAAATCAACATGACCTCGTTGTGCGGCCTCGGGGAAACTGCGGTCAAATGCGTGTTGACCGGGATAAAATATTTCCGCAAGGAGTTTGAACGTCACATCGTCGACCAGATTTGCGACGCGGCGAAATGTACCGGATTGTACCGTTATTACGTCAAGGAAGAGGAATGCGTGGCCTGCGGCGCGTGCATCAAGCCCTGCCCCACAGGCGCCATTACCGGGGGAACCCGAAAGGTAGCGGCGCACATCGACATGGATTTGTGCATCAATTGCAACGCCTGCTACGAAGCCTGCGGGTTCCTGGCAATTTTATAGCCTCCAGTCATTCAAATAGCCCATGACGATAAATTCGCATGGGCCTTTTTTTCATGCCTTAACCTGAATCCGCTCTCGCCTTGTCAAAGTAGAAAATCAGGACCTGCATAAAATTTATCCCGAATACGTATGAAATGACAAAAATAAACTGCACCACGTCGCCGGTCTGCCCAATTTGCAAAGAACAAATTGAGAACTCGATCATTAACGGTGTGGTAAAAAATAATAATACATATAGTGTATATAAGTGTGATTCCTGCCAGGTTTGGGTGACCCACCCTTTCCCTTCCCACGAAGAATTAACCAAGCTGTACTCGACAGGAAATTATCGGACAAAAACGGGAAAGAGATTTAATCCTGCCCTGGAATATATCATTTACCTACTAACCGTCAGGAAGCGGAAAAGAATCGAGCGCTTTAGAGATCATGGACGGATTCTTGATATTGGCTGTGGACGCGGACTTTTTCTTCATATCATGCAGGAAGATGGTTGGGATGTGGCCGGGCAGGAGTTCAGTGAAATTTCCGCTTCATACGCGTCCGATATTTATGGGATTGATGTTCGAACCGGGGAGTTAAAAGACTGCGAATATGAAAGTGAAAGTTTTGATGTGGTAAACATCAACCATGTCCTGGAGCATTTGGAAAACCCGGACGAAGTCATCGCTGAGTGTTATCGAATTTTGAAAAAAGGCGGTCTTCTTGTAACGGCAGTACCAAATATAGACAGTTTACAAGGTCTCTTTGGACAAAAACATTGGTTTCAACTGGATCTCCCCTGCCATCTTTATCATTTTTCTTCAAAAAGCTTATTTGACTTGCTTCAAAAAAACTCGTTCAAAGTTGAATTGACAAGGCATTTTAAGTTTGAATACAACCCGTTTGGCTGGTTGCAGACCCTGTACAATGCTAGCGGAATCCCGGAAAACCTTTTGTATAATCTTTTAAAGAGTGCTGATCTAAGAAAGAAAGACCATGATACATCTCCAACCATGGATTACCTGAAAACTATTGCCCTTATTCCTTTGTATTTGCCACTTTCATTAATGTTATCTATAATCGAGGCTATAATAAAAAAGGGCGGCACCATCGAAGTATATTCAATAAAGAAGGAACCCGTGTGAGAATTTAATTGGTAGTTTCTTCAGAATAATATACAAAACCTTGAAAGAGAAACCCTGCTGCTTTAGTAAGGGAATGAGATAATGGCAAAAGTTCTTCTAATAAATCCTTCCTACCAGGCGGCTTACGGAAATTCAAAAGCGTCGATCGTCAATCCTTTTTTCCCCACCCTGGGCTTGGCAACCATCGCCGCTGTGGCCAGACAAGAAGGACACGAAGTGGAAATCCTGGACCTTTGCTGGCGTCCCTATGATTACAAGTTAATACAATCTAGAATATTACAAGTCCAACCGGATATCGTTGGGGTTACCGCGACCACCCCGGGAATGAACCAACTGCGGGATATCAGTTGCATTGTAAAAAATATCTCGGAAGAAATTATAGTTGTAGGCGGAGGGCCTCACCCATCCGCATTGCCAGTAGAAAGTCTGCACGAATCCCGACTGGATGTAATTTGTGCCGGTGAAGCTGATTACTCTTTTGCGGAAGTTTGTAGCGGAAATTCTTTTGCTGAAATAAAAGGATTATATTATCGATCCGGGGACGAAATCATAAGTACCGAGCAAAGGCCCCCTGTGGAAAATCTCGACAACCTGCCAATGCCTGCCTGGGATCTTTATGATCCTTCCGATTACAAAAAAATTTCCAAGCTGATTGCCTCCTACCCACCGGTCGCTACCGTTGAATTTTCTAGAGGGTGCGTGTTCACGTGTGATTTCTGTGCCAGCAAAGTTACCATGTCTTTAGGGTACCGGAAAAAATCCCCCGAGCGTTGCGCTGAAGAAGTCAAATACTTAAGCTCCCTGGGTTTCCGTGAGTTTTGGTTGGCGGATGATATTTTCACCTCCGATCAAAAATGGGCAGGAGAAGTCAGTGACGCGATAAGCCGGGCCAAGGTTAATATGCACTGGACCTGCAATAATGGAATCCGTGTTGAAAGCGCTGATGATGATTTATTCAAAAAAATGAGTAAAGCAGGCTGTTACCGGGTTTCTTTTGGTTTCGAAAGCGGCAACGATGAGGTGTTGAAGGGCTTTGGCAAAGGGGGAAAAGCTACCATTGAGCAGGGAAGAACCGCTGTTAAAAAGGCCAGCGCCGCCGGCTTGCAAACAAACGCATATTTAATGCTCGGTCTTTCATGTGATGATGAAAATACCATGCTGGACACGATAGAGTATGGACGCACCCTGCCAGTAGATTTACTCAAATTTGGCTTGGCGATCGCCTTTCCCGGAACGGAAATGTTTGATAATTACGTGGAAAAAGGTCTCGTGAAATCTTTTGACTGGGATAAGTATGTTGTCTATTCCGATGAACAATTGTTTGCTCATGAAAATCTCTCTTATGACACCCTGCAAGGTTTTATGAAATATGCGTATAAACGAGCCGTCACCCTGAATCCCAGGTTTACAATCCGGAGGTTTTTAAACGCATTTAAGAATGGACATTTTTTGTCGGATTTATATCATGGCTTTCTTTTTGTTGTGATGCCGTCGGTATCGACAAAAAATACGTCTATCTACGCGGCCCAGGATCAATGGCCTCAGTATGACTTTTCGAAAAATTCTCCCCAAAGGTCAACATACCAGACAGCTTCTAAAGTAGCAGCCAATTTTTAAATAGGATAAGCATAATTTATCCATTGGATAGGCAGTAATTTGGATGACCAAGGTTTCATTATTCCCTCTCTTTCCAAACATGAGTCCTCTTTTCCCGAACCATGAGTTTCTGTCTGTCTTACATCGACCACTACGAAGTGACTCCCCTGAAACTTGAAAGCAAATAAACTTTTTCCTCCTATATGCAAAAATGGGCGTAATATACAAATGTATTTAGTCCGGTTCTTCTAAGTTCAAAAGAAAAGTAATATGGATAAATTTCAACCTGCAGAAAAAGTGACTCCCAGGTTCCGGTGGCGGCTATTGGTCTTCAATGTTATTGCCGCGCTACTTATTTTCCTGATTCTGGTAATATTCCGACTCCCTATCCTTGTAAATGCTGACTATTTTTTAACTTACGATGAAGCTCATCAGGCTCTTCAAATACTAAGTTTACAGGAAGGCGGCCCAATTTCTTTTTATTACGAAGGAGAACGATACGCTGGGATTTTTCTGGGGATTGCCGCTATTCCATTTTACTGGCTTCTTGGGGTTGGAGCTTTGGCCTATAAATTGCCAGGTACTCTTGCCTATGCTCTATATGTATTATCGGTTTACTGGATTGTAAAAAAATTCCGGCCTTCAGCGGCTTTGATAGCGGTTTTTCTGGTCATTTTTTCTTCTCCCGCCATTTTATTTATAAGTTCCAACAATTGGCAACACAATTTAATATTTTTCCTCGGCAATATTATTTTTTTGTGCTTTTTTAAAATAAGCGAGTCTGAGGTTCCCAGGGCAGGATCTGTTTTTTTGCTCGGTTTTATCATGGGATTTTCAATATACAGTTACACCTATTCAATTCTGTATATTGCAACTATTACCATTTTATATGTACTGAGTTCGAAGCACTGGGAGGTTACCCGAAATACCTTCTCCCCGAGCAATATTATTGCGCGGTTTCAAGCTTCACCGTCCAACAAGCTCAAGCTGGTTTTGATATTGGACGGAGTCATTATTTTTTTTATGGCGGCAATTTTATTTTCTTATGTGTTCGGGGGTTTTGGAATCGATATAGGTGGCCAATCCATTTTGCAAATCAATAAACTTCATAAACCGGTGGGCCAGTTGCTGGTCATTGTTATTCTCAGGATTTTAATTTCTAATAAAGATATTAAAACTAAAATCAAGGGGTTCAAGAATCTACTTGTGACAGGCAACTCTTACTTTAGACGTTTAACAGCAATAGGTCTCTTGGGGTTTCTTATCGGAATTTCACCTAGAATCGCAAGTATCTTAACCAGCGAAACTAAAAAAGGGGGGCAGGGTTTTGATGTAGACCTGATTCCTACTAATATATTCGCCTATCTATGGAAATTGGTATTTTATGACCTTCCTGAACTTCTTGGGGTGAAAGCCCCTCTGATTTCCTTGTTCCGTTCTGATTTGACCCTTTGGAATTTGTTCAATGGCGTTTTAGCCGCGGGGGTGGTTTTGTTAGTGATGAAATCGGTTTTATTCTTTTTTAGGTCCAGAAGAAAAGAGCTTGGAAATATAATTCGATTAAGAAGGCAGACGTTTGAACCAGCATTGGTTTTTGTTGTTTTCCCGATTTTAATTTGTGTCGCTGTCCTCATTTCAAAAAATGGTCCTGATGTAAGATATTTACTCCCTTTGCATGGAGTGGTCGCAGTTTTTGGGGCTCTTTATCTGGACCATTTGCGCCAGAGCCAACATAAGAAATTCGCTTTTTTGCTGGCCCTTTGGCTTGGGTTTGGCATTGTAAACACCTGTTATTTTTATACACACACTTCAAACACTTACTCTTTATACCATTCTACTGCTGACACTTATCGGGCACAAGAAAAAGGGCTTGTCCATGATTTGTCCATTACTAGAATGACTTCCCCTTATGCCGATATTATAAAATATTGCCAGGAAAATGGAATTTCCCATGCCTATTCTGATTACGAAACGGCTGGTATGATTTCGTTTTTGACACAACGTAAAGTCATCGTTGGTGAATACACAAACCATGGCACAACAGGGAAAATGGGCCGAGTGCTGGCCCAGGAAAATGATTTCGCAATAATCATTCCCCCTTCACAACAAAAAGAATTATCCACCTACAGCGAATTTCTTAAAAAGCCCGGCATTGAATACTTGCGGGAAAAAACACCAGGAGACTTTTGGGTTTTTCGAGATTTTAAGGGAACATCCACAGAGATTGACTCATTGCGTTCTCTTGGAACCCGCTGACATTTTCAAATTTAATGCGCCCAAAAACAGAAACCGGATCACATCCCTAGATGATCCTTCAGAATTTTGGAATCTTTGATTTTTGGGTTCTCAGGCGCCAGGTCCAGTGCTTCTTTGAAATGCTGGGTCGCTCCGCCATGGTCGCCCAGTTTGTCGAGTGTCAGCGCTAAATTATAATGCGCCTCGGCCAGTTTAGGGCCGGCCGCAATGGCTTCCTGGAAATGTTTTACGGATGTCTTCCAATGACCCTCTTTAAAGTGGCCCACGCCTTCATTATTTTCCGCCGCCCCCGGTTCCGTATCTGGAGCCGTGAGAGCGCCTGTGTTCACCAGACTCCCGACCGCCGCTATGGATTTCTCGTTTTCCCCTGATTTTTCACCTTCGGATGTCGTGGTTCCCTTATCACAACCTGTTGCCAATATTATTGCGGTGACAATTAACAGGAGCATATTGTAAAAAGATTTTTTCATTGCTTCGCCTCGCTGATAAAATCATTCAATGATTTATAAGTATTCTTTAATTGATGATACCTGTTTATGATGAAAAAACAACCTGGGCCATAGAATCCGTTTTATCAACCCGGCCGCCTGGTTTCAAAGAGCAAAAAATGAACTGCCCGTCCTGCGATTTAAAACTTTGTGAAATTTCGGCTGGAGGCCTCAGGGTCCTGGTCTGCCAGGAGGGGTGCGGCGGATTGTGGTTCGATCGATTGGAGTTATTAAAATTGGATGAAAACAGTCATGGCACGGGTGAACGACTATTGCACGGCCCGAGGGCGGAGGGCGTCCGGTTTTTCCGCGATGTCGAGGCCATTTGTCCGCACTGCAAAACCTCGCTTTTGTTGCGCCATTTTTTCAGCCGGGAACGGGATGTGGAAGTGTATCAATGTGCGAAATGCGGTGGGTTCTGGGTTGATTCAGGGGAACTGGCGAGCCTGGTTAATTTAAGGTATGAATCAGAGGAAAAACAAAAGCAGGCGGTGGCGTCTTATTTTAAAACCGTTTTTGATCAGCGGATCGCTAAAATGAATTTGCATATCGAGGATGTCATGGAGTCCGCTCGATCCATCGTCAAAATTTTTTTATTTATTTGTCCGGAAAAGTTTCAACCGCTGGAAACTTCCCTCCAACAGAAATATTTCAGGGTTCTCTAATATTCCAGCCGACAAGGCAAACCTGATGAAATTTTCAGGTCGCGGGCAGGGTTTCGAGTTCCAAATCTTTATCCAATATTTTCAGAGCTCGCTTGTCGAAAGTCGCGGCCCGGGTGGTGTCTCCCATCGCCTCATAAAGTCCGGCAAGGGTTTGCAGAGCCACCGCCACATCGTAATGCTCCGGCCCCTGAGTTTTTTCCCGAATCCGTAAAACTTTCCGGGCGATGGGGAAGGCGGCTTCATAGTTTCCGGCATGGTAAAGGGTCAACACTTTTTGGCTCAGTGAATCGGCTGTTTCAACCTCTGCCTGGCCGGCGCGCGGGAAGGCAAAATAAAAGGTGATGATCACCGTGATCAACAGGGTGATGACGATCTCAAAAGAAAATGTTTTAGCCACTGATTGTTTGGTCATGGTAAATTCCCCTCTCTTCAACCTTGGTTCATGAATGCGAACACTTGGTTTTTCAATGTATTTAGGGATGCATACTTTTAACTGCTAATAAAACAAACGTCAAGAACTTTTTCAATCTCATTGAGTTCAGCATACCGAACTTTAGTCGCATGACCATCATGCTCAAGTCACAAATGTGTTAATTTACCCAGTGAGCAAGGGCTTTTTAATTCGTCGTTCAACCAATTCGAGGGAACAATGATTCGTCAATGGATTCTATTTGCGGGCATTATAGTTTTACTGACAAATTGTTCATCCACACCTCAGAGGGCTACATTAACCGCTGAAGAAGAAAAACAGTTTGCTTTAGACGGGGTCGCCTGCGATAAAAAAGCGGACCAGTCTGCCAGGGGTTTTGGGAAGGCAAGCATCACCTGGGAACGCAAGCGTCAGGAGATCTATGAGTACTGCATGAAAACCAAGGGGTGGGATTAAAATTAGTCCAAATGGGCATTTCTAAGGACGGCGCAAAAGATTAAAACCGTAGCGTTTGGATTTTTTTAAAATGGGAAGACTCCTGCAGAAAAAGCATGTCTTCCATTTTAAATGGGTTTCGGCGCAGGTCGAGTTTCTTAAGCGATGACAAGTTTGGCGAAGACGCTAAGGATTCAATGCCCGTCCGGGTAATTGCATTGCCATTCACTTGCAGTTCTTCCAGTTTGCCGAGTTGGTCCGAAAGTGCGAGGGACTGAACCCCCGGATCTCCCATAAAAATATCCAGCGCCCGCAATTTCTTGAGGTGCTGAAAGTTTTTGGAGGTGGACAGGACATGAATGCCTTTTTCGGTGATGTCGTTGAGGCTGATGATGAATTCTTCCAATTTCCCAAATTGGCTCGATCGGGCTAACGCGAGGAATCCCGGAAAAGTGATTCGCGCTTTTTCCAAATTGAGGTGCTGCAATTGGGACAATATTGGGGATTCCGCTAAAAGAACCGCGCCTTTGTTGCCGATTTTGTTGTCCATCAGGTTCAGGGATTTCAACTTTTTCATCGCCCCGGATTCGGTCAGCGCCCGAAGGCCCCGGTGATCAAAATCGTTGGCGCGAAGAGATAGTGTTTCCACATCCTTTAGCTGTTCCGAACGGGCTAAAGCTTCCAGGTCCTTATTGTTGAGACGGCTTTCGTTGAGATTCAAAACTGATCCTGACAGGGTTTTTTTCACCAGAAGCCGGATCTGCATGTCCTGTAACGCAGTTTCCGCCTTAACCGTATATTCATTATCGTGCATATACAGGGCGGTCAGATTCGACAGATGCTTAGAATCCGCTAACGCCAGTGCCCCCCCATTTCCAATAGAATTGGAATCAAGAATCAGCTCCTTAACCCGATTTAGGGTCGGGGCCTGGGCCAGGGTTTTTGCTCCGTGGTCGTGGATGCCGTTCCATCCCAGGTTCAAATGGCGCAAATGGCTGAACGCTCCCGTCTGTACCCAGTCGGTCAGGGTGATGGGGCCGATTTGATTGCGTCTCAGGTTCAGTAGTTTGAGCGCGGGGTTGGCCGGGCCATCGGGAAATGTTGTCAGCCGGGAACGGCCCACGTGATTCATCTCCAGAGCCAGCGTTTGCAGGTTTTCCAGGGAGGACGATTTTATCAGATTGAGGGCTCCCTCATCGCTCACTCGATTGTTGACCAAGCTGATGGATTGCAGTTTTGCTAAATTGGGAGACTCGGCCAGAGCGTTGGCTCCCCTGTTGCCGATTTTATTGGCGTCCAGAATCAGCGCAGTCAGGTTGGACAGGGAGGAACATTGCGCCAAAGCTTTGAGGCCCTGGCTAGTCAGCTCATTCCAACTCAAGTCCAGCCGGGTGACCGCAGAAAGATCGAAACTTCGCGCCAGCAAAATGGCACCGGCATCTCCGATGCGCTCATACCTCAGGTCGAGAACAGGGTCCCTGCGTTCGACTTTCCCCCTGAGGAGGCGAACCAGGTGTAAATCTCGTTTTTTTGAATTCATGTATCAGTCATCAGCGACAAGCAAATCCGTCTTCACAGTGTTCATGGCCTGCAAGCGTTTCGAGTCTTGCATGAGCTGTAAGCCCTGAGGTTCGATTTTGTTGTACGTCAAGTTGAGAGTCGTTAAACTTGGAAGTCCTGTGGACTGAGCAAATGCCACCATGCCGTCATAACCAATGCGGTTGGCGTCCAGGTGCAGAACCTTTAAACTTTTTAAATGGGTGGAATTGGCAAAAGCGATCGCGCCCTTGTCGCCAATCCGGTTGAACGAAAGATCCAGAGTTTCCAGATTGCCCAGCGCCGAGGATTGAGCCAGCGCCACGGCGCCTTCGTCACCAATACGATTGGTGTATAAACTCAGGTATTTTAATCCGGTCAGTTGTGGGGATTCAGCCAAAGCCCGGGCCCCGTCATTGCCGATCAGATTTTCGTACAACCACAATTCCTTAAGGGTTTCAAATAGTTCCGATCCGGCCAGTTCCTCCAGCCCGATGTCCTTAATTTTGTTGGTGTGCAGATATAAAATTTCGAGATCGGGGACCGCCATATTTTCGGCAATTTCCAACGCCTCGGGATTGCGGATGCCTTTTCCAGAAAGATCGAGGGTCAGCCCGTCTTTGCTGATGCCCTTGCGCAACCATTTACGAATGTAGGAGATATCGTCTGCCATGAATTTTCTAGATTGGGTTAAAGGTTTTTATTCTATCGATGTCCCTTGAAAAGTAAAGAATTAATATGTTAGAAGGGTGGAGAGCTTAATTCCTTTCCAAGAACCCTGAGAAAATGGCAGAACAGGCGCCTGGAGTTTCAGCGAGAAACCTATTAAACAGGCTTCGACCTTTTCTGAGTTAGGACCTTAAAGCCGATAATTAACAATAATTTACTATTTCTCTTTCATTGTCAAACGGCTGTTTAATCAGGCCTGGGAACAAATCTGCCAAACTATCCGGTCGCATTTTGATGTTCCATATGCCGTATTCCTGTTCCCTTGAAGGATAAAAAACTTAAGAAGGCACAGAGTGCGGTAAAGTCACCGTAAGTAGCCGGTGCCGATGGGTATTCTGAAAAACATTTTGCCCTCGATCTCTGGGCAGTCGATAAATTAATTGCGAAACATATAAATTGGATTCTATGTACCACCGCACAAAAAAAGGAATATTCACCGCATTTTTCAAGAAGCAATTTTACATTGCCTTTTTAAACATTTTTCGAAATTTTCATGGTCCTCTGGGAGTTTTTCTGGAATACCTTTTTCGGTCCGGCTCTTACCCTAAAACAATTCTTGTTAGAACCCCGATAGGAAATCAAAAGGTGACCCTGTTTTGTTCTGACGACATGATCACAGCTGTTGAATGTTTTGGCAAACTGGATTATCGCGCAGGCAAGGATATCTCCTGTGTGGTCGATTTTGGGTCCAACATTGGAATCAGCGCCCTTTATTTTTTAACGCGGAACACCCAGGCAAAAGTTTATTTGTATGAACCCCTTCCAAAAAATATTGAAAGGCTCAAGGGTAATTTGCTCGGTTTTGAAAATCGATATGAGTTGGATGGGGTGGCTGTGGGTCTTGAAAATGGAACCGGCGCATTTGGATGTGAATCCACCGGGCGTTATGGGGGATTGAATAAAAATGAATTTGAAAACCAGGTGGAAGTTCAGGTTAAAAACGCCAATGAAGTTGTGCAGGATATTCTGAGCAAAAACGCAACCATCGATATATTGAAAATTGATGTCGAAGGTTTGGAGGAGGACATAATAAATAACCTGGAACCCCATCTATTAAAAAAAATCGATCGAATATATGCCGAAACCGAAACGGAATTTGAAGGTGATTTGCCAGGTTTTAAAAAAGAACAATATGGCGCCATAGCGCAATTTTTCAAGTGAACCTTTTATTCGGACTCTGGACCCCATCTTCTCTTCCGAATCGATCGAACCAATCCCGTGAAGCCGCCCTTTCTCCTCTATAAAAAACGAAGCATAGTTTCCGACTTTTTTTTATTTGCTTCATTTTTCCTTGCAGGGCTCCTTTCTGGATGCTCCGATGCCGGTGTCGACAATGGCCGATCTTTCAGCATGTCCGTTAGAGCCGAGCCGCCCACTCTGGACTGGTCGCTGGCCACCGACAGCATTTCCTTCAACCTGCTCACCAATCTCATGGAGGGGCTCACCCAATACAATGCCGACCTGGAACCCATCCCCGCAGTGGCCAAACGCTGGGAATTCTCCGAAGAAGGCCGGGTCATCACTTTTTATCTGCGCGACGATGTGTTCTGGAGCGACGGCAAACAAGTCACTGCATATGATTTCGAGTATTCCTGGAAACGCCTGCTCGACCCCGCGACCGCCGCACAGTACGCTTATTTTCTTTTTGATGTGGAAAACGCCGCCGAATTCAACGCTGGCAAAATCACCGACCCTTCCAAAGTGGGGGTTGAGGCGGTTTCACCCCAGGTGCTAAAAGTCCACCTGAAAAAACCGGTGGTGTATTTTCCCAGCATCACCACCTTCATGGTGACGTTTCCCCAGCGCGAGGACGTCATCAAAAAACACGGCGAACGATGGACCGAACCGGAACACATCGTGACCAACGGCCCTTTCATCCTTTCCGAATGGAAACACGAGTACAAACTGGTTTTAAAAGCCAATGAGCGGCATTACGAAGGCCGTCCGGCGATCGACCGGGTTCTGGTGTATGTGGTGGAAGAGCCGACCACCGCCTTGACGCTGTTTGAAACCGGAGAGTTGGATATTCTGGAACTGCCTCCTGTCGCCATTCCGCATTACAAGAATGATCCGCAATATAAAAGCAGGCCGCAACTTCGAGGTTATTATTACGGATTCAATGTCCAAAAACCTCCCTTCGACGATGTCCGGGTCCGTCAAGCGTTTTCCCATGCCATCGACCGCTCCAGGATTCCGGTCATCCTCAAAGGCGGCGAGATCCCGACGTCCTCATGGATTCCCAAAGGCATGTTCGGGTACAACGCGGACATCGGGCTCAAGTTCGATCCCGAAAAAGCGCTGAAACTTCTGGCCGAAGCCGGGTACCCGGATGGAAAAGGGTTTCCCGCAACCCAGGCCATGTTCAACACTGAAAGCCGCAACCAGCTGATCGCCGAGTTTTTGCAGGCCCAGTGGAAGGAGCATCTCAAGGTGGACATCCAGTTTGAAAGCCAGGAATGGAAAGTGTTCCTCAGCCGGTTGCAGATGGACGCACCCGCCCTTTTCCGGTTGGGCTGGGGGGCGGACTTCCCCGATCCGGATAATTTCATGAATCTTTTCATTTCCACCAGCGGCAACAATCGGCTCAATTGGGCCAATGCCCATTATGACCGATTGGTAGCCGAAGGCCCGGTCATCCGCGATCCTGGAAAAAGACAAGCCTTGTATGACGAGGCGCAGACGATTTTAACCGCAACCGATGCGGCGATGATTCCGCTTTTCATTCAGGTACAGAACATGCTCGTCAAACCCCATGTCAAAGGGTTCGAAATGAACTCGATGGAACTGCTTTACATCAAGAGAATTTATCTTGAACCGTCAAAACCCTGATGGTGTAAAAAATATTTTTTCAGGGACACTTTAAACGGCAACCCTTGCAACCATGGACGGACCCATAAAAGAAAAAGTCGATAAAGCGGAAAAACTGGTAAAAAATTCCATCTGGATGTTTACCGCCGAAGGCTTTTCCAAAGTCGTTGCTCTTATCACCCAGGTTTTTGCCGCGCGGTTTCTGGGAGGAGAGGGGTACGGCATTTTCAGTTTTGCCTTCGCCGCCACCGGTGCGTTTATCGTGTTCATCGATACGGGTCTTGGCACCTACTTGACCCGGGAAGTCAGCCGCCATCCGGAAAAGGCCGCCGTCTATCTGCATAATGTGTTTTCCCTGAAATGGAAGCTGTCCCTGATAATCGTCCTGGTGTTGGCGATGGCATTGTCGACGGCTTCTATGGAACACGAAAGTTCTTTCTCCGCAGCAGCTATCGGGTTGGCGCTGATGGCTAATGGATATACCGAAATGTACCTGGCGGTGTTCCGCGCCTATGAGCGCATGAAAATCGTGTCCATTTTGCTGGTAGCGCAAAGGATTTTATTTTTTGTTCTGGGACTGGCGGTGTTGCTCTGGGGAGGGGATGTGGTCCTTTTCTCATGCGCCTTCCTTTTCGTTGCGCTCATTATTTTCGTCATCACACAGCGACAGATGACCGTCGGTCAGGATCCGAGCAAAAAAGTTCGTGATCGCAAATTGGCGCGCGAGATTTTTAGGGGATCGTTGCCCATCTGCGGTTTGATCCTGTTCACTTATATATATTTTCGCATCGATGCAGTGCTGATTTTTTTCTTGCGCGGAAAACTGGAGACAGGCTGGTACTCTTCCGCGTTTAAATTGATTGAAACGCTTGGCTGGTTGATTGCCAGCATCCGTTTCGGGGTGTTCCCCGTTTTGTCGAAAACCTTCAAGGAGGGGAACGATCATTATCAAAAAATATGGAAAGAAACCGTCCGCTATATGTTTCTGGTCTCTATCCCTGTTTCAATCGGCATGATCCTCCTGGCTCCACGGATTCTCGGCCTGCTTTACGGAGCTTCTTTTGAAATTGCGGGGCCGGTGCTGAAGATCATGGCTCTGGGATTTCCTTTGTTGTGTATGAACGACCTGGCTTCCTACCTTTTGTTGTCGCAAAACAAGACACAAAGCGTGTTGCGGATCGCAGGCGGTGCGGCTGTGATCAATGTTCTGCTCAACCTCTTTCTGATCCCGAAATGGGGCATGACCGGCGCGGCCTGGGCCGCCACTTTAACTCAAGGGCTGGTGTTTTCGGCTTATTATTTAAAGGTCCGGGAAATTTGCGGGAAAACCGGAATGTTTGCATTGCTCTGGCGGCCTTTACTGGCCTCCGGGGCAATGGCTCTGTTGTTGGTGGGATGGGATTCTCTGCCCTTGGTTCCAGCCGTTCTTTTGAGCGTCGGGATTTATTTTGCCGGACTCATGACCCTTGGGACTTTTAATGAATTTGACCGCCTGGTTTTCAGCCGTATTTTAAATCGCTAGCAGGGGGAGGGTAAAGTATTCGGCACGAAGCAGGATTTTTCAGCTTATAAATCCATCGCACGTTTACGCTGGGTCCAGCCTCAGGTGGGTTAAGCGAGGGTTTTTTTGATGGCGTAAACCACCTGATCGAAATTGGCGAGAAATTCGTTTTCATCATGGGGGTGAACGCGAAAAGAGACCGCGTCGGGATGTCCGCCTCCGCCCATGTATTTTTCCTGGAAGACGGTTCTTAAGTGGCACTCGGTGGTTCTAAGGTCCACTCCTGAATAATGGGCGGACCGGCGTATTTTAATATAAATGCAGTCTTTGTCTTCCGCATTTTTCCCATGAAAGTACAGGAAACCCACTTTGGTGGATGTGGTCGATGCATCGAAAATTTGACTTAGCAGAAAACCAAGAATATAGGTGAACCAGGGCGAATTGTAAGGCCGGCAATAATCCTGGACTTCAGGATAAGTGGAGTTCAGCAGATTCAACGATCCTACATCGCCATCGTCCACCATTCGTTTCTTCAGGGTATTGACGCAAAGCTCCTGTTCCTCCGAAAGGCGGGTCAGGTATTCCTGGATCTGCTGGGGATTCCCGAACTTGGTTTTTCTGTCATCTCCAGGGCGGACTCCATTGGGTTTTCGCCACCGGGTATTTCTTTTGAGTTTATTGCCCAGGGTTCCCACCCATTGCACGTAGTTTTGCTTGTGAGGAACCATCCTTCCACCCATGGTGTCCCCCAGGATACCCGTCAGAATACTGATGACGATATTCCTCTGATTGAAGGGATGGGGCAGGTCGGGGTTTTTCTGGTGGATTTTTTTCAGCAGTTCTCCGGTGATCTCCGTTGTGGCATTGGTTTTTTGGTAAAGCGTCAAGGCCTGGTCCGCCAGTTTTTCACTGTCCGCACCAAAGTGGTGGTCGATTTCGATGACGGGGATGTCCCGCGACAGCAGATGTTCCTTGATAAAAGGAAAAAACGGCACCAGTTTGGTATTTGCCGTATCACAAAAAATGACCGCATCGATCGCATCCTTGACGCCGGCGATTTCATCGGCATTACGGAGAATGTGGATCTTGTTGTATTCGATCATTTTCTTCAGGTGATCCAGGTTGTCACCCAGCTCACCGGAAATGACGATATAAACTTCCTTCTGCATGATCCTGAGATACAACGCGAGGGACAACATGGCGCCAACCGAGTCCGGATCGATATCTGCGCTGAACAGAAAGGTCTGGCTGGATTGCACCAGGCACGCGGCCTGCTCCAGATTATCTTCCCACAACTCTTTTGAGGTTGGAGCCTTTTGTCTCATAAAATTGATCGTACGGATTTGAGTTACTTAATAATATAAAGTATTTACCGGACGCTTGCCATTACGGTTTAGTAACTGATTGGTAACAATACGAAAGAGACAGCCACGAATAATAAGTTTTGCCGCGAACTGCACCAATAATTATAAGTGGTATTCTTTGTAAATTACAAGGAAATACCATTGAAAAATTGGATTTTATCGAGTTTTAGGGGAAAAATCAGGGGTGAGGGTTCTACCTTTGCTTATTAAGAGGAGAGGAGTTTCCTGCCGGCGGAGACTTTCGTCCACACGTTACCTGAATAATAACAACGGCACCTTGCAGGCTTTGATCAATGACGCGGTAGTGCTCCCTAGTAGCAGGCTGTGTATGCGGGAATGGCTGTATGCACCGGTGATCAGGAGGTCAATTTCATTTTGCATCACGTAAGAAGATATCACCTCATCGGGATGATGGCTTTGTTCCGCCTTGAGTATGACTGTAAATCCGGCTTTGCGTAATTTTTGCTCGGCTTCTGACGTTTTGATATCGCCTTTGGAACGCTCAACCACCAGCAAGTGACACTCCCCTTCTTTTGTTAGCAAGGGTCGGTCGCAAATGTAGTCGATCGCTTTATGTACACTGTCTTTACCATCATAAGCAATCAGAAAACGTTTGATTGGGCGTACCACGGAAGCCACGATAAAGAGGGGTTTGTGGATCGCACGGGCCACCTTTTCCAAGTTGGCGCCTAGAAAAACAGAACCCATGTCCGCATGTTCGCCCCGCTTGCCCAGGAAAATCATCTCAACGGAGTCTTCAAATTCTTGAATGGTTTCAACCAGACTGCCGCGCCGATGGATAAGATCTATTGTTTCGACGCCTGCTTCTTTCAGAATTTTGGCGCCATGCTCTAGAATGATTTTTCCTTTTTCCTGATCCAAACGGCCACGCTCTTCATCCACTCTGGTTAATTCTTCCAGAAGGTCACTGCGCGCATCAAGACCAATCAAGCCGGTATGATCTGTCGGCGCCTGATAGTCTGAGGGGCGGCGCAAAACATGAAGAAGATCAATTTCGGCATTCATTTGTTTGGCAAACCAGGCGGCTATGGTACAGAGGTTATCTGCATAAACCGATCCATCGATGCATACTAATAATTTGGCCATTCTTCCCGCCCCTAATGTTTAAACATGAGTTCAAGCGCATTTGGCTTGTCGTACACCGCCAAACGATCCACAAGCGTAGCACTGGCTTCATTCAATCCAATCAGATCAACTGCGGTTCCTTCACGACGGATTTTCATGACCACTTTATCCAACGCACTGACTGCGGACAAGTCCCAGAAATGAGCGGCGCTGACATCAATCGTGACATGTCGAACGACTTCCTTGAAATCGAAGGACTTTAAAAACATTTCAGCGGACGCGAAAAAGACCTGTCCATAAACCTTATAGGTGCGGTTCTCTTTATCCTCAGATAAATGAGATTCAATTTTCAGGAATTGCGATACTTTACGGGCGAAAAAAAGCGCACTCGTCAAGACGCCAACAAATACTCCAATGGCCAAATCATGTGTGAGCACGACGACCACGACTGTGGTTATCATGACAAGGCTGGAGCTTTTGGGATGTGTTTTCAGATTTTTAAAAGACGACCAACTGAATGTCCCAATCGATACCATGATCATGACGGCAACGAGAGCGGCCATAGGGATCTGGCTGACCCAATCCCCGACAACCAATAGCAGGAACAAAAGAAATAGCCCGGCGGAAAGTGTCGACAGGCGACCACGACCCCCGGATTTAATATTGATAACCGATTGTCCGATCATGGCACAGCCCGCCATGCCTCCGAAAAATCCGGCCACAATATTGGCAATGCCTTGTCCCGCACATTCACGATTTTTATTGCTGGCAGTATCTGTTAGCTCATCGACAATAGTTGCCGTCATGAGCGACTCCAGCAAGCCGACCGCCATCAACGTCAGTGAGTAGGGAAAAATAATCCGCAATGTATCCAGATTGAGCGGAATATCGGGTAGCAGGAAAATCGGAAATGTAGATGGAAGTTCGCCCATATCACCCACGGTGCGCAAATCCATGCCGAAATACATACTGATGGCGGTGAGTGTCACAATGCTGATCAGCGGGGACGGCACCGCTTTAGTGAAGCGCGGAAAGATATAAATTATGGCCAGCCCCAGAGCCACCATGCCGTACATTTGGAGGCCCGCACCTTTGAATTCTGGCAGTTGCGCCATAAAAATGAGAATGGCCAGTGCATTTACAAATCCCGTCACCACGGAACGCGATACAAACCGCATCAGGGAGCCTAACTTGAAAAACCCCGCGAAAATTTGCAAAATGCCTGTCAGGATGGTTGCCGCAAGAAGATATTCAAGGCCATGCTCTTTCACAAGTAAGACCATGACAAGAGCCATGGCGCCGGTGGCTGCGGAAATCATGCCGGAACGACCCCCAATAAAAGCAATGACCACCGCAATACAAAATGAAGCATACAATCCAACCTTAGGGTCAACACCGGCAATGATAGAGAAAGCAATGGCTTCAGGAATAAGAGCCAGCGCGACAACGATGCCCGCAAGCACATCATTTCGTATATTGCCAAGCCAGTTGTGTTTTATATATGAAAGCGAATGAGAAAGCATAAAGTGATTTTTAATTTTTTAACGCGTAAGGGGATTTATTCAAAAAAAGAAAGGAAAAGGGCTCAGCCAAATGGCCAAGCCCTTTAAAATAAATATGGAACTTCGTGGACTCCGGCGGAGTCAACCTTCTGCCGGATGGTGTCCGGAGGTTTTTATTTGGGTACCACCTTGGTGGCGCAAGGACCTTTCTGGCCCATACCTTCCTCAAACTCGACCGACTGGCCCTCTGCAAGGGTCTTAAAACCGTCCCCTTGAATTTCCGAGAAATGAACAAAGAGATCTTTGCCACTTTCGGATTCAATGAACCCAAAACCCTTGCCTTCGTTAAACCATTTTACTGTTCCTACTGCCATGATAAATATTCTCCTGCAATTGTGCGGGAACCCACTTCCAGAAAACCTGAATAATGTCTTCCCAGTTTTTAAATTGGATTGGATTGGATTGATGCAAGAACTCTTAGAGAACCACTTGGAGAGAAAACCAAACTTCCTTTGGTCCAGTAGACCAAATTGCTTTTGTAAACTTACCTAGGCGAGAAACTAGAAGGAATCTATGTACACTGCGAATCAGCAACCCTTATTATGAATACTTATAGTAGCATGAATATCGGGAAACACCTAGTTTTATGTTTTAATTAGAAATCAACCCAATAGACGCCTCTTTAGGCGCTCTTTCCTGTACATTTGGAGGACTTCGGATTGTGGTAAAGAATTACCATCCGATTGAATGCTTGATAGGGAAAACCTTGAAGAGTCTATAAAGGGTACGAGGGGGAAGGAAAACAGAGTCAATATCCAGGGTCATCATCAAATACATCGTTGTAATCTTCCGACATGCCATCCGTGGAGGCCGGGCGACACCAGTCGAAATCGTCATCAACCGGGTCGTCATCCTCTTGCCCTTTGGAGGCTTTCGCTTCTTCGGCGAGAAGTGGGATGGATGGGGAATCCTTCAGGGCGAGGTTTGAGCTTCCGCACCGGCAGGTCGATTCCCCCTTCGTGACTTCAGTGTCCCTGGGCAAGAGCAGGGTCATCCCGCAATCCTCGCAGACGACTTCCTTGTGGGAGTCCATGAGCTCCATATCGATCAACTTTTCCCGACACTGACTACACACTGCCGACAGGCCGGGCGTATAATCAACCACCAAATTTTCAATGGAGCAACTTCTACAGGTAACGAGAAGTTCTATGGCTTTATGAGATGACATGGAATGTGGCCTGGGAGGGCAGGCGGAGTCGTATCAGGACTCCGCTTTTTCCTCATTATTTGTATCAGGAGTGAGCCCCATTGATTTGGCCATTTCCTCCTTTGACATGCCGCCCATCATCTTTTCCATCATATCGGGGGACATTTCTCCCATTTTGGTGATATCGATTCCGGCTTCCTTGAGGGCCCCGGAAAATGGACACTTACTGGCGTTGCCTTTTGGAGCTTCGGTTTCCTGCGTTTCGGCTCCGGCTTCACCGGTTTCCAATTGTCCCGCTTCAGCGAGAACCATCCAGTGGAGAGCATCGATTTGTTGATTTTTCTCGGTCGTATACTTTTTCAGGGTTTCCCTGGTTTCGTCGTGTGTGGAACAGTTGATGGCCTCTTTGTATCTTTCGAGAGCTAATTTCTCATGCTCCATAGCCTTTTTCAAAGCTTCGGCGGCAGCGGACATTGGGCATTCTCCTTAAAATGAATAATTTTTCAAATTCGGCGATCCTAGAATATACCAAATAAGGAGTTGGCATACAAGACTTTCGACGAACGGGCCCGGATCGTCAAGCCGACTGTTTACAAATGGTCCGGCAGGACTTATAAACATAGCATGGGCGATATTAGGTTGCTGGATACTTTATGGGTATCTCTAATAGTTCAATATTTTTGTGTCAGGCAACTCGCGGAACCTTATTTCATAAGGTCCGCTCATGGCCCGGAATCATTTTTAGAGATGCCTTAGGATAGGAGTCTGAATGGAGAAGGTCACCTGTTTTAGAAATATTGGCGAATTGATCCAGATGCAATCGAGTGGAGACGTTCCCAGACTGGCCCGGAAAACCCGGTGCGCCTTGCTGGTGAGCCAGGGACGGGTGACCCGGGTGATCCGGGAATCCGAGGTCCACCGCCAGGATTTTTTCAAAGTGATTGATTTACAGGGCAGGTCGGTCCTCCCCGGATTGGTGGATTGCCACACCCACCTCATTCACGCAGGTGACCGCAAGGACGAAATGGACCTTAGAATGGCGGGGGCTTCCTACATGGAAATCCACCAGAATGGCGGCGGCATTTTGAATACGGTCAAAGCCACGCGGCAGGCCACGGAGGAGGAATTATATGACAGGGCGCGTCTTCGGGTGCGCCGCATGATGGCGCTTGGGACCACTGCCTTTGAAATCAAATCCGGATACGGTCTCGACCTGGACACCGAAAAAAAAATGCTGCGGGTCGGCCAGCGTCTCAGAAAAAACCTGCGGGTCCCCATCACCCTCACTTATCTGGGGGCTCACGCGGCGCCCAAGGGAAAAACAATCGATCAATATTTCGAATTTGTGATGGAGCATCTGCCGGAATTTCGCAACCTGGCGGATGGGGTGGACATTTTCTGCGAAAAGGGCGTGTTCACCGCCGCCCATCTTCGCCGGTTGTTCCTGCACGCCAAACTGGTGGGGTTTCATCAACTGCGGGCACATGTGGATCAATTGTCTCATCAGGGGGGATGTTACAACGCCGCCCGCATGGGCGCTATTTCCTGCGACCATCTGGAGCACATCACACCGCACGATATCCGGGCCCTGTATCTATCCGGGACCACGGCGGTGCTCATGCCGGGGGCGACCTTTTTTCTGGGAGGAAAAAAAATTCCGCCCGTGCATGCCCTGATAGAAGCCGGGGTGACGATTGCCCTGGCGACGGGTTGCAATCCGGGAAGCAGTCCGTCCTGCAATATGCAGACGGTCCTGGGTCTGGCCCAGTCCATGTACCGCATCACCCCCGCCCAGGCGCTCATTGCCGCAACCTATGGGTCGGCCCGCGCGCTGGACAGTCACAAGGATTTTGGCGGGCTCCTGCCCGGTCAACGGGCGGATTTCATGGTGCTCAAAACCGACGATCACCGTGATCTGTTTTATTGCTTTGGCGAGAATTTCGTCGAATCGACTTATTCGGCGGGCCGGAAGGTGAAAGACGAGAAAGATCCGGTTTTTTAAAAGGGGCTATCCGGTCAGACTCCGGCCGCTTTTTTACCTTCTATTTTCTTTAGCATCCGGGCCACCGCTTCGGCCACGTCCTTGACGCTGATATCTTCCAGACAGTAGGGTTTGTTGTGCGGGGAGGGTTTGCACTCTTTAAAAAACTTCTGCCGACAGGGGGAGCAGTCGAAGTTTTTGCTCACGATTTCGACTTTCCCGGCATCCATGAAAGGTCCGCTGGTGAGCGGGCTTCCAGGGCCGAATATGGCCACCACCGGCGTGTTGACCATGCTGGCGAGATGCATCATGCCGCTGTCGTTGCCGATGAACAAATGACTCTTTTGGAGGAGAACCGCAACTTCCCTAAGATCCATATTCGGCGGTAGAGAAACCACATGGTCGGGGGCAAACCGGCGTATCTGCGCCAGTAGGTCCGCCTCCTTTTCCTGTCCGAGGACCACGATTTTGACCGGGTATTCCTTGGCCAGTTTCTGGCATAAAATACCGAACCGCTCCACATGCCAGCCCCTTTGTGGTTTGGAGGTTCCGGGGTGCAGGGCGATCAAGAACTGATTTTCCCGCCAGTCGATTTTATCCAGGAATTCTTCGACTTTCTGGTCTTCGTGATTTTTTTTCAAGGGCCTGAATTTTCGGTCGTCCGGGTCCAGCTGGAGAGGGGAAAGAAGGTTGAAAAAATAATCGACTCGATATTCGGTCCGCTTGGCAAGCGCGGTGACCTTCCTCGGATGGGTCAGAAATAATTCCCGGCCTTCGGTGTTGTACCCCAACCTGATTTTAGCGCCGGACAAGGACAACAACAGGGCGCTGTGAATCGAATTGGGAAAAACGATTCCCAGGTCGAATTGATATTTTCTGAGTTTTCGCGCCAACCGCCATTCGGCCAGAAAACCTTTCTCCGGACCGGACGGAACCTGCATCACCGTGTCCACTGCGGGGTGAGCCAAAAGCAGTTGGTCCGCTGGAAACTTTGCCAGGGCGGTTATTCGGGAATGTGGAAATTTTTCGCGCAAGGCCGATAAAGCCGGCATGGCCAGGATCACATCGCCGATCCAATTCGGCATCCAAAGCAGGATGTTATGGAAATCTTTATCGTGTAGTGGCGTTTCCTCTGACTCATCCATCGGGTCATTGACCTTTTTAAGGATTAATCATGAATTTCCGGCGATAGAATCATTTGATGCGGCGAATCTTTGCTCCCAGTTTGACCAGTTTTTTTTCAATTCCTTCGTATCCTCGATCGATATGATACACGCGGGATATCACCGACTCCCCTTTTGCGGCTAAAGCCGCCAATACCAGAGAGGCGCTGGCGCGCAGGTCGGTCGCCATCAAGGGGGCTCCCGACAACTCGGCGACGCCTTTGACAATGGCGGTGTGTCCATCCAGGACAATATCGGCTCCCATGCGCGAAAGTTCCGCCGCGTGCATGAACCGGTTTTCAAACACATTTTCCACAATGATACTCTGCCCCTCGGCCACTGTCATCAGCGCCATGGTCTGCGCCTGAAGGTCGGTCGGGAATCCTGGGTGAGGCTGGGTTTTGACGTTGACCGATTTAAAACCATTTCCGCCTTTGACCCTGAGGGTGCCGTCTCCGGCTTCCACATGAATGCCCGCTTCCTGAAGTTTGTGAATGAGAGCCTCCAGATGCTGGGGGACGCAATGGGTGATCTCCACATCCCCTCCTGTGATGGCGGCGGCTATCAAAAAAGTTCCGGCTTCGATCCGGTCGGGAAAAATCCGGCATTCAATGGGCTTCAACGCGGCGGCCCCTTGAATGATGATGACGTCCGATCCCTGGCCTGCGATTTTTGCACCGGCCTGGCCCAGGACATCCGCCAGAAAAATGATTTCCGGCTCCCGGGCGGCATTTTCCAAAATCGTTTCCCCGTCAGCAAGCGCCGCGGCCATCATCAGGTTAGCGGTTCCCGTAACTGTTACTGTATCGAAATAAATACGATTTCCATTAAGTCCTTTTTCAGCCGCTCCCTGAATATAACCCTGGACGAGTTCGATCCTGGCCCCCATCGCTTCCAGACCTTTTATGTGCAGGTCCATGGGACGGGCTCCGATGGCGCAACCGCCGGGCAGAGAAACTTTGGCCTGGCCCAGACGAGCCAATAGCGGGCCGAGGACCAGACAGGAGGCCCGCATGGTCGAGACCAGGTCATAAGGCGCTTCCGAATGGTTCACTTTCGAGGTGTCGATGACGATGGTGTCGCCTTCAAAGCTCTCAAGCTTTGCGCCAAGCTCGCTCAAGAGGCGGATCATGGTGAACACATCGCGCACCCTGGGTACGCCGCTGATTATATTTTTGCCCGAGGTCAACAGGGTAGCCGCCAGAATGGGCAGGACCGCGTTTTTCGCCCCGCTGATGCCCACCGTTCCCTTGAGTGGTTGCCCGCCTTCGATGATTAGTTTATCCATGGGTATTTTTCTTTTGCGCTGAAACCACCCGCTCCATTCCCATATAATCCATAGTCACCTCCGCTGTGCGATAGCCGCCGTGGCTTTCAAGAAGAGACAACACATCCCTGGCCTGGCCGTTGCCGATTTCCAGAAATAAAGCACCGTTTTCTTTGAGATGTCGCCAGGCGTCGGGAATGATCCGCTTGTAATGGGATAGCCCGTCCGGGCCTGAGAACAATGCCTGCCCCGGCTCGTAGTTTTTCACGTCCGGCATCAGGGAATCCTTCCCTTCTTCTTCCAGGTAAGGGGGGTTGGACAGGATCGCGTGAAACGAACCATCTAAATGGCAATCAAACAAATCGCCTTCAACAAAGCGGACCCGATCGGCCACTCCATGCACCCAGGCATTGGTCTCGGCGATGGCCAGAGCGTCGGGTGAAATATCAACCGCGGTCAACCGGCTTTTAGGCAGTTCCCTGGCCGCCACGATGGCTATATTGCCGGAACCCGTTCCCATATCCAGAATTTCCATCGGCAGAGAAAATGATTCGGATCGCGCCCATTTCAAAAACTGTTCGATCAGGATTTCGGTTTCCCATCGGGGCACCAGAACATCGGGGGTGACCTGAAAATCCAGCCCCCAGAATTCGCGGCGACCCAGAATATAGGCCACAGGTTCCCGAAGAAAACGCCGCTCCACAAAACCTTTTGAAACGGCAATCTCTTCTTCGTCCAGTTTACGGTCCGGGTTCCGGTACAGGTCTTCTCGGCTCAGGTGCAACCCCCGTGCGAGAAGAACTTCCGATTCAAGACGCGGGGATTCGATGCCGGCCTGGGTGAGGCGTTTGGCGGACCATGTTAAAAACGATGATGTGGATGTCCAGGTCATTCTTCAAAATACCTTGGGACTGAGGAAAGTTGCTTTACGCTTCGTTTATTTACAGTCAGGCGATGGTTTTTGCCTGCTTTTCTTTCTCCATATCGTCGATATTGTTCTTGAGAGCTTCGGCCTGATAATGGAGAGTGAGCTCGTCGATGATGTGGTCGAGGTCCCCCTCAAGGATCTGGGTGAGCTTGTGCAGGGTCAATCCGATGCGATGGTCGGTCACCCGCTCCTGGGAAAAATTGTAGGTGCGGATGCGTCCACTGCGGTCGCCGGACCCCACCTGCTGTTTCCGCTCTTTAGCCATTTCATCGTGTTGCTTTTGCTGAATTTCATCGTACAGGCGGGCGCGCAGAACTTTCATCGCCTTTTCTTTGTTTTTGTGTTGCGATTTTTCGTCTTGGCAAGTCACCACGAGCCCGGTCGGAACGTACGTGATGCGCACCGCAGAGTCGGTGGTGTTGACGCTCTGACCGCCGGGCCCGGAAGCCCTGAACACATCGAATTTTAAATCCGCCGTATTGATGTTGATATCCACATCTTCCGCTTCCGGCATGATGGCCACCGTCACAGCCGATGTGTGAACCCGCCCCTGAGTTTCGGTTTCGGGGACTCTCTGCACGCGATGCGTTCCGCTTTCAAACTTCAACCGGCTGAACACGCCTTTGCCGCTGATGTTGAGGATGATTTCCTTGAATCCGCCTTTGCCGGTGACATTGGTGCTGAGAATTTCCGTTTTCCACTTATGCGCTTCCGCGTGCCTGGAATACATGCGAAACAGATTCGCGGCAAACAGGGCGGCTTCTTCCCCTCCGGTGCCGGCGCGAATTTCCATGATGACGCTTTTTTCGTCGCGTGGGTCCTTGGGCAGCAACAGCTTTTTTAATTGATCCTCAACCGTTTCGCGGTTTGCTGCCAACGCTTCCAGCTCCTCTTTGGCCATCGCCAAAAGTTCGGCATCGGATTCTTCCGCCAGAATGGTTTTATTTTCTTCTGTGTGCCGGACAATCGTTTTCAATTCCTTGATACTGGCCACGATCGGGGCAAGCTCGGATTGCTCGCGGGCATACCTCTGGTATTCCGATTGTTGGGCGATGATTCCGGGATCGCTCAGCAGTCCGTTGAGTTTATCGTAACGTTGTTCAATGGAGTCTAGTTTTTCGATCATGGGTCTGCCTCACAGAAGGAGGCTCGGCGGATGCTGGTTTGACTGATATTTTCCAGGAAGCTTTATGCCTCAATCATAAGGGCATAAAGCGTGATGGGTGGGGAATGAAGCTAATTGGGAGTTGCGGGTTCGGGATCGCTTTCGGATTTTTTCTTGCCGTATTTCCGGTTGAACTTCTCAATGCGTCCTGCCGTGTCCAGCAGTTTTTGTTTGCCGGTATAAAACGGGTGGCAATTCGAGCATATTTCAAGATGCAAATCCTTCACCGTGGAGCCTATATTGACTTCGTGCCCACAGGCGCAACGGATCATGGTTTCATGGTATTCAGGATGGATTCCCTGTTTCATAATGCGTCAGTCCTCAATCATCAAGTGTTCATGGCGGCCAAAAATTCGGCGTTTGTTTTATTTTCTTTAATCTTTTGCAAGAGGAGGTCCATACTATCATGAATTCCCATCGGCAGTAAAACTTTTCTCAGCAACCAGACGCGCTGGAGATCCTCTTCCGGCAGGAGCAACTCCTCTTTGCGGGTCCCGGAGCGGTTGATATCGATGGAAGGAAATGTCCTCTTATCGGCCAATTTACGATCCAGAACGATTTCCATGTTACCGGTTCCCTTGAATTCCTCGAAGATCACGTCGTCCATCCGGCTTCCGGTATCGATCAACGCTGTGGCGATAATGGTCAAACTTCCGCCTTCTTCCAGATTCCGCGCCGCACCGAAAAATCGTTTGGGCCTTTGCAGAGCGTTGGAATCCACACCACCGGAAAGAACTTTGCCGCTGGGCGGCACAATGGCGTTATAAGCGCGGGCCAGGCGCGTGATACTGTCGAGTAGAATCACTACGTCTTTTTTATGTTCGACCAGCCGTTTGGCTTTTTCGATCACCATTTCGGCCACCTGAACATGGCGCTGGGCCGGTTCGTCGAAAGTGGAACTGATGACTTCCCCTTTAACGGACCGTTCCATATCGGTCACTTCCTCCGGGCGCTCGTCGATCAGCAAAACCATCAGGACAACTTCGGGGAAATTGGTGCTGATACTGTTAGCGACCGATTGCAGAAGCATCGTCTTACCGGTACGGGGCGGGGCCACGATCAATCCACGCTGGCCTTTGCCGATCGGAGTCATGAGGTCCATGACACGGGCGCTGTAATCTTTGCAGTTCGGCGTTTCCAGACGCAGCCTTTCTTCCGGGTAAAGCGGCGTCAGGTTGTCGAATAGAATTTTGTCTTTGGTTTTTTCAGGATTTTCAAAATTGATGGCTTCGACCTTCAACAGGGCGAAATACCGCTCGCTGTCCTTGGGAGGTCGAATCTGCCCGGAAATGGTGTCCCCGGTGCGCATGTCGAATTTGCGAATTTGCGAGGGAGAAACATATATGTCATCCGGGCCTGGGAGATAGTTGTAGGTCGGCGCCCTGAGAAACCCAAATCCGTCCGGGAGAATCTCGAGGACCCCCTGGCCAAACATCAAACCGTCCTTTTCCGTCTTGGCCTCCAGGATTTTGAAAATCAGGTCCTGCTTGCGCAAGCCGCTGTGGCCCTGGATTTTCAGGTCCTTGGCAATATTGGTGAGTTCGGAGATGGTTTTTGCCTTTAGTTCTTCAATATTCATTTGGCTCATAGGTCAGGGTCTCTTTGAGGTAGAGATTTGTAGGTTGATTAACGAATGGTTGTTTGGGATTTGGTTTGGGGTTGCGGATAAATCTAAAATTCTCGATTTTTTTGGTATTAGGTATATTACAAATAGATGTTTATCTATGAAGGATAGAAAATAAACCGGATTGCTTGATTGGAGTTCGGAGTATTTTTAATGGGAGCTGTGGAGATCTCCCAACAGGGTATCCAGTAGAATTTGTTTTGTCAACTTTTTTCTTGATGCCTTTCGGAAAACTCATCCTCGACCCGCCTCATCTCATCATTAAAGGCCGCCCGTGAATATTCATGCCGCCACCCACCAGGCTTTCCCTGCCAGCTATTCACCGATTGATCGGAGGAATCTGCTATAATAGCTCCCATCCTATGAAAGCACTCTTTCACCAAATTCAACCCAAGACTCCCGAAAAAAGGAAAGCGATCCTCGTTGGTGTTCAATTGCCGCAAGGCAAAGGGACGGCTCAGCCGATTTCTTTGGGTGAACTTGAAGGTCTTGCTACCACCGCGAATTACCATCCGGTGGCCGAACTTTCGCAGAAACTTTCCACCGTCAACCCCAAGACCTTTTTGGGAAGCGGTAAGGTGGAAGAACTCAAGCAGGCGGTCGAACAGCATCAGCCGGAAGCGGTCATTTTCGACGCCGAACTATCACCGGGGCAAAATCGCAATCTGGAGAAAATCTTCGGGTGCCGGGTGATCGACCGGTCCTGGCTCATTCTGGAAATATTCAATGATCACGCGAATTCGCGCGAGGCCAAGACTCAGGTCGAACTGGCCCGGCTGAAATACGCGCTTCCCCGGTTGACCCGCATGTGGGGGCATCTGTCCCGTCAGCGCGGCGGTATTGGGTTACGCGATGTGGGGGAAACCCAGATCCAGTTGGACCGCCGACTCATTCGAAACGAGATCACCAAGCTGGAAAGAAAACTCAAGGGGATCGATAAGGAAAAAAAGACGCAACGGAAAAGCCGGAGCGGGATCTACCGGGTGGCCCTGGTCGGTTACACCAATGTCGGGAAATCCACATTGATGAACCAGTTGACCGGGTCCGACACTCTGGTGGCAGACAAACTGTTCGCAACTTTGGAGGCGACCATTCGTAAAATCAAAAAGAACTTTCCCTACCCCGTCCTGCTGGCGGACACGGTGGGTCTCATCGATAAATTACCGCACGACCTGGTGGCGTCTTTTAAAAGCACGCTCGATGAAGTCCGTGAAGCCGACCTGCTCATCAAGCTGGTGGACTTCAGTCACCCAGATCACAAACGGCAAATGGAGACAGTCGATGAGGTGCTCAGCGAACTGGGAGCCGAGGCAATCGATTCGTTGCTGGTGTTTAATAAAACGGATCGAATCGCCGACCCCGAAATTTTAGTCAACGCGCACCAATCGAACCCGCAAGCGGTGTTCATCTCCTGCAAGTCGGGCGAGGGCATCGACCGGTTGCAAAAAGAAATCATCCGCTGTTACGAAAACCGGTTGACTCCTTATGTCCTTGAACTGGATTATTCAGAAGCCGACCGGATTTCCGCCATCCGCAAAGAAGCGATCATCGTCAAGGAAGATTACCAGGACGATCGCATTGTTCTGAGTCTGAGATTGCCTCCTGAGGGAAAGGCCCGGTTGAAAAAACTATTTCCGATCCAAAAGTCCAGTCCCGCGCTTTAGCTTTTACTTCCCTTTTAACTCGGTGGCGACATACAAGCCTTTGTCCGTCACGATGTATTTCCCGCTGATTAGGTCACCTTTTTTGATATCAGCGAGACCGCTCCAGCCAGTCATTTTTGTCTGATCGTTGACGGTCAGCGCGAAGCGTTTTTTGGTAGCAGGGTCCATGATCGCCACCTTGTTTTTCTTTAAGATCACCTTTTTTACTTTTCCGGAAAACGAAACGGCGTTTTGATCATCTGCAAGAGCCACTCCACAAAATAGAAAAAGAAACGCTACCAGGAAAATGATTCGTTTCATACTGGTTGTTAAAAGCATAATACCTCCCGAATAAAAGCCGCTCAACCCAGTGGGTCGAGTGGCAATCACTATTTCATGTAAACGAAAATTTATTAAAGAGGAATCAGTTTAACATGCTTGAGGGCAATTTTTTTCTTGCCATGAGGCCGTTTGAAAAATATTTCCAGCTTCAGGTCGTCCTCGTTGCCCTCCCGGTTCATCACCACGCCGGTTCCAAACGACGGGTGCAGAAGTTTGGAGCCGATGGAATAGGGCGAACTGGAGGATGCTTTTTCCGGCTGGGACCGGATGGCGTAGGACGGGGAGGATGAACTCGAAGGACTCGATTGCGAGGTGAACCCCCGGTCCTGGCCCACCGCACTTTCATTGACCATGATCTCCGAGGGAATCGAAAGTAAAAATTGCGAAGGAGAATAATTGAAGACACTGCCATAAATTTTGCGCCGTCGGGCGTTGCTGACGAACAACATTTTCCGGGCACGGGTGAACCCGACATAACACAGCCGCCGCTCCTCTTCGTATTGGGCGGGGTCGGACATCGAACTGCCATGCGGCAAAAGCCCGTCCTCCATGCCGATGATGAACACGGCGGCAAACTCCAACCCCTTGCAGGAATGAAGGGTCATGAGAGGCAGAATGCCTCTTGAATCTTCTTCCAGCGAATCGATATCGGCCACCAGCGCGGTGCTGTCTAGAAACTCCTGCAAAGTGTTTCTCTGTTCCACCGACTGTTCCAAAGCGGAGATCAATTCCTGTAGGTTTTCCTGTCGGCTCTGACTTTCAATGGTGTTTTCTTTTTGCAACATGGCGTTATAGCCAGAGCGTTCGATGATTTCACGAAGAGCGTCTACGGGTGAACCCGCTTTGCACTTTTCTGCAAACGCCTCCATCATTTCAATAAACGCGGCGATTTTTTTTGCCGCCGCAGTCGAGAGCAGTCGCTTCTCTTCAGCCTGCCGCAAGCCTTGAATCAGGGGCAGGTCCGCTTGGTCGCAATAAGTTTCAACTTTATCCAGCGATGTTTTGCCGATTCCCCTTGCGGGATAATTAACGATGCGTTTTAAAGAAACGGAATCTTCAGGGTTCAAGGCAACCCGCAAATAGGACAGAATATCCTTGACCTCTTTTCTGGCATAAAACTTCAACCCGCCATACACCTGATACTGGATATTTTTTCGGCGCAACGCGTCCTCCATCACGCGGGATTGCGCGTTGGTGCGGTACAACACCGCCATATCGTTGAACGAGAGGTTTTCCTGCCGGTTTAACTTTACAATCCGTTCGCAGACATTGCGGGCTTCATCAACTTCGTCTTCGGCGCGATAATAAACGATGGGTTCGCCGTCTTCGTTTTTCGTCCACAGGGTTTTGGGTTTTCGATTGTTGTTTTCCTTGACCACTTCCCCGGCGGCTTTCAGAATGTTTTGCGTCGAGCGATAATTTTCCTCCAGCTTGATCACCGTGGTTCCCGGAAAATCTTTTTCGAAGTGCATGAGGTTTTCCACGTTCGCGCCGCGCCAGCGGTAGATGCTCTGGTCGTCATCGCCCACCACACACACATTGCGATGTTTTATAGAGAGCAGTTTGAGCAATTGATACTGGGTCTTGTTGGTGTCCTGAAACTCATCGGCCAGGACGTATTGAAAGCGATCGTTGTACATCTCCGACACTTCCTGGACTTCACTCAACAGCTTGACGGCCCAGATCAAAAGGTCGTCGAAATCAAGCGCACTGTTTTTTTTCAAGTGCTCCTGATACACCGGATAAACCTGGGCGGCTTTCAGCTTGTTGCCATAGGGCAGGGAGTCGAGGTCTATGTCGCCGGGGAAAAGATAATCATTCTTGAATCCGCTGATGCCGTTGAGAATGGATTTCGGCGGGAAAGCCTCGACATTCACCGACATTTTTTTCATGCATTGTTTGACGAGAGACAACTGGTCCTGGCTGTCGTAGATGGCAAAATCACCGGGGTAACCCAGAGCGGAAATATGCCGCCTTAAAATCCTCAGGCAAAAAGAATGAAAGGTGCTGATCCACGGGGAAGACGAGCTGTGACCGAGTATTTTTCGGACCCGTTCTTTCATTTCTCCGGCGGCCTTGTTGGTGAACGTGATCGCCAGTATCCGCTCCGGAGCAATGCCTTTTTCCTGGATCAGGTGAGCGATGCGGGTGGTGATCACCCGGGTCTTGCCGGAGCCTGCGCCGGCCACCACAATGAGCGGGCCGTCGGCATGAAGGACAGATTGTAACTGCTGGGGGTTCAGTGAATCGGTGAGCATGGGAGGATAATACGGCGTTTAAAAAAAAATGGAAGAAAAAAAATAATTCCATCCATTCATTTTTAATGGCGGTTGTTTTTTTAATCAGCGGATGATTTTCCTGGGATGGTTTTGGGTCGGATCATAATTATGATGCCGGGAAAATAAATCTGGTATCCCTTGCCCCCTTCATTGACTGAAGGGGGCGGAATCTCAAAATTGACAGAGACTCATAGGGGTTAAAAATATATTCCTCGGCCCAAAACTCTTTTCTGAAGAATATGAAATTATATTAATAATTTTCAAGTCATCGTGATTTTAGCTTTCAACCCGGCCGGGAATTTTTTCCAGTTCCACCTCGATAGAAATTTGCTTGCCATCACGTACGAGAATGACAGGCATCTTGATTCCCGCCGGTGCGTGAGCGACCCGCTTCGGAAGCTCGCGCGAGCTCTTGATCGCATGGCCGTCAAATTGGGTGATGACGTCATTCGACTGAATTCCTGCAATCGACGCAGGGCTTCCTTTCATCACTTCCCGCACCAGGGAACCCCGGTCCACAGACAGGTTCATGGATTCCTTGACGTCCAGAGTGATGTCCTGGACAGTGACGCCCAGCCAACTGCGAACCACCCGGCCTTTTTCCTTCAGTTGCGGGAGCAGTTTCTTGACCAGATCGATCGGCAAAGAAAACCCCAGCCCCTGCCCCTGAGGAAGAATGGCGGTGTTGATGCCGATCACCTCGCCCCGCATATTGATCAGCGGACCTCCGCTGTTGCCGGGATTGATCGGGGCGTCGGTCTGAATGAAATCGTCAAACGGGCTGGTTCCCAAAGACCGGCCTTTGCCGCTGACGATTCCCGCAGTCACCGTCAAATCCAGTCCAAAGGGACTTCCGATAGCCATCACCCATTCCCCTGGTTTTAGATTGTCGGAGTTTCCAAGCGGAAGAACGGGCAGGTCGGCGGGTGAATCGATCTTGATGAGGGCAATATCGGTCACCAGGTCGATGCCAACCGGCACGCCGCGAAACAACGTTCCATCCGACAACGCCACCTGCACCGCATCGGAACCCTTCACCACGTGGGCGTTGGTCAATATATAACCGTCTTTATGGATGATGAACCCGGACCCTTCCCCCCGTTGCCGGTACTGCTCCGAAGGGTGTCCACTGCGAGGGCCTGGACTCTGCCAGGGGGCGCTCCCGTAATAACTGTGGTTGATCGTCTGCAGGGAGCGGATGTTGACCACCGTAGGGCTCAACGACTCCGCCAGCTTGCTGAATTGGTTTCCGCCGGAAGTTACGGATTGATCCGTCTCGGTTTTCTGTGTCCACAATTTTTCGGTGGATTGCTGGAAGGCGGCGACACTCGCCCCCAGAATAAATAGAAAGGCTCCCGCCAGAACGGTCGCCACGACGCGATTTATTAGTTTTGTTTTTCTCATGTTCAGGTTCCTTCCCTCAGTTGGAGTTTGGTTCCTTTACAGACTAAAAAAAACAATATTGATTGTAGGTTAATGCAGGATTAAAAAATCTTAATGCGAAAAGGAGGGAAACGCTGAGATACAAGGGTTAGGCCAGCAATAAATCCATCGAACAGCGTTACGCGGGCCACACCAGGGCGGCGAGGGCTTCGGTGAAGGTGGGAGACAGATTCATCGATTCGGTTCGATAAAGATCGAGCTTGCGTTCTTTGGCGTAGTTTTTAAATTCGATGTCGATGTCGTATAGAATTTCTATGTGGTCGGACACGAAACCCACAGGAACCACAAGAACCGGTTTTGCGCCAATCCGGGCGATCTTGTCGAGAACCGATTCTACCGTGGGTGTGAGCCAGGGCACGGGGATCATTCCCTGGCTCTGGTAGGCCATGTGCCAGTTTCTGGGTTGAACCCGCTCGACAATGTGGCGCACGGTTTTTTCGTATTCTTCGGCGTAAGGGTCGCCTTCATCCACGGCGGCGGCGGGAATGCTGTGCACGGTGAACACGGTGTGAACCTGATCTTTATCTTTTTCTGATAATTTTTCAATCGCCTGATTGTATTTTTCGACGAACGCATCGGTGAGGCAAGGATGATCGCACCAGCTGGCAATATATTGTATCTCCAGATTGTTCTCCGGGTCGGATTCCTTGAGCGCGTCGTTGAAGGATTTGAAATAACGCTCGGTGCTCCATTTGCTGTATTGCGGGGCAAGGCAGAGGGCAACCACTTTTTTGATGCCGTCGTCCACCATCTGTTGGACCTCATCCTTGATATAGGGGTTCCAACTGCGCATGCCGAAATAAACTTTGAAGGTATTCTTCCCATCCTGGTTGATGAATTTCTCCAGCGCTTCGGCCTGACCCCGTGTGATTTCAAGCAGGGGAGAACTGCCGCCGATGGCTTCGTAGCGCTCCTGGATGATCTTAATCACTTCGGGAGTGGACTCTTTGCCGCCACGAATATTTTTAAGATAAAGCGGGATGTCGTCCACGCGGGTGGGCGCCCCGTGGGCCATCAGGAAAATTGCCTGGGTGGGTGGGCTGTCACTCATAGCGGTATTCGTGAACCATGTCGCAGACCGCTTTGACATGATCGACCGGTGTGTGCTGTAAAATACCATGCCCGAGATTAAAGATATGTCCCGGCCGACCCGCCGCCTGACGCATGATATCGTGGACCCGTTCTTTGAGCACTGGAAGCGGTGCGAACAAAAGCACCGGATCGAGGTTGCCCTGAATCGGCTGATCATGGCCGATTTGTTTCCAGGCGTCGTCTAAAGAAATCCGCCAGTCAAAACTGATCACGTCGCCGCCGGCCTTTGCGACCTCGGGCAACATGGTGGAAGTGCCGGTGCTGAAATTGATCACCGGAACGCCGCAGTCTTTCAATCCATCGATCACTCGTTTGGTGTAGGGCAGGACATACTTCGTATAGTCGTAGGGGCTAAGGCACCCGACCCAACTGTCGAATAACTGTAGCGCCTGTGCGCCTGCGTTCACCTGCATTTTTAAATAATCGATCAGCATGGTACAGACCTTATCCATCATCAGTGCCCAGGTGTCCGGCGTTTCCAGCATCATCAACTTGGTGGTTTTGAATTCCCGCGACTTGCCGCCTTCCACCATATAACTGCAGAGCGTGAAGGGAGCTCCGGCAAAACCGATCAACGGAACTTTGCCGTTGATTTCTTTTCGCACCATGCGGATGGCATCACCCACGAAGCCTAATTGTTCCTCGGCATTGACCGGGCGCAGGTTCTCGACGGCCTTGGCGTCTTTTACGGGACGGGGAATCGACGGCCCGTCGCCTACTATAAATTCGAGCCCTGTTCCCATCGGTTCGAGGGGAAGCAGAATGTCCGCAAAAATAATCGCGGCGTCGATGTCCAGAGCGTTCACCGGTTGCATCGTGACTTTGGTGGCCAGCTCCGGAGTTTTACACATTTCCAAAAATGTGTGTTTTTCCTTGAGGTCCCGGTAAGCCTTCATATAGCGGCCTGCCTGACGCATGAACCAGACAGGAGTTTTATCGACCGGCTCGCCCCGGCACGCTTTTAGAAATCGGAAATTGTTTTCTTCGCTCATGAGTTCCTTGGTTATATGGGAATAAATGGGATTAATTATAGACTTGAGATGCCGATTTTATCAACGGGTTTATCATTCGAGAGAAAAATAGGAGCCGGAGGTCCGGCGGTAGGTTTTATCAACATTCCGAATTTCCGTCAACACCATTTCATCGGATTCCTCCGCGAGGTTCTCCCACAAAACCGTCGGCGCTTTTTCCTGCAGCAATTCCCCCAGGGCCCAGACGGCGTGGGCGCGAATGAGCGGTTCTTTGTCGGTCAGGACCTCAATGAGAGGAAAGACCGCGTCGAGGTTGCCCGAATTGCCCAGCGCGATGGCCACGTTGCGCAGGAAACCCCGACGCTTGATGCGCTTGATGGGGCTGTTGCGAAACCGTTTGCGAAACCCTTCGTCATCCAGGTGAATCATTTCGATGAGCAGGCGGTCGCTTGCTTTCCCGTGAAATGCGGGGTCGTCGGTTTTGACCGCGTAGGTATTCCACGGGCAGACGATCTGGCAATCGTCACAGCCATAAATCCGGTTGCCCATGGCCTTTCTAAATTGCAAGGGGATCACTCCCTTCAGCTCGATATTGAGATAGGAAATGCATTTTCTTGAGTCGAGAACGTAAGGGGCCACGATGGCGCGGGTCGGGCAGATGTCGATGCATTCCCGGCAGGTCCCGCAACGGTCCACTGCCGGTTTGTTGAAAGGCAGGGTGATGTCCGTCAAAATCTCCGATAAAAAATACCAGGACCCGATGCCTTCGCTGATCAGATTGGTGTGTTTGCCCACCCAGCCGATTCCGGCATTTTGCGCCAGGGGTTTTTCCAGCACCGGCCCCGTGTCCACATAAACTTTGGTTTTGCAGTCGGGAAACTCCTGATGAATCTTTTCATCCAGTTGTTTGAGCCGGGGGAGCAGGACATCGTGGTAATCCTCGTTATGCGCGTAGAGGGAAATATCGCCGTTGTCGGACTCGTCCAGAAAGCGCAGGTCTTTATCTTCGGGTAAATAATTGGTGCGCAAGCAGATCACGCTTTGGATGCCGGGGAGGACTTTGTTTAAATCCGAACGCTTTTCTTCCCATCGGCTCATGTATCCCATGGTTCCTTCATATTCGTGGGACAGCCAGCGTTTGTATCTTTCTGCCGCTTTGGGCGTATCGGGGCCTGTGATGCCGAACCCGTCAAAGCCCAGACCGGTGGCTGTCTGCTCGATCGCCCGTACCTTTTCCTCGGTAATAGTAGAATCCATCTCAAAGAAATATCTAGTAATTTGATATTTTTTTCAGGCAACTCGCTGGCTCTTATTTCATAAGAGCCGCTCCTGGTCCAGTACCATTGTTAGAGCTGCCTTGCTTGTTCTGATATTTGGTTTCTGCTATTCTCTCACCAAAACAGATTCCAGCAAAGGACAACCTGACCCCCCAGTCAATTCTCTCATCCAGGAACCCATCACCATGCGAAAAACCAGCTTTTTATACAATCCGCTTTACCTGAAACACGACACCAATCCGCATCCGGAAAACCCCGGCAGGTTGGAAGCGATTTACGGAAAAATCAAGGATTCGGACATCTACCAAAACCTGACCTTCACCGAACCGCGGGAAGCGACCGCAGAACAAATTGCCCGCAATCATGATGCGGGCTATATCGAACGGGTGCGCACCGCCTGGGAAGAAGGCATGCGCAATCTGGACGCGGACACCGTCATCAGCAAGGACTCTTACGGCGCTGCTGTCCTGGCCGCAGGCGCGGGATTGACTGCCGTGGACCTGGTAGTGGATGGAGAGGCCGACAATGCATTTTGCGCGGTGCGCCCGCCTGGGCATCATGCGGAACAAGACCGGGCGATGGGGTTCTGCCTGTTCAATAACGTCGCCGTCGCCGCCCGTTACGCCATCGAGGAAAAAGATCTCAACCGGGTGTTCATTTTTGACTGGGACGTGCATCACGGCAACGGCACCCAGCATTCCTTTTATAACGATCCTTCGGTGTATTACGCAAGTTCCCACCAGTATCCGTTTTATCCCGGCACCGGCGATGAAGACGAAACCGGGACGGGAGACGGCTTGGGAACCACACTCAATTTTCCCATGCGGGCGTATTCGGGTGACGCCGATTACATGGACCGGATTGAAAACAAACTCATCCCGGAAATGATTCGCTTCAAACCGGATCTGATCATAATATCCGCAGGCTTCGACGCGCATCAAAGAGACCCCCTGGCCAATATAGAATTAACAACGGAATGTTTTGGTGCCATGACGGAGCAGATAAAACGCGCCGCAGATGAAATCTGCGGCGGTCGGCTGATCTCCATGCTGGAAGGGGGCTATGATTATCAGGCCCTGAGCGACTCCGTGCTCACGCATGTAAAGCATCTATTGAAATAGCAAGTGCAAAGCCAACTTATTGGCCCAAAATTGCTAAATTAGTAGAGTTGAGAATCTTTATCACACATAAAGGATAGAAGCAATATGGAGCCAGGAGTTTGGATTGCAGTAATATTTGGAGGCATCCTTATCCTTGGAGGACTCTTTGGCACATTAAAATCAGGAATACGTGGTATCGCCATTTTCGCTGGAGCGGGGTTAATTTTGTTTGGAGCTTTTGGTCCAGACAATGTCAAAAATATTGAAGTTGGAAAAGAAGGAGTCAAAATAACACGCTACCAGCCAACCCAACAGGAGCGGGAACTTGCCCTCAACCTTGCCCAGGACAAACCCTCTCCTGAAATTGAGAAAGAAGGCGAAAGATTTATTGAGCAGGCAGAAGAACGCACTCCTGAACAACGTTCTCCGGAAGATTATTTGGCTCTTGCTACTGAGAAATGGCGTGCTAAAGACTATGATGCGGCTTTAGCTGATGTGTTTGCCGGGATGGCCTTGAATCCCAAAAATATCCGCACCAAGGCCAGTTTGATTCACAGGAAAGGAAGTATCTATTATTTCTTGGAGCCTAATAGTGATGGAATGAAATTTTATACGGTCGCAGACAGAACACCACGGCTTTAGCCGTGGATGAATGAGTCCGTAGGCGGTATTGTTGTATGCATGGAAGTTCGGATATCAGCACACAGCGTTTACCGTTTGCAATATCATGTAATTTGGGTATG